>ONLH01000014.1 GCA_900318645.1 uncultured Prevotellaceae bacterium
CAAACAAAAACTAAATGCCCATTCTTATTAAACCGAAGAATAGTCAAATAGCCCTATGTTTGACTTTGACGGTGCAAACATAGGGCTTGTTTTCCTTTTCGTTTTGTCAGCGTGAGCCCCGCAGGGCACATGCAGACGCCAACTAACCTCTAATGTCTAATGTCTAACGTCTAAAAACCAAAAAATAAAAACAAAGGACTATAAACTAAAAACTTTTACTTATATTTGCAGCCGTAATCAAAACTACAACTCTTTTTAAACCTGTAAGACATTAACAGAATCAAGAAAAATGAACGAAATTGAAAAACTGCAACCGACGTGCATCTGGCGCAACTTCTATGCGCTGACGCAGATTCCCCGTCCCTCGGGACATGTAGAAAAAATCCAGCAATTCCTGCTCGACTTCGCCAAGAAGGTGGGCGTGGAGGCCTTCCAGGACCCCGCTGGCAACATCGTGATGCGTAAACCCGCCACTCCCGGTATGGAGAACCGCAAGTGCATCACCATGCAGGCCCACATGGACATGGTGCCCCAAAAGACGCCCGAGTCCAAGCACAACTTCGAGAAGGATCCCATCGAACCCTACATCGACGGCGAGTGGATCAAGGCCCGCGGCACCACCCTCGGTGCTGACGACGGTCTAGGCGTGGCAGCCATCATGGCAGTCATGGAGGACAATACCCTCAAGCATGGTCCCATCGAGGGCCTCATCACCAAGGACGAGGAGACAGGCATGTATGGCGCCAACGACCTGCCCAAGGGTCAGATGAAGGGCGACATCCTGTTCAACCTCGACAGCGAGACCTGGGGCAAATTCGTCATCGGTAGCGCCGGCGGTATCGACGTTACCTGCACGCGTAAATACAACGAGGTGAAGACCGCTGCCGGCGACACCGCAGTACGCATCACCCTCAAGGGCCTGAAGGGCGGCCACAGCGGCCTCGAGATCCATGAGGGCCGTGCCAACGCCAACAAACTGATGGCTCGCCTGCTGCAACTCGCCATCGTGGACCACAAGGCCCGCCTCGTAAGCTGGCATGGCGGCAACATGCGCAACGCCATCCCGTTCAAGGCCGAGACCGTAGTTGTCGTTCCCGAGGATAACCTCAAGGGCTTGAAGAAGCTCGTCAAGACGATGAAGGCCCAGTTCGAGAGCGAGTTCAAGTTCATCGAGGACACCGTAGACCTGACCATCAAGGCCATCGACCGTCCCAAGACGAAGATGGCGCTCGACGACCAGACGACCATCCTGCGTGCCCTGTACGCTTGCCACGACGGCGTCGTTCGCTTCATCCCCGCCTATCCCAACGTAGTAGAGACCTCCAGCAACCTCGCCATCATCGACATCGAGGACGGCAAGGCTTCTGTCAAGATTCTCGCCCGCTCGGCCCGTGAGGACATGAAGGACTACATCGTCAAGATGTTGATGACCTGCTTCCACCTGGCTGGCTTCAAGGTAGAGACCGGCGGTGACTACATCGGCTGGGATCCCAACCCCGACAGCGAGGCCCTGCACATGCTGCTCAACCTGTACAAGCAGCTCTTCAACGAGGAGGGCATCGTACAAGTTGACCACGCAGGTCTCGAGTGCTCCATCATCCTGGGCAAATACCCGCACATGGATGTGGTGAGCTTCGGTCCCACCCTGCGCAGCCCGCACACCACCATCGAGCGTGCCTACATCCCCGCAGCAGAACCCTTCTGGCGTCTGCTCGTCAAGGCCCTCGAGGAAGCTCCCGTAAAGAAATGAAGTGAGTAAATTTTCTATTTCATAATTATGCCGCAGGTCGCCGTGAGGTACCCTGCGGCAATTCTTTTGTGACCTACACTCCACAAAACCGGTAATTCTAACCATTTTGTGGCCTATACTCCACAAAATTGAAATTTTCCACCATTTTGTAGCCTATACTCCACAAAAAATATTACCTTTGCAGCAGAATATCAAAAAAGACTCATTATGAACATTATTAACCGTCCAGATTACACCGATAAAGTGTTGCGTCTTTTTGGCAAAGGACTCATCATCGCACTCACTGGTCAACGAAGGGTTGGCAAGAGTTTCATCATGAAGCAGGTCATCAACTTGCTATCACATGATGACAACAATAACATCATCTATGTGGACAAAGAGGACGAGCAGTTCAGCACCATTAGCACCCATACCGAATTAACCCAGTATGTAGACAGGCACTTGAGAGCAGACAAGACCAATTACCTGTTCATCGATGAGGTTCAGAACATCAAGGAATTTGAACTCACCTTGAGAAGTCTACATTCGCGAGAAGCCTGTGAAATCGTCATCACTGGGAGTAATGCCAAGATGCTCTCTAGCGAATTGAGCACTTATCTATCTGGACGTTGTGTGGAATACTACATTCAGAGTCTTGATTACAACGAGTTCCTTGAATTTCATCAGTTGCCCGACAATGACCAATCACTTATCAATTATCTCACCTATGGTGGCATGCCGCAATTATACCGCATAGGTCTTCAAGAAAAAGACCTGGTCAATGACTACCTGCACAACGTCTATAACACCATCGTCCTCAAGGATATTGTTGAAAGGGAAGACATCAGAAATGTGCCCCTACTAAGAAATCTGGTGCGCTTTGTGAGCGATAATGTGGGAAAACCCATCTCGGCAACAAGTATCGTCAACTATCTGAAGAGCCAACGAGTAGAGTCTTCGACTAAAGTCATCATTAATTATCTTGACTACTTGTGTAACGCCTTCATCATTCACCGCGTCAACCGCTATGATATTCACGGCAAACGACTGTTTGAAGTGAATGACAAATTCTACTTTGAGGATATCGGTCTCCGCAATTCATTGGTTCAAGGAGGTCTAGCGCAAAGCATGGAAAAAGTCATCGAGAACGCAGTTTATCTGCACTTGATAAGGTTAGGGTACAATGTCACAGTCGGCTACCTTCAAAAGACAGAAATTGACTTCGTGGCAACCAAGGGAGACCAGATCATCTATGTCCAGGCAACCTATCTGCTGTCCAACGAGGAAACAGTAGCCCGCGAATTTGGCAATCTCGCCCTTATCAAAGACAACTTCCCCAAGTATGTTGTATCTATGGATTCGCTCTATAGCGGTACTAATTATCAAGGTATCCACCACATGCACTTGCGCGACTTCCTCCGCTGGAAACCGTAACTAGAAAAATCACAGCGACGACACTTTTTCTCCTTGCAGCACTTCCTACTCAAGTTCGTCTACAGATCAGCGTCACGGTCGACTTCATGTAGTAATAAACCCACGCCACGGGGATAGACATCCCGTCGTGGCGTGAGTCATTGAAAAATATAGCAGGTTTTTAAAAAATCTTAGTGTCTTAGCGACTTAGCGTGAGATTGGTACGACCAAGCCTAGGCGAGTCTCTACAGCGCGGATGCCATCTTTAAACATTAAACATTATGCTTTATCCACGGCGACAGCCGTTAAAATGGGCGGTACTCGAGTATGTCGCCGGGGGTGCATTCCAGGGCGTTGCAGATAGCGTCAAGCGTCGAGAAACGCACGGCCTTGGCTTTGCCGGTCTTGAGGATTGAGAGGTTGGCCACGGTGATGCCCACGCGTTCGCTCAGTTCGTTGAGCGACATCTTGCGGCGGGCCATCATTACATCAAGATTTACGATTATCATAGCGCACAAGGGGTTTTTAGATGGTTAACTTCTGTTCCTCGGCAGCGTCGTAGGCCAGCTTGTAGAGCATGGCGACGATGACAGCCACAATCGCATAGACAAACGGGGTGTCGGTCAGGCACCATTCATACTGGTCAGTCGCCGAGCAGGCATAACCCATATTGTCACTGATAAACGAGTGGATGGGCAGTACAATGGCCATGATCCACAACAGCACCACGTTGGCACGATTAAAAATCGTTCCTCCCCTGAGATGCTTAAGGATGTTGTACACAAACGCAGCCATCAACCCTGCCAACGTGATAATCATGATACGGTTGATGACAAACATTGTCAACTTACTGCCCATGTTAGGCGAACCCCAGTTGATGACTCCGTGGCCACTGCCAGTTGTCAGGACGTAATAGCTCTGGATGGCATAAAACGCCACCCAAATGAGGGCGCAGATGAGCGCTAACACACACACGACGGTCAATACTCTGTTAGATGTCCTTTTCATAATGTACAATACTTTTTGTTGATAATTCTGCCGCAAAGATATATCAATTTATCGAAAAACAATAAATATATCGCGATTTTTAATAAATTTTAATTGTTTCCCAAAACACTATTTGACATAGCGCCTTCTGTAATATGCTGCAATGCTGAGGTGAAAAGGATTTTTTCAACTTTATATACCTTATTAAAAAAATAATGCGTACCTTTGCAGCCTGTAAAACCAATTAGCATAAAACGACTAATAACTAACTATATCAGTTTTTTTTCAAATTTTATGAGTAAAGAAAAGAAATTCATGACGTGTGACGGTAACCAAGCTGCCGCCCACATTAGTTACATGTTCACTGAGGTAGCCGCTATCTACCCCATCACTCCGTCATCAACGATGGCCGAGCACGTGGACGAGTGGGCCGCTGCTGGCCGCAAGAACATCTTCGGTGAGACCGTTATGGTGCAGGAGATGCAGAGCGAAGGTGGTGCCGCAGGTGCCGTTCACGGTTCGCTGCAGGCTGGTGCCCTGACCACGACCTACACTGCGTCGCAGGGTCTGCTGCTGATGATCCCCAACATGTACAAGATTGCCGGTGAGTTGCTCCCTGGTGTGTTCCATGTTTCGGCCCGTACGCTGGCCAGCCACACCCTGTGTATCTTCGGTGACCACCAGGACGTGATGGCAACCCGCCAGACCGGTTTTGCCATGCTCGCCGAGGGCAGTGTACAGGAGGTGATGGACCTCGCTGGTGTTGCCCACCTGAGCGCCATCAAGGCTCACGTGCCCTTTGTCAACTTCTTTGACGGCTTCCGCACCTCTCACGAGATCCAGAAGGTAGAGGCTATGGACCAGGAAGACCTGCGTCCCCTCATCGACATGGAGGAGCTGGCCAAGTTCCGCAAGGGTGCTATGAATCCTGACAAGCCCGTTACCCGTGGTACTGCCGAGAACCCCGATGTGTTCTTCCAGCACCGCGAGTCGTGCAACGACTATTATACCGCAGTTCCCGCCATCGTCGAGGACTACATGAACAAGATCAGCGAGATCACTGGCCGCAAGTATGGTCTGTTTGACTACTACGGTGCCAAGGATGCCGACCGCGTCATCATCGCCATGGGCAGTGTGACCGAGGCTATCCGCGAGACCATCGACTATCTGACCGAGAAGGGTGAGAAGGTCGGTCTGGTCGCTGTTCACCTGTATCGCCCCTTCAGCGCCAAGCACTTCCTCGCAGCCGTTCCCAGCACTGCCAAGCGCATTGCTGTCCTCGACCGCACCAAGGAGCCCGGCGCTAACGGCGAGCCCCTGTATCTCGACGTGAAGGACTGCTTCTACGGCACCGAGAACGCCCCCGTTATCGTGGGTGGCCGCTACGGTCTCGGCAGCAAGGACACCACGCCCGCCCAGATTCTCGCCGTTTACGAGAACCTGGCCCTGCCGATGCCCAAGAACCAGTTCACCATCGGTATCGAGGACGACGTTACCTTCGCTTCTCTTCCCATGAAGGAAGAGGTGGCCATGGGTGGCGCCGGCATGTTCCAGGCCAAGTTCTACGGTCTGGGTGCTGACGGTACCGTGGGTGCCAACAAGAACAGTGTAAAGATCATCGGTGACAACACCGACAAGCACTGCCAGGCTTACTTCTCCTACGACAGCAAGAAGTCGGGTGGCTTCACCTGCTCTCACCTGCGCTTCGGCGACGAGCCCATCCGCTCGACCTATCTGGTGACCACGCCCAACTTCGTGGCTTGCCACGTTCAGGCTTATCTGCACATGTATGACGTGACACGCGGTCTGCAGAAGGGTGGTACCTTCCTGCTGAACACCGTTTGGGACGGCGACAAGCTGGTAGAGAACCTGCCCAACAACGTGAAGAAGTACTTCGCCGACAACAACATCAAGGTTTACTACATCAACGCCACCAAGATCGCTCAGGAGATCGGTCTGGGCAACCGCACCAACACCATCCTGCAAAGCGCATTCTTCCGCATCACCGAGGTTATCCCCGTTGACCTGGCCATCGAGCAGATGAAGAAGTTCATCGTGAAGTCCTACGGCCGCAAGGGTGAGGACGTGGTGAACAAGAACTATCAGGCTGTTGACCGTGGTAACGAGTACACCGAGCTGACTGTTGATCCCGCTTGGAGCAACCTGACCGTTGAGGGTCCCGCTGCCGACAATGCTCCCGCATTCGTCCACAACGTGGTACGTCCCATCAACGCCCAGAACGGTGACCTGCTGCCCGTGAGCGCATTCAAGGGCCGCGAGGATGGTACTTGGGATGCCGGTACCGCTGCCTATGAGAAGCGCGGTGTAGGTGCCTTCGTTCCCGTCTGGAAGGCCGAGAACTGTATCCAGTGTAACAAGTGTGCACTCGTCTGCCCGCACGCTGCTATCCGTCCCTTCGTGATGGACGAGGCCGAGGCTGCTGCTTCTCCCTTCAAGGAGAGCGACAAGCTCAAAGCCATCGGCAAGGGCTTCGAGGGCATGACCTTCGTACAGGTTGTTGACGTGATGGACTGCTTGGCTTGCGGCAACTGCGCCGACGTTTGTCCGGGCAAGAAGGGCGAGAAGGCCCTGCAGATGGTTCCCATGGAGGGCCACGAAGAGGACCAGAAGCTCTGGGACTACGCTATCAACAACGTCAAGAGCAAACAGCACCTCGTGGACACCAAGTCCAACGTCAAGAATTCACAGTTCGCTCAGCCGCTGTTTGAGTTCTCGGGCGCTTGCTCGGGTTGCGGTGAGACTCCCTATGTGAAGCTGATCAGCCAGTTGTTCGGTGACCGTCAGATCGTTGCCAACGCTACCGGTTGCTCCTCTATCTATAGTGCTTCGGTTCCCTCGACTCCTTACACCGTTAACGAGAAGGGTCACGGTCCCGCTTGGGCCAACTCCCTGTTCGAAGACTTCTGCGAGTTCGGTCTGGGTATGACCATCGCCGACGAGAAGATGCGCGCTCGCGTCCTGGGCTTTGTCAAGGAGGCTATCGACGACGCTACCGTTGCTGACGACGTGAAGGCTCTCTACAAGGAATGGATCGAGAACTTCAACGACGGTGACAAGACCCGCGAGTTGAGCGACAAGATCCTCGAGGCCATCGAGCACAGCGACAATCCTGCCGACATCAAGGTTCGCGAGCTGGGTCAGTACCTGGTTAAGCGTTCACAGTGGATCATCGGTGGTGACGGTGCCAGCTACGACATCGGCTTCGGCGGTCTGGACCACGTGATTGCCAGCGGCAAGAACGTCAACATCCTCGTACTCGATACCGAGGTTTACTCCAACACCGGTGGTCAGGCCTCTAAGGCTACCCCGATTGGTGCTATCGCCAAGTTTGCCGCTGCCGGCAAGCGCGTCCGCAAGAAAGACCTCGGTCTGATTGCCAGCACCTACGGCTATGTATATGCCGCACAGATCGCTATGGGCGCCAACGACGCTCAGTGCCTGAAGGCTATCCGCGAGGCTGAGGCCTATGACGGTCCTTCGATCATCATCGCCTACGCTCCCTGTATCAACCACGGTATCAAGGCTGGTATGGGCAAGGCTCAGGCCGAGGAGAAGGCAGCCGTTGCTTGCGGTTACTGGCACCTGTGGCGCTACAATCCTCAGCTCGAGGCCGAGGGCAAGAATCCCTTCACCCTCGATAGCCCCGCTCCCAACTGGGACGAGTTCGAGAACTTCCTCAAGGGTGAGGTGCGCTACGCATCGGTACTGAAGCAGTATCCCGATGAGGCAGCCGAGCTGTTCAAGGCCGCTAAGGAAAACGCTCAGTGGCGTTACAACAACTACCGCCGTCTGGCCCGCCAGCAGTGGGGTGTTGCCGAGGACTAATTTTTTAGGTGTTAGGCATTAGGTTTTAGCTGATGCCAACCTAAGACAACACAAAGCACAGGGTCGGAATACATTTCCGGCCCTGTTTATTTCTTTTCCCGTAATCATTCAAGCCACAACACCTGCCACCGAATCTCACGCAAAGCCGCGAAGTCGCTAAGTTTATTGCTCGCAAGAGGCTCGCAAAATAATTGGCATCCGCACTTTTTTTCTCATTAAACTCTAATCTTTAAACTTTAAACTGCGAGCGCTAGCTCGCATCACGGCATTGAGTGCGGGAAATGGCTGAATGGTTGCCCACCCCCATAGATTGTAGAAAAATGGTTAAACATTGTTACAAGTGTTGCGCTGTTTCAAAGAATTGTCTATATTTGTGCACCTTTTTATGATAAACCTTTAAATGCTTTAAATTATGGGATTACTTGATGAACTTCAGAAAAAGCTAGAAGAAGCCGCACGCCAGGCTCAACAGCAGCAAGGCGGCGGAGGATCAGTCGGTGGTGGCGACATCCCCAACCCGTGGGACCAAGCCCCGCAGCAACCGCAACAGCAACAGGCTCCAAACTTTCCTCCCGGCTACCAGCAGCCCCAACAGCAACCGCAGATGCCTAACCAGCAGCAGTATCAGCAGCAGTACCAGATGATCATGCAGCAGATGCAGCAGCTCGTGCAGCAAGCCTATCAGCTGGGCTACCAGTATGGCGTGGCTGTTGCACAGGCTGGTGGCTACCGTGCCGGCCTCATGGATGAGCAAGAGGAAAAGTAGCTTTTAGCTATTGATTCTGCACATATCACCACACCACTACACTGCCTTAACAACGAGGCGGTCTAGTGGTGCGGTTTTTTATTAAGTACAACAATAACCACCTGAACAACACCTCATTACCCGATACACACCATTGTATTTCACTCCATTGTAAAACACAACCTTGTGTAAAAAACAATACACAACCTTGTGTATTAGAAAATAATGAATTACCTTTGCGGAAAATAATCACTAAAAACTATGGACAAGAAGAAGAGTTTTATCTTTGGCACAGCGGTTAGTGACTATAATTTCATTGGCCGTGAGAAAGAAACGCAACGATTGATGGCCAACTTCACTGAAGGCATCAATACCATATTGATTTCGCCCCGCCGCATCGGCAAGACCTCATTGGTCAAGCATGTAAAAAGAATGCTTGATTCACGGCAAGATATCATTGTGGTCTATCTTGACATGTTTGCCTGCAAAACAGAGTATGAGTTTTACAATGCCTTATCTGCCGCTGTCCTCAAGCAAACCGCCTCTCATGCCGAGAAATGGATGGAGTATGCCAAGGAATTTCTGGTACGCTTAACTCCGAAACTCACTTTTTCGCCCGAAGCCAACACCGATTTTTCTTTGTCACTGGGTATTACCCCCAAGACGCACACACCCGATGAGGTGTTGAACCTGGCCGAAGAGATTGCCCGCAAACGAGGCAAACGCATCGTCGTCTGCATCGATGAATTCCAGCAATTGGGTGAATTGCCCGACACATTAACCGTGCAGAAACGGCTACGTTCCATTTGGCAACATCAACAGATGACATCCTATTGCTTATTCGGAAGCAAACAGCATCTGATGAGCAACATCTTCCAACGCCGCAATATGCCCTTCTACCAATTTGGTGACATGATTTTCCTTGGCCTCATCGACACCTCCTGCTGGGTGGATTATATTGTCGAGCATTTTGCCGACCGCAACCGCCATATCTCCCGCGAGCTAGCGCAGCGCCTTTGCGAACAAGTCGAGAACTATTCATCCTATGTGCAGCAGCTTGCATGGTTACTGTTTTCTCGCCTAAACGAAGGGGAGACCGCCACCGAGCCACAATTGCAATTAAGCGTCAATGACCTGCTTGATGCCAACGAAGCTCTGTTCATGCAACAAGTTGAGCCACTGACAGCCTACCAAATGAACTTCCTGAGAACTGTGGCAGCGGGACGCCACAGTGGATTTGGAGAAAAAGAAATCAGGGAAGATTTTAACCTGGGAAGTCCAGCCAATATCACACGACTGAAAAAAGCATTAGTCAGCAAAGACCTAATCGAGATCAAGGAAAGAGGTCAACTCTATTTCACCGATCCAGTATTTCGCCTATGGATACAACGCCGCATGATGTGATAGCCTAACTGTTAAAACAAACAAGGGACAACCGATAAGATGTTGTCCCTTGTTGTTTTGTTATTGCGGTCCTTTTCGTCCGCGCGAGCGCAGCGAGCATCAGAGCGGATGCCCCTCTAAACTCTAAACACTAAACTCTAAACTGCGAGCGCAGCGAGCATCATCCGCACTGGAAGTACTCGTTGACGAGCTGTGAGGTGCGCTTGGGATCGTGCTCGATATCGTGGCGCAGGGTGCGGTCGTTGAAGGCACGCAGCTGAGCGATGATACCATCGATCATGTTGGCGCTGAAGACGCCCTTCTCCTCGAATGCGGCACGCAGCTTGTCCAGGCAGTCGGCACTGGCAACGCAGCTGTCGGGCAGGCAGTCGAGCTCGTTGAGGCGAGCAGCGTTGGCGGCATCGTGGATGTTCACGTCAACGTAGGTCTTCTTGGCCAGTTCGAGGGCATTCTCCATCTCGAAGCCATGGCGGCAAGCTACGCACAGGCCAGCCAGCAGCTGGTAGATGTCGGCCGAGCCATCCGGCGAGCGCATCTCGACGGTCTGCTTCTGGGTCGTGTCAAAGTTGCTGGCGGGTTCCAGCGGGTTGGCCGTGCGGCACATGTCGGCACCAGCGGTCCAGCCCAGAGGCACGCGCACGAGCACCGAGCGGTTGCGGTCGCCCCAGCATACGTTGGTGGGAGCCTCCTGATGGGGAACCAGGCGGAAGTAGGACATCGGGTTCTTGTTGCCGAAGGCGGTGATTGCGGGAGCCAGATCCATCATGCCGGCGATAGCCTTGCGGGCTTCGTCGCTGAGGACGCCCTTATCGTTGATCATCATGTTGCGGCCGTCCTTCATCATGCGCATGTGGATGTGCAGACCCGAGCCAGCCTTACCCGTGGTGATCTTCGGGGCAAAGGTGACGTTCAAGTCCTCGCGGAAGGCCAGGTTGCGGATTACCCACTTGGCGACCATCAGCTGGTCGGCGGCATCAAGCACGGGCACGGGCAGGAACTCGATCTCGTTCTGCTCATACACCACGCCGTCCTGCTCAAAGTTGCCCACCTCGCTGTGGCCGTACTTGATCTGGCCACCAGCCTTGGCGATATAGTCCATGCAGCGCTGGCGGAAGCCGTTGGTTTTGGCATAGGGCATCGACTCGTGGTAACCATGCTGGTCGCGGGCAGGATAGTAAGCCACCGAGGGACGGATGACATAATACTCCAGCTCGCCCATAGCCTCATACTCCATGCCCGTGGTCTCGCGGAAGGCCTTGGCGGCTTTCCTCAGCGTCTGCTCGGGAGAGCTCTCCAGCGGGTTGCCGTCCTTGTCAAAGAACGAACACAGCAGGCACAGCGTCGGTATCTCGGCAAAGGGGTCCAGGAAGGCGGTGCTGAAACGCGGCAGCACATACAGGTCACTCGAGCTGGCCTCGATGAAGGTGAACAGGCTCGAACCGTCAACACGCTCACCACACGACAGGATGGTGCGCAGGTAATCCTTGCTGCTGATCACAAAGTTCAGGGTTTTCAACTTGCCGTCACCGCCAGGGTACATGAAGTTGACCATGCGGATGCCGTTCTCCTCAATGAAACGGATGATGTCGGCCTTGGTGAATTCACGAGGCTCTTTCTGCAGGTAGGCCACTACCTGATTGGCGTTCAACGCCAGAATTTCGTTTTCCACTGTTTTCTTTTTAAGATGTTAGCGAGGACGGCCCGACAAGTTTCGGCGCACTGCCAGCTGCCAAGAACGCCCCCTAAGGTTAATGAATGGGTTTTTACACCGCAAAGATACACCTTTTTTAAATAATAGCCACCTTTTAAAAAAGTTTTATACTCACCGCAACACAGTGACCCTCACAAAACAATTAATTCCCGTACCTAAACCCTTTGAACATTGACTGAAATGAACTACCTTTGGAGTCTGGTTTATCAACTATAGTTATCTTATTATGAAATCTCTGATCTTGACCTTTGCTGCATTGCTCATGTTCCCGTTGGGGATGATGGGGCAGCAGTTGCCGCAGTTTGCTTACAATGATTTTGAGGGATGGACCTACAACGGAGCAGAACTGACGTCAACCAATATCGGCAACTGGCGCATCACACTCTATGTCACCAAACAGAATGTGGCACTCACGCTAACCTCGCCAGAATTCACTTGCCAAGGCATCGACTCGATACGTGCCGACGTGTCATGGAAATCGCTGAGCATTGACGTCCCGCTGACTATGGCGATTGACGATGCCGAGGGCACGCCGCTGGATTCCGTCAGCTGCTATCCTCCCCAAGCGATTACCGCACCGCAGACCTTGACGTTGGTGCTGGCCGTCCCCGACGGCTTGACCACAGCGAGGCTGCGTTTCGTCTCGTGGGAAGCCAATGTCAACAACGGTGGTGCCGTCAAGAAGATTGTGCTCACCGGCCTGGCATCAGGGACGCCAACGGTCGTGAAAGGTGATGTGGACGGTGACGGCCGCGTCAACATCGGTGACGTGACAGCCCTCATCAACTACCTGTTGAGCGGCAACGACAGCATCAATCCCGACGCCGCCGACACCGACACCGACGGCCGTGTCAACATCAGCGACGTCACCGCCCTCATCAATATGCTCCTGTCAGGAACAGTTTAGATGCAAGCTCACTGCGCTCGCAGGATATATGCTCGCGTTGCTCGCAGTTTAGAGTTTAAAGTTTAGTGTTTAAAGTTTAGTGTTTAATGAGCATCCGCAATATAGAGACGCAAAATCTTGCGTCTCCCGTTCGGCAGGCATCGTAGGGCCTCGCCTTGGCGTGGCCGCCCCACCCGCACGTGGACGAAACGGACGAAAAAACGAAAAGTATGAGAAGACAGAAATAACAATTATTGAATTGATACTCAATTCCTTGTATTTATTGTACTTATTGTCTTCCTTTTTGTTAGTGTGCGGATGCCTAGTATTTCTTGTACTTCTTGTTTTCAAAAGCGTGAGACCAGCCGTAGAGCATCACCACGACGAAGCAGACGGCAGGAACGACAAAGGACAGGTTGACTGAGGGAATCCACTGCACATGGGTGTCGATAATCATCGCCTGGAAGGCGGGCAAGAGGCTGCCGCCCAAAATCGCCATGATGAGTCCTGCTGAGCCCAGCTCAGCATCCTCACGCACGCCCTCGAGCGCGATGCCGTAGATGGTGGGGAACATCAGGCTCATGCACGCCGAAACAGCCACCAGGCAGCAGATGCCCATGCGGCCGCCGACAAAGACCACGCCACACAGCAGCACCAATGCTACTGCCGCAAACAAGGTGAGCAGCCGTGCCGGCTTGACGTACTTCATCAGGAAAAAGTTCACAAAACGCATCAGGCAGAAGAGCACCATCGCCACGATGTTGTAACGCTGGGACAGCACCTCGGCGGCCTGCTCTCCCATCCCCTCGGCCATAAAGACGCGTGTGCCGTACTGGATGATGAAGGTCCAGCAACAAATCTGCGCTCCCACATAGAAGAACTGTGCCACCACACCGTTGCGATAAGGCCTGTTGACCCACAGCCGCTTGACGGCCGGCAGCAGCGGCGCATGACGTTCCCTCGAAGCCTGACGCACGGCAGGAATGCGCACGAACAGCATCACCACCAGCAACAGCACCAGCACGATGCCCAGCAGGGCGTAAGGACGTACCAGCACGCTCAAGTCGCTCTGCTTCAACGCCTCGAACCCGGCATCGTCCAGTGTTGCACGCTGCGCCGTGTCGAGCGGCGACAGACGCGCCTGAATGAAGTTCATCGCCACAAACATGCCCGCCAACGAGCCGATGGGGTTGAACGACTGGGCAAAGTTCAGGCGGCGCGTAGCGGTCTCGCTGTCGCCCATGAGCAGGATGCAGGGGTTGGCAGTTGTCTCGAGAAACGACAGGCCACAGGTGAGGATGAAATAAGCGACAAGGAAGGGCCAGAAACTGCCCATCGCCCGCGCGGGAATGAACAGCAGCACGCCCAGGGCATACAGCGCCAGTCCCATGACGATGCCGCTCTTGAACGAGTGGCGGCGGATGAATAGCGCAGCGGGCAAAGCCATGCAGAAGTAGCCGCCATAGAAGGCCACCTGCACCAATGTGCCGTCGGTCACGCTCATGCGGAATATCTTGGAAAACGCCTTTACCATCGGGTTGGTGATATCGTTGGCAAAGCCCCACAGGGCAAAGCAGCAGGTCACCACGATAAAGGGCAGCACATAGCTCACCCCCTCACGCGTCACCAGTAGCCTGGATTTCTTATTGTCGTCGTTGTCTGTCATTCTCAACTCCTCACTCCTCACTTCTAACTCCTCACTTCTAACTTAAAAATCCTCTCCATCAGTTGCCACTTGGCTGTCGAGGGCGCATTCGGGTCGCAGCCTTGGAATTGGGCCACATAGGCTTCCCACTCGGCCTGACGCGGGAGAGTCGCCAGGCGGGCATTGTCGGACTCCCAGTCAAAGTCATCAACCGTGTCGCATATCATGAACAGGCGGTTGCCGAGGATATAAATCTGCATGTCGAGGATGCCCACGCTGCGGATACCCTCCTGAATCTCGGGCCACACATGGGCATGCGCTTCCACATATTTCTCAATCATCTCGCGGTCATCCCGCAATTCCAGTGTCTGGCAATATCTTTTCATCTTCAGCTTTCAGTTTTTTCTAGATTCTCTAGATGGTCTAGATCTTCTAGATGGTCTAGAATGGAGTCCTTAACTTCTAATTTCTAATTCAATCGCTCCCTCGGGGA
Organism: uncultured Prevotellaceae bacterium; assembly: GCA_900318645.1. GTDB lineage: Bacteria > Bacteroidota > Bacteroidia > Bacteroidales > Muribaculaceae > Sodaliphilus. The sequence goes on from ONLH01000014.1 coordinate 14,860, forward strand.
AATGGGCGCGGTCGCGGCAGACCAGGGCGAGATAGCCGCCTCCTCCTGCACCGGGCATTTTCCACGCCAGCACGCTGTCCATGGCGCTGTAGCGGTCGATGTAGTCCTGCACGCCAGGCTGGATCATCGCAGGGAACATCGCCACCTGGGCCTCGAACGAGGCACGATAGGCTACCGCAAATTCCTCCAGGTCCCTGCGCTGGATGGCATCCCAGCAGCGGTCGGCAGCGGCTGCCAGGGCACGCACCTTGACGGGCGTGATGTCCTTGCCCTCTACCACGCTACAGCCGTCCCGGCGTGGGAACATGGGTATCATGCACAGGTGATCTTCCAGCCAGTGCAATATATCGGGGTCGCGGGTATATTCTATCTTCTCGGGCCAGAAGTTGCCATTATAATAATGTCTCGCCAAGCCTGGCACACAGATACCGATAGCGTCCTGGGCACCGCTGATGATGCCGTCACTGCGCTCGGGAGAATTCTCGAGGCAGAAGACCAGACGCGCCAGCATCTCGGGGTCCATATCAGGCAGACGGTAGGGCCACACACGCTTGATAATGTTGCGGGTGCTCGTGGACAGGCCGCAACGCTCTCGCACCTCAAACGTCGGCACCAGCGAGATGGTCAACGCCCAACCCGGGGCATGGCACGACACGTAGGGCTGGTCAATCCAAGTGCCCGCCAAGTCCAATCGGGTAGGCAGCTGGCAGGTGGACCGCTTGATGTCGGTGCTGCTGCGGGCGTCAAGGCCATCGGCAGGAACACGCTGCAGGACGATATACTCCATGCCACGCTCACGGCACAGTTGGCGCTTCTCCTCGCGGTCACCGTCCTCGTTGACCACCAGGCAGTCCGGGTGGACGAGGTCAAGCGTGGGCAGGAAGTCGAGCATGCCATCGCCCGCATTGATATAGGCCTCCTTGACATAGCGGATGGCACGCACCATGAACAGGCGTTCACGCTCGCTGTATAGCGTCTTGTGCCCCTTCAAGTGCTGAATGGTCCTGTCACTGCCGATACCCACATACAGGTCGCCATACTGCGAAGCCTGCCTGAAGAACTCCACATGTCCCGAGTGCAGCAGGTCATAGCACCCCGATACAAAAACCTTCTTTCTTTCCATTGCTGCCACAGCAAACAAATTAATAATAGTTATTAGCAAGGCAAAGATACAACATCCACAGCAGTAAACATCAAGAAAAATGGAAATAAATCGGCATCTGTTTTGAAAAACTTCTAAATAATTGTAACTTTGTAACCATTAAATACCCAACGCGAACAATAACCAATAAATACGACTCAACTATGTACACTCAAGAAAACGGATTCTACATCGCCCACGGACCCAATGGGCCTATCAGCATCTTGGGAAATATGGCCAACCGCCACGGTCTGATCGCCGGTGCGACAGGAACAGGTAAAACGGTGACCCTGCAAGTGATTGCCGAGAGTTTCTGCAAGGCGGGCGTGCCCTGCTTCATGGCCGACATGAAGGGCGACCTCTCGGGCGTCAGCCAGCCTGGCAAGCTGTCAGGATTCATCGAGAAGAGGCTGCCGGAGTTCGGCATGAAACAGGAAGATCTCACCTTTGAGGGCTGCCCCGTGAGGTTCTATGACGTCTATGGCGAACAAGGCATCCCCATGCGCGCCACCATCGGCGAGATGGGCCCCGACCTCATGGCACGTATCCTGGGCTTGAACGACACCCAGGCGGGCGTGCTCAACATCCTGTACCGCATCCTTGACGAGAAGGGCGTGCTGCTCGACGATGTCAAGGACCTGCGCTCTGCCCTGGATTGGCTCTCCAAGCATGCCAAGGAATATTCCAGCCAATATGGCAACGTGGCACCCGCCAGCATCGGGGCCATCCAGCGTGCCCTGCTGCACCTCGAGAATCAGGGAGCCGACAAATTCTTCGGTATTCCGTCATTCAACATCCAGGACCTGATGGACACGCGTGACGGCAGGGGAGTGCTGAGTGTGCTCGCTGCCGACAAACTGATGCTGCAGCCCAAACTGTACTCCACCTTCCTGCTGTGGCTCATCAGCGAACTCTACAGCACACTGCCCGAGGTAGGTGACGTAGAAAAGCCCAAGCTGGTCTTCTTCTTTGACGAGGCGCACATGCTGTTTGAAGACACCAGCAAGGCACTGACCGACAAGATTGAGCAGGTAATCCGCCTCATCCGCAGTAAGGGCGTGGGCATCTTCTTCATCTCACAACTGCCCACCGACATTCCCGACGTCATCCTCGGCCAGCTGGGCAATAGGGTACAACATGCCCTGCGTGCCTACACACCACGCGACCAGAAGGCCGTCAAAGTGGCCGCCGAGACCTTCCGTGCCAATCCCGAGTTCAAGACCGAGGACGCCATCCTCGAGCTGGAGACGGGCGAGGCACTGGTATCGTTCCTTGACGAGAAGGGAGCTCCCAGCGTCGTTGAACGCGCCAAGGTGCTCTTCCCCTTGAGCCAAATCGGCGCCATCACCGAGGGTCAACGCCTCGACATCATGAACGCCAACCGCGACATCATTGCCAAGTACAAGGAGGTCCAGGAACGCGAAAGCGTGTTCGAGGTCTTTGCCCGCGAGGCCGAAGCCGAAGCCAAGGCCGCCGAAGAAGCTGCTGCCGCCAAGGAGGCTGAGAAGGAAGAAAAGTCCAAGAAGAAAGAGAAAACCATCTGGGACAAGGTGTGGAAATCGGTAGTCACCGCTGTGACAGGTACCCTTGCAACCATCCTGGGAAAGACGGTCTCCGATACTATCACCGGTAAGAAGAGCAAGAAGGGCACCAGCGTCAAGGATGCCGCCGGACGTGCCGCCAAGAATGCCACCGCCGCTGCAGGGCGCCAAATCCTGCGCGACGTGTTAGGCAACCTCGTCAAGTGACATGGAATAGCATGGACGCCTCAAGCGAGGCTCAACACATCGCAGTACACCTAAAAACACAATCGGCCTGGGGACATCCCTAGGCCGATTGCTTTGTGCTTAATGGTCGTCGTTTTTCGCTTTATTTGTGCTTAAATTAATGGTTGTTTGTATTTTTCTTCTTATGCTCACTCACAGGCTTGCCGGCCGCCTAATTACGATAGCAATGGTTTGAATTTTTCAGGTATTGGTCTGTTTTATTATTAATGTGCGGCAAAAGTCGTTGTCTTAAGTGTTGTGACAGCCGGCAAAGCCAAGTGAATGAAATATCAACATTATTACATTATTATACAATCTAATTTCTACGCTGGTTCAAACTGTTCGAAGCGACCATCGTTGTAGAAAACGAAGATATTAACTACACGACGCTCGCTGTCACCTGCCGTGGCACGCTTGGAAGTGCGCCCGACCACGTTACGCATAATGTTCTGCAGGGTCTCGATCGAGGTTGGGTTAGACGTACGCTGCTGAGCCTTGGGTGCATTACTGCGATAGCCCATGGGTTCGTCCTCATCAAACGAAATCGCACGCTGGCCGTTATCCTCAATTCTTGACTCATTATTATGATGGCGCACACCTCCGCTCAAGTCGTCAGATGCGGACATCGGGTCAGAACCATTAAGAAGCATCTCGCCGTCACCAAACATGAGCCACATCACGTTCAGGGTTGGATAGGCACGATGGATCTTGCCGATCACTTCGTCACTCACCTTCTTGTTGCGTCCATTGAGAAGCTGCGAGAGAGTGGGACGAGGTATATCGCAAGTGTCGGCAAACTGGGAATTGGAAATCCCGGCTTGCTCAAGAAACATTTTTAACCTCGATACGATATCCATTTAAGAACAATTTTTATATGGTGCTCAAGTGAGCGAGATGAACAAATTTACTGTCAGAAAATTTTCTGAACCAAAACTACGATCCAGGAAACCTCCTGAAATCGCCCCAAAGCACTAAAAAGGGCTGTTTGCGATTTTTAATTTTGGGATTGCAAATTTAAAATGATTTTTTGAACCAACCAAATTTAAAAACGAAAATTTTAAAATTTACAATTAAACTTTCCGAAAATTGACAATTTTTGCCCAATTTCAAAAGTAAATGAAATTTATTATATCAATACTTTAAATATAGTGCTTTTATCTACTATGTATCAGATATTTATAACTCCAATTTTTTAGCAAAACAGCCACTTTACAGCTATAAACCAATATTCTGCAGCAACACTAGAGGTTTTTCTTGTAATTTGCTATATTTCAGCCAATTGTAGTATAGTTTAAAAGATGTTAATCCTATTTTTTAATGATTTTGTAAACTTTACGGTCGTAAATTCTCATTTTTTAAGCCTGTGACGCAAACGCAAACTCCAGATCAGGCCGCCAAACACCGAATTTTCATCCCCTACCCCTCGTTTATAAACGCAAATCGGATGCCGTTTTCAAAGCCGAACTACTCGTTGGCAAAATACCATTTTCGCTTTTCTGGAGGCTCAACTCGATTTCCTTGCAAAATTTTCCATCACACCCTACTCTCGATTGAAAATCGCAATTTTGAGCAATTCTAGAGAATTCTAATAATTTCCATTATTTGACAACTCGCTTTATTTCATCGGTGTTCTTCTGCATTTTCATTGTCTAAAAATGACACCAAAATAGAGGCTTCAGAAAAGTGAAAAACCGATGAAAATCGGTAATTTCTCCGAATTTGACCGAATTTCACCTTGAAAAGGGCAAAATCGGACTTTTAGACCAATTTTTAGGCTGTTTTATTTGGAGGCATTTTTGGCTATTCCCTCCCACCCCTCAAGCGGTTAAGGGTATTTTGGGACGAAATCTGACAGGAATTTTTTCTGATTTTTTTCGGATGAACGCTCGTCCTCGGGCACTGTTTTTGGGACCCTGAAGTCAAATTATCTGAGCCAAAATCCGTGCAATTTTTATCAAACGGGCATTCTGCCCCACTTCACCACCCTAAAAAATGGGGTTAACAAGCAACACTGGGGGCATGAAAACGGAGAGCAATTTCTGGTTAACCTGCTCACGCCAGCTCAACCTTTCGTCAGAAAAATGCTTAGAAAAATTATCTGGCCATTGCCGCGAATGAGACACGACCTCTATCTTCTCTATGAAGATGGGCTAACGATGACGACATGAAAAACGCCGTTCCTGAAGCCTAAAAAATTTGTGAGGATTAGCCTCCCGGAGATTCATATCACATTGCCAGGAAATCGCAACTACTCCTGTAATGTATCTTGAAATGGTGCAGGCATGATCATCTATGGAGAAAAAAATCAGGGGATGCCACATAGTATGGTGACATCCCCCTGTAATGAGTCAAATAAAAAATGAATAATTATTGTATGAGTTCCTTCTTGAGAAAACGGCCCGTAATCGACTTTTGAGACTCAGCCACCTGCTCAGGGGTTCCACTGGCGACGACCTGTCCTCCACCCCGTCCACCCTCGGGTCCCATGTCAATAATGTAGTCGGCACACTTGATGACGTCCAGATTGTGCTCGATGACGATAACGGTGTTGCCTTTCTCAACAAGACGGTTCAACACACCGAGCAACACCTTAATGTCCTCGAAGTGTAGTCCCGTCGTCGGCTCGTCAAGAATATAGACGGTCTTGCCCGTGTCCTTCTTGGCCAGTTCACACGCCAACTTCACACGCTGGCACTCACCACCCGACAAGGTGCTGGAGGGCTGGCCCAACTTGATATACCCCAACCCGACGTCTTGTAGAACCTTTATCTTGCGAAGGATTGAAGGTACGGCGTCAAAAAACTCCACAGCCTGGTTGATGGTCATATCCAGCACATCGGCAATCGACTTGCCCTTGAACTTGACTTCGAGGGTCTCGCGATTATAGCGCTTGCCGCCACACTCCTCACAGGGGACCAGCACATCGGGCAGGAAGTTCATCTCCACAGCCTTGTAGCCGTTGCCGTTGCATTTCTCGCAGCGGCCACCGCTCGTATTGAACGAGAAACGGCCAGGCTTATAGGCGCGAATCTTGGATTCCGGCAGGTTGACGAACAAATTGCGGATGTCGGTGAACACGCCAGTATAGGTGGCAGCATTGGAACGCGGCGTGCGACCCAGCGGTGCCTGATCGACAGTGACCACCTTATCCACATATTCCAGACCGCTGACTGTGCCGTAGGGCATCGGGGCAGTGTGGGAACGGTACAGGCGTTGGCTCAGGATGGGCTGCAGGGTAGCATTGACAAGCGTCGATTTGCCACTGCCGCTCACACCCGTGACACAGATAAAGGTACCCAAGGGGAATGCCACAGCGACATCCTTGAGGTTATTCCCACGACAGCCAGTGAGCCGCAACGTCTTGCCGTTTCCTTCACGCCGCTTGGCAGGCACCTCGATAGAGCGGGTTCCGTTCAGATAGTCGGCGGTGAGGGTGTGTTGCTTCAACAGTTCCTCCGGGGTGCCGGCAAACACGATGTTACCACCCTTGCGTCCTGCCAGAGGACCGATGTCGATAACATAGTCGGCCTGCAGCATCATCTCCTTGTCGTGCTCAACCACGAGAATGGTGTTGCCATCGTCACGCAGGGTCTTCAAGGCATCCAAGAGCCGCTGGTTGTCTCGCTGATGAAGACCGATGGACGGTTCGTCAAGAATATACAACACATTGACCAGGCGTGACCCGATCTGGGTCGCTAGCCTGATGCGCTGGCTCTCGCCACCCGACAACGATGCCGAGTTGCGGTTCAACGACATGTAGTCCAGCCCCACCTCGATGAGGAAACTGAGCCTTGAGCTGATTTCCTTGACGATTTCGCGAGCGATTTCCCATTGGGTGGGCGTTACGTGATTCTGGAGGTCTTCAATCCAGTCCCGCAGCTCGGTGATGTCCATCGCCGCCAACTGGGCTATATTCTTGTCAGCCAGCTTGAAGTGCAGAGCCTCGCGGTTGAGGCGCGCTCCCCCACACTCGGGGCACACGGCACGCGAGAAAAATTGTCCCGCCCACTTCTGGGCTGCACTGGTGGCCGTGTCATCCTGTTGCATTTCAATATACTTGACCAGACCGTCGAAGGTAAGGAAGTAATTGCTGGTGGACAAAGTCTCGGTGCGCAGGTTCAGTCGTTCGTTGGTGCCGTTGAGGATATCGTTCAAGGCCTCCTCGGGCAACTCTTCCAACGGTGTGTCGAGCGTGCATCCGTATTTCTCACAGATAGCCTGTATCTGCCAGAAAATCTGCACATTCTTGTATTTTCCCAATGGCAGGATGCCACCCCCCCTGATACTCAACGACATATCAGGTATAATCTTGTCTCGGTCAATCAGGTTGACATAGCCCAGGCCCTTGCAATGCGGGCACGCTCCCAACGGTGAGTTGAAAGAGAAATTGTGAGGTGCGGGCTCCAGATAGGACAATCCTGTGGCGGGATCCATCAACGAGCGGCTGTAATAGCCCACCTCACCGGTGTCTCCATCCAATATCATCAACTGGCCATTTCCCTGCTTGAAAGCCAGCTCAGCCGTGTCGGCCAAGCGCTTCAGATCCTTATCGGCAACCTTGAGGCGGTCCACCACCAGTTCCACACTATGGTTGACATAGCGGTCCAATTTCATGCCGAAGGTAATCTCACGCAACGTTCCATCTATGCGCACGTTGATATAGCCCTTCTTACGCAGGTTCTCAAACAGGTCCTTGTAATGTCCCTTGCGGTTCTTGACCAATGGAGCCAGGACATAAATCCTGCGGCCTTGATAGCGTTCGAGAATGAGACTCAGGATTTTCTCGGTCGTGTATTTGACCATGCGCTCACCCGACAGATAAGAATAGGCATCGGCAGCTCGCGCATAGAGTAATCTCAGGTAGTCATAGACCTCGGTTGTTGTGCCCACCGTACTGCGGGGATTGCGGTTCACAGTCTTTTGCCCGATGGAAATGACAGGACACAGGCCTGAAATCTTATCCACGTTGGGACGTTCCAGGATTCCCAGCATATTGCGGGCGTAGGAAGAAAAGGTTTCAAGATAGCGACGTTGACCCTCGGCAAACACCGTGTCAAAGGCCAGTGAAGACTTGCCACTGCCGCTCAATCCGGTAATCACCGTGAGGCGGTCATGAGGAATCTCCACATCAATGTTCTTGAGGTTATGGACCCTAGCGCCCAACACCTCTACACTGTCTATTTCCTGCCCGTTAATTTTCATTCAGTTGTATGTTGTCTGTTTTCAGTTTATTTCTAGATGAACTAGATTTTCTAGAATGGAGCCCCTAACTCCGAACTATTAATCAATGACCCAGTCCTTATTATAGACGCTGAAGGTGCGCTTACTGCGATAGAGGTCATTCTGCTTGGGGACACGCACTTTGTAGGTCTTGCCCGAAGCGTTGGTCAACTTGGTGGAACGGATCCAGGGGTTAGCCTCACGCAACTGGGCATAAGTGATGCCTTTATCTTTGGCCCAATCTATCCAGCTGGCGACCGAACCAGTCACGTCAACAGTGGTATAGTCCACCGGCTGCCACAGGTTCTTGCGCGAGAAGCGGTAACCATAGCGCTTGGGCGTCTCCATCAACAACTTATAGGCGATGATGCGGAAAACGTAACGTGACGTTTCCTGTACCAGATACAGGTCAAAAGAGTTGTCCACCCGCTGCTTGGATAATTCACTGGTGATTTTTCCCATACCAGCATTGTAACTCGCAGCGACGGTAGGCCAGTGACCGTATTTCTTGTAAGCAGCCTTGAGATACTTGCAGGCAGCAACGGTCGACCTCTCAGGATCATAACGCTCGTCCACCTCATCGGTCACCTCCAGGCCGTAGTCACGGCCGGTGCCTGCCAGCAGCTGCCACATGCCTGCGGCCTTGGCGCTGGAATAAGCATTATAGTCCATCGAACTCTCGGTCACTGCAAGGTACAGAAAATCCAAGGGAACACCCTGTTCCTTCAGTATTTTGGCCAAAACAGGAAAATAGCGGTTAGCACGCTTGAAGCATAGTTCGGTTGTCGTCTGGCCATAGATGATACTAGTCAGTTCCCGATCCAGGCGCTCGGCCATATCCAGCCTGTCAAAACTCACTTTCTCGCCCGCAAACGTGACCGACATGGGAATGTCAGGACTGGCTGTGGTGCTGAACACCGGTGACGAGCTACCCGTGGTCGCCTTGCTGTATTCTCGCTTGAGTTGTGCCTGAGCCACAGTTGCAGATGCCACCAGCAGCACGGCCATCAATATCATCTTCTTCATGTTATGATCGTTCCTCACTAATCTCTAATTCCTAATTCTCTAATCAACAAATTGCGGCTAATGCCGCAATTCGTTTAATAACCTCCTGTGTCGCCACCAGCTGTTCCTCCGCCCGAGGTGCCACTTGCACCCTTCTTGTAACGCAAGATGGTGATGTCTCCACGTTTCTTGTATTTAATGCCGTCACTGCCCAAAGCCGTTACCACATAATAATATACACCGGTATCGACCAGCCTTCCGTGATAGGTGCCATCCCAGCCGCTGCCGGGATCAGTGAATTCACATATCAGAGTTCCCCAGCGGTTAAAGATCCAGCAGTGGAACTCGATAAGCGACTTGTAGGAGACTTTCCAAATATCGTTCACGCCCTCGGTGGAACCTGGCGAGAAAATGTTGGGGCATACCAACTCACTCTCGCTCACGGTGATGGTGTAGACATCGCCATAGCTTTCGCACGAGCCATCGGCATTGGCGACCATATAGCGCATATAGTAAGTTCCCGCTTCATTGAAGGTATAGTCCACCTCGTCCTGGTTGTATTGCAGGATGACATTCTCAAATTCCTGGTCCTTGGCCATTTCCCAGACACGATAGACCACCGCATCGGTGGGATAGCCAGTGAATATGATATGAACCGGTGCCGAGCCGCCCAGACCACTCTCAAGGCCTTTCTCGTTATTGTTGCCGCGGTCCTCTTGCTCAGCAGTGGTGCCACAGCCCACGGCCTGGGTGTAGAAGTACTCACCCTCAATACCCTGGCCTATGCCCCACTCTTCCAGAAAACGGTCACCTGTGAGCATGAATGCCGTGTTACACAGCGGCGGCAAGATTTCAACGGCCTGATCCAGTGCAGCGAAGGTCTCAACGACTTCCTTCTCCTGCCAGTGGGTCGAGTCATCCCACACCAGCGTGTTATAAGTCAGTTTGATTTCACGGTCAAGCACCTGACGGTTGCCGTGGATGGTATAGTAAGGAATGGCATCTGCCTGACCATCAACATTGAACGCAATCAAGTTGCAGGGCGTCTCACTGCCATAGGACATATCGTTGAGCTCCAGGAAATAGTCGGCATAATTGACCACCCAGAAATAGAAGGGAGATCCTGTACCCTCCTGAATCTTGTAACCCTTATTGGGGATTACCTGCAATAATGAAGTCGTATATCCATTCCACATCGTGGGAACCGTATCGGGATTACCCCAATTATGCGCATCATAGCTTGTCACTGTCGCACGCTCACCAGTTGACGAAGTGTAAGTCATCCCTACCCCGTTGGTATCATACACGACATATATCTTATGCAAACCGGTCATTGCAAGATCGGGGGTCACCTCGATAACGGGATACTCTCCCACACCGGTAAACGTCAATTGACCGCTCGCCGACAACAAAGTCAGCGCGGCCGCCATGAGCGAAATCAATTTCTTGTTCATAGTGCTCACTTGATTTTTCTCTATTTATATATATAACGTGAATGTGCCTCGGTTATTGCCACAGTCACGGGTTTTACCACCGAGCAAATCCCGAAAACATGCGTTTATCGTGCCACGAAAGGGGTAAAAGTGCTGTTCGCGGACGAATAAAACCACTTTTTTGATACTGAAAACACTTAATTGAATAAATCATCAAGCACAACAATCTGCTGAAAATCACCAAAATACTCATTATAAACGAGTCCAAAAGTTGTTATCAAGGTCATGTGGACAGTAACTCGCTTGGGCAACCGCTCTTGCAGCAATGACAAACGATTACGCAAAATGCGGTCGTATGCCTTATCAACTGCATAATCATTCTTGTAGAACTTCATCTCACACAAGTTTACCACGTTATCCGTCCGCTGAATCAGCAAATCAATCTGAGTACCCTCAACCTCAGCGTCTCCTCGCACAGCCCAAGACGATTGCAGAGATGAGACGCCATAGATACCAAGAGCCTTCTTGATCTGGTCAATGTGCATCAAGCATATATCCTCAAACGCTATTCCCTGCCAACTAAGGATGGAAGGCGAAGACTGATTCTGCTGCCAGAAGCCATCAGGACGGTTTTGATTGTAAACATGTCTCAGATAGAACAAACAGAAAGGATCCACCAATTTATAATGAACATACCTCCCACTTTGGCCAAAAGGCACATACGTCTGAACGAAATCGCTGACAATCAACGCCTCAAGCATCTTAGTCAGGCCGCCGCCCTGCGTGATACCTGTTTTACGTGCAATCTCGGTGCGGGTGTAACCAGCATGGCGCTCGCTCAGGACTTTCACAATGCTTTTTACTTCCTCGGGACGCGCGAACACAGAGGCAAATAAGCGGTCAAACTCTCCACGCAAAGGAGCACCTTTAGAGAAAAACAAACGATCCACATTCTGAACCATGCTCAAGCTCGGTTCTATGTAGCCCAAATAATAGGGCACGCCACCCAAGACCATATACCCTCTCGTAATTTCATAACGAGATAACTTGATACCCCGACTGCGATAAAAATCCTCGCATTCACGCAAGTTGAACGGTGACAACTTGATTTCACAAGTGAGGCGTCCATACAGTCCCCCGTGATTGTTGATCAAGCGGTTTTGAATCCAAGACGAAGCTGAGCCACACACCACCAGCATGACATTATCACGATGACAGGCCCAACCGTTCCAGAATGCCTCAAGCGCAGTGATAAAACCCGATCTTGGCGTGTCCATCCAGGGCAATTCATCAAGGAAAACCAATTGTCTACCGCCGTCATCTATTGCCTTGAGATGCTGCTCAAGCATAAAAAAGGCTTCAAGCCAAGACCTAGGGCACTTGGTTTTCTTCATTCCCTGACTTGTTAATGAGAAATAGAAATTCTTCAATTGACTCATGAGCACATTCTTCCCTGTACCACTGTCAACCGGTGACAAGCCCGCATGCCGAAAAGTAATGCGACCCTTGAATGTCTCATCAACCAGGAAGGTTTTACCCACTCGGCGTCGGCCATATATCGCCACAAACTGAGGCATATCGCTGTTATACAGGCGATTTAGTTCCTTTACTTCCTCTTCACGTCCTATCAGTTTCATTTCAAAATAGCGTTTTATCGTGCCACGAAGATACAAAAAACATTGTTCGCGGACAAATAAAACCACTTTTTTAATGATTTTATTACTGTTATCAGTAGTGTCTTTGAGCCATTATTAGCCGAAAACATGCGTTTATCGTGCCACGAAAGGGGTAAAAGTGCCGTTCGCGGCACGATAAAACCACTTTTTTAATGATTTTATTACCGCTATCGGTAGTGAATCTGAGCCATTATTGGCCAAAAACATGCGTTTATCGTGCCGCGAAAGGGGTAAAAGTACTGTTCGCGGCACGATAAAACCACTTTTTGCTCCATGTCGCGGAGCCGTGATGAGCAAAAAATTGGTCCTCAACAAAAACTTTTCACTACCTTTGTGACAGATTTTCACACATTATAATATATAACGATGGAACAAAACGAGATGATGAACGGAATGCCACGCCGCGAGCGCGCGGTGATGTACAAGCGTGAACACAACTGCTGCCAGGCTGTGCTGCTGGCCTTTGCACCCGAGTTGGGGCTGCCCGAGGAGAAGCTTCTGGCGATGGGAGCCTGTTTCGGCAGCGGCATGGGTAGCATGGACGAGACCTGCGGTGCCCTGTGTGGAGCACAGATGGCACAAGGGTTGCTGAAATATGACGGCCGCCGCATGAATCCCCAAGCCAGCCAGTTGCGGGCAGAGTTTGAACAACGCTGTGGTGCCACGCGCTGCAAGGACCTGAAGGGTGTGGGCACTGACCACGGTGTGCTGTGTTCTTGTGAGGACTGCGTGCGCCATGCCGTTGAAGCCCTTGAGGAGTTAGAAAACAGAAGTTAGGAGTTAAAAGTTTGGAGTTGGAAGATTACGATAAGTATTGTCGAGAAAGAAAAAAACTATACAAAAATATAGTTGATGTTTGGCGAGATTTGAGTAATTTTGCAGTCCATTAAACGAGAGTAAATTATTAAGCATTCATAACTAACAATCTAACATACAGTTAACAATCATGGGATGGTTTTCATTCACTCAAGAAATCGCTGTCGATTTAGGAACAGCCAACACCATTATCATCCATAACGACCGCATCGTCATCGACGTCGCCGTGGGTGAGCGCGCACGCGAGATGCACGGCAAGGTCCATGAGGGCATCCGCACTGTTCGCCCCTTGAGCGACGGTGTCATCGCCGACTTCAACGCCGCCGAGCACATGATCCGCGGCATGATCAAGAAAGTGAGCGCCAAGAACCACTGGTTCTCCCCCTCGTTGCGCATGGTAGTCTGCGTCCCCTCGGGATCGACCGAGGTCGAGATTCGTGCCGTCCGCGACTCCAGTGAGCATGCCGGTGGCCGCGACGTCTATATGATTTACGAACCGATGGCAGCCGCCTTGGGTATCGGCCTTGACGTGCTGGCTCCCGAGGGCAACATGATTGTTGACATCGGTGGTGGTACGACCGAGATCGCTGTGATTTCGCTGGGCGGTATCGTGAGCAACAAGAGTATCCGCACGGCTGGTGACGACCTCACCGAGGACATCCAGGAGCACATGCGCCGCGCCCACAACGTGCGCGTCGGTGAGCGCACGGCCGAGGCCATCAAGATCAACGTCGGCTCAGCATTGACCGACCTGGGTCCCGATGCCCCCGAGGACTTCATCATCCATGGTCCCAACCAAGTGAACTCCCTGCCCCTTGAGGTGCCCGTGACCTACCAGGAGGTGTGCCACTGCATCGAGAAGTCCATCTCCAAGATCGAGGCTGCTGTCCTCAGCGCCCTGGAGCAGACGCCTCCCGAGCTGTATCAGGACATCGTCCACAACGGTATCTTCCTGACCGGTGGTGGTGCCTTGCTGCGTGGTCTGGACCGTCGCTTGACCGACAAGATTGGCATCGAGTTCCACGTCGCCGAGGATCCCCTGCACGCCGTTGCCAAGGGTACTGGTATCGCATTGAAGAACATCAAGCACTTCAAGTTCCTCATGCGTTAATCCTTTTGAGGCTTTAGGTGTTAGGTATTAGGCGTTAGGAGAATCTCCCTGAAGCCTAAAAGCTAAAACCTAAAGCCTAAAGCCTACAGGCACGATGAATAATCTGCTCAACTTTTTCGTCAAACACAGTGCGTGGTTCATTTTCGCTATCTATGTGATATTGAGCCTCGTACTGCTGTTTAAGGATAATCCTTACCAGCAGAGCGTCTATCTGACCTCGGCCAATCGAGTGAGTGCCGCGGTCTATGAGGCGTTCAATGGCGTCACGTCCTACTTCCACCTGCGTGGCATCAACGAGAGCCTGCAGGAACGCAACGCCGCGCTGGAGATGGAACTGATTGAGCTGCGCGAGCAGATGTCGGACCTTGCACTGATGTCTCCTGACTCATTGCGCCAGCCCGCGCTGCGGCAATACACCTTCGTGATGGCCCATGTCATCAGCAACAGCATCTCACAGCCAAACAATTACATCACCATCGACCGCGGGCACATCGACGGTGTCAGCCCCGAGATGGGTGTCATCGACCAAAACGGCGTGGTGGGTATCGTCAACGTGGTGGGACCGCATGCTGCTCGCATCATCTCGCTGCTGAACCCGCACATGAGATTGTCCTGCAAACTGCGTGACAGCGGTTTCTACGGCAGCCTGGTCTGGGACGGCAAGAGTCCCCGCTTTGCCGTGCTTGAGGAGTTGCCCAAACACGTCACCTTCCACAAGGGCGACACCATCGTCACCAGCGGCTACTCGGCAGTATTCCCCGAGGGCATCATTGTGGGTACGGTAGAAGGTCTGGCCCGTGACATGAGCGACAGCTTCGTCTCGTTGCGTATCAAGCTGACGACCAACTTCAGTCAGCTGAGCAACGTGCGCGTGATCACCAACAGCATGAAGGAGCAGATTGATGCCCTGCGTCGTGCCGAACAAGGCATCGACACCGCTGCCAGTATCCAGACGCGTCCCGAGCTCAAGCCCGAAATCATCGACGTGTTGCCTGGTGACCCCGTCAAGACTCAGAACGCCAAACCCGCAAAGAAGTCTGAGAAATCCGAGAATACCGAGAGCCCCAAGGCTACCGAAGTCCCCGACAACACCACCAAACCCGTTGAACCCGAACAAGGAGGAGAACAGCCATGACCAAGACCGTAATACAATTCATCGTGCTATTTCTGGCATTGGTTGTCGTGCAGCTGGTGTGCAACAAGATTGTGCTGTTCAACATCGCCATGCCCGTGGTATTCATCTACCTCATCCTCAGGTTGCCGGTCAACCTGCACGGCGGCTGGGTGCTGACGGTTGCCTTCTTCTCGGGCCTGATCATCGACATCTTCAACAACACGCCGGGCATGAACGCCCTGGCATGCACCGTGCTGGCGGCAGTACGTCGGCCGGTGTTCAACTTGTTTGTCTCACGCGAGAACGACATGAACATCCCCATCCCGTCGGTGGACTCGATGGGCGTCGGTGACTACTTCAAGTATATGGCGACACTGGTAACGGTCTATTGCACACTCATTTTCCTCATCCAGGCTTTCTCCCTGCACGACATTGTGCTCACGCTCGCACGCATCGTCGGCAGCAGCATCCTGTCGATTATCCTCATCTTTGGGTTGGACACTTTAGTGAGCACGCGCCGTGAGAAAAGACTATAACCTTGAGAAGCGAAAACTTGTCATCGGCGGATTCATTGTAGCGATTGTCATCATCTACATCATCCGACTGGTGCAGTTGCAGGTGCTGGACAGCACCTACAAGGCCCATGCCGATAACAACGCTTTTATGGAGAAGGTCATCTACCCGTCTCGCGGCCTGATTTATGACCGCAACGACTCGTTGGTGGTCTATAATTCTCCCGAATATGACCTGATGATGATTCCCAAGGACGTCCTCCCCTTTGACACCATCGACTTCTGCAACACGTTGAAAATCAGCCGCGAAGAATTTGACCGTCGCCTGCAGGAGATGCAAAAGGGGCGCAGTTACTCGTCCTTCACTCAGCAGGTGTTCATGAACCACCTCTCCCCCGAGGATTACGGACGACTGCAGGAGAAGCTCTACCGCTTCCCCGGCTTCTTTGTCGTGCAACGCATCCTCAGGCAATATAACTACCATGTCGCCGCCAACGTGCTGGGCGACATCCGCGAGGTCAATGCCCGTGACATCGAGAACGATAGCTATTACCGCCCTGGTGACTACACCGGCGACCTGGGTATCGAGAAGAGCTACGAGCAATGGCTGCGTGGCGTCAAGGGCAAGGAAATCCTCATCCGTGACGCAACAGGCAAAATCAAGGGCCACTACAACGACGGTGCCGACGACGTATCGCCCGTGGCTGGCAACAACTTGAAGCTGAGCATCGACATCGGGCTGCAGGCCTATGGCGAATTGCTCATGCAGGGCAAGGTGGGCGCCATCGTGTGCATCGAGCCCAAGACCGGCGAAATCCTTGCGCTGGTATCCAGCCCGACCTACGACCCGGCGCTGCTCATGGGTAAGGAGCGCGGCAAGAACTATGGCGACCTGGTCAACAACAGGCTCAAACCGCTTTATGACCGTTCCATCATGGCGGCCTACCCTCCTGGCTCAACGTTCAAGCCTACCCAGGGCCTGATTTTCCTCGATGAAGGCATCATCACCACAAGCACGATGTACCCCTGCCGCCGCGGCTACGTCAACGCCGGCATGCGCGTGGGCTGCCACGGCCACGGCTCCCCCATCTCCTTGAAACCCGCCCTGCAGACGTCTTGCAACGCCTATTTCTGCTGGGGTTTCAAGCACATGATGGACAACCGCAAGAAGTATGGCTCGACGGGTAAAGCCTTCGAGGTGTGGAAAAACCACATGGTATCGATGGGCTACGGCTACAAGCTGGGTGTGGACATGCCGGGCGAGAGCCGAGGCTTCATCCCCAACACGGCTTTCTATGACAAGTTCCACAAGAAGGGCAAGTGGACGGGGCAATCCATCATCAGCGATGCCATCGGCCAGGGCGAAATCCTCGCCACACCGCTGCAGATCGCTAACCTGAGCGCCACCATCGCCAACCGCGGCTACTACATCACGCCTCATGTGGTGAAGAACATCGAGGGGGTCGGCGTGCTCAAGAGGAATCTGGAACGCCACGACACCGACATCGACAAGCGCTACTATGCCGACATCGTCGAGGGTATGCGCATGGCAGTGCTGGGCGGCACTTGCACCCGTGCCAATATACCGGGACTTGACGTGTGTGGCAAGACGGGTACGGCTCAGAACCCGCACGGTCGTGACCACTCGGTGTTCATGGGATTCGCGCCGATGAACGACCCCAAGATTGCCGTTTGTGTGTATGTCGAGAATGCAGGCTTTGGCGCCGCCTTCGGTGTGCCCATCGGGGCGCTGATGATACAGCGCTACCTGCGTGGTGACTCACCCGGCTTGCAGGCCCAGGGCCGCGCGATGGCAAGCCGCCACACCATTTCTTCACCCAAGGTGAAGAAGGATTAGTGATTAGTGAGAAACGACTAAGGACTAAAGACTTAAAAATGGAAGTAAGGAACGAAGATGAGAATACTAACTTGTTGAGGTCGGTGGACTGGTTTACTATCGTGCTCTACATCATCATGATCATAGCGGGAGCGGTGAGCATCTATGCCGCCACCTATGACTATGACCGGGCGAGCATGTTCGACCTGAGCGAGTTCTCGGGCAAGCAGTTCTTGTGGGCTGGCTTGTCATTGCTCATCGGTTTCTCGTTGCTGCTCATCGACAGGCGCATCTATGAGGCCTACGCCTATCCGCTATACGGATTCATGATATTGCTACTGATCGTCACCAGTTTCATAGCGCCCGACATCAAGGGCTCCCGGTCGTGGCTCGTGTTCGGATCGGTGAGTCTGCAACCTGCCGAGTTTGCCAAGACGGCGACGGCCCTGGCGCTGGCTAAACTGTTCAGCACCTACGGTTTCACGCTCAACGGGTGGCGCAACTATGCCATCGCATTGGGCATCATCCTGCTGCCCATCCTGTGCATCATTCTGGAGCGCGAGACGGGTACGGCACTGGTTTATACCGCCCTGTTTTTTGTCCTCTATCGTGAGGGCATGTCGGGTTTTGTGCTGTTTGCAGCCTTGATGGCGGTGGTCTATTTTGTCGTGGTGCTGAAGTTTGCCGCCCTCACCTTTATGGGCATCCCACTGGGCATCGCCATCGCCTTTATCATCGTGATGGTGCTCGTGGTGGGCATGCTGTTGATCTATTGCCGCTCGTGGATTCTGGGGCGCAACGTGTTGCTAGGCTACTTGGCAGCAGGGGCGCTAGCTGGCGGCCTGACACTGGCTGGTGTGCACGTCAACGGCTATGCCTTCTTCCTGCCCGTCATCATCCTGTCACTGCTCTACCTGCTGTGGGGCATGCTGCATGACGACTTGAAGAAGGTGCTCATTACCATCTGCTTTGCCGCAGCATCGCTCGTGTTCATGTTCACGGTGGACTTTGCCTTCAACCATGTGTTGGAGCCGCACCAGCAACAGCGCATCAAGGTGACCCTGGGCATTGAGGACGACCTGCGCGGTGCGGGCTACAACGTCAACCAGAGCAAAATCGCCATCGGCAGCGGCGGCATCATGGGCAAAGGCTTCCTCAACGGCACGCAGACCAAACTGAAGTATGTGCCCGAGCAACACACCGACTTTATCTACTGCACCATCGGTGAGGAGCAGGGCTTTATCGGCAGCGTGGCAGTATTGCTACTCTTCCTGATCCTGATATTGCGCATCATCACCCTGGCCGAGCGAAACCACTCGACCTTTGCACGGGTATATGCCTATTGCGTTGCGTCCTACCTCATCTTCCACCTCACCATCAACATCGGCATGGTTATCGGCCTGTGCCCCGTCATCGGCATCCCGCTGCCCTTCTTCAGCTACGGCGGCTCATCGTTGTGGGGCTTCACCTTCCTGCTGTTCATCTTGCTGCGCATCGATGCCGACCGCGGCAACTACGGCACCTGGTAAAGCCATTTACCATCACCGTTGTATCTGAGCTATCTGCTATTTTTTCTCCTTAACATGGAGCTTGCAGTAGATTACTCCTGCTATGAACCCACACAACAGGCCCGACACATGCCCTGTCAGACTAATGCTGCGGGTGAAACTTAGCAGTATAGTGGGAACTATCAGGATGGCCAAGACTTTCAAGATCGTTTTATTGGTAGAAGTCCACAGTTTTTTGGAATCAATCATGAAACCGAATGGAAACCCCAACATGCCCATAATCGCCCCTGATGCCCCCACTGTGACAGCATCGCTAAAGAGGGCGCAACAGAGGGAACTCACGATACCAGTACCAAAGAACACCAGCACGCCAGTCCAGCCTTGATAGATCGGAATCACTACACACCAGAACAGCAGAATGATGAATAAGCCCATGAGATTAGATACCAGGTGGATCATATTGACGTGCATGAGCATTGACGTGACAAGCCGCCACCACTCTCCTTTCACAAACAGATTATATCCCGATATGGCCCCATAATCCAGTGCCGACGACGATTCCTTGTAGCCCAGGGCAAGTGCTATCATATAATAGATAATCGGCAGCAGGAAAATGAAAACGGATGGCCAATTCTTGGGATTCTTTATGTACTTGACTGTTTCTTTCTCCAGTTCAAAGCCAGCATTGGTATTTCCTTTTCTTTTCTTCCTCCTCGTTCTGGCAAAGGCCAAGATAAGGGCAATGATTCCCATACATACCGCAAAGCAAATAACGTAACCCACTCTGACATGGGGCTCACCACTGAGGGGCACGTCATATACTGGCCTGATGATGACAGGATGATTCTCTATAGCGAAGGCAGTATCATAGCACGATATGGATGCATTCCCGACTGCCTTCAAGATATAATCATACTCCTCATCATTGGGATTGATGCGCTGGAACGTCGTGCATCTTGAGTCGTAATGATGCTGCTGTAGCGTGTCACGCAAGGCGACGCTGAACTCATGGAGGTATTCATTAAGTTTTTCATCGCTGGCAAACGAGTAATCGTGCCTGTCGCCACTCACATGATAAATCATGTAAACTCCATTGCTCTGCTTGACCGGAGCAGCAACATAGGCTTCAAAGGTGATATCCGATCCCGAAGAATAACGTTGATAGTGCCGATGCACTTTGGGATACACATAGTAGCCCACCATGCTGGTATCAACTTCCACCAGAAAGAGGCTATGAATATATTCTTCACTCCCCAAGCTGTCCTTCACTATACTGTCACACTCATGGAACAACGAAGTGCGCCGATCGGCATAATCTCCCACGCCACAGAGTCCACTAACCAACGCGATGAACAAGAAAAGTAGCAGGAAATCTCTCGGGACTTCATTCTGAACAATATGGGTAAACCTTCTCAGCAGAAGTACCGTTGCAACAACCCAGGACAGACCGATGAACAGCCTGAATGAATATTGTAAGGACCTCAAATCTGCGACCCAGTACAGCAGCCCGAAAAGAGCTACCGATAACATAGATATAAACGTGATCGAGCCTATGCTCCTCCACACCCCTGACCAATCATGCTTACTTCTTACCATAGTGTCGATTTAAAAACACGTGTTTTGCTATCTTTTATTTCCAGTATCACAACAACCCAGCGCAGTAAACAGGGATACAATCAGTCGCTCCATCACGATAGAAGTCCTTAGTATAAACAAGAATGCGGTCGCCGACCCGCGACGAAAACTTCCTACAGAACTCGTCCAATGACTTGTGAGCCAGATACCCCGATGATTTGACTTCTATCGGGACAATCTTATTACCCTTAGACAATAAGAAATCAATCTCGTAATTATGATTATTGCCATCAGGGAATGTGTAATAATATAATGTATGTCCAGCAGTCTTTAACATTTGAGCCACAAGATTCTCATACACATATCCCAAGTTGGCGGCCAATTTGTCCGAAAGCAATTTATCATAAATGACATTCTCGGTATATTTCTTGTCCCAAAATGCGAGTGTAACAAACAATCCTGTATCACCAAGGAATATTTTATAGTAATCTATATTTCGACTCAACCCAAAGCCCACATTGGGATCATTAGCATGATAAGCCACCGAAATGACCATACTATCTTCCATATCAGCAATAATGGAGTTTACATCATAGTTCTTACGGTCTAAAGCTGTGGAAATTTTATACCTTGAAGCATTCTTTGCCAACTGACCAGGAATACTGAAAAACAATCTTGATGCTCTTCCTGTAGTGTCAATCTTCCTGAAATCATCGTCATAAAGCTGAATGATTTCACGCTTTATCGCGTCCACATGCTGCATATTGTTGCTTTTGATGTAAGCATTGACCGCCTGGGGCATTCCTCCCACAAGCATATATAGCCTCAAATCACGCATCTGTTGACGATGCGCTTGTCCAAGCGGTATCTTTTTATCCCAGAATTTTCTCAAAACGGAATAACCCAACCCATTTCCTGTCGCCCACATGAACTCCTCATAGTCAAGTGGAAAAAGCGTCATCCGAGTTTCTTCACTGGGTATTAATATGCTCTGCACATTTTTTTTCAAAGTCAACAGCGAACCCGTTTCTATGTAGTCATATCTGCCATCTTTCACAAGATGTTTAATAGCTTGGCGTGCCAATGGTTGCAACTGCACCTCATCAAAGACAATGACACTTTGACGCTCATACAAAGTAGTGTGGGTTTCTTGTTGTAGTCTAAGGAAAAAGAAATCCAGATTACTCATATCGTCAAACAAGGCATTGAGTTGCTTGCTGACATGAGAGAAATCTATCAGGATATAAGACTTATATTCACGTTTGGCAAAATCCTCAACAAGTGTTGATTTACCCACACGTCGAGCACCCTTAATCAGTAAAGCCGTTTTGCCCTGGCGTTCCTGTTTCCAACGGAACATCTCATCATATAATTTTCGCTTAAAAATCATAATCCAACATTTCTTATTGATAATCAGGTGCAAATATACAAAAAATGTTGTTTCCGCAAAATGTTTTTCGCCAAAATATGTCGTTTCCGCAAAATATTTTTCACCAAAATGTGTCGTTTCCGCAAAATGTTTTTCAACGAAATGTGTCGTTTCCGCAAAATGTTTAGTCTTCGCTGTCGGCCATGAACAGACCTACACAGATGAAGAAATGAATGATCAGGTACCAGGTGATGAAAAGGGGATGAGGGCGGGCATCGGCACCGAGTCCCACATCGTGGATGGGCTCGATGATTGGCGGAAGGGTCTCGACTTGATAGAGCGAGTCATGGACGAGTGTAGAAGAATTTTCTACAGCATTGATATACTTGGAGTAACTTCCGTTATTATATGGAAAGATGCGTTGATAGGTGCGGCACTTCAAGTCAAACTGATAGTTAGGCACATTGTGGCGCAACTTTGTGCGGGCTTCATGATAATTGTCTTCAAGCGCATCATGGCCTTTCCACTTATTGCTATAGGAGCCTCCATCGACGTTGCCCGCCACATAAACGCCTTGGCTATTCTCAACAGGCGCCACTATATAAGCACTATAATTGTCAGTGCCGCGATGAGCACTCGCATACACATCATAGCCCCTGCAGTTATCCATCAGGGTGATGGCCTCGTCACTCATGATAAACTCGGCGTTGCCGATGTTATCGCGGGTGATGCTCTTACAGTGAAGATAGGTCGAAGTGGCATGATGAACATAGTCATTGATCCCAAACAACCCTCCAGCAATGCTCAGAGCGAAAAAAGTATGGGCCGAAATGCGATACCTATTCTCTTCAGGTATCGAATAGAAATGTTTCCGCAACAGAAAAACCGTGGCGACAATCCAGCCCGCACCCATGTAGTATCCCCATGAAAGCCATGAGTACTTCAAGTCGGTACGGTAAACGACAATGCACAGCAACCCAAACAGAGCTACTGACAGCAGTGAACCCGCTGTGAGGAAAAAAGCGCTGCGCCACCACCGAGGCTGATTGTGCTTACTGTTTAACACGGTACAAACTACTTTATAAAACCTTTATGCAAATATGATTAAAAATTTGATTTTAGCCAACGGCCGAAGAAGCGATCATAAACCTGTAGTCTGTTAAGGGATTCGGCGGGGTAGATTTCTTGTTGTTCATAGTTACATCTCGTTAATCGCACGTTGCGAACTTTTCGCAATACAAAATTAAAAGATCATTCTCAAGTAACCAAATTTCAATTCAAAAAAAATATCTTTTCTCAATTCAAAGAATACTATCAGGCGGTTGTTTCACGTTAATTAATTGTCAGTTGGCACTATTCTTGCCAGATGAATGATAGATGCAACGACTGCTGCGGACATATTACTTGACGATGCTGTGTGCCCTGTGTGCTACGGGTACACTTGAAGCCATGCCCCAGTTGCCCCCATCCGAGCCACAGCCCGCCCAGGAAAAAGAGGACTCGGTGCACGTGAGCCTCGTGACCTTCTATCCCGGCAGCGAGCCGCACAACATCTGGGGGCACAGCGAGATACGTGTGCATCAAGGTCCTATCGACCTGTACTTCAACTATGGCGTCTTTGACTTTCAGGCTCCTGCATTCATGTGGCGCTTCATGCTGGGCGAGACCGACTACATGTGTCAACCAGTGCCACGCGTCTATGCCACACTGGGCATGGAAGGCCGCCGCATGGTGGAACAGGAACTCAACCTGCCACAGGACCGTGCCATTGCCGTGCGCAACTTCCTGTGGAACAACGCCCAGCCCGAGAACCGTACCTATCGTTACAAATTCCTGAGCGACAACTGCTCTACCCGCCCCCGCGACATCATCGAGATGGCAGCGGGCGACGGGCTGAAATATCCCGCGATGGGCGACACGGCTGTCACCTATCGTGACATTTTGGCACACTACTGCCGCAACTATGCATGGGAAAAATTCGGCATCGACCTGGTATTGGGCTGGGACGTGGATACCGTGCTCGACCAGCGCGCCACGATGTTCATCCCGATGATACTGATGGACGCCATCGACCGTGCCACCATCAAGACCGACAGCCTGAATGTGCCGCTAGTCAAGGCGACCACCGTGCCCGTCGATGCCAGCACCGCAGGCAAGGTAAAACCGCCTACGCCGTGGTACATCTCGCCCATGGCCGTGGCTCTGCTCGTGCTGCTGCTGACGCTGCTCGTCAGCGGCCGTGACTGGCGCCGACGTGACGTCTCGCGCTGGTTCGACACCATGCTGTTTACCACAGCAGGATTGGCTGGCTGCCTCCTGTTTTTCCTCATCTTCTTCTCTACCCACGAAGCCACTTCCCCCAACATCAATATCGCCTGGCTGCACCCCCTGCTGCTGATGCTGGCTGTGCTGCCCTGGTTCAAGAAAACCCGCAATGCCGCCCGCTGGCTCCATGCCCTCAACGCACTGGTCGTGGCCCTGCTCATGCTGGCATGGCCGTGGCAACCCCAGGTGGGCAACATCGCCTTCTTCCCCCTGATGGCCACCCTGGTGACCCGCTCGTTGACCAACGTGTGGCTGCTTGGCAAGCCCACCCGCGGCCCGACTCCTAGGCGTTAGGCTTTAGGCATTAGGTGTTAGGTTTAGCACTACTTAAAAACCTTAAAGACCTTCATGTCTTTTTATAGGCCCTAGAGGCCTTAAACGCTCCTATCTGCTAAAAATCGCTATATCATAGCGGCTAATCAACTAAAAATGTGTACTTTTGCAGTTTGGACAACAAAAACAAAACATAAATATATAATACAACAAACCAAGAAATGGGACTTAGTGACATTTTGAAATCCATGTTTGGCAATAAGTCAACCCGTGACCTGAAGAAGATCACACCTATTGTCAACGAAATCAAAGCAATTTATCCCGAGATTGACGCTCTGGACATCGACAGCCTGAGACAGCGCACAGCCGACATCCGCCAGCAGCTCAACGACTCGGTACAGGACAAGCGAGACGAGATTGACCGCATCAAGGCCGAAATCGAGACCCTCGAGTATGAGGAGCGTGAACCGCTGTGGAAGAAAGTCGATGACATCCAGAAGGAGATTCTCGACGTTCTCGAGGACAAGCTCAACGAGGTGTTGCCCACCGTGTTTGCCATCGTGAAATCCACGGCACGCCGCTTTGCCGAGAACGAGACCATTACCGTTACCGCCACCCAGCTCGACCGTGACCTGGCTGCCCAGGGCAAGGACTTCGTGAGCATCGAGGGTGACAAGGCAATTTACACCAACCACTGGATTGCCGGTGGCAACGACATGAAGTGGGATATGATCCACTACGACGTTCAGCTCATCGGTGGTATCGTGCTGCACCAGGGTAAGATTGCCGAGATGGCCACTGGTGAAGGTAAAACCCTGGTGGCTACCCTGCCCGTCTTCCTGAACGGTCTGACCGGCAACGGTGTCCATGTGGTAACCGTCAACGATTACCTGGCCAAGCGCGATAGCGAGTGGATGGGACCGCTCTACATGTTCCATGGCATGACCGTGGCTTGTATCGACAAGACCGAGCCCAACTCGCCCCAGCGCCGTGCCGCCTACAACTGCGACATCACCTTCGGTACCAACAGTGAGTTCGGTTTCGACTACCTGCGCGACAATATGGCCATGCGCCCCGAGGACATGGTACAGCGCCCCCACAACTTCGCC
The DNA here is from genome assembly GCA_900318645.1 of uncultured Prevotellaceae bacterium. Classification (GTDB taxonomy): domain Bacteria; phylum Bacteroidota; class Bacteroidia; order Bacteroidales; family Muribaculaceae; genus Sodaliphilus. The sequence goes on from ONLH01000014.1 coordinate 40,650, forward strand.
ATCGTCGATGAGGTCGATAGCGTGTTGATCGATGACGCCCGTACCCCGTTGATCATCTCTGGCCCGGTGCCCAAGGGCGAAGACCAGATGTTCAACCAATTCAAGCCCAACGTGGAGCGCGTCTATAACGCTCAGCGCCAGCTGGTGACCGGCTTGCTTGCCGATGCCAAGAAGATGATGGCCAGCGACGACCAGGAGACCGTCAAGGAAGGTACCCTGCGACTCTACCGCGCCTTCAAGGGTCTGCCCAAGTATAAGCCGCTGATCAAGTACCTGAGTGAGGAGGGTGTCAAGGCCGCCATGCTCAAGACCGAGGCCTACTACATGCAGGACAACAACCGCGAGATGCCCACCGTGACCGATCCCCTGTTCTTCATCATCGACGAGAAGAACAATTCTGTCGAGATGACCGATAAGGGTATCGACGTGCTCACCAGGGGTACCGACGATCCCGAGTTCTTTATCCTTCCTGACATCGCCGCCCAGCTGTCGGCAGTGACCAACGAGCCGCTGACCGAGGAGGAGAAGATGAACAAGAAGGACGAGCTGCTCGCCAACTATTCGGTCAAGGCCGAGCGCGTACACACCGTGACCCAGCTCTTGAAGGCCTATACCCTGTTCAACCGCGACGACGAGTATATCGTCGATGCCGAGGGCAAGGTAAAGATTGTCGATGAGCAGACGGGCCGTGTGATGGAGGGACGCCGCTACAGCGACGGTCTGCACCAGGCTATCGAGGCCAAGGAGGGTGTGAACGTCGAGGCTGCAACCCAGACGTTTGCCACCATCACGCTGCAGAACTACTTCCGCATGTACCACAAGCTGGCAGGTATGACCGGTACCGCCGAGACCGAGGCCGGTGAGTTCTGGGACATCTACAAGCTGGATGTCGTGACCATCCCGACCAACAAGCCCGTGATCCGCAACGATATGGCCGACCGCGTTTACAAGACGCAGAAGGAGAAATTCAATGCCGTTATCGCCGAGATTGAAACCATGCGCAATTCGGGACGTCCCACGCTGGTGGGTACCACGAGCGTCGAAATCAGTGAGATGCTGAGCCGCATGTTGAACCTGCGCCACATCCCGCACAACGTCCTCAACGCCAAGTTGCACCAGAAGGAGGCCGACATCGTCGCACAGGCCGGTCAGGCCATCGACGGCAAGGGTGTCGTGACCATCGCCACCAACATGGCAGGTCGTGGTACCGATATCAAGCTCTCGCCCGAGGTGAAGGCCGCCGGCGGTCTTGCTATCATCGGTACCGAGCGCCACGAGTCTCGCCGTGTGGACCGCCAGCTGCGAGGCCGTGCCGGTCGTCAGGGTGACCCGGGTTCATCAGTATTCTTCGTTTCGTTCGAGGATAAGCTGATGCGTCTGTTCGCCCCCGAGAGGACAGTCAAGATGCTGGACCGCATGGGACTCAAGGATGGCGAGGCCATCGAGAGCAACATGGTGACCAAGAGTATCGAGAATGCCCAGAAGCGCGTCGAGGAAAACAACTTCGGTATCCGTAAACACCTGCTCGAGTATGACGACGTGATGAACGCCCAGCGCAAGGTGATTTACTCCCGCCGTCACCACGCCCTCATCGGCGAGCGTATCGGCCTGGATATCATCAACACCCTCTATGACAGTGTAGAGGACATGATCGAGAAATACGGTCCCGACGATTACGAGGACTTCCAGATGCAGGTGCTCAAGACCTTCGCCATTGAGGCGCCCTACAACGAGGAAGAATATCGCCGCATGGACGATGGCAAGAAGCAGGAAGTGCTGTACAACAGCGTATTGAAGGCATTCAACCGCAAGATGGAACGTCTGAGCGAGGTGGCCGATCCCATCATCCAACAGATTGTCGAGAAGCAGATTGCTGATGGCATGGAGCCCCAGGGACTCATCCGCGTGCCCATCACCGACGGCAAGCGCGTCTTCGGTATCGTCATCGACATCAAGGAAGCTGCCGAGACCCATTGCAAGTCACTCACCAAGCAGTGGCAGAAGGCTGTCATGCTGCTCACCATCGACGACAACTGGAAGGAACACCTGCGTGAAATGGACCAGTTGCGCCAGAGCGTGCAGAACGCAAGCTATGAGCAGAAGGACCCGCTGGTAATCTACAAGACCGAGGCCTTCAACATGTTCAAGCAGATGGTTGGTATCATGAACGGCAAGTCCATCGCCATCCTCATGCGTGGCCAGATTCCCGAGGCACCGCCCCAAGAGAACGTCCAGCAGAATGAGCCGCAGCCTCGCCAGCAGCGCTACAGCGAGGGTCGTGGCGGTCAGCCCGATCCCAGCCGTCCCAACGCGCCCGTCGGTCCGCGTCCCCAGGGTCCCGTAGGCCCCATCCGCAACGAGGGTCCCAAGATCGGCCGCAACGATCCCTGCCCCTGCGGTAGCGGCAAGAAATACAAGAACTGCCACGGCCGCGGCCTGGCATAAGCCAGTTCTTAAACCACACAATTCACGCCAGCCCCCAAGTGAGGACTGGCGTGAATGTTTATTATCAGACTTCAGGAAAAAACGTTTATCCTAGATATGACTAATCCTTTAATCGCTTTTATTTCTTGCCATAATGGGAATGCATGGCGAGAATGTGAACAATAATACGGTCATCATCAACGGTGTAAATGAGGCGATGCTCTCGATTAATGCGACGAGACCACATCCCGGCAAGGGAAAAGCGCAGGGCTTCAGGTTTGCCGATGCCAGTGTATGGGTGTTGGGCTATATCAGCAAGCAGGAGCTTGATACGATTCACAACTTTTACATTACCGCTCTTGACAAAAGCATTGTAATGGTCAATCGCCGTTTGAGTAAGGACTATTTGGTACATGAGACACGGTCAAGCAATTGGTCTATTGATTCTCCTTCCTGTTGTGCTGTCACTCGACCATAAACGATATCATCCTCGGCAGCCACAAGCGATTGCATGAGCTGCGGGCGTTGCAACACAAACTCTGTCTCCATGATAGCATTATAATCCTCAAGGCTAATGACCACAACACTCTCGGCCCCAGGGCGGCTTACAATCAGCGGCTCATTATCAGCCGCCACTGCATCAAGAAAACTCTTCAAATTGTTCCTCAAATCAGTATAATTGGTCGTTTTCATAATATCTCCTTTTAATTCACAGCACAAAGATAAGTACTTTTTTCAGTACTTGCAAGCTTCTCACCAAAATATCAGCAAGTTTTATAACTTTTTGTTATTAAGCCTTGTAAAACACACATAATTCCATTATTTTTGCCACCGATTAAGGCAACTATAGTCTTAATCGCGAACATCGTTGAACAAAAAGAAGCGTATTGCTTTTACTTGTAACAGAAAACGTAGGAAATTTTCTAAAAGACGCAAGTATGGCGATGCGGCTTCCACGCTACGGCGTGGGCTGCAATTTCCATATCTTCGTCTGCTGGTATCTTACGACCATCTGTTAGAGGTGTGGCGATTCAGTTCACGCTTCTATTTATATAATTAAATCGCCCCTGAGAACTGCACTGGCAATAGGAGACAAATTTGTATGAAAACACTAAACCCAATCTTACGCACCATCCTGCTGACCCTCACTCTCGTTAGCACCGCCACCACCGCTTTCGCCTACTCCTTTATGGTTAATGGCATCTATTACATTATAAATGGTGATGAAGCAACTGTAACATATAAAAGACAATACTCAGAATATGTTGGTAACAATATTTATCATACATATTACGAAACTGATTGTTCTGGAGATGTTATTATTCCAGAAACTGTCACATTCAATGGTAAAACTTACACAGTTACAGCTATTGGTGATTACGCATTCTATAATCGCTATTCATCTTCTTCGTTAACATATATAAATATTCCAAATACAGTCAGAACAATTGGAATTAATGCGTTTTATAATTGTGCTGGGCTTAAAGAAATCACAATCCCAGTCTCCGTAACTTCTATAAATGATTATACGTTTTATGGTTGTAAAGGATTATTATATCTGACTGTTCCAAATACGATAACTTCAATTGGCAATTATGCTTTTTATAATTGTAGTAAATTAGCTACTTTATTCATCGGGAGCTCAGTAACAACTATAGCATCTTCAGCATTCTCTGGATGTCCATTATCATCTATCACCTGCTATGCTATAACTCCACCATCTACTGATGGTTTCTACGATTACTCTGCTAATTTATATGTTCCAAAGGAATCTGTTGAACTGTATCGGACAACATCTGGATGGAACTATTTTACAAATGTCTATGGATTTGGGAATGATTCTTTCTCTATTCCTGATGAAACGTCATTCCATGGTGATACTATTGTGATTCCCGTATCCATGCAGAATGAGAGTACGATTACCGCATTCCAGACGGATGTTTATCTGCCTGATGGATTTGAATTGGTTAATGTAAATGGTGAGTATCAGGTAAGTCTCTCTGACCGCAAGGGGCGTGACCATGTCATCATGGTGAATGATGCGCCCGATGGAGCTTTGCGCGTGTTGAGTTATTCACCGACCTTGAAGGCCTTTAAAAACAATGAGGGTGAGTTGTTCTATATCACCATCAAGGTACCCGAGGGTGTCAGTGGCACGTTCCCCATTTGGTTAAGAAACACGATATTGACCTCTACTGATGAGGAAGAACTTTATGCCATTGACGCATTGAGTAACGTGAGTGTCACTAACATCATCAAGGGTGACGCAAATATGAGCGGTGGTATCACTATCGCCGATGTGGTAGTAACAGCTAAATATATTCTTTTCCAAAATCCTGAGCCATTTAACCTTGAGGCTGCAGATATGAATGGTGACGGCAAGATTACGATCACTGATGTTGTAAAGATTGCTAATCTTGTGCTTGACCAAGATTATGATGAGCCCACTAACATGCGCATGATGACGTCAAACGTGGTTGGCGACCGCATGAGTGGAGAGGTTATCGGCAACACAGTCTGCATCAATCTGGACAATGATATGGAATATACTGCATTGCAGCTTGACTTGACCTTGCCCGAAGGCATGACGGCAAGCGATTTTGCACTGACTGAGCGCGCTAGCAGCCTGGGCCTTAGCATGAAAGACAAGGGCAACGGTAAAATCCGCGTTCTTGCTTACACCCCTAATCTGAAAACCATCAAGGGCAACGAGGGCACGCTCTTGACCTTCAATGTGGATGGCACAAGGGGCGATATCAAGGTTGATCGCATTGAAGTGGTAAACCTGAATGGAGAAAGCACCCATCTGCAAGGCTTTACCATTGCAGCTATCACCCCGACTGCATTGAAAGAGATGGCCACAGGAAAGGCTATCTCCAGCGTCAATTACTTCAACCTTGCAGGTCAGCAAATGACCGAGCCCGCAAGTGGTGTGACAATTGTTGTCACCACCTACAGCGACGGGTCACGCTCCACCAGCAAAGTCGTCCGATAATATAATCGTCTCCCCATGATGAAAAAACTTATATTAGTCGCGGTCATGGCGGTGGCACTTAGTGCCACTGCTGCCAACCGCTTTTACCTCCCGAACTTCACCATCGCAGTTGGTGAGACCATGCAGTTGGCGATGATTTTGGAAAATGACGAACTGTTCACAGCTTTCCAAACAGATTTGATACTTCCTCAAGGATTATCGGTAGTAGAAGATGATGGTGATTACCTCTTTGATTTGACCAGCCGCAATGCCAGCGACCAAGTTATTATCAGCAAGCTGCGACCTGATGGGGCCCTAAGGATGGAATCCTTCTGCATGAGCGTGAGACCTTATTCAGGCACGAGCGGGACGCTTGTCGTCATCAACCTAACTGCAGACCAAAGCTTTACTGGTCCAGCAACTATAAAATTGAAGAACTCATTTTTCTGTACTATAGAGGGTGTTGAATTCATCCTTCCTCAAGAGAGTTGTGAGGTACAATTACTGCCACAGCAGATTAAAGGTGATGCAAACGGTGACGGAAAAATGAGCATCAGCGACGTGACCTGGGTCATCAACTATCTGTTGGTGGGATGCAGCTCATCATTCCACATCGAGAATGCTGATATCAACGATGATGGCAACATCAGTATCGCCGACGTGACAGCATTAATCAATATGCTCTTGCAGGAATAGACACATTCGGCAATGCGGTAGCGGCAAGAAATACAAGAACTGCCACGGCCGCGGCCTGGCATAATTGCCAACGGCGATAACATCCAACAAATAGAGTTCCCGCCAGCCCAAGTGGCCAGCGGGAACTCTATTTTTCTTTTCATCTAGAACTTCTAGACTATCTAGAGTGTCTAGATGATCTAGACAGGCAGCTTGTCGTCGAGGATGAGGTGGAGCCATTGGGCGGTGGTCAGGGGGATGGGGCCGGCTGGCTCGGTGGACATCAGGCGCTCGTTGAGGTCGTAGAGCAGGGGGCGGGCATCGGCCTCGCCGACGCGGGCAATAATGGCATGGGCCTCGGGCATGGCCCGCTCCATGACGGCCTGAGATGAGGGACGCAACAGGAAACTGCGCCAATAGAGCCAGTAGGCGTAATCATAGATGCGCTGGGCATCGGCAGGATTGGTCAACTCCACCTCGCTGGCAATACAGAACTGCTGCGGCACGGGAGCCTGCTCATATTCCTCATCCAGCAACATGTGGAAGGCTGTAGCAAGAGCCTTGAGGCCATCATCTTGTGGATCAAGGACTTCGCCGCCAAGCTCACCTGCTATCGTCCACCAGATGACATAACGCACATCATCGAGGTTCAACTCGTAGTCCACATAGTCCTCGCTACGTCCGTAGTGTGGCACAGGAGAGCCATGACGCTCACTGTGAACGCGGGTGAACGAGCGCCAGATGCCACCGTCGGCCACCACGTCCTGATAATAGCCCGTCACGGCAAGCACCACGTCGCGGCGCACCGCATCATCCAAGCCTCGCAGCCACGGCGACTCGTCCCACAGCTTGGCTAGCCGCAGGGCAATCCACAAGTAAAACTGGTCAGTCACCGCCACAGTAGGGTTATTGGGCTGACGCTCCATAAAGTCCTTAACAGTAATTTCCATGTCTCCTTTTCAATAAAAAAGACGGGAAAACACCATTGTCTTCCCGTCCTGGAGCCGCGAGCGGGACTCGAACCCGCGACCTTTTCGTTACGAATGAAATGCTCTACCGACTGAGCTATTGCGGCTTGGTGCACTGCGATGATTTGCAAATTTGTTTGCTGTAGGAGATACTGACTTTAGCCTTATTCAGCAATAGGCGGGCAATGGCTGGTCGCGATACCATGGGCGAAATCTTAGTCACCACGGTCGTTGATCCACCGCCATAGTAGTAATTTGACGACTGGTAGGAATAGGTAGTCACATCAACCGGCGTGATGGTGAAATTGAAATCGTCCTCGGTAGCGACGCCTCCCTGATTCTTGATGATATTGATGATATAGTCACGCAATCCCGTGAAGACATACTCCTTCTGGGACGGGGAATACACAGCATAGAACGAATCCTTGTTGTTGGCCAGGCTGTCGCCATTGATGAAGTTATCCTTCTGGGACGTCTTGACCATCAGCAGATAGGTGGGTGGCTGGATGTTATACTCGGTAAGGGGCACACTCACGGGCAATGTCAACGTCAACGTGTTGATGACGGACTGGTTGTTGCCGATATTAGCCTTATACTTATCGATAATGTCCTGGATAGGGAAGCGCACCTGCACCTCATAGCCTGCCGGAGCCACAATCATCGCCTCACCGTTATCAACCATCGAGGTGATGGCATCATCCACATCATAGTGGATAATATTGTTAGAAACCACCTCGGGAGTCGAGGCCAGATAGGACTGGCACTTGCCAGAATAGATGGTGTCGGTACCGTCAGACTTCTGACCGCGTTGACGATAATAGACATCCAGCTCGGTGGCCTTGATGTTCAACACATGTCCGCTGCCGTAGCTGTTGGTGATATAAATGCCCGGGAACAAGTTGGCAAAACGCTTGGGAGCAGAGAAAACCGAGGGGTCGCTCTTGTAGGCATTGAACAATTCACGGCCCAGTTCAACAGGCATCGGCACCGAGATGACACGCACGGTGTCATAAGCATTGGTACCGGTGACATAGGAGGTGGACACCTCTAACCAACCCGATGACGGCGAATAAGACTCACTGGCAAGCAGATCATCGCTGTCATAGTAGTCCGTCGGATCAAAGTCACTGTAAATCGGGCTGGGAAGTACCTTGTTCAACAGATAGACGTTCAGTCTCATCGGGGCGAGGGAATCGCCGGTGAAGCCGTTGCGATTAGGAATGCGCAGCTTCAGGCGGCAGGAATCAATCCACTCGGCCTTTGTACCCGTCGTATCAATGCTCACGGCAGGCATCCACGAGGTGACAGCCTCGGCATACAGTTGTCCGTAGCCATTGGCCTGCAGCGTTCCCAGCATCTTGGTAGTGGTACGCATCTGCACACGGTCGTTACGCACCGAGTGCCCCGTGATGACAAATGAAGAATCCTCTATGATTGACGACATGCCGTCGGTGATGCTCACACCGATGGTCTCGTCGGTACATGCGTGAAGGGCAAGCAGCAGACACGCTGCCAGTATCACATTGAAAATTTGTTTCATATTCCCGAAAATGAAGTAGAACTATTTTAAGAATATCGAAAACTACCTGAACATGTTTCTTCAGTCAAACAGCGATCCATAGAACTGTGTCACCAGAGTGGTGTCATCATTATCGCCGGTAAACTGCAGCTTGGGTAATGACGAGGCCGCATCGAGAATCTGCGGGCTCAAATCACTCTCACACTCAATGACGCCATCGACATAGTGCAGCGAGTAGGACATCAGATCCTCGTAGGTCAATTCCTTGCCATTGATGGGTTTGAGGGCATTCTTGGGAATGCCGTCCTGGTGCATCTTATCGGCCAGTCGGTCACCCAAGGGCTTGGGAATTGACTCGTTGAACAATGCTGTTACGATCTTAGCATCACGGAACGACGGGTCATCACCATAAAGCGTACGGATATAAACGGGTGCCAGAGCTGAAATCCAACCGGTGCACTGGATGATGTCAGGAACCCAACGCATCTTGCGAATCGACTCAATGACCGCGCGCACAAAGAACATGCTGCGCTCATCGTTGTCATCGGGAGAACAATTCATCTCCAGCTCATCGATGCGGTTGCTGGCAAAGTAATCCTCATTGTAAATGAAATATACCTGGAAATGAGCCTGTTGCAGGGTTGCCACCTTGATAATCAACGGATGGTCGGTATCATCGATGATGACATTCATGCCCGACAGCCTGATCATCTCATGCAGCTGATTGCTTCGCTCGGCTATCATGCCATACTTAGGCATGAAAGTGCGCTCTTCTATACCTTGCTCCTTGACGCCTTGAGGAAGCAATCGGCCAATCACCGATAAACGACGCTCAGGCACGTATGGTTCAATCTCTTGTGAAATAAACAAGATTTTCTTTACTTCCATGTTGCTGTTGTTTTTGATTTTAAATGCAAAGATAGTCATTTTTTCCCATTTTAAGCCCATTTTTCAAGCACAAATAGCACATTTTTAAGTAAAAACGCCCCCTTTTTAACATCTTCTAATCTTTTTTCGGGACCAATCTTCATCTATAGTCCACACCTTGGTGATACCGAATAGCCACCACGCCACAAGCGGCCACTCAGGGCACCAGGATATAAAAACTTCGTCAATAAATCAAAAAAAATGTAATCAAACCATACAACCTAACGAAAAACAGCGTATATTTGCAATTCTATAAGGTTAAAAAAGATTGGGAATGTTGACTCAGATTTATAATGGCCACGTGCTCACGCCTGAAGGTTGGATCAATGGTGGATCTATCATCATTGAGGACCAGCGCATCAAGGAAGTGAGCAAGAGCAGCCGCCAGTTGGAGGGCATGGACAAGACCATCGATGCCCACGGCATGCACGTCGTGCCTGGCGGCATTGACCTGCATTGCCATGGTGGTGGCGGCCATGATTTCCAGGAATGTACCCGTGAAGCATTTGAGACAGCAGCGATGACACACCTGCGCCATGGCACGACAGCCATCTACGCCACGCTTTCGTCATCGCCCATCGACATGATGGAACGGGCTTGCCAGACCTGTGACGAACTGATGCTCGAGCCTAAATCGACCATCATGGGCATGCACATGGAGGGACCCTACTTCAACCCCAGTAAAGCCGGGGCCCAGATGCCTGAAGTCATCCGTATCCCTGACGCCAACGAGTATATCCACATTGTCGAGGACTTTGACTGCATGCGCCGCTGGGACGTTGCTCCCGAGCTGCCCGGTGCTGTCGAGATGGGCAAGTACATCACTGGCAAAGGCATCGTCGCAGCGATCGGACATACTGGAGCCGAGTACCCTGACGTCAAGAAGGCCTGGGATGCCGGTTATAATCTGGCCACCCATTTCTATAATGCCATGCCCGGTTTCCACAACGTGCGCGAGTTTAAGCATGCTGGCACCGTCGAGAGTATCTATCTGCTTGAGGATATGGCCGTTGAGGTCATTGCCGACGGCATCCACGTGCCCTCTACCCTGCTCAACCTGGTCTATCACATCAAGGGCGTTGAGCGCACGGCCTTGTGCACCGATGCCCTCGGCGTAACCGACAGTGACAGCGAACATGCCTTCGACCCGCGCGTCATCATCGAGGACGGCGTGTGCAAACTCTCGGACCGCAGTGCGCTGGCAGGCAGCATCGCCACGATGGACCGCCTCATCAAGACCATGACCCGCGTCGTTGATGTGCCGCTGAACGATGCCGTGCGCATGGCCAGTGAGACACCTGCCAGAATCATGGGTATCTATGACCGTAAGGGGTCGCTGCAGCGCGGCAAGGATGCCGACATCCTGCTGCTTGACGACGACATCAACCTGCGCGGCGTTTTCTCGATGGGTGAATTTGTCAAGGGCAGTGACCGCATTGCTCCTCCCATCATCGAGAAACGATGAGTCAGGACAAAAAAATCAAGTTTTTTTGACAATATTCTTGCACAGTAATAAAAATGGCATTATCTTTGCACCCGCATTTGAGAGAAATGCCTTTACATGGTGGATGTAGCTCAGCTGGTTAGAGCGTCGGATTGTGGTTCCGAAGGTCGTGGGTTCGAGCCCCATTATCCACCCTAAGTGAATAAAAACCTGCATTGCTGTTGCGATGCAGGCTTTTTTTGTTTCTTATCAAATACCTTTTATATTACTCGAGACCGAGGAGTTTCTTGACGATCGGTGTGATGTCAACGGTATTGCGGCCGGTATAGGCCACGGGGGTGACTGCGGTGTCAAGCACCAGGTCAAAGGCGCCTTGCTCACCAGCGGTGCGGATGGCAGCCTGAATCTTATCGGTGACGGGCTTGGTCAACGCCTCGCGGCGAGCGGCAATCTCATCGGCTGCACGACGTTCGAACTCACGCATCTTCTTGTCACTCTCCTGCAACTCCTGCACGCGGCGCTCCTTGATGGCCTCGGGCATCGAGGCATCGGCAGCTACAACCTGGTAATCAGCATATTTCTTGTCAAAATCGCGTTGCAGCATGAGGTACTCGGTATGGAACTTGTCGCTCAGCACCTTGAGCTGGGCTTCGGCACTCGCCTTCTCGGGCATGAGGTCAAATAACTGTTGCGAGTTAACAATTCCTATTCTGGCCTGGGCCATGAGCATCAGCGGCATCAGCGCGATGGCAATCATGAAAAATCTTTTCATTGTTCAATCAATTTAGTAGTTTGCTATCAGGCAGCAAAGGTAGCATTTTTTCCAATAACAGCAAGGGACATGGCGGGTTATTGAAGACAAAAGACAGTGTGTCATCTTTTAAATGCCGGAACTATAACCGCCCTGCGGGCGGGAAATTAAACAAATCATATTTAAAATTGAATACACAAACCGTTGTACTGAGAATTCTAATTTAGCAATTTGTTTAATTTCCCGTGCGTGAGCACGGTTAAGTTACCGTGTCTATTTTTGACACACTGTCTTTAGCGTCTGTCTATGATCAGTCGTCGGTACCGAAGAGGGGATCTTCGGGCATGACCATCACGGGCTTGGTTTCGGCAGCCTTGAGGATGTGCTGCGGCACATATTTCTTGTCCACAACAAGGCGGAAGGAGTACTCGTTGAACCACTCGTTGGTCATAATGATGTATCCCTTGTGTCCGCTGTCTCCACCCCAGGAGTTCTCCACTTTCCACTTGATGGGATTGCCGTTATCATCAAGATCGACGGCGCAGATTGTCATGGCGTGCGTTGAACCGCTGTCGAAGGTGGAAATGCGCTGAGCCTTGTTCATGGGGAATGTGGTGCCGAACAGGGTGGCATAGTCAAAGTTGTCGAGTGAGAGGTATCCGTTGTCACGGTTGAGCTGTTTACCCACGTCGAAGCTGGCATAGAGCTTGGTGGAATCCTTGAGCGAAGCGATGGCCATGGCTGCGATGTCCTCCATGGGGAGGTTGATGTAGCGCCAGTTGTGACCGTCGTAGGTATGGCGGTCATATTCCACTTCGTAGGTCTTGTAGTATTCCCTGCGGGGGTCGTTCATCGCCATGATGAACGTGCCGTTGATGGGACCGCCCACCGTCTCGCGATAGAATTCCAGCGGGGTATAGGTGCGTGCGGGGCTTACGGCTTTGCCGTTCTTGTCGCGGAAAGCGTAGGTGAACGACTTGATGGGTTCGCCCAGTGTGAGCGAGAGCATGGAATAGATGGTGCCGAGCATCTCGGTCTTGCGCTGGTTGATGGCTTTTTTACCCTTTTTGTCGGCTACCATCTGTCGCAATTCCAGTCCGAATTCACGCAGCTTGGATGCGACGAGTTGGCTCATGCGTGAGGTGCGTTCAGCCGAGAATGTCTCGGGCTGTACCTCAACAGGCACGAGGCCGTATTTCTCGGCAAGGTCGGCAGCGCCGCAGAACGTGCCGCCATCATTCATGGGATGGTGGAAGAAGAACTGCACGCGGATGTCATCGATGGGCTTGTCGGCGCAATCAATCACGCCTTGCAGCATGAGGTTGGCCTTCTCGAGCTGGTCGTAGAAGAAGAGGTAGTCGTGAGAAAACTCCACGGCAATAGAGTCGGCGTGACGACGTGCAAAGTTGGCGCGCATCACGTTGAAACTGGAGTACATCCAGCAGCGCCCGCTCTGTCGCTGGTTGTGGATCGACTGCTTGGGCGTCTCGATGCTGAAGTAAGTGTCCGTAATCTTGTTGTTGCGATAGTTTCTGGCAAGATCGTCAATGGAATTGGTCGCCATGGCATTGCTGACGGCCTTGTTTTGTTTGGCTGCCGAGGAGGCAACGATCTGGCGCATCATGTCGGGGCTGATGCCTCCCTGAGAACGGTCTTGTGCTGAGCCGGCAAAGGCGAGGCCTACTGCCAGAGCAAGTGTAAGAAATCTGTTCATATTAAGTCGTGAAATGGTTTAGAGCGCGGCACTGGGCCATTGCGCAGGATTAATAGCTTCTTAGACTGCAAATTTAGTAATAATTCCCGATTTGCCAGCCAATCGGGACATCAAATTATTGGTGCCTTGACTATGTGTCACCATTCACCACTGATTTTTAATCGGCCTGACGGCCGAGAACCTTTAGTTCGGCGAAGCCAATTATTTCACTCCGCCATTGTCGCCCTTCTGGGCCATGTAGGGCCTCGCCTTGGCGTGGCCGCTTTCCTGCTATTTACCAATGTTTTGTCTTTTTGCGGCTGACAATGATTGATGTTTATATTATAGTTTCAAAAAATAATCCAGTATTCTTTTTGCAGGTTATGGTATTATGTATATCTTTGTAGAACTATATTCGCATAGTAAATGATGATTGGAGAATAATAATGCCACGTTATTCTGACACTTAATGAAAAATCATAATTGCCTTACATGTATGATTCACGTGTATTTTGTTTTTACTCACTTTATATATTACGTTTAAATATATTCAGTTTATGAAGAAATTATTATTTACACTTGTTGCTCTGCTGACAGTAGATAGCATGTTTGCTCAGGAGAACTACCTCTATATTCCTGATTTTGAACTGACTCAAGAGCAGGCTGAAGCTGGCGTGCAAGAACAGGCTCTCTATGTTGTGGCTCACTTCGACCAGTATGTAACTACTGTAGATTGGACCATCAATCTCCCTGAGGGCATTGAGTTCGTATCTGGCGTTCTGTGCAATACAGCAAAGCCCCACTGTTACATGTATGTTATTGATGAGCATGATGAAACGGATGAATTCGATGTGGTTCTGACCCTTGTGCGCTGGGATCCGGAGCTGTTCGGTGAGTATCCTCACTTCATCTTCACTACTACTCGGGGTGCCTTCCTGTGCTACAACGAGGATGGTAGCGTATGCTACGGTGCTCCCAAGTGGGGCGGCGATGGTGTCGAGTTCAGATTCTATCGCATAGTGGTCAAGATTGCTCCGGGCTTCACTGGTGGTAACATCCTGATACACACCGAGCCCTCTTGCACCGACGATCCCCGTGGCAACACCTGCACCGGTGGTGAATGGGACAAGGTGTGCCCGATTACCGTCGAGCAACCCGCAACTCAGCCCGCTCCTACTCCCACCCTCAGCTGGGACGAGGAGACCTACACCATGACTGCTTCATGCGCTGACCACGAGGTTGTCCTGATGATCAACGGCGTTGCTGTTGAGAACCCTCATACCGTGATTCAGACCTATGAGGATCAAGAGATTACCTTCGAAGCCTACACCAAGGCTAACGCTGACGAGTCCTCCAACAGTGAGACCGTTCGCGAGACCGTTATCGTTCCCGCAATGCCCGTAGATCCCGAGACCGCTATCAAAGAGATGAACGCTGGCAAGGCTATCGCTAACGTGCGCTACTTCAACATGGCCGGTCAGGAGATGCAGGAGGCTAACGGCATGACCATCGTCGTTACCACCTACACCGACGGTACCACCAACGCCGTTAAGGTGAAGAAGTAAATCCATCCAGCTTTCAGCTACAGCTCCCCTTCGGGCTCTAGTTGAAAGCCAGTCCTCAAAAATAGGCGACCGCAAGGCCGCCTGTTTTTTAGTTAACGTGAGTTCGATGAAAATAAAGTGCTGATATTCAGTGGCACGAAGTGCCGGAGGAGGGGGAGAGGGCGGGGGCGTTCGTGCTGCAGCGACTAGCAACTGTCATCGGTAGCATCAACGCCCCCCGCCCCCCTCTAATCTTAGAGGGGGTGTTGCTAACGCATTGATTATCAAAACCATTGGTGTCCGATATAAATTTGGACGTACGTCGTAATTTGCTGATTCATGCAAATTTAGATAAATTATCAAAACTGTAGGCTTACCCGTGGCTGTAGGGCCTCGCCTTGGCGTGGCCGTTCCCGCTGGATAGTTCGCAACGCCCTGATTTCATAGGATTGTTTTACATAACTAAGAATAACGGCTATTTGAAAGCGATTTACCTTCTGTCGCTCAGCGGCCACGCCAAGGCGAGGCCCTACAGCCAGCCGCCGTTACAGCACGGCAACATTTTCCCCGGACACCAATGTATCAAAACAAATTTTCATCGAACTCACGTTAACTATGACACACCGCCGTTTCAGGAACACGCTGCCCACAATGAAACTGCCGCCAGCACGGGGAAACCCACACTGGCGGCAGCCTGTTTCAAGCAGCTAATCGCTGTCAGATTATTTTACTTGATGCCCAACTTGGCCTTTACCTTGGCACTCACGTCCTCGGCATTGGTGCCCGTGTAGATGATGGCACCGGCAGCCTGGTCAAAGATAAAGGTGTAACCACCCTCGGCACCGACAGCCTGAATGGCGTTCTGGAGCTTCTGAGTAATGGGGGCAAGAAGAGTCTCCTGCTGACGCTGCAAGTCTTGTGAAGCGGTCTGCTGGAAGTTCTGAATCTTCACGTAGTCGTCCTGCAGTTCCTGGCTGTGACGGTCCTTGATAGCCTGGGGAGTCGTGGCGTCCTTATCGGCAGCCTCATAGTCGGCCATCTTCTTCTGGAAAGCGTCCTGCAGGTTCTTGAACTCGGTCTCATACTTATCGCTCACCGACTTGAGGGTATTCTCGGCCGTGGCCTTCTCAGGCATCACGTTGAAGATCTCACTGGTGTTGATGTAACCGAATTTCTGAGCTTGTGCAGCAAAGCACATCATAGTAGCCGTAATGGCTAAGAGCATAAATCTTTTAAACATGTCTAAAAAAATTTTCTATAATATTATAATAATCCTTTTTCTCAAAAAAACACTTAAACCTAAAGCCTATCGCCTAAAGCCTTATTTGTAACCCATCTTCTCGAGCACCTCGTTGCTCACGTCGATGCGGGGCGAAGCGAAGATGATACTCTGGCTGCTGGCACGGTCGAAGATAACCTGGAAGCCGCGCTCCTCACATACCTTCTTGCAGGCGTTATACACATCGTCCTGGATGGGCTTGATGAGCGACTGGCGCTTCTTGAACAGCTCGCCCTGGGGGCCGAAGTACTTGTACTGCAGCTGCTGAGCCTCTTTTTCCTTCTCGGTGATTTCGGCTTCTTTCTTCTTCTTCTGGTCGTCGGTCAGGAAGACCATGTCGGCCTGATAGTTCTTGTACATGGTGTCGGCCTCCTTCTTGAGCTCGTCCACCTCACGCTGCCAGCGCTGTGATACTTGGTTCAATTGCTCGTTGGCCATCTCGTAGGCAGGAATATTCTTGAGCACATACTCCATGTCAACAAGAGCAAACTTCTGCGCGTTGGCGGCCATAAAGCCGGCAACAAGCGCCACTGCGATTAAAACGATTCGTTTCATATCTTTCCTTTCTATTATTTGGTTGTTAAATTCGACTTTTAGACTGCAATTAAGCTAAATCGTTTATTCGATTAAGTTAACTTTGTTAAAATTCCTGACCGAGCACGAAGTGGAAGTTGCTGCCACCCTTCTGGCCATAGACGGTATCGAAACCGTAACCCCAGTCGATACCCATCATACCGATCATCGGCAGGAAGATGCGGGCGCCCACACCAGCCGAACGCTTGATGTTGAACGGGTTAAAGTCCTTCACATGGGTCCAGGCATTACCACCCTCAATAAACACGAGCGGATAGATGGTAGCACTCTGGGAGAGCATCAACGGGAAGTGCAACTCAAGGGCAAATCGGTCATAGGCATAACCTTCAGAGCCGTAAGGCGTGAAGGCACCGTTCTCATAACCACGCAGGGCAATGGTCTCGGTAGCATAGGTATAGGAACCCGACATACCGTCACCACCCACATAGAAGGTCTCGAACGGCGACTTCAACCACTTGTTCCAGCTACCCAACAGACCAAACTCGGCACGGGTCATCAGCACTAGGGTCCAACGGCCGTCAGGATCGGTGAGCGGCGTGTAGGTTTTAGCCTGGAACTTGAGTTTCCAGTACTCAATCCAGCGGTAGAGCTCCTTCTTGGACTGCTCAGTCTTGCTCTCGCTCAGGGCCTTCCAGTTCTTCTTGCCGAACAGGCTGGCAGGCGGCGTGGCGTTGAACGACAGCGTGAAGCTGCTGCCTCGACGAGTGTAGAGGGGGTTATCGATACTGTTGCGCGACAGGGTCAAGCCCAGAACAATCGAATTGGATACACCGTTCTTCATATAATAAAGGTATTCCCAATTCTTCAGGCTATACCACTGGTAGCTCAGGCTGGCCATGAAGGTGAAGTAGTCATCGGGCCACTTGAGTCGCTTACCGAAGCCCACCGTCACACCCGCCATCTGCAGGTACTTGTTGGGGTCGTAGGCGTTCTCGTAGTAGTTGTAGCCACCGTAACCGTTGTAGCCATAACCGTAGCCGCCGTAACCCATACCATAGTAGTTGTTGTACATGTTGTACATCGCGTTCTGGTACAACTGGCTGTAATAGGACGAGTTGATACCCGTCTGGCGGCTATAGAATGCTGATACCGACAGCGAGTTGGGACGCTTGCCGCCAAACCACGGGTCGAGGAACGACACGCTGTAGGCCTGGTAATACTTGGCATTGGTCTGGGCGCTGATGGTAAACGTCTGGCCCTCGCCCTGCGGGATCAGTCCCTTGTAGGACGACGGGTGCAACAGATTCTGGATGGAGAAGTTGGTGAACTTGAGCGACGCCTTGAGGATGACACCCGTCTGTCCCCAACCGGCACTCAGCTCGACTTGGTCGTTGGCTTTACTCTCAAGATTGAGGATGATATCAACGGTACCGTTGTCCTCGTTGGGTTCAGGCCTGATGTCCATCTTCTCGGGGTCGAAATGGCCCGTCTGGGCAATCTCACGAGCCGAACGCATGAGGTCCTCCTTGGAGAACAGGTCACCGGGACGCACGCGCAACTCGCGGCGAACGACCTTCTCATACAGGCGGTCGTTACCATTGATGACCACCTTGTTGATACGGGCCTGCTTACCCTCAAACATGCGCATCTCCAAGTCAATGCTGTCTCCCTCGATTTTGCTCTCGATGGGAATCAAGCGATAGAAGAGGTAACCGTTGTTCAGGTAGAGGTTAGACACGGCGTCATCGTCATCGGTAGTGCGCTTGGTCAACAGTTTCTGGTTATAGACATCGCCCTTCTTGATACCCAGGATTTCATCGAGGATACCCGAGGGATAGACGGTATTACCCACCCATGTGATGTTCGAGATATAGTAACGCTTACCCTCATTGACCGTGAGATAAATGTCAACGCTCTTTCCATCATAGGGCACTACACTGTCCTTGACGATAATGGCATCGCGATAACCTTTCTCGTTATACTTGTCAATGATGAGTTGCTTGTCTTCCTCATAGTCACTCTGGACAAACTTCTTCTGAGAGAAGATTTTCCAGATGTTGGTCTTCTCGTTGGTCTTCTTCATCGTGCGCTTGAGCTTGTTGTCGCTCAGCACCTCGTTGCCGTCGATGTAGATCTTGTGGACCTTGATCTTCTCGTGCTTATCGACATTGATGTTGACGATGACCTCGTTCTGCTTGCTCAAGTCAGGCACTTGCACAACCTCACAGGTTGCCTGTCCGAAGCCCTTGTTGGCATAATATTTCTCAACGATAATCTTGATGCGGTCGGCAATATTGGGCGTCATCTGGCTACCGGGCTGGAAACTCAGGCGCTCCATGATGTCCTTCTTCTCACCACCCTTCATGCCATTATAATTCACCTGTGAGACACGGGGCTGCTGACGCAGGTTGAATACCAGCCAAGCCTGATCCTGATAGGTCTTCTCGACAAGAATCTGCACCTTGGAGAACAAGCCCTGACGCCAAAAACGCTTGGCGGCAGCCTTGATGTCGTCACCAGGGATATCTATACGCTGACCCACGGCCAAGCCTGAATAGCCGATGACGATATTCTCGTCATAGTTATCCACACCCTCGACACGGATACCTGCAATCTCATACTGTGACGGCGATGCCGTGAATATGATTTTAGGGTTATAGATGGTGTCATTGACGGTGTAGGTCTCCTGGGCACTCATCACGGCAGGAAGGACCGACGCCATAGCCAATGCGGCCAATAATCTATACTTGATACGCTTCATGGACAATTTTACTCTTGATTATCGCTGTTTACTTGTTCGCTCGTTTTACCGTAGCGGCGCTCGCGCGCCTGGAAGTCGGCTATCGCCTCGACAAAGTCTTCCTTGGTAAAATCGGGCCAATATTTTGAAGTGAAGTAAAGTTCGCTATAGGCTATCTGCCATAACAGATAGTTGCTCACACGCAGGTCACCACCAGTGCGGATAAGCAGGTCAGGATCGGGCATGTCGGCCGTCGCCAGATGGGCCGCGAACAACTCGTCATCGATGTTGTTGGGGTTCAAGGTGCCATTGAGGGCTTCACGCGCCATGCGGCGACAAGCCTCGATGATTTCCCAGCGAGACGAATAGCTCAATGCCAGGCACAGCACCAGTCCCGTGCAGTGCCCTGTGTCCTGCATGCACTTGCGCAGGCGGTTGGCGGCAAACTCGGGCATGCGTTCCATGTCACCGATAGTTGTCAGGCGCACGTTGTTCTTGATCAGGTCGGGGGTCTGTTTCTCAATGCTCACCACGATGAGGTTCATCAAGGCATCTACCTCGTCCTGCGGCCGGTTCCAGTTTTCGGTCGAGAAGGTATAGAGTGTCAGATATTTCACACCCACCTCGCTGGCAATCTCGGTAGCCTGACGCACGGTATCCACACCGTTTTCATGCCCGAAGCTGCGCTCCTGGCCATGCTGTTTGGCCCAACGGCCATTACCATCCATGATGATGGCCACATGGCGCGGTATGCGCTTCGGGTCCAGCTGCTGTATTTTGTCGCTTAGTGATGACATAGCGTTATTATTCTATATAGTTACACTTGATGCAGCGCTTGCCAAACTCGTAAGCCACCGTGAACGTGGCAAATGAATACCAGTCGGTGTTTTTGGCAAACGAATGCTTAATGTCGAACATATCACTGTAACCGTCAATGCGGTCGCTAAATTCCTTGCGCATGGTAAATTCAAAGCCCAGGTTTAAGCGGTCCTTGAGTTTGTACTTCACGCCGATGCCGAAGGGGATAGTGAACGACGCCTGATTGTGACCGTCACAAATGGCGAACACAAAGCCCACACCAGCAACCATATAGGGAGAGATGCGCTTGTATTTCTTGTAGGCGGGACCGATGCCGTAGTTCAGGAAATTGAACTCAGCCGTCAGTCCTAAGTCGATCAAGTGGGACGACATCTTGTAATTGGCGCCGTCGGGGTACCATGACTCGTCATCCTTGCTGTCGCCACGAATGTTGGCATAATTCAAGTTGGCCTTGAATGCCCACCGGCTGTTGTGTGCATATCGGAAGAGCCCACCGATGGTAAAACTGGGGTGCTTGAACAAGTTGCCGTTATTGGTCTCTCCAAGGTAGCCAGTCATACCCAACAAGGGTCCCACCTCATACTTGTATTGCTGCGCCATCACGGGCAGTGCGGCAAGCATCAAGAACAATGATATGATCAACGATTTCTTCATCAGCCTTAATAAACAGGATAGTTGGTCATACGCAGGTAAACACCGCGCCAAACGTTGGGCAATAGCTCATCCTCACTGTTGTAACCGCCAAAGAGATAAATGAAGGGACATTCCCACTTGCCGTCCAACGTGCTGACTCGGCGAGGCATGTTGCTGGCAGCGCTGGTGGTGAGCGTCTCGGTGGCAACAAAGGCCTGTGCAGCATAGAACGGTGTGATGTGGCCTGCCTGAGCCAGAGTGGAATCATTACCTGCCTTCCAGGTGATGCCTTGTGTCGAGGACAGGTAGATCTTGCTGTTCAAGTCGCCGTTCTCAAGTCGGCCACCCATGAGGAACCAGGTGGGCTGAAGGCCATAACGGCGCGTACCAGCCAAGGATCTGTAAGTGAAGTAGGAAAACAGTGTGGCATCGGCAATAGCAGGGAGTTTTGAGTTCTGTGCATTGTTTACCTTACCCCACAGAATGCCGTCATAGCCCCATACATTGCTCAAAATCTTGCCGTTACAGTCAACTCCACCCACAATGATGGCCTGCTGGGAAATGGTCCAGTCGTTCTCGGTAACAATCATGTTGGACGCGTGATCAACAGGGAAACCTTCTTCCACGGGCGATGCATCAAAGCCTTCGGGACGTGGATATTCATCGTGATAATAACCGTCGGCAGTCGATACGATGCCAAGCACGCGGCCTTCATACACACCAAGCAGGCTGTGCCAGGTCACGCCACATGAGGCCCATTCAATACCATCGGCTGACATATAAAGGACGCCATCGCCGTCAAGCATATACAGCGCATCGTCGCTGGCAACAAGGGTATTCACCATCGGTTCAAACGGCAGCGAGAGCGTCTCTTTTTCCCATTCGCCTTGATTGGGGGCTGTAGCGGTCAACAGGGTGCAGTTCAAACCGTCAAAAGCCAACGCACGGTACATTTCGTCTTGCTTGACAACCTTGATTGACCGCGTTCCGCTGGCATATCCCGGCAGGTCACGACGCCAATTCATGGGCCACACGAGCGAGTCGGGATTGACCTTGTGGACAAGCACCTTCACCTCATAATCCTTGACCGACTGCTCATCGGCCGATGTCACGGTGAGGACAGCCTTGCCTGTAAAGTCAAGACTCTGGGTCATCGATGTCGTGTAATTAATGGTCGTGTCGGCCTGACTGGTTGCCCCGGTGATGGAGAATATCGCCGATTTAACCGTATTGAGGAAATTAACCGTTACCTTCAAGGCCGAGATATCAGTACCCACGGGCAACGAGTCGGCATTATAGATCAAGCCGTTGTCATAGTCAATCGTGAAGTGTACCGAGTCCAAATTGGCCAACACTTCATTATTGGTCTGTAGAGCGAACCCCGTCACGAGGGTCGTCTGCTTACTGGTGCTGTAAGTAAAGGCGTCATCGTCATCTTTATCATTCTTGTTACAAGAAACAAACACCGACAGCGATGGCAGCATCAATGCCAGCATCAGTATGAAGTATAGCGGATGTCTTTTTATCATTATGTTTTTTTATCGTTCTTTGTATTACAAACGGCAAAATTACAAAAAAATTCGGTCTCACACGGGATTTTTGACATTATTAAGAAAAGAGACCACCATTTTTGAGGGGTAAAGGTACTATATCACGGGCACACGCCGTGCACCCGTTAAAGATAATAAACGATAAAACATGGTTTTTTACACCTTTTTAACGAACAAACGCTCCCGTTTATAGGTCTGATGGCATGAGCAGGGTGATGGAATTGCCGTCGATGACGCGGTGGGCAATTTGATGACCGGTTATGTGAGGGGCTACGACGCCCTGCCCCACCCTGCGGGGGCTTGTCTCGATGCGGGCTTCGTCCCAGACACCTGCCTCAATCATGCACTGGAGCACCCTTGTACCTCCCTCAACCATGACGCTGGTCACCTTGCGGCGATATAAATCTTCAAGCCATGCTTGTGGTGAGGCGGTATCCATTTGGACGTATTCCACAGCCCCGACAGTTTCATTTTTCACACCGTTATAGACGATGGTGGGCAGGCCGTCGGTGAGCAGATTTAGGTTGTCAGGAATTGACAAGTTGCGCGATAGAATCACGCGTAGCGGTGACCTGCCGGGCCAGTAACGGGTGGTCAATGAGGGGTTGTCGATGCGGGCGGTGCTGGCACCCACGACAATGGCATCACACAAGGCACGCTGGCGGTGCATCAGCCGCATGGTTACGGGGGTGGACATGTGCAGGGGATTCTCTCCTGCCTCGGGCGGCAAGGCGATAAAGCCGTCGGCAGTCTGCGCCCACTTGAGCTGCACCCATGGGCGGCCTAAAGTGTGTGCCGTCATGAAACGTCGGTTCAACTCACGGCATTCCTGTTCCAGCACACCGACAATAACCTCTACCCCAGCCTCTTGCAGCATCTTCACACCACGTCCTGCCACCTTGACAAAGGGGTCCAGGCATCCCACCACCACACGAGGGATGCCTCGCTCAATGATCAGGTTGGCACAGGGTGGCGTCTTGCCATAGTGAGAGCACGGTTCCAGCGTCACATATAGCGTGCTGTCCTTCAGCAGACTATCATCGGCAACGCTGGCCACAGCATTGACCTCGGCATGGGCCTCACCACACTTGCGGTGCCAGCCCTCGCCGATGATTTTACCGCCGGGACCGACAATCACGGCGCCCACCATGGGATTGGGTGATGTGTGCCCTGCTCCAAGCCGCGCCAACTGCAGCGCTCGCCTCATGTATTTCTCTTCTACTATCATTTACCAGTAGTGAAAAAGGTCTTTAAGGACTTTAACGTCGTTAGGGACCTTAAAGTCGTTAAACAGAGATGGCAGCAGTAAAGCGCACCTTGCCGTAGCTATCCTCGATGATTCGCACCTCGTCCAAGCCGTTATCCTGCATCAGGCGCTTCACCTCATTGCCAAAGCGCTGATTGATTTCAAGATACAGTTTGCCGCCGCGCTCCAGCGATTGGGCGGCATAGGGAACTATCGCCTTGTAGAACAGCAGCGGGTCGTTGTCGGGGACGAACAGGGCTTGTCCCGGCTCATAATCCTTGACGTTGCGGTCCATCGCCTCGCGCTCACTCCAGCACACATAGGGCGGATTGCTCACGATGATGTCATAGCGGGCGGCAGGCTGCGGCGAGAGCATATCGCTCTCAAAGAACCGCACTTTGACTTTGAGGTCAGCAGCATTCTTCCGAGCCACTTCTAGGGCGTCACGCGAGACGTCAAGAGCATCGACCTGGGCAAATTTCAGTGCCCTCGCCAGTGAGATGGCGATGCAGCCGCTGCCAGTGCCCATGTCCAACACCCGCAGGTCGCTGCCCTCGTTCTCGTCGATGATCAAGTCCACGAGTTGCTCGGTCTCGGGGCGAGGTATGAGCACAGCAGGCGTCACCTTGAAACGGTGGCCATGGAAACGGGCACTACCCACGATGTACTGCAACGGCTCGTGACGGCGCAGGCGGGCAATGATATCGGCAATGCGCTCGGGAGCAAAGTCGGGCAGTTCGCTCTCCTGACGCAGGGCGACATCTACCGGGTCGTAGTTAAAGACATCCTCGCAGATGACACGTATCATCGCCTGCACTTCCTGAGGCTCGGCTATGCCAGCAAGCCCGTTCCTGAGTTGTTCAATAGCTTCCTTAAGTATCATATTTCAGTTTTCAGTTTTCAGTTTTTAGTTGGCAGTTGTACTTAGTTTTTTCGGATGAAGTTATAGTCGCCTGTGATGTCGTTGAAATAGACATCATAGATACCCTCCTTGACCGGCACATTCATGCCATTTTGAACACTCCTGCCCCATGGGAACTGATTGGTGCCCCAGTTGAAGTCCCAATTATTATCGGCTGCAAATTTGATTTCTTCATCTGCAGTAACGATGAAATCCCTGAAAAACCAGTCGTGGTTCTCCTTCTCGGGATTGAGGTCTTCCATGTTGTAGTCTTGGATGGTCACATCCCAGTAACAGTGAGGGCCAACGATAATAATTGATTGATACACCCCGGCACTAGAGCCATCATAGGGCGTAATGCTGAATTCATCGGTCCTGGTATCCAAGGTGATGGTATAATAACCGCTGTTTTCCATAGTGATAGCACTATTGCCAACATTAAGAGCGCCACGAACATAGTTTCCATTATTGTCAACGGTCCAACCATCGTCCCACCTGCCAGGCGTGTGCACGAGGAAGAAGGCATCAGTTCCTCCGAAATAGCCCGTATAGGTGAGCACGCCACGGCCTTGACTGTTAAACTCGCCGAGCGGGTACAGTGGAATCAGGCCTCTACCGATACTGCTCTCACTATTCATCCACGGGGTGCTTCCTATAGAAGAGCCCATCAGGTACCACATGTCCATAGGTACAGGTTCTGGCCAGTTGCCACTCAGCAGATAATTGATCAGAGCGGTCACGTCACTGATATTCACCTTGCCATCTTCATTTGCGTCGGCAGCGTTCACGTTCACAACGGCAGCATTGCCACTGAGCAGGTAGTTGATGAGAGCGGTCACATCGCTGATGTTGACTTTTCCATCGTCGTTCACGTCACCGCGAGTAAATTCTACGGGGAAAATGGTCTCGGTGATATGGTTGAACTTTTTCCAGACATTGGCTTGACGGTATGCCGCGGCACAGCCGTTAGGGACGTTCAGCCAGACATTGCTGTAGTGGGCAGGGATAAAGGGTTCATAGTATTGAGACGTGTGTGAATCTATATGGGTCAGACACGTGGGTGGCGTCGTTGCTTTGACGTTAAGTGTCGATAGGGTCGGCACGTTATAGAAGGCATTGTAGCCCAACTCGGTGAGCGTAGCTGGCAGGTCAACAAGCGACAACGAGGTGCAACCGTTGAAGGCGCTGTTGCCAATGGTCGTCACACCGTGGGGCACAGCCACCTCGGTCAACGACGAGCAGTCAAGGAAAGCAGAATGTTCTATCCGCCTAAGGCTCTTAGGCATAAAGACAGCCGTCAATGCCGTTGCGCCACGGAATGCTTCGTAATCGACGACCTGTGTACCATCGGGCACGGTATAGATTGTACTATGACCATCGGCAAAGGCCACCAGCCGCTTTTTGTCCTTGGAGAAAAGAATGCCGTCCACACTGCAATACTTGGGGTTAGCGCTTGAGACATTGATCGCTTGCAAGGCTGGATCATAACAGAAGGCGTCATTTCTGATACTGTCCACGCTGGCAGGGATGTCCACACTAGTCAATTTGTTGATGTGGGAGAAGGCATAACCCTTAATTTGCTTGACGCCATCCCTCAAGATGAGTTTCTCGAGATTGGCACAATTATAGAAACTGTAATCATCAATCAACTGGACGGTGAAGGGGACCTCGGCACGAATCATCTTGTTGATGTGTGCAAAGATATGGTCCTGCATCTCGGTCACAGTATAGAGCTGGCCCAGGTAAGCCACCTTAGGGGAGATGCCCGGATCCACCAGGTCATTGCTGGTGATTCCACTCAACTTGACGTTCGGGTTGCTGTTAAGCACAGTGAACGTGAGGCTATCGACGGTGAACGTGTTGCCACTCGACAGGGGTGAAATCTGACTGACATTGTATTGGAATACTTGAGAGTTCCAGTTCATCGACTGGTAGGTGCCCACCGCATTGCCAGGTAC
This sequence comes from uncultured Prevotellaceae bacterium, assembly GCA_900318645.1. Classification (GTDB taxonomy): domain Bacteria; phylum Bacteroidota; class Bacteroidia; order Bacteroidales; family Muribaculaceae; genus Sodaliphilus. Next base: position 67,229 of record ONLH01000014.1, read on the forward strand.
AAAAATATCTGTTGCGTCTAAATTGGCTCCCACACCATAGAAGGCGTTGCCTCCTAACTGAGGAGGTGTTGCGCCGGCAAAGGTGATTTCCTTAAGTTCAAAATCCATCTGGAAGGCCAAGGCTGCAATATAGTTGAGTGTCGATGGCAGGTAGATGCTATTAAGGTTATCGCAACTGGCAAAAGCATTGGTTTCGATTCTCTCCAATCCCTCGTCAATGACCAGTCGCTCCAGACCAGAATACATAAATGTCTGTTCGTCAATCACTTTGACACTTCCTGGAATATAAACAGACTTGAGGAGAAAACTGTTGGAAAATGCGTTATAGCAGATTGAATCGGCTGAATTCAGTACGGAGTAGTGCTTATCGGGGCGCCCACATGGATATTGCAAAAGCAGCTTGCCACCACTGGTGTACAAGACGCCATCATCACTCATGTAGTTCTGATTCCCGTCAGCTACATCTATGCGTACCAACGAGGCGCAATAGCACAAGAAGTTATTGCCAATATCATTAACACTGGCAGGGATGGTGAATGTGGTCAATTGATCGCAAGAAGCAAATGCCCAAGAACCGATTGTCGTGACGCCTTCGGGCAGGGTCACCGATTCCAGCTGAAGACAACTGATGAACGCTCTAGGCATGATGATTTTCACCCCGGCAGGAATCTGATAGAAAGAACCACTCTTATTGGACGGGTATTGCAACAGGGTATCCATTGCTGCAGAGTACAATACACCATCCAGGGAACAGTAATGCGTGTTGGCACTGTTGACGTTGATGGCGGTCAATGAGGTGCAATCAGCCAGAATACCCAGTTCAATGGTTGTCACACTGGCAGGAATCATGATTGACTCCAGTGCCGAACAGTTCTCAAAAGCATTGTTCCGGATAGCCTCGACGCCTTCTTGAATAGTGACAGACTGCAGACTCTCACAACCATAGAAGGAAAAATAGGATATTTCCTTGGCAGAGCCTGGAATCGTGATGGATGTCAAAGCCGTACAGTAGGTGAAGCACTGACGAGGAATACTGGTAAGTTGATTGGACAACGTCACGTTTGCCAAATTACCACAACTCATAAAGCAGAACTCACCCAGGGTGGTCACGCTATTGGGGATGACGATAGACGTTAGGGCCGTACACTGGTTAAATGCAGCATAATCAATCAATGTAACCGTGCTCGGAATGGTGACAGCATTAAGACTGGGAGATTGCCTGAAAGCCATGCGTCCCACTGCAGTCACCGTGTAGGTCTTGCCGGCATAAGTCACGGTTGACGGAATCGTGATATTGCCCGAGTAGTAGTTATAGTTCTGATCGCGATAAGTCACCTCGACAGTATTGGCGCCCGTGACATTATAGTAGATGCCGTCCACCATGAACTTGGACGTTTCTTTAATCTTGCTGAAATTGGACCATGGTGTGGTACCCTGATAACTGCTCTTTGATCCCAAGGGGACATTCAGTGTCGCGAGGGAATAGGTAGAGGCATCAAAGTTGTTGACGTTGGTTGAGCGAGCCGTCGTCCACAGGCAGTTTACGGTTTCAAGCGAGGAGCACCCCTTGAAAATGTTCTGATACATGGTCACCACCGAACTCGGAATGGTGATGCTGGTCAGTGACGTGCAGTTCATGAAGGCTTCATTCATGATATACTCGATATTCTCAGGCAACCTGATGCTGGTAAGGCCGGTGCAGTCCTTGAAAGCCTGGTAGCCAATACTAGTGACGGTATAGGTATCACCATTGTAGGCCACCGTTGGCGGGACCACAATATCCCCGCTATAGGAATTAAAATTGCCGTTGTTTTGTACCGTGACTGAGGTCTGATTACTGTTAATCGTGTAATAAATGCCATTCCTCACGAAGTCATAGGCACTGGCCGGCATTGCCAGTGCGAGACACGCCATGATGGTGGCCAATGTCTTGAAAAGTAAAATCCGTTTCATAAGCAAATCTATTCTTGTGATTGTTTTTATAGCGCAAATATAACCAGAAACCACCAATCAGACAAACAAAATGCAGACAAATGACATTTCTTTGAAAAAACTGTAACTTTTTCTGTTAAATTTTTGTGAATTTCATATTTTTCACTAATTTTGTCATTTGTTTAACACTGATACTTTTCTGTTATGAGCGAAGGGCAAGAGGGTAAACAGGGTTTCTGGTCGCGGGCGTTCCATCTGTATTACGATGGATTCCGCAGCATGACCGTGGGCAAGACGCTGTGGCTCATCATCGGCATCAAGCTGTTTATCTTCTTTGTCATCATCAAGTTGCTGTTTTTCCCGAACTTCCTGAACACCAAGTGTGATACCGAGGAAGAAAAGACCGAATATGTTCGCCATCAGCTGACCGACCGATGACCATCGGCCCCGCTAAGGCGACTCCCTGCCAATCAACTATAAACTTTAAACTTTAAACGATCATATTTATGGAAGAATTAATCAATGTTGTTGACTGGTCGCGAGCGCAATTTGCACTCACGGCTATCTACCATTGGCTGTTCGTGCCGTTGACGCTGGGTCTGGGCATCATTGTCGCAGTGATGGAGACCATCTCACTGAAGACCAAGAGCGAGAAATGGCTGGCGACAACCAAATTCTGGATGACGATTTTCGGCGTGAACTTTGCCATCGGTGTCGCTACAGGTATTATCCTGGAGTTTGAGTTCGGCACCAACTGGTCCAACTACAGCTGGTTTGTGGGCGATATCTTCGGTGCCCCGCTGGCGGTGGAGGGTATCCTTGCCTTCTTCATGGAATCGACGTTCATCGCCGTGATGTTCTTCGGCTGGAAGAAGGTGAGCCCCAAGTTCCACCTGGCCGCAACGTGGCTCACTGCCATCGGTGCCAGCCTGTCGGCGCTGTGGATTCTTGTGGCCAACGCGTGGATGCAGTATCCCACAGGCTGCGAGTTCAACCCCGCCACGATGCGCAACGAGATGACGAGCTTTGCTGCTGTAGCACTCTCGCCCATGGCGATGAGCAAGTTTTTCCACACGGTGCTGAGTGCCTGGGCACTGGGCGGTGTGTTCGTCTGTGGCGTGTGTGGCTGGATGATGCTCAAGAAGCGCAACTATGAGCACTGCCAGCGCAGTCTCAAGGTGGGCGCTTGGGTAGGTGTCATCGGCATCGTGCTGACGATGATCACTGGCGACACGAGCGCCGTGACCGTTGCCAAGTACCAACCCATGAAACTCGCTGCTATGGAAGGTCTGTACAAGGGCAACCATGAGCAGGCGATTGTGGCCTTCGGTATTCTGAACCCATCAAAGCAGGCCTTCGATGACAAGGATCCCTACCTGTTCGACATCAGCATCCCCTATGGCCTGTCGTTCCTCGCCACCCATGATTTCAAGGCTTTTGTGCCGGGCATCGAGGACATCATCAATGGCGTGACCTATGACAACGAGGGCAATGAGGTGAACACCGTATCCTATGCCGAACGCATGGAGCGCGGCAAGCAGCTTCAGGAAATGCTCTCGCAGTACAGCACAGCGATGAACAGTGGCAACACGGTTGTTCAAGACAGTCTCAAGAGCGCCATCAATGCCGATTTCAAGCACTTCGGCTATGCCTATCTGGACAAGCCCGAGGAGGCCATTCCTAACGTGCCCATGACGTTCTACACTTTCCACTTCATGGTGACCGTAGGCGGCTATCTGATGTTGTTCCTGTTACTGGCCCTGCTGTTTGCCTATAAACCTCAGATTCTCAACAAGGCCAAGTGGAGCAAGTGGTGGTACATTCTGGCTATCATCACCATACCGCTGACCTACCTGTGCAGCGCCAGCGGATGGATTGTTGCCGAGGTGGGACGCCAGCCGTGGACCATCCAGGACCTGATGCCCAACAAGGTGGCCATCAGTGACCTGAGTGCAGGCTATGTGCAAGTGACCTTCTGGATCTTTGCCGTGGTATTTACTGCCCTGCTGATTGCCGACATTGGCATCATCTGCAAGCAGATTTCCAAGAAGTCGCAGACCGATTTAGACACCGTTAACGATTAATTGAAAGGAGGAACCAAGTCATGACTACTTATAATCTTTTACAGAATTACTGGTGGCTCATCATGTCGGTGCTCGGTGCACTGCTGGTGTTCCTGCTCATGGTACAGGGTGGCCAGTCGATGCTCATCCATTACACAAAGCCCGACAAGCGCGCGCTGCTCATTAACTCGATGGGCCGCAAGTGGGAGTTGACCTATACCACATTGGTGACCTTCGGCGGTGCCTTCTTCGCGTCGTTCCCGTTATTCTACAGCACCAGCTTCGGCGGTGCCTACTGGCTGTGGATGCTCATCCTGTTCAGCTTTGTCATCCAGGCGATTAGCTACGAATATCGTTCCAAGCCCGGTAACATCTACGGCTCACGTTTCTACGACACACTGTTGTTAATCAACGGCATCTTGGGTCCGGTCCTGCTGGGTGTGGCTGTAGCAACGATGTTCTTCGGAGCCGAATTCACGGTGACCAAGAGCAACATCCTCAACGTGCAAGGCTCCTCCATCTCGCAGTGGGGGGCCAAACACGGCATCGAGGCCATCTTCTACTGGAAGAATCTGCTCTTCGGCGTGATGGTGTTCTTCCTGGCACGCACCCTGGCGTCGCTCTACTTCATCAACAATATCGACGATGAGGAGGTCAATGCCAGCCAGCGACATCTGCTGCTGGTCAATTCTGTCGTCTTCGTTTTACTGTTCGTGGCAGTAGTGGTTGTCATTCTCACTTCACCGGGAGTGGGCTATGATGACGGAGGTAATGCCCAATGGGTGGCCTACAAGTACCTGCACAACTTCTTGACGATGTGGTGGGCACTGATTATCCTGCTGCTGGGCGTGGTCATGGTGCTGTTCGGCATCGGCAAGTCACTGATGAAGGGCGACTACAAGCAGGGCATCTGGCCCGCAGGCATCGGCACCGTGCTGGTGGTGATGACGCTGTTCTGGGTCATGGGCTACAACAACACGGCCTACCTGCCCTCGCTGCTTGACGTTCAGAGTTCGTTGACGCTGCGCAACAGCTCGTCGAGCGAGTTCACCCTCACCGTGATGAGCGTGGTGTCAATCCTTGTGCCCTTCGTGCTGGCCTATATCGCCTACTGCTGGTACAAGATGGATCGCCGCAAACTCACCACCGACGAACTCAACGACACCGACCATAAGTACTAAAGCAAACTCCAAAACAACTCAGCAACGCGAAGCCTATTATTCGGCCTCGCGTTGTTGTTATCTCATAGTATAAAGCCGAGTCAGCAATATCGACGATTCCTGTGACGACTGCATGGGTTTTAAGGTGTTTTTTTACAATAAACATCAATCTTGATATAAGTCATCCATTGTCACCACACTTTGGATCTCCTTGCACTGAGCATTCTCCTTAATGCCAAATGGTGATACCATGGTCAAATGTAAAGCCTTGGTAGTTTTGGTAGCCCTCCTGAAAAGAGTCCGTCTTTCTTCCATTTTATCCAGATAAGATTTCGTCACGCTGAATGGTTTTTCGCTATATTTCATCTCACAGAGGTTAATAATCCTATCTTTACGCTCAATGACCAAATCAAGTTGAGCACCTACAACCTGCCATGAACCGACATTACTTAAAATGCCTCCAATACCCAACTTGCGCTTAATCTGTTCAATATGACGCAAACACACTTGTTCAAAAGCATAGCCACTCCACGCATTGTGGGATCCATCATTGAGCATGTGGCTCCAACGATGAGAATCCTGAGAGTGGTCATTTTTCACATACCGAATATAGAACAGACAATAATGGTCAATCAGTTGATACATGATATCACGTTCCTTTTTACCTACGGCGTTATACCGTCGCAAAAAATCACATTTGCACAAATTCTCCAAAATCACCGTCAGATTCCCGTTATCCTCTATCTTTAACGCTGAGATGATTTCCTGTTTGGTCATTCCCTTGACTTTTGTCGCTAACAACTCTATAATCCGTCGATATTTTGGCGAATCATTGAACAGGGATCTGAAAAGGAAATCATACTCATCACGCAGGGGGGCTGTATCAGCGAAAAACAAATCATCGACATTCTGGGCAATGCTATATTGCGGGCGCAACATGCTCAAATAGTATGGGGTGCCTCCTAAAATCATATATCCATCCAGCATCTGTAAGCGATCATATTGGAACCCTCTACTAATCAGATATTTTTCTGTTTCGGCCAAGGTGAAAGAACTCAGTCGGATGGGACGAGTCACACGATTATGAAGTCCACCTTTATCCCCAAGCAATTTGTTGGTCATCCAGGTTGTAGCCGAGCCACATACGATGAATTTCATATTGTTTATACCACTAGCCCACCCATTCCAAAAGAGTTCCAGTGCACGAAGAAACTTGCTGCGTGGCGTATCCATCCAAGGCAGTTCATCCATGAAAACGACAATTCGATTTTGGCCTTGCAGCCTTTCCAAATAATGTTGCAATTGAGCAAAAGCATCAAACCAGCTATCAACCACCGGGTAATAGGCTCCAGAATATTTATTGAGTTGACGGTTAAAATTCATCAACTGTTCCCGTTTGCTCTTGTCATAGATTCCGGTCAAATAAAAGTCAAACTGATCATCAAAAAATTGTTTGACAAGAAAGGTCTTACCGATACGCCTTCTTCCATAAATAGCTATAAATTCAGATTGACTTGATGCCATATATTCACCAAGTAACTCCTGCTCCTTTACACGTCCAATAATGTTCTCCTTAGCCATCAATTACTTTATTTGAATGATTTTGACTGCAAAAATAGCAAAAAAAACGAGTTATCGCCGCCTAAAAATAAAAAATAGTCGGCGATAACCCTATTTTTTGCGTTTTTTAGCCAAGAATAGTCACGGAGTCCAGCAATGGTTTGGTGGCATGATAGCGTTTTTGTAACTTTGCAGCCTAAAAATCGACACAACATCATGAAAGTAAAGGTTAACGATATCGTACGCTTCCTCAATGACGTGGGAGGCGGCAGAGTGACAAGAATCGACGGCAAGAATGTCTATGTGGAAGACGAGGACGGCTTTGAGCGCCCCGCGCTGGAACGCGACCTGGTCGTTGTGGGCCAAGCAGGCACCAAGGCGTCGACCTATGAACGGCCGCTCGACATCCGCACCCGTCAAGTGGAGCCCGATAAGCCTGCTCCCAGACCTAAAGTGGAGCCCGAGGTAACCCTGCCCATCGAGGAGACCCCCGAGGGCGAGGTGCTGAACGTCGTGCTGGGCTATGAGGCCCGCGAGATTAAGCACTTGAACACCACCACATTCTATGCCTCGCTGGTCAATGACTCGAACTATTTCCTGTATTTCACCTATATGACGCGTGGCGACGGTGAGGGCGAGTGGAATACGCGCTACCACGGCATCGTCGAGCCCAACATCCAGGTGCAACTCGAGGAGTTCGGGCATGACGACCTCAATGACATGACGCACATCGCCGTGCAGTATGTCGCTTTCAAGCAGGGCAAGGGCTTTAAGCTGAAGAATCCCGCCCTCGTTGAGCAACGCCTCGACGTGACCAAGTTCTACAAGGTGCATTGCTTCCACGAGAACCCCTACTTTGACGTGCCCGTCATCGCTGTGGAAATCGTCACCAACGACCGTCCCTCCCGTATGATGCGCATCGACAGCGGCGAACTGGAGCGTGCCATGAAGGAAAAGAAGCGCCTAGATCGTCCGCAACGCAAACCGGTACAAAAGAAAACCGACGCTAATGGCATCATCGTTCAGGACTTGCACATCACCTCGCTACTGGATAACCTGAACGGCATGACACCAGGTGCCATCCTTGAGTATCAGATGGATAAGTTCCGTGAAGTGATGGATGCCAACCTGAGCAAACACGGCCAGCGCATCGTCTTCATCCACGGCAAGGGAGAGGGCAAACTGCGCCAGCACTTGCTGAGCGAACTCAAGCGCCGCTACCCCCGTTGCACCGCCCAGGACGCCAGCTTCCGCGAGTACGGCTTCGGCGCCACCCAGGTCACCATCCACTGACCCCACTTAACGACAAGCCCATACTAAAAGGAAAACAATAAGTACAATAAATACAATCTTCTCAATTTCAGAACTTTGTATTTATTGTACTTATTGTTTTACCTTTCACCGATTGACTCTCATCCCCAAAATCGTTTTCTATATCAAACGATTTTTGCAAGATTTTGTTTTGAGCACAAAACAAACATTACCAACTGCCGTTGAGCAGGAAGTTGATAGTAGCGGTCACATCTTCAATAGCAATGCGTCCGCTCCCATCCACGTCAGCATTTGCGGTACTGAATGGTGTGACACTTCCACTCAACAAGCTCGCTGATGACCTTCACTCGCCTTGGGCCATAGCACTGGCAACGTTGGCGACACCATCTTTACCACGGGCTACGATGCAAGGATTATCAACAATATCAATATAGAGTAATTCTTCACCTTCGCCCTCGGTGCAAATAGAAACCTCATATTTGCCAATTTCATAAGAAATCACAGGAGGTTCAGTAACATCAAGTGCCCATACCAAGCTGCTTGATAACAGCAACATCAATAACTATTTAATCATAACAGTATATTTAAATAATTAAGTGAGTTCAAGGAATACATCTACTGGAAATCAGGTCACCTGCAACTCTTTCACAAGGTGAGGCATAACAACCAGTAATATATATTCCTTGAACTCACGTTTTTATAGCAGATTAATACAACATCGCATTACCTAAAAGGTAATCCTTTTATTGCAATGCCGTATCAAGGTGCTCTGTGGCTATTGAGCCAAGCGCAAGCCAATAGCGGGATGGCGATACGTCGGCGAACAACTCATACGGTGGGAAACGCGGCAATTGACATCACCATAGCCCCATCCTCCACCACGGGTAACCCTGTTGGAGCCCGAAGCTGGACCTGTGGGATTGACCTGTGCTGCACTGCTATATGAACCATACCAATCCTGGCACCATTCATAGACGTTACCACTCATATCATATAGGCTCAGCTCATTGGCAATCTTCAGTCCGACAGGATGGGTTGTGTAAGCACTATTACCAGCTGTGCTAGTCTCATCATAACCACATCCCCACCAAGCGACTTCGCTGATCTTATTGCCACCGGAATACTTATAGCCCTGGCTCACACCGTCACCACGTGCTGCATATTCCCATTCAGCCTCGGTGGGTAAGCGGAATTGCTGCCCAGTCAATTCATTCAGCTTAGTGATAAAATTCTGGCAATCATTCCAGCTGACATTTTCCACCGGTCGCTGCAAATCACCTGTAAACATGCTGGGATTGCTGCCCATGACGGCCTGCCACAGCGCCTGGGTCACTTCAGTCTGACCGATGCTGTAATTTGATAAGGTCACCAAATGGGCCGGCTTTTCATTATTGGCCGCATCTGTGCCTTGTTCGCTGGTAGCGCCCATCGTGAACGTGCCACCCAGCACGGGGACCATAGTGAATGAAACACCGTTTACTGTATAGACCTTTGTAGCATTTACAACGGTTACAGGCAACTGGATATAGGTGTGGCTGTCAATGTCGATAAAGGTAACATTAGTTGTACCCTCGCCCATTCCAGTCAAGATAATCGACTCACCGTCAAGGCGACAGTCCACTATATCGGGGCAGCTACCCACACTATAATTGCCACAACCGTTTCTGATGTTAACCCGTACTTCCTCGCCGACAGCCATGACCACCACGCTTTCAGACAGTCCCACTTGGGCATCGGTGATAAATTGGCCCGCAAGTTCCTTGACCTCGGGGACTCCAAGGGCGCGGTTATAGATACGCACCTCATCGAGGGCACCATTCATGGGATTCCACCAACTGGTGGTCTTGAAGCGGCCAAGGTACAGGTCACTGGCGTTCATCAAAGAATAGTCCACGGGGGTTATCAGGAATCTTTCCTGAATGAGATTTCCATTGACATACAGTCGTGCTTTGCGCTTGCTATAACTATAGGAAACGGCCACATGAACCCAGCGGTTCAAGTAATTGCCATTGTTCAACAGATCGCTTGATCCGATGTTGGCCCATTGACACTGGTCACCCGTAGCACCGCACCACACGTGTAGCCCGTCATCATTGCCACTGAACATCATAGCTGGGCCTGTGCGGTCACTAGACTTGGCAAAGATACAGTGAGAGCCATTCTCCACAATGCTGCCGGTGCCATTCATACCCTTCCAATCCATGGGCTTCACGAAGCATGAGAACGTGAAACCGTCATTGAACTGTAAAGAGGGGCTGTTGGGCACTCGAATGAAGCCAGGACTAGCCGTGCCACCGAAGCGGTACGCACCACTTTGCTCGCCTGTGACACCTGTTGTTGCGGTTACATTAGTAGCGATACCATGGTTGCCGTTACCGCTCATGTCTTTTGCATCACCATCAAGAGGATAATAGGCCACAAGGCCGTCTTCCAAGTCAACAGTTGTCTCTCCATCCAGCAGATAGCCAATCATTGTTGTCAAATCTGTAATACTCAGTTCACCCGAATAAGGAGAATCTTGGTTGGCTAACAAGTAGTTGATTATGGATGTCACGTCGTCGATATTGAATTTGCCATCGCCATCCTCGTCACCAAAGATCGTAGGCATAGCTGTCAAATCAACACTCTTGAGGATATTATCACCTAATTTAATCGTTAGAACGGCATTTTGTTGTGTTATGGATGGGCTGAAAACGGGTGGTGTGTAGGTGATGTCTATATCTGCACCCTTCTCACTGCAGACGGATGACACGGATACAGTTCTTTTTACAGTGAATCGGGACGCGTCGGGACCTATAACCATCAGTTGCAGATTGTCCTCAGGGTAATTGGCAATAGCATTGAGATGGATTGTCCTGGTCTTGGTTGTGCCATATTTAACGTGGCCGAATGCAACTTTTGCAGGATTAACAGTCAAATCCATGTTTTCATTCCTCATAAACCAGAATCCTGCAGTGCCGTCATTGTTGATGACCATATCTGTCACGGGTTTGCCCAGATTTCCTGCATTGCCTGTAATGTCGCCATTTTCCTCTAAATAGAGTATTGTTGCCGGAGAAGAGTCATCGGTTAAGGAATTACGGGTGCCTTCGGGCCACAAGTCGCCATTTTCGGTATCATCTGATAAAACACCGTCTGCTGGCATGATGGTCATCAACTGGATATCTTGGTCATTAGGGCGATAACCTGTTCCACCGCACCAACGATCGTGGTCATACGATACATGAGTGACCATGATGCCCTCTTCAGGAAGGAACTTGTCCCACTTTAGCTTTTTACGGTTCTCATAGATGAAGTATTCGTTGCTGTTCACATCACTAGTAACACGTACGGCTTTGTCTCCACCTTGATTCCATGCAGGAAGGGTATAGTAATGACCAGGCAAAGCTTCAGTATAATCAAACCAACCCATGAATTTTTTCTCATAAGCACTATAGCCGACAGGGGTGTTGTAATTATCACAGTGATCCCCCAGATCCATTAAACTCCATCGCCCCATTCCATATCGACCACCATAGGTTGAATCATAGAAATCCGGTAGTCCCAAGCAATGACTGAATTCATGGCAGAATGTGCCTATGCCATTAATTCCAGAAGTTTCATGATTAAGCTCATTAAAAACACCAAACTTATAGCCATAGATACCATCTGTTATAAGATAATAGTCATCTTCTTCTTCATTGATTAAGTTACCACTACAAGGCCACACTGTATTGGTGTCATATTGATTGTCATTATTATAATTAGCATATCCAGAATAAATGACCAATACCGCATCACAAAAAGTGCGTATATTATCGACTGTTTCATAAGCTTTTTCAAAAGTGGAATAATCCTTAAAATCGCCTGCATTAACAGCTAATCTAATGGCTTCTCTAACCATTTCACGAACTCGTATATCGTTTCCGTGCCCATCGTCTTCACCATAATATGGATAATCGTTAGCAAGCTTATACGGTCCCATAACCACAAATTGCGGTTGATACATATCATTAGATTGGTCTTTAAAATACTTCCCTACACTTTTTTCTCCAGTAAGCATGGACTCTTCTATTTGCTCTTTTGTGTATTTGAACGACGTATTAGGAAATTGCACTAAAATAACTGGTAAATATCTCTTACCTTTCGCAGGACAGCCATCCTCGGCATTACTTCCACCAACACGACTTGGTGCAGTAAATCGAGTGGAAGTATTTTTGTATTCATATTTAATGTTAGTTCGCTGGGCTTCAATGAATGCAGTCTCAACGGCAGTGCGGAATTCAGCATCGTGAGCGCGGACCAATGTACGTCCTGTCAGCGAAGAGTGATAATACAGATCGCCGTCATTACCAGTAGAAAGCATCAGTCCATCTTGTGTCAAAGTGGCGTGGCTTCTTTCGTCTCCGATTACTTGAAAAGTCACGACCTTGCCGTCACTTTGTATAAAAGTATGCCAACCAGGTTCTGCCTTATTGGCACGAGCTACAGCAATACAGGTAAAAATGATGATTATTAATAGGAATAATTTTTTCATAATACTAATACTTTTAAATTTGGTTAAAAATATCACAGGGATTGATGAGGACCCAAAAAGATCTCAACCCCTGTGATATCAATGATTTAATATCCCTTAATGAAATATCTAAATCACGGACTTTTCATTTCCATGAATAGTGTTCAATTATTTATTGGGACGGAACTCTGTTTTCACAGGATGATTCAATGTAGCTGCCTTAGCCTTGCTGGTCAACTCACCAATGATGGACTCAAGGATGTACTGGAAGTTGTTGAAACCATTGCTGAGGTCATCTACATGAATTACATTAGTCCAGTCGTCAAATACACCCCAATCACCAGCGTTGGTATAACCATAATTGTAAGTCAAGTAAGGAGCAAACAGAATCAAGCGGCGTCCAGATGACATTGCATTCCACTGAGCTTCAAGGTCATCCAGCTCAACATCTGTATAATGGCCGTAACCATCATTAATCAGATAAGGAGCATCTGTCCAGAGAATGACTACTTGACGGTGATAACCATCGTCAACACTCCAGTCTTGCTTATTGAAAGCTACTTGCAGAGCGTCAAGACCACTTTCGGGCCAGTCACCACCATCATCAGCATACAGATTGTTTACAAAACTCTTAAACTCTTCAGACTGATCGGGCAACCAGTAGGTGCTACTGGTCTGCAGCCACCTATCTCCATCGTGATACTTATCCTGGAATGCGATTACTTGAGTGTTGAGGCCAGTCAACTGGATACCGTTATTGTCACAGCATTCCTTGAATGCATCATAGAAGCCGATAGCGTTACGCTTCACAGTATTGATGATATCATACATACTACCTGTCACATCAATGCACATAACAACATCTACGGTCAGCATATTCTCACCAGTTCTGAATGACTTGATAACGGGATCATAGACAACCTGATCGGTGATTTCGCCATAACGGGGAACAAGACCACCGTGGTTGGCGTTATTGAATTTATAATATACACGATAGTAATAGTTGGTGTTGGGCTTCAATCCGCGGTAGTCGATGTTGAAGCTGAATTCGTCGTAAGGCTGGAAACCTGTAGCCTCAAACTCGGCTTGACCCATGAGCAACTTATCGGGGTCGGTATCGCACAGGATGCCATAAGTTCCATATTCATTGTAAGTGTTTGAGGGGCACCAGATAGAACCGCTCAAGGTGCATGAAGATCCACCCACCTTGTAAGAAGCGTCACCAGTCCACATGAAGAGGGTATTGCAAATCATGTTCACATGATCATCATACCAGCTGCTCATGCTTTCAGAGAACTCATAGTGGCCAGATTCTCCGATAGGAAGGCTTTCAATGAATTCCTCGTCTTCAACATAGGGCAATTCGCACACGGTCTCAAACAAGTTGGCATAGGTGCCCAAATTCACACTGCCGCCATTGCAATCCTTCAACAATGAGGCCGCATTGGCAATCGTTGACTTGAATGCATCCTCACCATATACACAGTTCTTCAGATCATCCATCGAGATTTTGATGCAGCCAACCATAGCAGCGGTAACGCCATCGTCATAAACGAGCTCAAAGGTTGTGTCGGTCGGATAGCCGAAGTAATAAATACCTTCAGCGGTTATCATCTGGGTAGGAATATTATTCTCTGCAGTAGAAATGATGCAGATGGTATCAGCCATACCAACGGGAGGAGCATAGGTAACAGCATTGAATCTGCTATTCTCGGTGCAGACGCAGCCCTCTTTCATGGCAAAGTTGCCAAATAACTTAGTTAAAAATGCCACATCGTAGTCACAAATATTTTCATACAGCCTTACGATGCCGTCCTCGGCATCAAACGTGATGCTGTCAACCGTTTCTACATCAAAGAAATTGTCTTTGTCTGTCTTGATGGTTACACCACAGTCCTCATGAATGATGCTGTTAACCTTTGACATGAGGAAACCAGTTTTCTTCGCTCCTTGGTTAACAACTACATAGTTTTGGGCATACACAATACCGAAGAGCATGCCAAAAACAATCAACAAGGTCAAACTAATCTTTTTCATTTCTTCACGATTTTAAAGGTTTTACCATTCACATTAATCACATAAACGCCTTGGCTCAGTCCCGACAGAGAGAGGGTGCAGTCACCAGCGTCAGTAACGCTCTTATTCATCATGAGCATTCCATTTGCAGCATAAACCAAAATATTGGTACCTTTTTCAAGAGATGTGAACACGATGTCATCACCATTAAACTTCATCAAGGCTTTCTCGGCCACGATATCATTGATGCCAGAACCATCTTCATTCTTATAAGTGAGCTTTCTAATTTCATTAAGGTCATAGAAATAAACATCAAGATACTTAGTCGTGACAACCAATTGACCGTCATCGAAGGTTACAGTCGGTTCAAAATCAGAAAACAAGAACGTACCGATGGGAACATCGTTACCGGTTTCCCACACTTCAAGAGACCAGTTGCATTCAGACTCGGCGCTTGCAGCGTTAAAAGCAAACGTCATCCCCAATAGCAATATCATCAAATATTGCCACCGCGGTTTTTGTAACACACATTTTTTCATAAAAAGCAAAAATTAAAAATTAATAAAAAAGAAATAAAACAATTCTCATATTCTAGCCTGCTCAACAAGGTTAAACAACGAAAAAAAGCGGGGGTCCTTATGCCATGCTTTGTTAATTAAGCACCTTAAATCAAACTTGAATGCAAGAGATGGAGGTGCAGACCACGCCTATAACGTGGAAGCTGCCATGCCTACTCTTTTGCGGGCAAATTGAAGATGTCCTACAAATTTAACAAGGTTATAAGCATAACGCTTCTATTTCAACATGTCAAGCTAACGAGTTAATAATGTCCAATTCTTATTCAACCCCGCAAAAGTAATACAATATTTTATAATACGCAAGAAAAATGAAAAATACTTTTAAACATTTTTAGGATGTATATTTTCGCCAATATTCATGCATGATATACATGAGGTAGTTCTATAGGTGAGGCGATTTATGGCTTATTTATGGAGATTTAAGTTCAATTGGGCTAAATGAATGCTTAGTTGGGTTGTTAACATGATAAGATTTAAAATGAGTTCAAGGAGATTCTGTTTCAGATTTCAGTGAGTTAACCACCAGATGACCAGTAGAGACATGACTAAATGCTGCACTGGAGACGCAAAATTTTGCGTCTCTACATTGTGGATGAACTGAGCATCAACGCTTTATTTTCGTTGAACTCACGTTGATTAAGTTGCCATAGATTATTTCAGGATGGGGAAGCGGAAGTGGCGGAGTTGTTGCTCGAGGTCTTTTTCGTGGCCGCCAGTGTATTGGTCGCACAGGGCGTGGAACTCGGGGGAATGGTTCATGTGGGTCAAGTGGGCCAGCTCGTGGCAGATGACGTAACGGATAAGCAGTTCGGGCAGAAACATGAGGTTGCGGGAGAGTTGAATGACCTTCTTGACGGTGCAATGCCCCAACTTCCTCATGCCACGGCCCACCTCGAAGCCTGCAGGCTGGAGTCCCAGCTCGTCAGCCACGCGCTGGGCAAACGGCAACAGGACGGCATGGGCTTGAACGTCCATGGCACGCCCGATGACGCTGGAAAGGGTACGCTTGACATTGTCATCGTCAAGATTGGCACTCTCATGGACTTGTAGGTGTAACGTGTCGCCTTCCCAATGGTTGAGGATATAGCCCGGCATACGGCTCTGTGACTCAATGACAACCTGGCACTTGTAACACTCGATGACCTGTCCCACGTGGAAAGTTACCGAGTCCGGGCGTGGAAATGTGCGCAATCGCTCGCGGTTCATGTCCACCATGCGCTGCAGGTCTGCCACCGAGACGCCCAGGGGCGCCCGCATCAGCAACTGGCCATCGGTATGATAAGTGAACCGCACCGAGGTCATGCCTCGGCGCAGTTCCACATGTATCTTTCCGAACTCTTTGTCCTCGATGTATCCTTTCATGGCCTAAATTGAAGACAATAAATACAATATTCTGATGACGAACAGTTTGTATTTATTGTACTTATTGTTTTCCTTTTAACGCACGGTGACAGTTGTCGTATCAGAACTTGGTGATGCCCATGATCTCGCGCACATCGGCAAGGGTCTTGCCGGCACGGGCGCGGGCACGCTCGGCACCCATCTCCAGGACGCGGTGCAGGTAGGCGTCATCGTTCTCGATATCCAGGATGCGTTCGCGGATGGGCGTAGTCAGTGCCACGATGTCCTCGGCAATCTCCTTCTTGAGGTCGCCGTAGCGGATAGAGCAGTTGTTGTAGGCCTCGGTGAAGTACTCCACCTTGTCGGGGGTGCCGACGAGCTTCAGAATCGTGAACAGGTTCTGAACAGGCTCAGCCATAGGCATATTGGGCTCGGTGGGACCGCCATCGGTCACGGCGCGCATCACCTTCTTGCGGATGGCTTTCTCCTCGTCAACGAGGTAGATGCAGTTGCCCTCGCTCTTGCCCATCTTGCCGCTACCGTCCAGACCAGGCACCTTGACGGGTGCGCTACCGAAGTTGAAGTTCTGCGGCTCCTTGAAATATTCGGTCTTGTAGAACGAGTTGAAGCGACGGGCGAAACGGCGCGTCAGCTCCAAATGCTGCTCCTGATCCTTGCCCACGGGCACAAAGTCGGCGCGCTGGATAAGGATGTCCACAGCCATCAGCGTGGGATAGGTCAACAGACCGGCATTGACACGCTTGTTGGTGCTGGCACCGATGATTTCCTTGGCCACGTCCTCGTCGTCATCGCCCTGGGTGGGAGCGGTGATGCCAAGGGCCTTGCGGGCCTTATCCTTGAAAGCGGCCGTGCGCATCAGTTCACCGATGCCCACGTGCATATTGAGCAGCAGATACATCTCGCTCACCTCGGGCACATCGCTCTGCACAAAGATGGTGGACTTCTCAGGGTCCAAACCAGCGGCCAAATATTCGGCCAGGATGTGACGCACGTTGGTGTGTAGTTCCTTGGGGTCGGGGTTGGTCGTGAGGGCGTGCAGGTCGGCAATGAAGTAATAACTGTCATACTTGCCCTCGTTCTGCATCTTCACAAAGTTACTCAAGGCGCCCAGATAGTTACCCAAGTGCAACTGTCCAGTGGGGCGGATTCCGCTTAAAACAATCTTCTTATCCATATTCTGATTTCTTGTATTTTCAATAAATAGACTGCAAAGGTAATGCAAATATTGTCAATAGAATGTATAAGTGCATGAGATTTTCAATAGACGCTATCCTAAATTATAGGCAGTCCGAAGCAAATTATTTCAGGCTATCGATGATTTCAATTTCGAAGATGAGGGTTTCGTTGGGACCGATTGCGTAGTTGTTAGGAATAGCGCCATAGGCCAAATTGCTAGGGATGACAACGATTGCCTTGTCGCCGGGCTTCATGAGTTGCAGCATTTCGGAAACGCCTTTAATCTCATATTTGATTCGGGGCATGGGTTCGCCTTCGCTCGAGTCGAACACGGTGCCGTCAAGATGCTTGCCCACATAGTTTACCACCTTTACCTCATCATCTTCGGTAGAATTCTTGCCATTGCCCTCCTTGAGCATTTTATAGGCCAGCCCGCTATTGGTGAACTTGAAACTCTGGTCCTTGCGTAATTGTTCCATATAGGCCTCACCGGCTTTTTTATTGGCGATACCATCGGGTGAAAGTCCGGCGACCCTTTCTATCAACGGGTCAATTTTGTCACTTAATGTTTGAAGATCATCTTCGCCTGAGGATTCGACACTCAATCCACTGAGATCTTCTTCGCCTGTGGACTCGACACTCAATCCACTGATCAGGTGCTCCATAAAGCCTGTGGATTCGACACTCAATCCACTGATCAGGTGCTCCATAAAGAGATCTTTGTTAAGCGGCATGTGTGCTCGCTCCTGGGTATCATTAAATATTTGAACGATTTCGATTCCTGCTTGTTCAATCGCGGCGGTTTTATCGTATTCCTGTTCAAAGCTGTATTCAATGCCTTTGAATAACTGTTCAAAGTCTGCGTCTTGCTTGCTAAAGGCGTAGCGTATCTTGAAGCCATCCACAGTGCCCATTATGCTGCTTAACGAGTCGATTAAGGCGTCGCTTGGGGCCTCGCCGTTGGAATTGATTTGCTCCAAGAAATCAATCATTTTTACTTCCATGGCGTATGATGTGTAAGAGTCTATGGGGTTCTCGGTCAATAATTCAGCCTTCAGATGCTCTAAAAGCAGTTGTTTGTTGAGATCGCAGCCATAGTCATCCCTGAGCTTCTGATTTATTTGGGCGAACGTTAGTCCGAACTGCTTTCCGATGATGTAATCTTTGCCCTCTTGGCTATTGAATATCTGGTTGATGGTTTTGGTGACTTGCTCGGTATCGATGTCGGCATCTATAATACCGTGCAATTTCTCGCCATATACAATACCATAAACGTCGCCGAGAATAATACTCAGCGAGTCAACAGCCCCGATTGCTTCTGGCAAAATGGACTGGTATTCAGTAGATTGGTTCTCGTTATGGGTAATTTGTCGAGTGGTGTGGCCAAAGGCCGTGAATGCCACAAGGCACATCACAACAGGGTAAAGGATTCTTCTCATCATAGTATTATAGACATTTTTATATCAGGATGATTGATACTACAAAGATACGCAGCGCCTAATGTTCAACAAGGAGTAAATTTGTTAAACATCGTTAAAGCCCGTGTATGAGCTATGGCGGAGTGACGTTTACTCGACCATCTCCAGCAGTTGTTGTGCAATGCCGGGACATGCTGCCAGAATGCAGATGCCATGATCCTCACGGTAACGCTTGACGAAGGCTCCAGCCTCCTGGGCGATGAGTTCTCCAGCACAGGCATCCCATTCCTTGAGGTTCAACTCCCAATAGCCGTCGAGCCACCCTGCAGCGACATAACACAGGTCCATCGCTGCCGAACCTAGGCGCCTGACGCCTCTCACCCGAGGCATCACACGACCTAAGGTATCAAAATTATTGTCGGAGTTGGTCGCCTTATCGTAGGGGAAGCCTGTGGAGATGACGGCGCGCTGCAACTCGGTCGTTGCCTTGGCCTGCAAGCGTCCATAAGGTCCATAGGCGCCCCTGCCCTTGAGAGCCCAGAATTCCTCATCGAGCTTTGGTGCATACACATAACCGAACCGTGTCTCACCATCCACTTTCAAGCCGATGGAGATGCAATGGACGGCAATACCAGCACTGTAGTTCACTGTGCCATCAAGGGGGTCGATAACCCACTGGAAGCGGGCTTGCCGATGGTCATCACCACTCTCCTCGCTCAAGATGGCATGGCCAGGGAACCTAGCGTGAATCATATCAATGATGATGCGCTCGCTGCCCTTGTCGGCCTCGGTCACAATGTCAAACGCACTCCCCTTGTCCTCGATGGCGAGATCGCGACGGCGGAAGTGCCGTTTCAGCACTTCGCCTGCCTCTCGTGCCATCAGCCTGGCTGTGTCAAGCCATAGCTGTTCTTCGGGTAAGATGTCACCCGGTAATGTTTTTTCACGTTTTTCCATAAATCTTTTTTACCTGTTTTTTTTGAAACCTCATTATGATGAAAAAGGGAGCGTTTGCCGCTCCCTTCCAAAAAATCTTATCATTCTTTTATTTCCTCGCCCTCGGGATCGATGGGAATCTGGCGTTTGAACACTTCCTTGAAAGTGATAAGTGTCTCGCTGCGGCCCAGGCCCATCTTCATGAAGCGGTCGTGAATAACCTGCAACAGGTGGTCATTGTTCTGGGCATATAACTTGATGAACAAGTCATACTTACCAGTAGTAAAGTAGCACTCAACCACCTCGGGGACGGTCTTGAGTCGAGCCACCACCTCGTCAAACTTGGAGGGATCGTTCAAAAAGAAACCGATGTAGGCACATGTCTGATAACCTACCGAGGCTGGATCAATCAAAGAGATGGACCCTTTGATCACACCCATGTTGTAGAGTTTCTGGATGCGCTGATGGATAGCGGCACCCGACACATTGCACGCACGAGCAATCTCAAGATAAGGCTTGCGAGCGTTCAGTGAAAGCATCTTTAAAATCCTATAATCCAGTGAATCAAGTTTTGTTGCCATAATGTCTATAGTTTTTAAATAGTAAACGTCAATAAGTAACGGCGCAAGAACTCGTTAATTAACAGTCAATAAGCAATAAGTTAAGAACAGACTGGGGCTTGCGACGCCACAAAGATACAACTATTTTCCAATAAAATTGATAAATTATAAGATTTTTTTTAGAAAAACTTTTCATCTTGAATAATTTCCACTTTTTTGCTAGACGTTTTTCTGCTTTTTTGTCCCTCTTTAATCGTTAAAGAAGAAACGCCCCAATATCCCTCACTAGGACCAAAAACACCCCTATTTTTAAATAATGTCGGTAAAGTGGTCCAGTTTTACCAAAAAACCACTATCTTTGCTCGTTAAAACAACCATTTTAAGTTTCAAATGGAATTCAGGACGACAGTAAAGACGAGCGAGAACCGCGGTTGGCTGCATCACAGTGACAAAGTGGTGCTGTTGGGGTCGTGTTTCAGCGACAACATAGGAGCCAAGATGCTGGGTGCGCTCATCAACGCCATGGTCAACCCGATGGGAACGCTTTTCAACCCAATGAGCATCGCCCGTGCTGTACATCGACTCATTGACAATGAACCGATTGCTGGACGAGACCTGTTCATGCAGGGTGGAGTGTGGAACAGCTATGACTTCCACTCTCGCTACTCGCTGCCCGACAAGCAAGCGACCATCGACCGCATGAACCAGCGCATTGAGCAAGGTCACAAAGCCCTCAAGGAGGCACAACTGCTCACGATTACATTGGGCACGGCCATTGTCTATCGCCTGAAGACAACAGGCGAGGTCGTCGCCAACTGTCACAAGGTACCGCAACATGAATTTGAGCGCAAGATGTCAACCATTCCCGAGATGGTGCAGGTGTTGAACGAAGTCATCACTTCGTTGCACGACTTCAATCCTCAAATGAAGATCATTTTGACGGTAAGTCCTATCCGCCACATTGCAGACGGATTAGACACCAACTCACTGAGCAAAGCCTCACTACGCGTAGCCATCAATGAGGCCATCGCCCAGCATCGTGACTACTGCGACTATTTCCCCTCCTATGAGATCATGCTTGATGACCTGCGAGATTACCGATTCTACGCCAGCGACATGGTACATCCCAGCGATGTGGCTGTGGAATACATCTGGCAGGCTTTTCAAGCCTCCTATCTCGATGACCGCAGCGGACTTGCTGTGGCGCGATGCGAGCGCATCCACAAGCGCCTGCAGCATCGTCCCATGAGTACCAACCGTGAAACGATAGAGCGCTTCAATGCCGACACCGCCAGCGTGGTACGTAACCTCATCAAGGAATATCCTTATCTGGCCGACCATCCTGAACTGACGGGGTTCATGCTTTAGACGATTCCTATCATACTTAAAACTGACAACTAAAAAAATACGACATAATTTGAATTACTCAATCACCGAAATATCCAATGTGCTCGAGTTGGCCAATGAACACATCATCGACGAGGATGCCATTGTCAGCCAACTGCTCACCGATTCCCGATCGTTGACGTCGCCCCGAGAGACCATCTTCTTCGCCTTGCGGACCGATGCGGGCGACGGGCACAACTATATACCCGACCTCTTTGACAAAGGAGTACGCAACTTTGTCGTTGCCCGCGACTATTTTCCGCTTCCCGAATGTGCCGGAGCCAATTATCTGGCAGTAGAGTCACCGCTCGAAGCCCTGCAGGCACTGGCGACATTCCATCGCCGCCGTTTCCGTGAGTTGCCAGTCATCGGCATTACGGGCAGCCGTGGAAAAACGACCGTCAAGGAATGGCTCTACCAGTTGCTGAAGGACGATTACCGCATCGTGCGGTCCCCTCGCAGCTACAATTCCCAGATCGGTGTACCCCTGTCACTGTGGGAGATTGACAACAATACTGACCTCGCCATCATCGAGGCAGGCATTTCAACGACAGGCGAGATGGATAACCTGCAGGCGATGATCAGGCCAACCATCGGCATCATCACCAACCTGGGCAGCGAGCACAACGACGGCTTTGCGTCCATGGAACAGAAGGCCCAGGAAAAAGCCAAAATCCTCTTCAACTGTGAAAGCATCGTCTATTGTGCCGACGACCCGCTGGTGACCCATACTATCGCGCCACTGGTCGAGAGCGACGTGGCCATGGGCATGTCCTGGTCGCGCAAACACAGTGACGCTCCCCTGCAAATCGAGCGGACTGAGCGCAACGACAAGAGCATCACGCTGCATTATTCCTTCCAGGATGAGCCAGGAACAGTGACCATTCCCTTCACCGCCGATCGTGACATGGACAACGCCATCACCTGTCTGGCAGTGCTTCTGCAGATGGACATTGACCGCGAAACCATCAATCAGCGCATGGCGGCACTCACTCCTGTGGGAACCCGTCTCAACGTCATCGAAGGCGTGAACAACTGCACCGTCATCGTGGACAGCTATACCAGCGACTACTACTCGCTGACCCCTGCTCTCAACTTCATGACACGACGCGCGGGCAACCGTCCATGCACTGTCATCCTGAGCGACCTGGCTACCGAGAGCTATAGCGGAGATGAGCTCTACATCCGCGTGAGTGAACTGCTCAAGACCAAACGCGTGAATCGCCTGATTGGCATCGGCAAAGAGATGTGCCGCTACAGCCATTACTTTGAGTGGATGCCTCATGGACGCTTCTACCACGACACCCAGGATTTCATTAATGATGTCGCTAAGGGTGATTTTGAGGACGAGACCATCCTTATCAAGGGAGATCCCAGCTTCGGCTTCAGCCAGATTATCGATATGCTGGAAGCCAAGCAGCACATTACCGTTATGGAAGTTGACCTGAACGCCCTGGCCCATAACTTCAAGTTCTTCAAGTCACTCATCAAGCCTGGCACCAAAACTATCGGAATGGTCAAGGCAAGTGGATATGGAGCAGGTAGTTACGAGATTGCCAAGACATTGCAGGATTGTGGCTGTGATTACCTTGCAGTAGCGGTACATGACGAGGGCGTTGAACTGCGCAAGGCCAGCATTACCATGCCGGTCATCGTGCTCAACCCCAACGGTGTGAACTATAAGGCCATGTTCCAGTACCGGCTTGAGCCTGAACTTTACAGCCTGGAGATGGCGCAAGACCTCATTAAGGAGGGCAAACGCTATGGCGTGCAAGAATTTCCTGTACACATCAAGATTGACACCGGCATGCACCGCCTGGGATTTACCCAAGAGCAACTGCCCGAA
This sequence comes from uncultured Prevotellaceae bacterium, assembly GCA_900318645.1. GTDB lineage: Bacteria > Bacteroidota > Bacteroidia > Bacteroidales > Muribaculaceae > Sodaliphilus. The sequence continues at coordinate 90,989 of ONLH01000014.1, forward strand.
CTCATCACCTTGCTCAAAGGGCAGGACGTCATCACGCCAGCATCGGTGTTCTCCCACCTGAGCGTTGCCGATGAGCCCGACCAGGATGCTTACACCCAGGCACAGTTTGACTGCTTTGACGCATGCAGCGAGCTACTGCAACAAGAGTTTGACCACCATATCATGCGGCACATCCTCAACACCAGTGGCATTGTCAGATTCCCTGAGCATCAATATGATATGGTACGCATCGGCATCGGCCTCTACGGCATACGCACGCTATTTGACGGCAGCGAAGACACACTCATGCCAGTGTCGGCCCTGCGTTCCATCATCATCAGTGTCAAGGAATGGCCGGCAGGCACGACCGTGGGCTATGGCCGTCGCGGAGTGCTGGAGCGCGACAGCCGCATCGCTACGGTCAACATCGGCTATGCCGACGGTTTTGACCGACACTTCGGCAACGGGCGCGTCAGCATGTGGGTAAACGGTGTCATGTGTCCCACAGTCGGGAACGTCTGCATGGATGCAGTGATGATAGACGTCACCGATGTTCCCTCCTGTAAGATGGGAGACACCGTGGAAATCTTCGGCGAGCACGTCCCCGTCGAGCTATTAAGCGAGGCTCGCGGTACCATCCCCTACGAAATACTAACCAGCGTATCGCCACGCGTCAAGCGCGTTTACTATAGAGAATGACAACGAGAAATCAAATAACCAGAATGTTTTCGTACAGAGGGACGGTTCTTTTGTACGAAAACGGCAAGCATTTTCGTACAAAAGAACCGTCCCTCTGTACGAAATTGGCATGTGTCTTGATGATCATGTGTTGTGCACTGCATGGACATAGTCAGGACATTGAGGCGAATGGGATTTACTACAATATCATCAGCGACACTCAAGTGGCTGTCGCACCGGCCTATTATAACGGCATGAACCACTATAAGGGATGCATCATCTTGCCTGAGAAGGTGTACTGTGATGGTGTGAACTATGATGTTGCGGCCATTGCACCGCGGGCATTCTGGCGCTCGGGAGTGACCCAGGTACAGATTCCCAACAGCGTGACAATGATCGGCGAGGCAGCGTTTGCCGATGCCGAGGATTTGACCGACATCACCCTGCCGTTAGGACTTACAGCCGTAAGTAATTATATGCTGGCTGGCACGGCAATTACCAGTGTGGTCTTGCCTGAAGGCATCAGAGAAATCGGCACAGGAGCCTTTGAGGACTGTTCATACCTGCAGACCATGTATCTGCCCTATACACTACAGACCATCGGTGACAGAGCGTTTGCCTTTTGCTCCAACCTGAATGAGATTTATTGTGACGCGTCCAATCCGCCATTGACATTGGATGACAACACCTTTGAAGGCTGCAATAACATCCATGTGATGCTGGCCAACGAGAGCACCACACACCGCTATCAGAACGATGGTGTATGGGGAGACGAGGAGATGTTTTCACTATGGATAGACGAGGGATTGGCGGTATTGCCTTCCATGCAGCAGGAAAACATCGGCCAGAGTTGGACCGCCTTGGCGTTGGGTAACAACATGGCCTATAAAATCTACGCTCCCGACGGCTACTTAACCGCCATCACCGCAGCCGACCACTACTATCTGCCCATCGGAGCCGCCACCACCGACTATCTGGTCGTTCCCACCACGCTGATGCGCGATGAGGAGGATCTGGAGTTGGTAGCAACAACTGAGCCCGCTGCCATCGAGGAGATAGAACCTGCTCCCGAGAACGAGCTGACCATCTTGGGCCTTGACGGCAGCATCCATGTCAAGGGCGACACCCACGGGATGTGGACATTCATCTATGACGTGTATGGTACCTTGTGGTATGAGCGCCCCACCACCAGCAACTGGATCAGCCTGCCTGGACCCAGGGTTTATATCGTGAAGGTGGGCGATACCGTACGTAAAGTGATGATTGACTGATGACTGCCGAGGATATTGACATCAGATATATGCGCATGGCGCTGGACGAAGCGCACAAAGCCCTGGAGCGCGACGAGGTGCCCATCGGTGCCGTTATCGTGTGCAAGGGGCGCGTCATCGGCCGCGGGCACAATCTGACCGAGGCCCTCACCGATGTCACTGCCCATGCCGAGATGCAAGCCATTACCGCAGCTGCCTCGACCCTTGGCGGCAAGTACCTGACCGACTGCACGCTGTATGTCACCGTTGAGCCGTGCCTGATGTGTGCCGGCGCCCTAGCCTGGAGTCAAATACCGCGCATCGTGTATGGCGCGAGCGACGACAAGCGCGGCTATCACACGATGTGTGCATCCCCCTTCCATCCCAAGACGGTTGTCACCGCCGGCGTCCTCCAGGAAGAGTGTGCCAAGCTGATGACCGACTTCTTCAAGAAAAAAAGGGGAAAATAGGGACGGTTCTTTTGATGTAATTTTATCATTGTCTAACCTGCCAATGTATCAATAAAAAAGTGATGAAAAAGAGTATATTTCTACCGCTATTGATGTTTGCTGCCATGACGCTCATGGCAACGACCGCATGTGCTCACCCGCAGCCGCAAAACAAAGGCATCGAAATGGCAGCTCCCGAGGAGGATGCTTCAAATGCCGACACCATCGAGGTGATGAGCCAAGCGATGAGCCGCATCATTAAGAATGTGGTTGTCTTGCCCAGTGTGTACTATGACAAGCACCTATCCAACGAGCGATATCCCGTACTCTACCTGCTGCATGGCGCCACTGGCTGCTACAGTGACTGGAGCAGAAAGACCGACCTGCATCGTTTGGCCGATAAATACAATGTCATCATCGTGTGTCCCGACGGGCAAGACAGCTGGTACTTTGACTCGCCCATTGATCCCAAGATGCAGTTTGAGACCTACGTGAGCAAGGAACTCGTTGAATATATCGACAGCCACTACCGCACCCACGCCAACCGCTACATGCGCGCCATCACGGGCCTGAGCATGGGCGGCCACGGTGCGCTGTTCCTGGCCTTCCGTCACCCTGACGTGTTCTGGTCATGTGGCAGCATGAGCGGTAATATGGACATCACCCAATATCCCGACAGCTGGCACATCAAGGACCGCCTAGGTAACCTTGCCGACAATGAGCAGCGGTGGCGCGACCATGCCGTGTGCAACCTTGTTGACCAAGTGAAAAACTGTCCACTCAAACCCGCCCAGAACATCATCATTGACGATGGCTTGAACGACATCTTCATCAAGAACAATATCGCCTTTCACGACCAACTGGTCGAGGCTGGCATCGAACACGACTTCACCGTGCGCCCCGGCCGCCACAGCTGGGACTACTGGGTGAACTCGCTGGACTACCACATGATGTTCTTCGACAAGGCCTTTGAGCGCGGCCGAGAGCTGATGAAGAATTGACCATAACAACCACACCATAAACCAATCAACGAACATGAAACGACCCAAAATACTGATTATCTATACCGGTGGAACCATCGGCATGATCGAGAACCCCGAGACTCATGCCCTGCAGCCGTTTGACTTCTCACACTTGATGGACAATGTGCCCAAGGTGAAAAAACTGGACTACGACATCGACAACATCCAGTTTAACCCGCCCATCGACAGCAGCAACATGGACCCGAGCCACTGGCGCGACATTGCCCTGGCTATTGAGGAACACTACTACCGCTATGACGGTTTCGTCGTGCTGCATGGCACCGACACGATGGCCTTTACGGCCTCGGCATTGAGCTTCATGCTCGAGAACCTGAGCAAACCAGTCATCATCACCGGTTCACAGTTGCCTATCGGTGAGGTGCGCACCGATGGTGAGGAGAACCTTATCACCGCCCTGCAGGTCGCTGCGGCTATTGATGAGAAGGGGCGTCCGCGCGTGCAGGAAGTCGCCATCCTGTTTGAGAACTATCTGTGGCGCGGCAACCGTGCCACCAAAATGAGCGCCGACAACTTCAACGCCTTCAAGAGTTTCAACTATCCCCAGTTGGCCGAAATCGGCCTTGATATCGAGTATAATGAGGCAAGACTAAGGAAAATGCCGCCGCGCCCATTGAGGGTGTGCACCGACATGGACAATAACGTCATGTTCCTCGAGCTCAACCCCGGCATGACCGAGCAGACGCTTGACTACCTGCTGCACACGCCCGGCATCAAGGGTATCGTCCTGAAGACCTACGGTGCAGGCAATACGCCTAGTTACCCCTGGTTCATCAAGTGCATCGAGGAAGCTATTGAACGTGGCGTGGTCATCGTCAATGTGACCCAGTGTGTCAACGGCGGCGTGAACTGCTCGCTTTATGAGACAGGCAAAACCCTGCTCGATGCAGGCGTCATCGGTGGCGGTGACATGACCAGCGAGGCAGCCATCACCAAGCTGATGTTCCTCTTCGGCATGAAGTATTCTCCCAGCATGGTCAAGAAATACATGGTCAGCGACCTCTGCGGCGAGCTCACCATGCCGTAACCAAGATAGATACCATAGAAATTATAGAAGCTATAGAGACTATAGTTATAGATATAGCAATCCGCCGGGACCTATAATGGTTCCGGCGGATTGTTGTGATTGAGTTAATGACCTGATGGTTAATAGGTCATACGGGGTTCGAGTTCCTTGGCCTGGTCGATCATCTTCTGGATTTCTACCTCGGCGGGAACGCGGCCGCACAGGTGCTTCTCCTCGTTGACCTCGGCAACCTTGGCGGCAAGGTTGGCGGCTACGCGGTGGCGCAGTTCCTTAACGGTGTCCACGCCAGCGGCCTCGAGCAGTTCGGCGAACTGCGGGCCGATGCCGTTGATACGGAACAGGTCGGCATGGTTGGTCCACTTGAGAATCAGTTTCTCGCTGATACCAGTCTTCTCGGCCAATTCCTTGCGGCCAGCGGGAGCGGCACAACGGTCGAGCAGCTGTTCAACGGTCTCGACGCCCTCAGCAATCAATTTGGGAGCATAAACATCTCCAATACCCTCAATGTCAATAATCTTGTAGTTCATAATGAAGTTAAAATTTAGAGTTTATAATGGATTATCTTTCACTTGATTTACTCAGCTTTCTTGTCACAGTTGCAATCGATGATCTTCCAGATGCAGGCTGCAAGTGCACCACCTACCAGCGGGCCGACGATGAACACCCAGAGTTCACTCAGGGCTTGTCCACCCTCGAACAGGGCTGGACCGATGGAACGGGCGGGATTAACCGAAGTGCCCGTGAAGTGGATACCTACCAGGTGGATAAGAATCAGCGACAGACCGATAGCCAGACCAGCAAAGTTGTTGGTGGCACCGTTGGTCTTAGCAGTGGCACCCAGTACCACAAGAACGAAGATCATGGTCAGCACAATCTCGACAATCAGGCCGTTGGTCACGCCGAAGGCGCATGCATTGGCACCCGTCTTGGTGGTGATAATGGGATCTACAGCAGCAGTTCCAATGATACCAGCCAGTACAGCGGCAGCAAGGATAGCTCCAATCACCTGGAAAACCATGTACATACCGCAATCCTTGGCATTCATACGCCCGCTCAGGAAACATCCCAACGTAATAGCAGGGTTGATGTGGCAACCACTAATGCCACCGATGGTGTAAGCCATAGCGACTACAGCCAGACCAAAGGCGATAGCGGTACCCACTACCGATGCAGTATCGGTACCACAACCAAGAGCAACGGCAGCACCGCAACCCAAGAACGTCAGCACGAAAGTGCCTACCATTTCAGCTAAATACTTTTTCATAGATTAAACATTTATTATTGGTTATACAAATTAATTAAATTGCACATTATCATTTAGAATGTGCAAACATAGAGATTTTTTTTAATAATCACAAGAAATTTCTTTAAAAACTTCGTACATTTGCAAATTGATTACTTGCCAAACAGATAAAGAATAAAAAAAGAGCATATTATGAATGTTTCAATAGTAGGAACAGGATATGTGGGTCTGGTGAGCGGTACTTGCTTTGCCGACCTAGGAGTCAACGTGACATGCGTTGACCGCGATAGCCAGAAGATTAACCGCCTCGTGTATGGTGCCATACCTATCTATGAGCCGGGCTTGGACAACATGATCAACCGCAACGTCAACGATAAGCGGCTCACCTTCTCAAGCGACTACAAACAGGGATTTATCGATCAGGACTTCGTTTTCTGCGCTATCGACACAAAAGCCAGCGAAGACGGTTCTACCGACTTGACACCTATATTGGATATTGCCAAGGACTTCGGCAACCTGATTACGCGTTACAGCGTGTTTGTCATCAAGTCAACGGTCCCCGTCGGTACAGCTCAGCACGTGACTAAGATCATCGGCGAAACCCTGGAAGCACGCGGTGCCAGCAACATCAAGTTTGATGTGGCCAGCAATCCCGACTTCCTGACCGAGGGCAACGGCATTAAGGACTTCATGAAACCTGACCGCATCGTCATCGGCACCGAGACCACCAGTGCACGCCAGGCGATGGAACGCTTGTACCGCACTATCCTGATGCACAACAACCGTACGGTCATCTATACCGATACCCGCACGGCCGAGATGATCAAGTATGCCGCTACCTCGATGCTCGCCACGCGCGTAAGCTTCATGAACGAGATTGCCAACCTGTGCGAAATCGTGGGTGCCGATGTCAACATCGTGCGCCATGGCGTGGGCTCCGACAGCCGCATCGGTCCCAAATACATTTTCCCAGGCTGTGGTTATGGCGGCACATTGTTCCCGCAGGACATCAACGACCTGATTAAGATCGGCAGCGAGCATAACCATGACATGGAAATCCTTAAGGCGGTAGAGAACGTCAATAACCGCCAGAAGTGCATCCTGTTCAAGAAGCTGTATAACCACTTCAAAGGTGAACTGGCTGGAAAGACCGTAGCCCTGTGGGGACTGAGTTTCAAGCCCGAGACCGATGACATGACCTCGGCACCGTCTATTGACACCATTAATATGCTGATGGACGCCGGTTGCCACGTGCGCGTCTATGACCCCGTGGCCATGAATGCCACAAAGCGTCGCTGGAGCACCGTGTATTGCGGTCTCGACATGTATGACGCCGTTAAAGGTGCCGACGCCGTGCTCTTGCTCACCGAGTGGAGGCAATTCCGCATTCCCGCCTGGCAAACCGTCAAGAGCCTGATGAATACACCAGTCATCATTGACGGCCGCAACGTGTATGACGGCGATGAACTCCAGGACATGGGCTTCACCTACTACTGCATCGGGCGATAGATAATTCTACAGGCACTAGATATTCTAGACCATCTAGACTATAAATTTTCTAGAACAAAAAACGGATAACAGCAAAAGAAAAACCGCCACATGTGGCGGTTTTTTATCACCTTATTACCTTAATACTGGAAGGCGGTGTCGATGACTTCGAACTCGGTGCGGCGGTTGATTTGGTCGGCGGCTTGCTGATCCTCCTTGCTCAAGGTCTTGATAAACTCCTCGGTGAGTGTGACGCCTTCTTCAAACTGGGGATACTGGCTGTGGATACGCTTAGTGACTGTCTTGGGACGCGATTCGCCATAGCCAGCCGGTTTCAGGCGCTCCTTGGGGATACCGTTTTCTATCAGATAATCCACAACACTTTGTGCACGACGCTGTGACAGGCCTTGATTGTATTTGGCACTGCCTACGCGGTCGGTATGGGATGCCATTTCGATGACGATATTGGGATGGTCCTTCAAGAGCAGGACCATACTATCGAGCGCCAACTTTGATTCATCGCGCAGGACAGCCTTGTCAAAGTCGTAGAAAATGTTCTCGACGACCTGGGCCTTGAACGTAGCAGCAAGGATGAAGTCCACATTATATTCGGCATCTTCCTCGGTCGAGTCACTCTCAAACTCCTGTCGTGAGTTGAGATAGCCGTCGGCACTTGCCAGCATCGCATACTTGACGCCGCGCTGCAGGTCAAAACGGAAGGAGCCGTCGGGACGGGCAGCTGTCTTCTGATTGCTGCCGTCATCGCCCACAATACGGATGACTGCATTGGGCACCGGCTCATCATCTTTATCCACGACATAACCCGAAATCCAGATTTGCAGGTCGGGCTTGATGAAGGAGAAGATGTGGTCATAGCCACGAGCATCGCCACGGTTGCTGGAAATGTAACCGCTCTCGCCTGCGCCAAAGGTGATGCCGAAGTCGTCGGCCGATGAGTTCATCGGCACACCCATGTTCTCGATGACCCAACGGTCCATCGAAATCTTGTCATCCTCCTCACGAGGTTGCAACTTGGCGACAAACAAGTCAAAGCCCCCCATGCCAGGATGTCCATCGCTGGAGAAATACAAGAGGCTGTCGGTGCGCATGTTGGGGAAGCGCTCATTGCCCTTGGTATTGATTTGCGGACCCAGGTTCTCAAGGGTGCCGTGTTTATCCTTAAGGTTGATGCGCCAGATGTCGGTACCGCCTTGACCACCAGGGATGTCACTGGCGAAATACAGCCACTGGCCATCAGGGCTGACGGAGGGATCAGAGTAGTTGCTCAACGTGTCGGCAGTGATTTCAAACTTCTGCGGAGCGCTCCACTTGGCTTCGCTGCGGCTGCTGGTGTAAATCTCGACATTTGTCGGCCAGTCCTGCCGTACAGCACGAGCCAGATACATCGTCGAGCCATCGGGCGAGAACGCGGCAGCACCCTCGTCGTGCTCGGTGTTCAAACCACCCTCCACCACTTCGGGGCGCGACCAGACGCCCTTCTCGTCCTTCTTGGAGAAATAGATGTCACCCTTCTTGGTACCCGTGATCTCACTGCGTATTTCGCCCGTGGATTTCTCGTTGGTCGAGGTGAGATAGACATACTCCATGTTCTTGTCAAGGAACATCGGGCAATAGTCAGCACGGCGGGAATTGAGGATCTTGTCCTGCTTGACAATGTATCGCGAACCTTCTTCTTTCCACTTGGGAGCGAGTTCACAGCCTCGGATGCCCACCTCTGCCTCCCAGCTGTCGGGGGCGATGGTAAGATACTCGTTGTAGCTCTTGATGGCGGCAGCATATTGTCCCTCACGCTGCTGGGCCTGGGCCAAACGCAGCATCAGGGTCGTGTCCTCATACTCATATCGGATGGCATTCTGGAATGCGGCAGCAGCACGGTTACCCTGATTCAGTTTCAGGTGGCACATGCCCAGTTGGAAGGCCAACTCGCCTCGCAGCCAAGCGTCTTCCTTGCGGTTATATCGGTTGTAGAGTTTACGGTAAATGGTGGCGGCATCAAAATACTCGCCACGGTCATAGGCCTCATCGGCGTCCTTGAGTTTGGGGCCCTTGCAGGATGCCAGAGACATCACCATTGATGCCAGTAACAAACCCACTGTGATATATAGAATACGTTTCATGACAATGCATTGTTTACAATAAAAACGAGCAAACCGCCCGTTTTATTGTATGTGAGGCCGGAAAGGCCGGAAAGGAATTTAATGACTTCAAGGAGTATAGGTCCTTGTGATGGTCATCTGGGGCTTGCCGTCGAGGGCGACAGCCACGCGGGTATAGCGGCCGTGGGTGTCGATATCGTAGTCAAAGGTGCGCTCATGCACTACGTCGGTGCCGTTCAGTTCCTTGATGGCGATGAGGAACTTTTTTCTTGTCGCGGTATCAAAGTCGTAGTGGTAGCGGAACACCTGCGAGCCTCTCTCCTCGCGGATGACATAGCCGTCCTGATAGATGAGGGTGCGCTTTTCTGCCTTTGGCTGGGTGATGACGAGCTTTGTGAGCTGGCCTTTCTCGTTGAAGGTATAGTCCTGACGGCTGTCATTGCTACCCTTGATGCTCTCGCGATGGCCATGATCACCATAGATGGGCGCATACTTGATTGTAACGTTCTTGCTCTTGCTCTGCTTGAGGGTAAATCCCAGCACCGGATCATAGGTGTAAGTGTAATCCACCACGGTCTTGCTGTTCTTGCCCTGAATGGATGACTGGGTCAACAGGCCTTGATCGTTGAAGATGAACACGTTGTCACGCTTGCTGCCATTGGCCATGACGACATGCTCATCGACACGTCCCGTACAGCCGTTGAAGCCAACGTCAAAATGCTCGATGCGGTTGCTGTGCGTCGGGTTGTTCACCATGTTACTGTAGAACAACTTGACGGCGGGGTCGGCATTACGCGTGGTGTCGATATAGGTTGCGAGTTCATCAAGAGTGACCTGTTCGCTGCAATGGGGGCTCTGGGCCCTTGTCACTCCTATCATGGCAATGGCCATAATGGCCAACAGAAAAAATCTCTTTATCATAATCCTTGCTGCTTTGATTCTTGACAGCAAAGGTAAATAAAAACTTCAATCTCACAAAAAATTCCCACATTTAGCGGCAATTATGGCAATGGATTGCCGTTTTTTGCCTATCTTCGCAGTTTGTTAACCTGACTAAAATCATTACCAATTATAATTTTATCATTTTTATGAAAGACGAAGAAATCATTGTTCAACAACAGCAAGACGAGATGTCGTTGCCCGAAAACGCCGCGCGCGAGCTCAAGCCAGGGGAGAAGTATGTCCCCATCTTGAAGCCCGACAAGACGTATCCCGAGATCACGCCTTACTCGGTCTCGCTGGGTCTGATTATGGCGGTCATCTTCAGTGCCGCAGCAGCCTATCTGGGCCTCAAGGTGGGCCAGGTGTTTGAGGCTGCCATCCCCATCGCCATCATTGCCGCCGGCATTGGTGCCGCGACCAAACGCAAGAACTCGCTAGGCGAGAATGTTATCATCCAGTCCATCGGTGCCGCATCGGGCATCATCGTGGCTGGTGCTATCTTCACCTTGCCAGCACTTTACATCCTGCAGGCCGAGTATCCCGAAATCACGGTGAACTTCCTGGAGGTCTTCCTCAGCTCTCTGCTGGGTGGCTGCTTGGGTATTTTGTTCTTCATCCCCTTCCGCAAGTACTTCGTGAGCGACATGCACGGCAAGTTCCCGTTCCCCGAGGCAACGGCGACCACCCAGGTGCTCGTCAGCGGCCAGAAGGGTGGCGATCAGGCTCGTCCCCTGCTCATCGCCGGTATCGTGGGCGGTCTGTATGACTTTCTGCTCTCTACCTTCGGTTGGTGGAAAGAGGTCCTCACCACCCAAGCCATCCCTGCAATGGAGAGCTTCACCAACAACGTGAAGATGATCTTCAAGATCAACACGGGTGCTGCTGTGCTGGGTCTGGGCTACATCATCGGTCTGCCCTATGCCTTCATCATCTTTGCAGGTAGTGCCTTCATCTGGTGGATCATCGTTCCCCTCATGGGCATGAATCCCGAGCTTGCTCAGATGGCTCCCGATGAGATCTTTGCGGGCGGTGCACGCTACATCGGTATCGGCGGTATCGCCATGAGCGGTGTCATCGGCATCGTCAAGTCGTGGGGTGTTATCAAGAACGCTGCCGGTCTCGCCGGACAGGCCTTCAAGGGACAAGACCAGAATGTACAGGTCGAGCGCCATCAGCGCGACATCTCGATGAAGGTGCTTGTGTTTGCTCTGTTGGCAGCCCTGCTGGTGACCTTCGTGTTCTTCTACATCGGTGTGATCCACAACCTGTTGCAGACGATTGTCGCCTTCCTGGTTGTCCTGGTTATCGCCTTCCTGTTCACCACCGTAGCCGCTAATGCTATCGCTATCGTGGGCAGCAACCCCGTGTCGGGTATGACCCTGATGACCCTCATCGTGGCTAGCGTCATCTTTGTTGCCATCGGTCTCGAGGGCTCCAAGGGTATCGTGGCAGCCATGGTCATTGGTGGTGTGGTCTGCACCGCCCTGTCAATGGCTGGAGGTATGGTCACCGATATGAAGATCGGTTACTGGATCGGCACCACGCCCGCCAAGCAGCAGACGTGGAAATTCGTCGGCACCCTCGTGTCGGCAGCTACCGTCGGCGGTGTGATGATGATCCTCAACCAGGCTTACGGCTTTACCGGCCCCAACGCCATGGTAGCCCCCCAGGCTAACGCTATGGCAGCGGTCATCAAGCCTCTGATGATGGGTGGTGAGACCCCCTGGTTACTCTATGGCGTGGGTGCTATCCTCGCTCTGTTGCTCAACTGGCTCAAGGTGCCTGCCCTGCCCTTCTCGCTGGGTATGTTCATCCCCTTGCAGTTGAACGCCCCGCTGCTCGTCGGCGCTATCATCAGCTGGTTCGTCGGCAGCCGCAGCAAGGATGAGGCCGTCAACAAGGCCCGCAAGGAGCGTGGTACTCTGTTGGCATCTGGTTTCATTGCCGGTGGTGCTCTCATGGGCGTTGTCAGCGCAGCCATGATCTTCTTCGGCTTCAAGTACGTCAGCCCCTTGAGCGACAGTGCCAGCAACTGGCTCGCCATCGTGATGTACATTGCCCTAATTCTCTTCCTTGCCGTCTCCTGCCTGCGCGCCAAGAAAGAAGATTAAACCCCATCTACGAGCCGATGGCTCGCACTACTGCAACAGGCTGCTGTTGTAGTAGCGCAGGCCATCGGCCTGTTTTAATAGAATCCAGATTCACATGAGCAACCAGAGGCACGACCGGGACGAGCAACGCAGGCAGTGGTGGAAAGACCACCATGAGGGCCTGCAACTCAATAGCCTGGCTAAGGACATTGCCACCCAGCCATCCAAGTAACACCACTTAACCTATTTCTTCAACAAAATTAATACCAACCACCGTCATGAAACATCTTCTCCCACTCCCCCTTATTATTTCATAATTATTCAAGCAACGGAAGGGAAATCGTTGCTAATCAAGCCCTGGAAATCAGATTATTTTGTATATTATTTGGTAATTTGTAAGGAAACTACTACTTTTGCCACCTGTTTTAGGTGACAAAAATGGCATTTTGCTATCATTACAAGAAAAAACTTCAAAATAAATAGGATATACCGAATATGCAAACAATGATCAAAACCGCACTTACTGTCCTGGCAATCCTGCTGCCAGCACTTGTTTCAGCCCACGACTTTGAAGTCAATGGCATTTACTACAACATCAACGGCAATGAGGCCACGGTAACCTACCAGGGTTCCTATGCCGGTCAATACAATGAGTATTCAGGCGATATCGTCATTCCCGAAACCGTTACCAATGATGGCATCACCTATGCTGTCACCTCTATTGGCGAACACGCATTTGAAAACTGCTCAGACATGACCAGCCTTGAGCTGCCCAATTCTGTTACCGCTATCGGCAGTTGGGCTTTTTATGGCTGTAGTGGCTTGAAGAGCTTTGAGATCCCTAACTCGGTGACCACCATCAACGATTACACATTCTGCCGTTGCAGCGGGTTGACCGATGTGGTCGTCCCCAATTCTGTCAAGACCATCGGCATGAGCGCATTCTACACATGTTCAGGCATGACGAACCTGAGCATCGGCAATGGCGTAACCTCCATTGATAGGTATGCATTCAAGGGCTGCTCCAGCCTGACGAACTTGACCATCCCCAGCAACGTCCACGAAATCAAGGAATGTGCATTTGAACAATGCAGCAGCCTGACGAACGTGACCATGGGTAGCGGCGTTACCATCGTTGGCAAGGACGCGTTCCTTGATTGCACCAACCTGACCAAGGTGACTGCCATCGATCTCACACCATGGTGCAGAATCAACTTTGCTACCCAGAAGGCCAATCCTCTTTATTATGCTCATCACCTCTACTTGGGAGCTGCTGAAGTTACCAATCTGACGATTCCTGCTTCGATCACTTCCATTGGCGACTACACGTTCACTGGTTGCTCGGGGCTGACAAGTGTTTCGTTTCCCAATTCGGTCACGGGCATCGGCAGTTACGCATTCTCGGAATGCACGGGACTGACAAGTGTAACCATCCCCAGCGCGGTCGCCACCATCGGCAGGAGCGCGTTCTATGGCTGTACCGGTTTGACTAGCCTGTCCCTCGGCAACGGCGTCACCACCATCGGTAGCTATGCGTTCCAGAAATGCTCAAGCCTGACGACTCTGAATATCCCCAACTCGGTCACTGCGATTGGAGAAGGAGCTTTCTCACGTTGCGAGGGCCTGTCGAGCGTGGATCTCGGCAACTCGGTCGTTACCCTCGGCAACTATGCGTTCGAGGTCTGCACCGGCTTGAAGAGTGTGGTCATTCCCAACTCGGTCAAGACCATCGGCAGTTGCGCGTTCTATGGTTGCGACACGATGACCGATGTGACCATCGGCAATTCGGTCACCACCATCGGCTACAGCGCTTTTGCCTACTGCCATAGTCTGAAGGGTGTGGTTATTCCTGATGCCGTCATCACCATCGGCAACAGCGCTTTCTCGGGATGCAACAGCATGACAAGCGCAAAAATAGGCAACTCGGTTACTACTATCGGCAGCAGTGCATTCGAACGCTGCACAAGTTTGTCAGACTTGACTATTGGTCAGTCTGTTACCAGCATCAGAAACAGCGCATTCCGCAACTGCGAGGCATTGACCAGCGTGGTCATTCCCAACTCGGTCATCGAGATTGACAACTGCGCATTCATCGAGTGCAGCGCTCTGACCGATGTGACAATCGGCAATTCCGTCACCAATATCGGCTACAGCACCTTTGCCGAGTGTAGCGCACTCACAAGCGTGGTCATCCCCAACTCGGTCACTTCCATCGGCATGGACGCTTTCAAGAATTGCAGCGGCATGACGAGTATCACCCTGAGCAACTCCCTCACTACGATTGAGGAGAGCACATTCGAGGGGTGCACCGCCCTGGAAAGCATTGTCATCCCAGAATCAGTCACAACGGTCGGCTATCATGCCTTCGCCAACTGCTACGCCTTGGCCAGCATTACCCTGCCCACCTCAATCACATCGCTTGCCTACTATGCATTTGAGAGCTGCTATCACATTTCCTCCGTCACATTGACTGGCGAGGGTGAATGGCACGGAGGAACCATCTCAATTCTCAGGCCCGTGAGTGTGTCTATTCCCAGTGGCATCACCTCGGTCAAAGGCATGTACTTAAAGCCCTCTGTCGTGTATTGCTACGCGATGACACCTCCCGTGTGTGACGCAAATTCGTTTACCGACTATTCGGGTACGCTCCACGTGCCTGCCGCAGCGCTTGCCGCCTATCAAGCCGCTCCTTATTGGCAGAACTTCATGAACATCGTTGGCGATGCAGTCGAAGCAACTCCTGGCGACGTAATCGGAGACAATAAAGTAAGTATCAGCGATGTGACGGCGTTGATCAATTACTTGCTGAGTGGAGACGAGACAGGCTTCAAGGTTGCCAATGCAGACCTTAATAATGATAGCAAGGTCAGCATCGCTGACGTGACCGCCCTTATCAATATCCTGCTCACCACCGAGACGGAGTAACACTAAAGGTCAATACTAATATCCGTGCTACGCACGAGAGACCAAGCAAAAATATGATTATACAAATGATGCTTGATTTCTCGTGCGTAGCACGATTAGTATTTCAACGGCTTGTACAATTCCCGCTCGGGATTTCTTTGCATTATCCAAGAGAATGAATTACCTTTGCCTGTGGATTATGAACAAACAATGCAGTCCATTTGGTAAGGCGGTGTGCCATAATTCGCCTCTGGTTTTTAATCGGCCTAACCGCGCGATTCAAATTGCAACGAATTAATTATGACACACTCTCCCAACTGAAGCTGAGGTATCCACCCCAAAAATGTATTTATTAACTAAACTATATAACGACATGAAACACTTGATCAAAACAACAATTCTAATGCTGGCAATCCTGCTGCCAGCTATTGTACACGCCCACGACTTCGAGGTTAACGGCATATACTACAACATCAATGGCAACGAAGCCACCGTCACTTACAAGGGTATAGATTTTGACTCTTATTCCAACGAATACTCTGGTTCGGTAACCATCCCCGCCACCATCACATACCGCGGAACAACCTACTCTGTTACCGCCATCGGCACCTATGCGTTCTTTAGTTGCGACAGCCTAACAAACATCGACATACCTAACTCCGTAACAAACATCGGCGGCGGAGCGTTCCAGAACTGCTACGGCCTAACCAACATAAACATACCTAACTCCGTCACAAGCATCGGCGACGGAGCGTTCTCTGATTGCTACGGCCTAACCAACATAAACATACCTAACTCTGTCACAAACATAGGTGAGGGGGCGTTCTATTACTGCTACAATTTGACCTACATCAACATCCCTAATTCCGTCACCGCTATCGGCAAGAATGCCTTTTCTATCACCGATTGGGAGCGTAATCAACCTGACGGATTGGTTTATGCTGGATTGGTTGCTTATGAATACAAAGGTACTATGCCCGATGGAACAAGCATCACTCTAAAAGAAGGAACGATAGGAATTGCAGACGGGGCGTTTGAGAACTGCCACGGTCTGACCACTATCAATATTCCAAACTCCGTTACAAACATCGGAAAAAATGCGTTCTATAGCTGCTCAAACCTAGCCAATATCAACATCTCCAACTCCGTAACGGCTATCGGAGCCAATGCATTCTATGGCACTGTTTGGTACAGCAATCAACCTGACGGATTGGTTTATGCAGGATTGGTTGCTTATAAGTACAAAGGTACTATGCCCGAAGGAACAAGCATAACTCTAAAAGAAGGAACGACAGAAATCACAAGCAAAGCGTTCTATGGCTGCTCCAGCCTAACCAGCATCAATATCCCCAACTCCGTCACAAACATCGGTGATGGGGCGTTCTGGTACTGCAACAGCCTCACTAACATCAATATTCCTAACTCCATCACAAACATCAGCGAGCACACCTTCACTTTTTGCTCCAGCCTAACCAACATCAACATACCTAACTCCGTCACAAGCATTAGTGACTACGCCTTTTCTGGCTGTTCCAGCCTAACCAGCATCAACATACCTAACTCCGTCACAAGCATTAGTAACTACGCCTTTTCTGGCTGTTCCAGCCTAACCAGCATCAACATACCTAACTCCGTCACAAGCATTAGTAACTACGCCTTTGCACAATGTATTTAGAGGTCTCTTACTAACCATGAACAGCACTAAACAACCAAATGTAAAATACTGAAATACAGATACTTTTAGATTTTAACACTTCGAGGCGTGTTTTTGGTTGCTTCGGAAATTCCCTATATTTTTGCCACGTATTTCTACCGCAGGGAATTTACGGGGCTTTATTTTTGCCACATCGTGAACGGAGTTGACAAAGGTTGC
>ONLH01000041.1 GCA_900318645.1 uncultured Prevotellaceae bacterium
GGTGACCATGAAGTTGCCGCCGTTGCCCACGTTGGTCGTGATCATGTAGAAAGTGCCCTCGTGATAGCGGATGGTGGTGGCATAGATGCCCAGCCACGACGAGGCTTGGTTGAGCGGCAGCTGCGAGTCACGGGTGAGCACGTTGCCGATTTGCTCCCAGTTCACCATGTCTGTACTGTGATAGATGGGCACGCCGGGGAAGTAATGGAAAGTGGAGTTGACGACATAGTAGTCGTTGCCGACGCGGCAAATCGACGGGTCAGGGTTGAAGCCCGGTATGACAGGATTCAGATAGGCTCCTGCGGGCTGTGCCGTGAGCTGCAAGGCTGTGATGACACTTGCCGCAAGCCAGAGCAATCGTTGCAATTTCATTTGGCGCTTGATTAGGAATCAATAGTTGAATTCAACATAGCAGCCCTCGTCGCTGGAGTTGGTGCTCAAGTAGGCACGGAAGGTACCGGGTTCAACGGTCCAGCCATGGATGGCTTCGCTATAGTATTTCAGGTCATCGAGCGTGATGGTAAACTCGGCCATCTGGGTCTCGCCGGGCGCTAGATTGAGCTTGACGAAGTTCTTGAGCTCCTTGCGCGGGCGGTCAACGCTGCACTCCATGTCGCCGATGTAGAGCTGTACGATTTCCTTGCCTGCCACCTTGCCCGTGTTGGTCACGGGAACGCTCACAGTGATGGGGGCGCCGTTGGTGATGCGGGGTGAGGAGAGTATGGGCTTGCCATACTTAAAAGTGGTGTAGCTCAGGCCGTAGCCAAAGGGGAACTGCGGCTCAACCTTGCGGGTGTCGAAGTGACGGTAGCCGATGTAGATGCCCTCGCTGTAGTAAACCTGCTTGTTCTCGCCGGGATAGGCCTTCTTGCCATATTGATAGTAGGGATAGTCTTCCAGTGACTTGGCAAAGGTGACGGGCAGTTTGCCGCTGGGGTTGACCTTGCCGCTAAGCACACCGGCCAACGCTTCGCCGCCCATCGAGCCCAGGTACCAGCAATGCAGCAGGCCCTTGATGTCGTTGAGCCAAGGCATGGCAAAGGGGTTGCCGCCAAAGGTGATGACAATCATATTCTTCTGGATTTTGGCCAGACCCTCGATGAGCTCGTTCTGCTCAAATGACAGGTCATAGCCCAAGCGGTCGCCGTTCTCGCAGTCCTCCTTGTGGTTCTTGTTCAAGCCGCCGATGTAGATGATGAGGTCGGCCTCTTTGGCCTTGAGCAGGGCCTCTTCTCTCAGGCGCACGCGCTCCGAGGGGGAGACTTCGTCAACCTGGTCGTACAGGGCACGGCCCGAGAGATATCCCTGGGCATAATCCACCTTGTCGCCATAGAGATTCTTGATGGCCTCGAGCGGACTGATGTCGCGCAGGGTCTTGAGCTCCGATGAGCCGCCGCCCTGAGTGAGGCTGCGGGTGGCATTCTCGCCCACGACGAGAATCTTCTTGTAACGCTCGGGGGCGATGGGCAGGATGTTCTTCTTGTTACGCAGCAGGGTGATGCCTTCCTCGCCGATGGCTTGACAGGCCTCGTAATGGTCCTCGCTGCACTGCTTGCCGATGACCTTGTCGGGGTTCATGCAGGTGCGGAACATGGTGCGTAGCACGCGGCGAACCTTGTCGTCAAGATAGGACACGTCGAGTTTGCCCTCCTTGATGAGTGTCTCCATCGGGCGGGCCATATAGTAGTCGTCGTAGGTATATTCCGATTCTCTGGTCTTGCCGTCGGTATAGGAGCCCATCTCGATGTCGAGACCTCCAGTAGCGGCTTGCCAGGTGTCGGTCGTGCCGCCCCAGTCGCTGACCACGGCTCCGTCAAATCCCCACTGGCGCTTCAAGATGCCGTTCAGCAGCGAGTCGTTGTTGCAGCAGTGGATACCTTGCCACATGTTGTAGCTGCCCATGATGCTCCACACGTGGGCCTCTTCAACGGCTTTCTTGAAGGCGGGCAGATAAATCTCGTTGATGGCACGCTCGCTGGCGTTGACATTGACAGCAAATCGGTCCACCTCCTGGTTGTTCAAGAAGAAATGCTTGAGGCAGCAAGCCACGCCGTTGGCTTGGGCGGCCTTGATATAGGGCACTACCATCTCGCCGGCCAGATAGGGGTCTTCGCCCATGTATTCAAAGGCGCGGCCGTTCAATGGCAGACGCGCCATATTCACGCCAGGACCCAGCAGGATATCCTTGTCGCGGAAGGCGAACTCCTCGCTCAGGGCGTTGCCGTAGAGCGCTGCCAGATCACGGTTCCAGGTTGCTGCCAGGCAGGTGAGCGACGGGAAGGCGACGATGCTGTCGTTGGTCCACTTGGCAGGTGACCAGGTGTTCCATTCCAGTTCCTCGCGCACGCCGTGAGGGCCGTCGTCCATGTTGAGCTGACGGATGCCCAGGCGAGGCACACCAGCGCTGGTGAACTTGCTTTGGGCATGGATGACCTGGATTTTCTCATGCAGCGTCATGCGTGACAGTGCGTCCTCGACGCGTTCTTCGAGGGGGGCGTTGTTATCCAGGTAAATCGGCCTCGTTTTTTGAGCCGATGCGATGGTTGTTGCCAGCATCAGTGCTATGGCAATGGTCGAAATTAATCTTTTCATTATATCTTGTTTTGGTTATCGTCTTTTGTTATTAGCTCACACATTATAGTTTGACGGTCACTTGTTTGCCGTTGTATTGAACCATCGTGCCCACAGGATTCTCAAGGTTGAGAGTCTTGGCATTGTCGCGGTTAACAACTACCACGTTAAAGCGGCGCTGCTTGAGCATACCCTTAAAATTGCCCTTGCGTTCGCCAATGGTGAGCGTGCGCGTGGCTTCGTCGTAGTTGAAGTCGATGGTGGCATATTTGCCTTTCTCGTAGTTGTAGTTGGTACCTTCGTCCTCATAGAGCTGGAACTGGGCATTGGCACCAGTGTAGACGTACAGGTTGATGAGCTCGGCGGGTTTCTCGTCGCTCCACTGTATCTCGGGACCGAAGGGGATGATGCTGCCTTCACGCACATAGACGGGCATGCGGCCATAGGGGGCATCGACGATGAGCTTTTGGCCACCGTTGATATATTCGCCGCTATACAGGTCATACCAGCCGCACTGCTTGGGGAAATAAACCTGGCGGTTGCGGGCCTTGTAGGTGGCGACGGGGCAGGCCATAAAGGCGGGGCCGAACATCCACTGGTCGGGGATGTCAAGCACATTCTTGTCGCCGGCAAAGTCCATCACCAGTGCACGCATGAGCGTGTAGTCCTTGAAGTGGGACCAACCGGCCATCGAGTAGAGGTAGGGCATCATGCGGTAGCGCAGCTTGTGGTAATAGACGATGCTCTCATAGGCGGGATGACCCTCGGGTGCGATGTTCCACACCTCGCGCAGGGGCCACTGGCCATGGGCACGGTACAGGGGGATGAAGCAACCGAATTGGTTCCAGCGGGCTTGCAACTCGCGCCATTCGGTCAGGTCGCTGTTCTCACGGCCCGTTTGGTCAAACTCTTGCTGAGCGGCGACATAGCGGTTCTCGACGCAGAAGCCGCCCTGGTCCATGCCCCAGAAAGGGATGCCCGACATCGAGAAGTTCAAGCCAGCCGTCATCTGGGCACGCATGTCTTCCCAACGGGTGCCGATGTCGCCGCTCCAGGTGGCGGTCGAGTAGCGCTGTTCGCCAGCAAAGCCGCTGCGGGTGAGCAGGAACACGCGCTTATTGTTACCCGTGGCACGCTGGCCGGTATAGATTGCGTCAGCATTGACGATAGAGTAGGCGTTGAAATATTCGGTCGAGCTGCCCAATGCGGTGGGACCGGACAGCGCCTTGCGGTACCACATGGGCGTGCAGTCACGGATGTTGGGCTCGCTGGCATCCATCCACCAGGCGTCGATGGCATAGTTGTATTTCTTGTACAGGTTGTCGTCCATCTGTTTCCAGAACAGCTTGCGGGCACCTGCGTCATAGGCATCATAGAACGAACCGCGGAATCCCAGCCAGTCGTGGATGTCGTCAACGATGGCTTGCTTGTAAATCCAGCCTTTGGCATCAAGCGCCTTGTAATTGTCGACGGTCTCATAGAACTTGGGCCAAACGCTGATCATGAATCGGCCGCCCATGGCGTGGACCGAGTCGAGCATGGCCTGCGGGGTGGGGTAGCGCGAGGCCTCAAAGGTGTGGTCACCCCAGTTCTCCAGTTTCCAGTAGTTCCAGTCCTGCACAATGTTGTCGATGGGGATGCGGCGGTGGCGGAACTCGGCAAGCGTCTGCTCGATGTCTTGTGAAGTCTTGTAGCGCTCGCGGCTCTGCCAGAAGCCCAGCACCCACTTGGGATACAACGAAGCTTTGCCCGTGAGGGTGCGGTAGCCCGAGATGATGTCGTCAAAACTCTCACCGGCGATGAAGTAGTAGTCCATGTCGCGGCTCATCTCGCTCCACACGGTGAGTTGCTCACGTTCGGCAGCGCTGCGGGGTGCCGACACGCGCAGTCCGCAATAAGACACGTCGCCGTCGGGTTGCCACTCGATGCGTAGCTGCGTCTTTTTGCCTGAAGGCACCTGGGCGGTAAATTTCCATGCGTTAGGGTTCCATGCCGTGCGCCAGCGCTCGGGGACCACTTCCTCGCCGCCGATGTACACCTTGATGTAGCCGGCATAGTAGAGGATGAACTGGCGCAGCGTCTCGCTCACGCGTCCCTTGGGCTCGATGAAGCCCTCATAGACCACCGTCGCGCCGTTCAGGGCAAAGCCCTTCGGCAGGTTCTTGATGCCGCCGGGCTCGGTCAACTTGCCCAGTTCTGATCCTGCGGGCATGTCAAACTCAAAATAGAGGGAGTCCTCGCCGCGCACCAGGCGTTGGCCGCTCTTGTCGGTATAGGTGCCCGTTAGGCTGCCTTTCTTGCCGTGCTTGTCATAGAGGTTGAAGGAACGGTTGAGCTGCAGGTAGTCCTCGGGGTTGCCAAAGCGGCAATAGCTGTAGCTGTCCCATAGGATGCCGTAGCCGTTGGTGCTCAGCACCATGGGCACGCTCACCTTGGTATTATACTGGAACAGGTCCTCGTTCTTGCCCTTCATGTTGAGTTCGCCCGACTGGTGCTGTCCCAGGCCGTAGAGCGCCTCATCCTGGTTCTCGAACTTGAGCGTCCAGGTCAAGCCCTTGCTCTGATCGTCGGTCAGGGTGCCGACGCCGATTTCGCGCTCGGGCACCTTGAATGGCTTGAACGACTTGCCGCCCACGGCCTCAGTCGCCAGCACCTTGCCGCCATTGTCGGTGAATTTGATGCGGCCGTCGGCCTTGTTGACGGTAGCCGTCACATTCTTGGCCTTGACGCAATAGCTGTCGCCATTATCGGTGACCGTGAACTTGGGCTTAGCCGTCTGCGGCACAATCATCAGGCTGGCTGGCTTGGCCGGTAGCTGTGCCTCGCAGGTGGCCTGCACGCGCACGATGTTGTCGTTCACCACTTGCAGGCGTACCACGCGGGCGCCACCTGCCTGAGCATTCTCGATGTTGATTGTCACGAAGTTGCCTTCGGTCTTGACAGCAGCCTGAGCCACAATGGCATACAGCGCAAATGCCGTCATCAAAAACAGTTGTGTAGCTCTTTTCATTTTAAATTACACTTTAAACTGACAAATTTACCATTAAATTCCGAAAAACCCCGCATCTCAGAAGTTATTTATCTTTAATTTAGCCAAATCCCAACCGCAAGTGATTGTACAGGAGAGCAAAACTCGAAAGTGATCATCGCCCGTCTCAGCGAGCGATTGGACGAGCCCTTCGTCACCGCGGGCACCGTGACCGGCGACAAGGGCATAAAGCAGGCGCAGGACGAGTACCAGCGCCTCATGAACAATAAATCACCGAAAAATAAGAGAAAATGAAGTGTTTAGTAAAGAATTTTGCTACCTTTGCGGAAACAACAATAAACAAAAAGAAAAAATGAAAATACTATTGAAAATAATTGTCACAATCATTTTGGTATACTCCATTGTGATGATGCTAATAAATCTACTCTTTTCGACACTTTCTTTAAGTGTAACTACTGATAATAGTATTTATTTTAAGGAACAATTCATACCCTGTGCTTGTGGTCTCATATCAATGATATATTGTTTATTCTGCTTATTCCGAGCCAATTACCCCAAAAGAAGAAAATGAATACAAAGGAAAAATTCAAACAAATGTGGGTTGCCTCTGTAGATATTGAGGCCGTTTCGGGCTACAATTTTATGGATCTCATTGATTGCAGTGACCATCATGAAGTATTGCCCAAATACATTGGAGCATGGGCAAATGTTATTATTCAATCTCCAACCATCAACGAAGCTCTTGATTTTTTAGAAATTGGCTTGAATGAAAAAAACTTTAGAATTAAGTTTATTGATAAGATAGAGAATATGTATTCTCTTATTGAAGAGAATGATATTAATGTTGATATGATCAAAGAAGCAGAATGGCTCTATTCATCTAAATATAGCTTTGTAATAAGTGATAAACTATGGCCTTATGTAAACGATTAATCCAAATGACCGAAGAATAAGAATAATGAGTGTTTAGGCTGTTTAGGCGAAAAAGATGCTAACTTTGTCGTCGTAAATAATTGAAACTTATTGTCAAAATAAGATGAAACATAATTTGAGTTTAAAACTAGCCCAAAGCATACAAGTCATTGTTCTCGCTATAATTGACTTATTGATAGCATATTTTTGTTGTTATGTAAGTATTGGACTTGAGGAGCACGCAAAAAAAATATTTGTTGAAAGCCCTATTAAAATGGTCGCAATGAATTTTGTGTTCTCATCGGTTGTCACTTATATGGTCTCAATATTGTGTGCAATTGTACTGCAGTTCATTATTTTTGGTATAGTCTATTTAATAAATGAAATCATTGGGTCTGATTTTCACTATGGAATAATAAAAAAGCAAATATTCATAAGGGTATTAAAGTATAACATCTTAATGGTAACTTTTGCAACACTCTTTTGGTTGTTTTATAAGTTCATCTCGCTTGGGTATATATAATCAGGTACTTTCGTCTTTTCATAGCATACGCGGTTGATTTACCTTTGTCAGAGTAAATCAACCGCTTTTGCTTTATGATACTCACCATCAACGGGCAGCAAGCCGCCCTCAAGAAAGGCTCGTCAATAGAGTATGTATCGGAGAACCGCATCTTCACCGACGCCGATGACTACAGCATGGAGATTAAACTTCCCTTGGCAGACTGCCCGCAGAACCTCGTACCGATACAACGATATTAATACCAACGAGCGGCGGAACAAGGAACTCAAGGAATTGGGGTTTATCAAAAAAAAATCACGCCCCAAACAGCGGTCCAATTCCGCTGACGTTAGGGCAATTATAGAAGGCTTATCTCAACAACGTGCGGTGTACGAGCCTCGCACTTATACGCCCGAAACGATTGGAGCATCGCCTTCGCCTGCAAAAGTAATTCTATTTTATGAAACGCACCGCCGACATATCGGATTTTTTGCAGCCGTTGAGAGATGAACCACAAAAGAGGCTGTGTCATAATTCCAGCTTATATATTAATGTCCGTGCGAAGCACGGAGAAATTAAGCAAAAATTTGTATAAAAATTAAACAAAATAAATTTTTATTTCAATTTTATTAATAATTTTGTTTAATTTCTCGGCCGTTAGGCCGATTAATAATCATGAGACAAATTATGACACAGCCTCAATAATCCGCTGTCTATCAAGCGGAATTTACTGCTGCAGCATAACTATGTAGTGTGTTGTATGCTTAGAAGAATTGGACGCAGACGGGTTTGCTCAGAGGGATGTCTTGATGGGTGTCGGTGAGAAGGCCTGTGTTGCTGTCTCGCTTGAAGACTTGGATCTTGTTGCTGTCACGGCAGCAGCACAACAGGAAACGGCCGTTGGGCGTGATGTTGAACATGCGGGGATGAGCAGCTGTGGGCTGATAGCCGATGCGCGTGAGCAGTCCGGTCTGACTATTGACGGCAAAGATGGCGATGCCCTCGGCTTTCAGGCGATTGCTGGAATACAGAAATCGGCCGTCGGGACTGAGATGTATATCTGCTCCGCCCCGCGCTCCCACGCTATCCGAGACGATTTCCTGGAGCGTTTCTAACCGTCCTTCATGATAGGCGAATACCGTCACCTTACCCGATAATTCACTCATCAAATAGGCAAATCGGCCATCGTTGCTGAACGTCAGGTGGCGGGGCCCGGAATCTGCGCTGACATCAGCGGCCACTCCGTTGTCTATTACTTTTTGTCCCTCGATGCGGAACGACAGGATACGGTCTGCACTGAAATCCGTGGCCAGCACATATCTCCCATCGGGCGTGAAACAGGCACAGTGAACGTGGGGAGCCTGCTGCCGCGTGAGGTCGGGACCTCCTGTTGCTCCTGGGCATTTCATGGCGAGTTCGGCAAGCGTTCCGCATTGTTTCAGCTGGAATACGCTCATCGAGCCCCCTGAATAATTGGCAGTGAGGGCAAGGTCGCCATTGGTGGCCACGTAACAGGGGTCTTCACCCTCGGTCGGCGCCGTATTGATGAGGCGCATTCCACCGTTCTTGGTTATTCTTACGATGTTGAGCGAAGCCTTCTCGTCATGGGTCTCGCTGACCACATATATCAGTCGGTCATCACGGGATAGGGTAAAATAGGAAGGATTCTTCATTTCCAGAGAATCCAGCACCACGGCTTCACCAGTCTGTTGATTGAACCGATAGGAATAGACGCCCTTGCTGCCGCCGTCGGTGTACGTGCCGACAAACATCATTTCCACATCTTGGGCCTGCACGGCTCCTATCCATGATAAGATCATGATCAATACACTCTTGAGTTTCATATCGTTTCCTTTTATCCTATTGCTCTAACTTCCAACCATGATCGCCATGGTAAATCATCAGGCGGGTCATGCCGCCGTCAATGCAGATGTTCTCACCCGTGATAAAGCCCGCTTTGTCAGAACAGAGGTACAACACCATGTTGGCAATATCCATGGGATTGCCCACGCGCCCGACAGGCTGCTGAATGGCATCGGGCCCTTCATAGACCGTATAGGCGGTATCTATCCAGCCCGGAGAGATGGAATTGACCCTTACACGACCTGCAAGGCTGACGGCGAGTGCATGGGTCAGAGCGGCAATACCGCCCTTGGCAGCAGTGTAACTCTCGGTCTGTGGCTGGCTCATGCGGTCCCGCGAGGAGGAGATGTTCACGATGGCAGCCCCAGATGCAAAATAGGGAGAGAAGAGTTTGCACAGGTAGAACGGGGCAGTAACGCCCACACTCAACGCGTACTGGAACTCCTCGTAACTGCACTCGTCGATTCCTTTCATCAACGGCAAGGCATTATTGATGAGACAGTCCACCCGGCCATATTCGTTGATGACCTCCCGGGCAAATTGCTCCAATACCTACTTGTCGGCGATATCACCCACGAAGTAGTCCCCCGGCTGCTTGTCTATCACGCAGACGTGAGCGCCAGCCTTTTGAAATTCCTCGGCGATACAACGTCCTATTCCCTGCGCCCCTCCTGTCACAACAACGACTTTATCCTTGAAATCCATATACTCTCTTTGATGGGTTTTGAAGTTTAGTCTGCAAATATAATGGTTTTTGTGCAGAATGTCTATCCCGACAATGCCAGATGGCCTTTTTTCACTGCATTCTGTAGCATGAGCGTTGGCTTGCCCGTGGGATGAATTAACTTAATAGTAACGTTAGATTAAATGCATAAACAGATTTATTTGTGTACCTTTGCGCTATCAAATCAGTTTTGTGAGTGATGGGCAAAGCGATCCTATACTTCATGCTGTTCGTCTGCATTACTTTGCTGATGATAGGCTGTGGCATGCTCTTGGCTGGCTTTATAGTGAGCCAAGGCCTCTATGACCATGTAGGGATAGCCAAGAACGAGGTGGTGATCTTTGTCGTCATGTTGATGGGCGTTTTGTGGTCTTTGGGCACTTGCTGGCTGTTTGTCCACAATGGTTACGGATCTTTTTCTTGGGGAAATCTTGATGCCTCTCGTCGTATTCCGGTCGTTGCCCTGAGTGCGATGCTATTTATAGCCGTTGACGTATTGGCTTTCTGGTGCCATCATCTGCTGGCGCCCTTCAGCGACGAATACACACAGTTGCTGTCACTCTATCGTTCACATCCGTTAATCACACTGGTGACTCTGGTCATGATGTATGTGACTGTACAAACCGTATTCTTGAGCAGCATTTTGTGTCAATTGGTTTCCTCGCTGCGCCATCACTGGTTAGCCCTGACCATTGTTGCTGTGACAGTGGCTTTGCCCAACCTTCAAGAAGGGACCGTGGGCGTGGTCATGTTTTTGTTCGCTGTCGCCTCGGGGCTGATCGAAGGATGGATGTACCTGCGCACGCGAAGCATCTGGCCGGCAGTGGTCGGTCCGGTAGTCGGCGACTATGTGTTGTGGATGGCTCTGGGTAACACTCCGTCGTGGTGGATGGGTGCAGCAAGTGTGGCTATGATTCCGCCTGCGCTGTGGCTATTGCATCGGCAAATGGTCAGAAACTGACAGTTGCAGTCCCACACCGCGCACGGTGACTATGTTCACCGTGGGGTCATCGGCCAGCAGTTTGCGCAACTTGTTCACAAACACATCCAGCGACCGTGAAACAAAATAGTCATATCGCTGATTCCAGCATCGGTTGACAATGGCTTCGCGACGTACCACATCGTTCATATTCTCGGCAAGTATCTGCAGAATCTGTACCTCCCTGAGCGTGATGATCTTCACTTCATCGGTCTGGATGTCTCGCAGGGTGGCATGGCTCACATCAAGGACAAACTTGCCGATGTGGTACTGGTTCTTTTCGACGTAATTCCGCTGCCCGTTTTTTAGTTTGAGCAATGCCTGGATGTGTGCATCCAGCTCCTCGGGCATGAAAGGTTTTTTGATATAATTGTTGATGCCTAACCTGAATCCTGTCTTCACATCATTGGGAGAAGTCAATGCCGATGTGAAAACCACGATGATGTCCTTATCGGTCTCTCGAATGCGCTCCACCATTTCAAATCCATCCATCACGGGCATATCAATATCGGCAACGATGACATCAAATTCATGGGTGTTCCACTCCCTGAGTCCCTCTTCACCATTGGCTGCCGTGGTCACTTGGTAACCGCCGATGATTTCCTCGAGGCTTGTCTTCTCGATGTAACACAATGACTGGTCATCCTCCACTATCAACAATCTGATCATAGCGCTACCTTGTTGGGAAACAACAAAACAAACTGAGTGTATTCACCCTTGCGACTCTCAACAGTGACACGTCCCTCATGGGCCTGCATCACCTGATATACATAATTGAGTCCCAAACCAAATCCAGGAGAATTGCCTTGGGAAGTGGCACGTGCGAACTTGTCAAAGACAAATGGCAACTCATCGTGTGCAATGCCCTGACCGTTGTCCCTCACCGAGACCAGTGTGGTGCCATTGTTGTGATAGGACTCGATGCGGATGGCAATCTCGTCCTTGCTATACTTAACCGCATTGTCGACAAGATTGACAAAGATTTCTTTGATTAACTCGGCATCACCCCAAACGCTGTCGGCGTTCAGACTCATTTTAACCGTCATCTTCTTCTTTGTCTTAGCACGGAACTTGTCAATGACGTCCTCGAGCATGGGACGCAACTCGACCTCTACCTTTGACAAGACGAGATTGTGGCTCTCAAGTTTGGAGATGGCGAGAAGACGGTTGGTGAGCCCCAACAAATGTTCGGCCTCTTCCTCGACGATGCGGTAGTATTGCCGCTTGATGTCGGGCTTGCCATCGAGTTTGCCACTCTGCAAAGCCCTGATGCCCATGACGATGGATGACAACGGCGATTTCATATCGTGAATCATCGCCGATGAAAAATCTTTGCGTATGTCATCGAGCCTCTTCTGCCTTTCGGCAAAGCGGATGTGTTCGACAATGCCCACGATAATGGCCACGTCGATAAGTACCGAGGCAAGGATGAGAAGCCAGTTGTCGGAAAAAAACGCAAAAAGGCTATCCGCTATCTGGCCTGACCCTCGTTGCACAAACAGCAAAAAAGTGTACACCATCCACAATGCTTGAAGGATTAGGACGGCAGCCACTGCGAGGAAAGCAACGATACGGTAGATTTTGCCTTTCATAGGAGGCAAAGATAATCTTTTTTATCCAATAAAACGGCCGTTAACCTAAAAATAACATAGCCTAACCTTGCGTTAAGACCCGTCTGTCTATTTTCGCATCAGCATTTACCGATTAACCATTAATAACATCAATATTAATCAATTAAACCACTATGGCAAAAAAAGTACTTTTCAATTTGGCACTCATACTGGCAGTGCCCGCGTGGTTAATCGCCACGTCGCAGCCCAGTGCTGCGGCAGTGGTCAACACCGTGCCTTATCTTGAGACTTTTGAACTGGAGAGCGGCTTTGGCACCTTTATGGTGCTTGACAACAACCATGACGGAAGCACATGGTCATGGTACAACTATGACGAATGCGCCCGCTACTACTACAACAGCACTAACGCTGCCGATGATTGGTTGCTTACACCCCTCATCCGTTTAGAGGCAGGTTCGACCTACAAACTGTCATTCAAGTACAGACGGGGCTACAGCTCCGGTGAAATGATGGAAGTGGCCTTTGGTATGGGCGACAATCCCGCCGAATTTGCCACTATCGCTGAACCGTTCGAGGTGATGTCGTCAAGTTATGAGGATTTCAACGCCGAACTTGTGGTTGATGCTACCGGTGACTATCGGGTAGGAATCCATGCCTTGAGTCCTGCCGACCTGTTCTATATTTGTGTGGATGACATCAGTGTCACCGCTGGAGCCGATTTGTCGGCACCTGATGCGCCCAGCGCGCTGTCATGTACACCGGGTGAATTGGGAGCACTCACGATGCATGTGGCACTCAATGCCCCGACCGCCTGCATCAACGGCGAGGCACTCACCGCGTTGAGCAAGATTGACATCCTGTGCGACGATGAGGTCGTCAACACCTTTGAAAACCCTGCCCCAGGCGAAGCTCTGGAATGTGACATCAATGTGGCAACATCGGGGTTGAAGACCATTAAAGCTGTCGCTTATATGGGCACTACAGCAGGACGACCCGCCGAGGTGCAAACCTATGTGGGCATCGATACGCCGCTGCCACCTGTAGCGGTACGTCTCATCGACAACGGCAGGACAATCACTGTCGAGTGGGAGGCAAGCCCTGCAGTGGGCACCCACGGCGGATATGTCGATGTCGATGCTTTGCTCTATAATGTCTATAACTATAGTGAGGAAATGATAGCTGGTGAACTTGACGAGTTCTCACTCCTGGACGATGACATGGATGTAGAGACCTATCCTTATTCCCCGCTACAATACTATGTGACCGCCCAGAACGAGACAGAGGTGAGTGAATTTGCCGAGTCTCCCTATTTTGCTGTCGGTGCTAAGCGCGATCTGCCGGTAAGCGACTCCTTTGCCAGTGGATACCAGGGCAATGACGTGGGCTGGTGGCTTAGTGCCTACTTTGTTTATCCTTCATGGTGGGGAACTTCAAGCATGAGTTATGACAATGACAACGGTTGCATGCAACTGTGGGGTGGGGCTGGACAATGCACCATCAACACTGGCAAGCTCGTGTTGAATAGCGTGGAGAACCCCTACTTGACCTTTGCCTACTATGCCAATCCTGGTAGCGGCAACAGGCTTGAAGTCTATGGCTCTATGATGCAGCGTGATGACGTGCTGCTGTATACCATCGATGACAACTCACTTACCGATGAGGCTGGCTGGATGAAGGCTTATGTGGACCTTAATGCGGTGAAAGATGCCGACTATACGGTAATTCGATTCAAGGGTACCTGTGGTGATGAAGAGCATTCGCCTTATCTGGATGCCGTTGAAATCAAGAATCTGCTTGGTCAAGATCTGGCTGCAGTCATTCAGGCACCGTCGCTGACCGGCGTCAACGAGGTGACACCTATCGTTGTGACCGTGAGCAACGAGGGTGGTGAGACCTGCCAAGAATATGCTGTGGAACTCTATTGTAATGATGAGAAGATCGCTACAGAAAACGGGACTGCCATTGCTCGCGGTGAAAGTGCAGAAGTCACCTTCACCTATCGGCCCAATGTCATGCAAGCAGGAGAGCTTGCTTTCCAAGCAGTGGTCGTCTGTGCCGGAGACGAGTCTCTGAACAGCAACACGACTGCCGTGGTCAAGGTGGCAGTCATGCCCAACACGGCTCTTCCTGTGCCCGTGAATGCTGAATACAAAGCCGACAACGCCATGAATACCATCATCTGGAACGAACCTGTCGAGAATGACACCATAACCGAGGATTTTGAGAATGTTTCGCCTTGGATCACAAGTTATGTGGGATTGTGGAATCTGGTAGATCAGGACATGGGATATACCTGCTATATCAACGGCGTCGATCATCCTCTCATGTCCATGCCGCAGGCCTATATCGTCTATAACCCTGGGGCGACGGGTCTTGATTTGGTCGAGAACTATATGATTGCTCCGTACAGTGGCAGCCAATTCCTAGGCTGCTATGCCACCGACATTGAGATGACTGACGGCAGGACGAATGACGACTGGCTCATCTCGCGCCGTCTCACGGGAGAGGCACAGACCATCACCTTGTGGGCTAAGAGCCTCTTCGGCGAACTGCCCGAGAAGTTTGAATTCCTGTATTCGACCAGCGACCAGGAAGTCTCCCATTTCACCCTGCTGGAGACTGTTGATCCAGTGCCTGACCAGTGGACCGAATATACCTACGCCTTGCCCGAGGGAACCCGTCATTTTGCCGTCCGCTGCGTGTCCGAAGACAAGATGCTGCTCATGCTTGATGACATCACTTATCAGCCCGAACACCTTGCGGTATTGAGCTATAACATCTACCGTGATGGAGAACTGATCGGCCAAACCGATGCCGCTACCTTGCTGTACGAAGACAACACCGCCAACGCCGATTGCAAGTATGAGATTACCGCTTGCTATGCCGAGGGTGAGTCGTTGCCGATAGTAGCGGCTAAATCGGCTGGCATTGAGGAAAATAGCATGCAACAGGTTAAAATCAGTTCTGTAGGCGGCAACATCGTCATCAGCGGTGCTGAAAACTTGCCGGTGGCCATCTATGGCATCAATGGTGTGACCATCTACCGCAGCCTGTCGGGAGCATACCATAAGATTGCTGTTGATCACGGATTCTATATTGTTCAAGTAGGTAATAGATGCACTAAAGTGTTCGTGAAGTAATTCTTTTTTCGCTACTGGCAGTCACGGAATCTTGCTGATTCTCGACTGCCAGTATTTTTCAAAAAAAACATCAGCATGAAAAGAAAGACGACCTTATTATTGTTTGTGATGATTTCCATCCTGGCGCTCGCTGTGCCTGCCAAGCGCGGAGTGTGGCGCACAATTCCGTTGACTGATGGCACGACAGTAGAGGCACAGCTGTGTGGTGACGAGAATCTGCACTATTATGTGACTGCCGCTGGCCAGCGCTTTGTCGCTGACAGCAACGGCACCTTCCGGCCAGTGAATGAACAGCAACTGCGCCAACGCCTGCAGCGCAAGCGTTCAAAAAGTGCGGCAGTAGCAGCCCGTGCACCCCGCCGTATCGGTGTGGTGGACAAGGATATATTCCAAGGTACACAACACGGACTGATTATCCTTGTTGAGTTTCCTGATAAACAGTTCATGCCGGGAAACGACTTGGCCTTCTGGAATCGTGTGGCCAATGAGCCGGGCTACCACGACGAGTATGGTTTCAAGGGCAGCATGCGCGACTACTTCCATGACCAGAGTTATGGCCAGTTCACACTTGACTTTGATGTTGTGGGACCAGTTATGATGCCTCACGGCTATGCCTACTACGGCACCAATGATGGGGAGGGTGAGGACTTGTATCCTGGTGAGATGGTTGTCAACGCATGTATGGCAGTTGCCGACCAGGTCAACTATGCCGACTATGACTGGAACAACGACGGGATGGTTGACCAGGTGTATCTCCTCTATGCTGGCGAGGGTGAGCATGAGTCGCTTGATGGCAATACCATTTGGCCTCACGCTTGGACGCTCGAGGAGTCAGATCACGGAGCGCCTCTCTTGATCGACGGGGTGATGGTCAACTCCTATGCGTGCAGCAACGAAGCCAAGAGTGACGGTACCCATGAGGGCATCGGCACGATGTGCCATGAGTTCTCGCATTGCATGGGCTTTCCTGATATGTACGATATACTCTATTCTGGCAACTTCGGCATGGGCAACTGGGACCTGATGTGTGATGGCAGCTATGCCGGCGACGGTTTCTGCCCTGTGGGTTACTCGGCCTATGAGCGGATGATGTGCGGATGGATGGAGCCCGTCGAACTTTTAGGGGATACATCTGTCACAGGTCTGAAGGCCACATCCGATGGCGGCACCACATTCATCATCTACAACAAGGGCTATCGCGATGAGTTCTATATGCTTGAATACCGTGCCAAGAACGGCTGGGACAGCTACCTCCCGGCCGAAGGGATGATGGTGACTTACATCGATTTTGACTCCACCCTGTGGGCGTGCAATGTGGTCAACACTATCGGTGACTTTGGCGCGGTATTCCCTGGGGTGAAAAATGACCACCAGCGCATCACCCTCATTCACGCCGACAATGATGATGACTACAATTATTTCAGCCCCATGACAGGTACGTACTATAAAACAACCGAAGAGACAGACCTGTATCCATACCGTGGCAATGACAGCCTGAGCAATTACAGCACCCCTGCCGCCACGTTGTATCACAAGAACTTGAGCGGCCGCTCAATGCTCAATGTGGCCATCAAGGGCATCTCTCGGGATAGTGAAGGCTTGATGTGCTTCGAGTTCAAGGATTTCTCAACAAAAGTGCACAAGCCAGAGCCGGGTGAACTCTTCTATGAGTCATTTGATGACTGCAACGGTATTGGTGGCAACGATAGCATTTTCTCGGGTGGTTCAACAGGAATCGGCACCTTCATGCCCGACAATGATGATTGGGAGGGATTGGCTATGAGCGGTGCCAATCGATGTGTCAAGTCGGGGACAAATACCAAGTCGGGACAGATGACAACCCCTGAGTTTCACATCGACAGCATTGCAACATTCAGCTTCATGGCAGCTCCATTCGGCAACGATGGCGTAGCACTCACTTTGTCGGTCAATGGAACGGCAAGTATATCACCCAGCACATTCACCCTGAGCAAAGGGCAGTGGACCCGATGCGAGGCTACCATCACTGGCAGTGGCTCAATCACAGTCAATATCATGCCGCAGAAACGTATGTTCCTTGATGAGGTCAAGGCAATAGCCCCAGTGACGGTCATGAAGGGCGATGTCAATGGAGACCTTGAAGTGAATATCGCCGATATAAATGCTGTAATAGATATGATTCTATCTGGCAATCCACTTGAAAATGGTGATGTGAATTACGATAGTGAGGTGAATATTGCTGACATAAACGCTATCATTGATATGATTCTAAGCCAATAGTACCATAACAAAACCATTCCCAAGGGGAAAATGTTTTTCATGGCCTCGGAAACGCGTTCCGGGGCTTTTTCACCGTTAAAGAAAGATGTATCATAAATCCATACTTGTACTCATTTCTTGGCCGTAAGGCCGATTAAAACGCAAGGCGAATTATGCCCTCCAATAATCCACTGACTATCAAGTTGAGTTACTGCTCCAACACTTATAAAGTGTCTTGTCGTATCAAAATGAATCCATATTGTCCCACATGGGAGATCATGCCCTCAAGACGGCATAATCAAACCGACTGAGAGTCTGGAAAAGAAGTGACGAGGCAGACACCGAAGTGGTGCCGGCCTCGACTTCTTTTTTTGTTTGTAATGGATGAATGTGTGATACGTAAGGTCACGGTAGGTTTCTAACGATAACAGCGATAATTGATGGTTGAAATTGGCGATTATTGAAAAATATAGTATTTTTGCGAGGTTATAAGCTGTCGTATGAAAGACCTTGACTGACACAAAGACTTAAACTGATATGGACCGACAACTGTTATTTTTTAATACCAGAGACGAGATGCTGCGTATTGATTCACGTTGCTTAGTGGTGTTGTTGCAGCTGTCAGCGAGGACTTGCGATTCGCGTCCATCGTGTTTACAGCCACTGCTGCAGCCATTATGCTCTATGGTTTCGGAAACACTTACCTTGCTGAGCAAGTTTCGCTTGGCCGTGAAAGACAAAATGTAACTGATTTCAATGAAATGATATGATGAAAGATAAAATCACATTACTGCTCTTGTGTATGATCTGCTTGCTGTCATCCTCATGTCAGCATGAGGATCCTGACGCACCCGTTGTCCCCGTCAAGCGCACCATACTTGTTTATATGGTGGCATCGAACAGCTTGGGTACCAACGAGCGCGACCAACTGGACCTCTACGAGATGGACCGCGTAGTGGAACGGGACGAGTTGAACGGTTGCCGCTTGCTGGTTTATCGCATTGGCCCAGAAGAGGATACACCCGTGCTTTTTGAAATCAGAAAAGGCAAGCGGGGAGCTGTGGTACATGAGACACTTGAAGTCTATGACAGCACTCGTGGCGCGTCGGTAACTGCGTCGCGCATGAGCAAGGTCATTGCCGATGCTAAATTGCATGCCCCAGCTCAGGATTACGGACTCATCCTTTGGTCTCACGGCACCGGGTGGGCACCATCGCTGACCACTCGAGCCGCTGCTCCGCGACGCGTGTTCGGCGAAGACAACGGGGCCACCATGGCGCTCGACCAGCTGGCAGCAGCCATTCCTGTGGGGACATTCTCGTGGATCTATGCCGACGTGTGCTATATGGGGGCTATTGAGGTCGCCTATCAGTTGCGCAACTGTTGCCGTTACTTCGTGGGCTATCCAACCGAGATTCCTGGCCGAGGCATGCCTTATGACTTGACGCTACCTTGCCTTTGCGCCGATCAAACTCAGCTGGTTAAGGCATGTCAGGAGACGTTCGACTACTATGACATCCAGACGGGTGCCAACCGCACCTTCTCGGCTGTCGTGGTGGACTGCTCCTATTTGGACCAGCTGGCTTCGGTGTGCCGCCTCATCCAGATGAATTCTCCCGTTCAACCCTCATTGTCCACACTGCAGTGCTACAACTTGAACGGGTACCACTTCTTGTATGACTTTATGCAATATTATCTTGAAATGGCGGATATGTCTCTCGGTGCACGTATGCAAGATATCTATGAAAAAACCGTGCTATATCGCATATCTACTCCTATGATTTTCAATAGAATAATGATTGATTATGATAATTTCTCAGGACTATCAACCTACGTTATAGGCACCTCTCCTGGGGTGAATGACAACTATTACCGCACCCTTGACTGGTTCCATGCAGTCTATTAATCTTACAATTTGTTATTTAGTATAAATTTTCTTAATAATTTTTTGTCGTATAAAGAATCGTTATTATCTTTGCACATAAATATTACTCATATTTTAGAGAGATAGGGAATCACACTTCTTAATCTTTATGTGCAGAGGAACTGGTAAATTATTACGGTTCAATATGTTGGCTCCCTGGTTGAAGTATGGAAGGGAGTATAATCATGAAAAGTGCAAAAGATACTGCCTCAAGTGCAGTGTCCTTTGTTGCATTCTTCTTTTCTTTTTTCTGTCATCGTGCAAAGGCAGTGACGAACCCGAAGTGTTGGGGTCGGCACCCGTTGTCGTGACCTTGCAGCTCGACACTGCAATGGTTGACTGGCAGACCATAGACGACTCGCGTGCCATTGCTTCCCATGACCTGCGTTGCCAGGTTGCCGCCTATCCCGTGAATGCAGCTGGGGCTATTGTTGACGCCGCGGTCGATCGCCAGACGGTCTTCTTCACCGCTGACGGGCAGCAAGGGCAGTGCCGCATGGTGCTGCCGTCGGGCAGTTACCGCCTGCTGGCTTGGGCCGACTGGGTGGAGCATGGCAGCGTCGCCGACAAGTATTATACCACCAGTGATTTTAATGACATCACCTTCATGGGCAAGTATGAAGGTAATAATGACTATCGTAACGCCTACTCGGGCAGTGCGGCAGTCTCCTTCAAAGTGAAATTGGGAGACACCACGACCGTCGTGCGTGAGCAGTTGCCGTTGCGTTCCATCATGGGCAAGGTCAAGTTTGTCGCTACTGACTATAATGATTATCTGGCTAAGGGCCAGAACCTGCGCATTCTTGTAGCTTACTCTGGCTTCCTGCCCAACCGTTACAGTGTGCCGCGTGGCGTCCCCTTTGATGCCACAACGGGCGTAAACTTCATTTCTTCCATCAGCG
This sequence comes from uncultured Prevotellaceae bacterium, assembly GCA_900318645.1. Classification (GTDB taxonomy): domain Bacteria; phylum Bacteroidota; class Bacteroidia; order Bacteroidales; family Muribaculaceae; genus Sodaliphilus. Next base: position 20,316 of record ONLH01000041.1, read on the forward strand.
AGACATCGACCGAGGGCGACGGTACCGCTACCCTGGGTTGGGACTACGTCATGGTCAATGGCGAGGAATCCAGTGTCACGATGGCCCTGGGGCTGTACAATGACGAGGGGCAGCTGGTCGGCCAGTCTGCCACGCTCAACGTGCCCATCAAGCGAGGCGGCATCACCGTTGTCAAGGACGACTTCCTGACCAAGACGGCGGGCGGAGGCGGCATCGGCATTGACCCCAGCTTTGACGGTGACATCAACATCTACTTCTGATAAATCAATCAACCAAAAACAATAAACAACCATGAACAAGAAAAAAATTATTTATCTATTGGCCTTGGCGGCCCTGCTGTTTACAGCAACAGCCTGCCAGCAAGAGGAAGACCCCACGGTGGGCAAGGCCAAGGTGACCTTTATCGCCGAGTTGCCCGACCTGCCCGAGCACTTGGACTCGCGTGCCATCGGCGATGGTGACTACGCCAACGAGCTCTTCTTGTGGGTCTATGACGACGAGGGTCGTGAGATTCAGGGCCTGCGTCAGCGCAACATCGGTTTTCAGGGCAAGATTGCACGTGTCACGGTTTATCTAACCCCTGGCCACACCTACGGTTTCGCATTCTGGGCGCAGCACAAGGACCTCTTGAGCTATGTGCCCGGCAACAGCTTGATTGACATGTACTATCGCGTGAACTGCAACGACGAGACGCGTGATGCCTTCTGGAACTGGATTCCCAACCTTGAGGTATCTACTGCCGGCGAAATCACTCAGGATATCATTCTGGTGCGTCGTCTGTCACAGGTCAACTGCGGTATCACCCTTGAAGCCTATCAGGAGGCCAAGCGTGCCGGTGTGGACCTCAAGGACTATGACTCGGAGCTGAAACTGAATAGCACCAGCGATGAGCCTATTGCCTACAACTGGTTCAATGTCGTGGCTGGTCAGCCTATCGTCGGCGATGATGACCACATGGAGTGGGATCTGGACTTCACAAAGGCTCCCATGCCCAACGAGCCTTTGCGCGTGGGCAGCAAATCATACATGTACCTGGCCCTGTCCTATTTCCAGCCGCTGGTCGATGAGTTTTCGTTGGCCGATGCCACCCTGGTGCTGCATCACAAGTATGGCCTCAAGCCCAATATCACCTACAAGTGGCCCAACTCCAGTTTCAAAGGCAATTACCGCACCAACCTGCTCATCAGGTCGCTGACCGAAGATGTCAAGTTTGATGTCATCATTGACCAGAACTTTGCCAACCAGGACAACAACTATGATACCGACGGCAATCCGATTGGTGAATAAGTCTATCGTGTACTATTAACGACCTCAATCTTACAGACATGAACAAGACATTATTATATATAGCATCCATGCTGGTGATGGTCCTGATGACCACGGCATGCACCAGCGAGGATGAACTGATTGCCAACGGCGACGAACTCAACGTCACCTTCACCGCTGTGCTTGACCAGTACATCGATTCGCGCGCCATCAGTGACGGGTCGATGGTGGACAAGCTGATTTTCATCGCTTACGACGAGAACGGCAACGAGATTGCTGGCCTGCGTCAGGAGAATGTGCCCGTCAGCGGCGGCCATGCCACGGTCAACACCCGCGTGGTGAAGGGACACCGTTACACCTTTGCCTTCTGGGCACAGAACAGCAACTGCACCGCCTATAGCTTCGGCGCCGACTACAAGTCGCTGAACGTGGATTATAACGGTCACGCCAATGACGAGTTGCGCGACGCCTTCTATGCCGTCAACACCGACTTTGCCGTAGATCCTGTCACCGAGCCCTTTGAGCGCGACGTGACGCTGCACCGTCCCTTTGCCCAGCTCAACTTCGGCACCACGACCGAGGACCTCGAGACCGCCAATGCTTATGCTCCCGCAACCGGCTCCCGCATCATCATCACCGATGGCGTGTTCTCGACACTCAACCTGCTCAACGGCGTGGCGAGCAACCCCGTCCCAGTAGAGCTGACAGCCGGCGCATTTCCCAGCGAGAAACTCACGGTCGAGGGCGAGCAATATGAATACCTGTCGATGAACTACCTGCTCGTCAATAACGACCGCAGCGACATCACCGGCATCACCATGACCACCATCATGAACCGCGAGGGCAAAGACGCCTCCTATCCCCTCGAGCTCGAAACCCTGCCCGTACAGCGCAACTTCCGCACCAACATCGTGGGCCGCCTGATCACCAAGGCTGTGGACTTTAAGCTCGTGATCGATGCCAGTTTTATCGACGACATTATCTATTACGGTGACGAGGTCAACTGGAATTATCAAGCGACTGAGCCGACTTACAGCGATGGCACCTATCTGATCAACACGCCGATGGAACTGGCCTGGTTCCAGGACAATGCTCCTATCGAGGGCAGTACCATTAAGCTGATGGCTTCGTTCAACATGAATCATGGCACCCTCAAGCCCCTGCTGTGTGGCGCCCGCAACATCACCATCGACGGCAATGGCAACATCATCCATGAGTTCTCCATCAATGGGGAAGGCAGTGCCGCCATGTTTGGCAACGCCGAGGGGCTCACAATCAAAGACCTTACCCTTGACAGAGTCGCCGTCACTGCTGCGCCCGATGCTCAGGGCAACGCCGTTGCTGCCGCCCTCGTAGCGACCGCTAGCGGCACGCTCACCATCGAGAACGTGATCGTGAACTATCCCGTCATCAAGGGCACCTGCATGGTGGGTGGCATGGTAGGTCAGGTGGCAGCCGGTGCCAACATCGTGGCAAATGGCAGCAAGGTGGCAAATGCCATCATCGAGAACACCGACGCAGCCTCCCGACAGGGACTGGCTGGCGGCATGGTGGGTTACATCGCTAGCGGAGCTACTGCCGAGCAGGTATTTACCTCGTGTGAGGTCTATAATACCGTGCTCAAGGCACGCATGAGCGAGCCCCTGCTCGCTAGCGGCAAACTCATCGGCGCCATCCAGGGCAGCAGCGATGGCGACATCGTGTGCATCGGTGGCACCACCGTCATGGTCAACTTCCAGGGCCTTGACGAGGCAGCCGCAGCCCAACAGTCGCCCTACGGTGCCGACCAGCTCATCGGCGGCAACCAGCAGGGCCACGGCCACATTTATATAAATAATGTCGAACAGCCACTCAATAACTAGACTAATCAATAACTAATCAATAACTAATAATTTTAACACAACCGCTTTATGAAGAAATTCTTATTCTTTGGTGCTTTAGTAGCATTGCTGCTGGGTACCGCAGCTTGCTCCAGTGACATGGAGCCCGCAATGGGCGGTGAAGTTCCCGTGAACTTCGCTATCAACCTGGGTGATGACATCGACAGCCGTACCATCAGCGACGGCACTGGCGCCAACACCTTGAAGTTTGCCGTGTTTGAGAACGGCGCAGAAATCACTGCACTGGCACAGGAAGTGCCCGTAGCCGACAAGAAGGCTACCGTGACCACCAAATTGGTGAAGGGTCACACTTACACCTTCGTCTTCTGGGCACAGAACAGCGCTTGCACAGCTTATAACACCACCAACATGAGCGCCATCAAGGTGGACTACGCTGCCAACTGCAACGACGAAACCCGTGACGCCTTCTACAAGATGGATAGCTTCACCGTGACCGAGGCCTTTGAGAAGACCGAGGTGCTGACCCGTCCGTTTGCTCAGATCAACTTCCTGGCAGACGATGCAGTCGGCGTGGTTGGCGTGAATGCCTACAAGAGCAAAGTGACCGTGACCGGTGTGCCCACCACGTTGAATACCCTTGACGGCACTGTGACTGGTTCTACTGACGTGACCTTCGCCCTCGCCACCATCCCCAACGAGACGCTGGCAGGCTATGAGAGCTACAAGTACGTGGCCATGAACTACATCCTGGCTGCTACCGACAAGGAGATGAAGAACGAGGTTGTCCTCACCGTTAACGATGGTACTCAGGACGTGAATACCGTGACCGTAGCCAACTGCCCCGTGCAGCGCAACTACCGCACCAACATCTTCGGCAGCCTTTTTACCCTGGAGGGCAAGTTCAATATCGAAATTGACCCGATCTATAATACTCCAGATATTGTGCCTGAAATGCTACCCGCACCTTGGGATGGTTCAGTTGAGGACCCTGTTGTTGACGGCAACAATGTGACCATCAACAACGCAGCACAACTTGCAGGTTTGGCAAGAGATGTGAATAGTGGCAACACTTATTCGGGAAAGACGGTTACTTTAACTGCTGATTTGAACCTTGATAATAAACCATGGATTCCGATTGGTAATTTGGTCGCATATCCTGGTCAATCTTTCAACGGTACCTTTGACGGAGGAAACCATACCATTTATAACCTTAAATGTGATGGTGATTATGTGGGTACACATGAAGTTTCAGGACTCTTTGGTTCGACTGTTGGTCCTATCAGAAACGTTACAGTTAAAGGAGCAGAAATTACAAGTAACCACTATGCTGCAGTTATTGTTGCATATTTCTCGACTAATAAACCACTAGTTATTGAAAACTGCCATGCAATTAATTGCAATGTAACTTCGACCCCACAACAAATTAATGGCTCTTGGGATGATGGAGATAAAGTTGGAGGTATTATTGGTTACTTTGCTTCTTCCACCTCCTATACAATAAAGAATTGTACTGTTGACAATTGTAATATCTCGGCCTTCCGTGATTGCGGAGGTATTTTTGGAGCAGGCACTTGGACAACTGACATTTCTGGCAATAGAGTGACTAACTCTACTATTATTGCAAACCAAGAAGGTTATGCTCCATATAGCAAAGACTTTAACGTAGGTGCAATATGTGGTAGAAAAACAGGTGGTACTAACTTAGGTGATAACAACACTTATGAAAATGTTATTGTCAAGGGTATTGCCAATGACGGTACTGTTACTGAATATTAAAACATAATTAACATAACTAGATATATGAAGAAGATTTTATTCCTTGGTGCGATGGCAGCCATGCTGCTGGGCACCGCATCCTGCTCCAGCGACATGGAGCCGAGTATGGGTGGTGAAGTTCCCGTGAGCTTCGCTATCGACCTGGGTGATGGCATTGACAGCCGTACCATCAGCGACGGTTTGAAGGCCAACCAGCTGAAGTTTGCCGTGTTTGAGAACGGCGCAGAAATTCCTGGCCTGGCACAGACCGTTGCCGTAGCCGACAAGAAGGCTACCATCAACACCAAGTTGGTCAAGGGACATACTTACAAGTTTGTCTTCTGGGCACAGAACAGCGCTTGCACTGCCTATAACACCACCAATATGAGTGCCATCACGGTGAACTACACTGCCAACTGCAACGATGAGAGCCGTGACGCCTTCTACAAGATGGATAGCTTCACCGTGACCGAAGCCTTTGAAAAGACCGAGGTGCTGACCCGTCCCTTCGCTCAGATCAACTTCCTGGCCGACGATGCAGCCGGCGTGGTTGGCTGGCGTTGACGCCTACCAGAGCAAGGTGACCGTGACCGGTGTGCCCACCACACTGAACACCCTCGACGGTACTGTGGCTGGCTCAACCGACGTAACCTTTGACTACGCCACCATCCCCAACGAGACACTGGCAGGCTATGAGAGCTACAAGTACGTGGCCATGAACTACATCCTGGCTGCTACCGACAAGGAGGTAAAGAACGAGGTTGTCCTCACCGTTAACGACGGTACTCAGGATGTGAACACCGTGACCGTAGCCAACTGCCCCTTGCAGCGCAACTACCGCACCAACATCTTCGGCAGCCTTTTTACCGTGGATGGCAAGTTCAATATCGAAATCGACCCGATCTACGCTGGCGAATTTAACCTCCCCGAGAAGGAGAATGTAGTTACCATGAATGGTCAGGAATTCGAGACTATTGTAGCTGCCTATAATGCTGCAATCGAGGCAGGTCAGACCGACATCGTTATGACTCTTGCTAAGGGTACTTATGAAATTCCTAGTACTTTTGCATTTGAGAAGCTAAACACAAGAATTAATCTCACAGTTCAAGGCGCAAATGGCGTCAATCCTGCTGATATTACAATCAATGGCCGTTTTGCCATAAGTGCTGCTTCTGGACAAAGAGTTGCGAATGGAAGCTCAATGACAATTAAAGGTGTTTCGTTCACCACAACCAACACAGCTGGTAATGTTAATAATGCCTCAGATCAATACTACCCTCTGAGTGACAATAAACCATATTGTATTTATAGTTGTGGTGCTATTAATCTAACTGTTGAAAACTGCATATTTAACAATAGCGATAATCGCAAATCTACTGCAATCTACACATGGGGTGCTAAAAATGGCACAACAGTTGTCAAGAATTGTGTCTTTAATGGTGGTGAAGCAGGAAAATCAATCAATTTTGCAAATGGTGCTTCTAATACCGTTGAGGGCTGTACATTCAATCGGGCAAGAGATTATGCCGTTCAGGTTAACGGTTATTCCTCGTCAGATACTCGGAGCCAATTAATATTCAAAAACAACATCATCAATCATCCTGACAATAAACTTTGCTATGGTTTAGTTCTTGATTCTCGTCAGAATTCGTATTATAACTTAGACATTACCGTTGAGAATAACGTGATGACTGGTGGTTGTGCGATTACATCGAACTCAACTGAATGCAATTCCTATTTGTACGCACACTCCGATAACGCCGCTTGGGAAACAGTAACTGTGAACAACAGTAACGAATGGGGTATATATTATCCCGATGCCCAATAAAAGTGAAATAAATAAACTTTAATTCAATAATACAATTCAACAATTATGAAGAAAATTTTATTCCTTGGTGCGATGGCAGCCATGCTGCTGGGCACCGCATCCTGCTCCAGTGACATGGAGCCCGCAATGGGTGGTGAAGTTCCCGTGAGCTTCGCTATCGACCTGGGTGATGGCATTGACAGCCGTACCATCAGCGACGGTTTGAAGGCCAACCAACTGAAGTTCGCCGTGTTTGAGAACAACCAAGAAATTACCGGTCTGGCTCAGACCGTTGCCGTAGCCGACAAGAAGGCTACCATCAACACCAAGCTGGTCAAGGGACATACCTATAAGTTCGTCTTCTGGGCACAGAACAGTGCTTGCACGGCCTACAACACCACCAATATGAGTGCCATCACGGTGAACTACACTGCCAATTGCAACGATGAGAGCCGTGATGCCTTCTACAAGATGGACAGCTTCACCGTGACCGAAGCCTTTGAAAAGACCGAGGTGCTGACCCGTCCCTTCGCTCAGATCAACTTCCTGGCCGACGATGCAGCCGGCGTGGTTGGC
>ONLH01000011.1 GCA_900318645.1 uncultured Prevotellaceae bacterium
CCGTGTGGACGATACCACACGAATGCCCGCATCTGCTGATGTCATCACATTCATGGGCGGCACGAATGACGTGCGTAACCCGAACACCGTTCCGCTTGGCACGATGGCAGACCGAGGCACCGACACGTTCTACGGTGCGCTGCACACCATCATGCAGAAACTCTACACCAAGTACATCGCTGGCGCATCAGTTGCTAATGGCAAGAAGGTTAAAATCGTGGTCTGCACGCCCATCAAGCTGCTCGACCCGGCAGAGTCGAGCCAAGCCAACACCGTAGCCAACAACGCTGGTGTGTTGTATGACTGGCGAGGTTTCATCACTGCGATTAAAGAGGTGGCTGCGTTCTATTCGCTACCCGTGCTGGACTTGCACAACTTGTCGGGCATTAACCCTCACCTTGACCGCACCGTTCACGGAACTGAATCGGGTTACATGGGCTACTACAACCCCTATATAACCGACGGCACACACCCCACCCAAGAGGGCCACGAAATGATGGCTGATTTATTGGTCGGATTTCTAAAGGGGCTGAAGTGATTACTCCATCACATTAGCATCCCGGTCAAGCAGAATGCCACCTACCACACGGGCGATGACGTGTGCAGACGTGTTGCTCGACTGAACCATCAGACATTTGAGCAGGTCACCAAGACGCACGATGTCACCAGCCTTGAAGTCATAACCGCTTGGCGGCTGACGGTCTGCCTCATGAATCGTCACCATTGTGTTGAGGTTGACAAAGTTTTCACATAGCAAGATAGCCGTCATAATCTTGCTCATCGAGCAGGGATAACCAACATAGTCCTTGTAGTAACTGAACAGGATGAGCGGGTCACCGTCTCCGCCAACTCGGTTTGCCCAGTCAAAGTTGTTCCACAAGGTCGGTGAGAACTGAGGCATAGAGATACATACGATACCACCTCTTGAGAATGTAGGCGCAGTGCCTGTCTGCCCGTCGACATAATCCAACACCTTCTTGCATTGGGCATACTTATTGTCGCTTGCACTCGTTCCCGTTGTTGTGTTCATGTCAACGATGGCATACACCTTGCCCGTTGATTTGGAGCGTGCGACAACCATTGTGGATAATGCGTTCAACGGGTTCTGCGCATAAGTGCCACCCTTGACGAACAGCATATCATACGCTGCGGCGAGAATGGCCGACTGCGTGGTGAATGAACTGGAGTGGGTGATGGTCTCGCTCAGTGTGCTGCTGCCACGTTTTACAGGCATAGTGAACGAACTGATGTTCGTGGCGCACACGATAGAGGGGAACTGCACAGCGTACAGCATACAGCGCAGCGCATCGTATGCGCTCATCGTGTTGGCATCGCTGGTGAACAACTGAGGATAAAGGCTCGCATCAACACCTGATGCGGGTTGCGGCTGGTCACCAGCGGGCTCACGATAGGTTGTGTTGCTCATGCCCAGCATCACGGCCTTCTTGTTCATCTCCTGAACGAATCGAGTGCGGCACTCCGCATCGGTGTGCGATGACTGAGGGTTTGCGGCTTCGGCAAAATTGGCGTTCAGCTTGCGGAAAAATTCGCCACCATTATCTATATCGGTTGCTTGTAATATGTACATATCAGTTAGAGATTAAAGCGTTTTTTGTCAACAATCCAGTTCTGTAGCTGCTGTTCTGCAGTGAGAACAGAGTGATATACGCGGATGGCTCGAACAGTCCCGTTGAGGAAATTGTTTCCGCTGCCACGGAAACGTGCGCCAAGTGTGAGTTTCGTCTGTGTCGCCGAGTCAGTAAGGAGATTTCTTTTTTCGTTAACATCAAACGGAATGCCTTTGTTGTATCCTCGATTCACATTGAGCGACAATGCAAAATCAGTTGTGTTATTGCCTACTTTTCCAGCGCATGAACCTTGATAGTCATCAATACCATTTGGCGACATTGCTAAAGTAGCAGTCCTGTCTCCCGTGGCTGAAACTGTGTGGATAGATATGCCAACTACCATTTCTCCAGGATTGACAAGAATTGGGTTGAACTGCGAATTTATACCGCTCGCTACGGCCTCAACTGTACATTCAGCGAATGCAAGAGCGAGCGCTGTGTTTGTTTCTCCATACGCATCAGTATCTCCGTCGAATACCACGCCTGTGTCGGCAGCAGTGACGCCGCTCTTGAGTGTGAAGTCGATGGGGGATTGGCCGTAGTTGACCAATGACTTCCAGTGCCCGCTGACAACGGTGCCAGTGCCACCGCGATGTCGGCAGTCAAGATGGAGAACAAGATCATCCTGTACATAGGTCATGGCGTTGGCCTCAATGACCACGTTGTCCACAACAGTAGGAATGGTAATTATGTCTGTGTTCTCGTTATAGTAGGTAGATGCCATGTCGACACCGCCCACCTTGACCTTCACGCTCGACGGGTTGATGACATACAAGTCGTCGGAGGAGGACAGACGAACGGTGAGCGAGTCTCCGAGGTTGACTGAGCTGCCCTGGTAGTCGCTGACCACATGCGTCCCGAGCGTCTGCGTGACACTGCAGGTAGTCGTACCTCCACCACCCCAGTCGAGTGTCGGCTTATCACCAGGGAAGGCATAGTTGCCTAAAGCAGCCCACAACATCATGATGTTTCTCTTGATAACCTTGCCCATCTCCGCGCTGAGGGCGTCGCCCTCTCCACCTGCAGTCAGGTTATTGACGACCTTGATGTCGCTGCCTGCAGGCACCCACTTGTTGGTGCTTGACTTCCAGGTGTAAATCATCCCCTTGTCACGGAAGAAATACAGGGCGTCAGGCAGCGGGTCGTAGGTCTTGGTGTTGCTCGCGTCAATCTTCACGGCAATCTTATGGCTCGACGGAACATAATACGAACCGCCGACGGGCAGTGTCGCAAACGCAACAGGCTCCGAATAGTCCACGAACAGCGGACATTCATCTGCCTTCAGTTCTTCCAAGTCGGTGCCGTTCCAGACGAACTTCTTGAAGTTGTTCTTGCTGATGTAGACCGCTCCGGCCTTCGGTGCTCCGAATAAACCGTTAGGAAAATCGAAGATTTGCTTGTAGTCTGGTCTGTACTCAAGTCCTTCACCGCCATTGAGCGAATGTCCGTCAAGAATACCCATCGCGTCAAGGAAGACAACAGGAGCCTGATGGACTTCGACGAGTCCCCTCAAGTCCTTGTCGACCTTTTTCGTGTCAAGATATTCCCATGATTCCTGGGCTTCGTCATTGGACATGTGATTGGCAAAAAGCACACCGTACGACACCTTACGCCCGCCATTCAGCTCGAGGAAGTCGGTATCCGACATCTCGCTGACGGGCGTGAGCTGATCAATCGACTTGCTGTTCGTCCTAATGGCAGCAAGCACCGCATTGATTATTTCTTGTTTCTCTTCGCTTGTCATATCTTAAATTATTAACCGGTTAGTATTCTCGCTTCCATTCTCGGCCTCACGGTAGTAGGTCGAGTCGATGCGCCTGATGGCAATGTGGTTGGCAGTCTCGATGACAGGGTCAAGCAGTGTTACCTTCTGCACGATTTGGGTGATGATGAAAGAGTTCAGCAGGTCGTCCTGGGCCGAGACCTCGGGGACATTGGACTCTTTCCTCGCATAGCGCACGCCGTCGAAATAGACGTAGCTGCACGTCAGCAGCCTGTTCAACAGCTCACCGAACCAGATGGGCACACCGTCGCCCTCGCCCATGGTGAACACCTTCGCCACGCTGTCCATGCCGTAAAGCTCGACGATGTCGGCGCTGTCGGTGACGAACTGCTCGTTCTCCACACCGAACTGCCAGCCGCTGTCCTTGAAGCCGCCGGGGACGCGGAAGTCAAAGAACAACGGCATGTGGTCGATGATGAACACGGCATCGTCACGCTGGCGGTTGTCCTTCATCGCATACTGGATGAGCGTCGTCTGGTTCAGCTCAGGCTCGTAGTCGGTGACCTTGAACGTCTCGCTGATGCCGACACCCTCCATGACGATGTGGTAGTAGCCGTTGCTCAACCCATGGATGGTGGCAAAGTACAGCAGGTCGTTGGCATTCATCTGCCACGAGCTCCACTCGACGGTGTAGAGCTCGCTGTCGTCGCAGGAGTTGTACACCTTTGTGACGGGCGCCGTCTCACCAGTCACGCCTATCAGCTGAAGCTGGATCATGTCTGACGGCGCGAAGGTCTGGACGTAGTGGCTCGGCACTCCGTTGCGACCCTTGCGCGGCTGGAAGAATATCGGGCTGAATGGTGATAATATCATAGTTTCGTGATGTCTTTGATGATGAGTTCGTATTCCATTCCGTTCTGCCTGCCATATCGAGCATTGGCCTTGCTGATGAAGCCGCGGAACCTGTAGCCGTCGTGGTCGATGCTGACGAGGCCGTCCCAGTCTTCGGGCAGTCTCATGTCATCGGTGGTGAACTCCAGCGCACCTGCGGTGAACAATGCGGTGCCGGCTGCGATGATGATGTTCTCTATCGCGTTGTTCCCGTCACTCGATGTCATCTCCAGCGTCACGGCCTTACCGTTGGCCAGTGCGGCAATGAAAGACTCGTTATTGGCAATGCACACGTCAGGCGAATAGGCGGCGTTCTTTGAGGCGTCATACTTCAGCGTGTCGTTATCGACATCGGCACGCAGGAAGAAAACGTCCTCGTCGTTCTTGTCATCGGTGGACTCCTTCTGCGTCTCGCCCTTACGAAGTGTGAACTCGATGCCGTAGGAGTCTGCTCGGTACTTGCTGATGAGCGACAGCTTCTTGTCGGTGACATGGTAGCCGGTGGAGTAGTAGTTGGTGAAGTTGGTCTCAAGGCGGCCGTTGATCTCTCCGTATTCCTTCTTGGTGTACCCTGCATCCACCTCTGTATAGATGAGGTTGTCCTCTATGCTGTACTTCACGTCGCGGACCTCTCCAATGTGCTTGACAGCGCTTTGGTTGAACACGGCCGAGCGGTGCACGAACTGCACCTGGTCACCTGCGACGCGGTAGGTGTAACCGAACACGGCCTCCATCCATCCGGCGAACTGCTGGAACGTGGTGAACACCTTCGCGTCACCCAACTGCCTCAGTGCCTCGGCAGGGAAGATGTAGGTCTTTGCCAGCAGACCTGCGGCATCGTCGGCAATGGTGGCCGTTGAGCCGGGAGAGATGGCATCAACCACCTTTTCGAGCAGCTCCACGGGGGAGATGCCGCCAAGTGTCACCTCGCCGTGGGCGAAGTCCTGCCATGTCATCGTCATCGTGCAGTTGAACAGCCTCATGGAGCCGGTGAGCTGCAGCATGGGATACTCGTTGGTGGCCAAGCCCTGGAACGATACGCCGGTGGACACAAGCCTGTCCTGGTAATAGTTGTTGGGTGTGCCCTTGGCAGTCCATGTGCTGCCGTTATACTCATACACCGTATTGGCGCTCCAATAGGCGGCATTGGGGTACTGGTTGCTTCCAACGACACCGAAACAGCCTGCATACAGGCCGATGATGTCGGTGTTGGCGGCCGCCGCAGCCTTCAGCGCGTCAAGCGACGCATAGTTGGCGTGGGTGGACTTCCCGATCCACAGGTTGCGGATGCTGCCGTTGATGAATTTCTTGGTGACGTCATTGTCGGTAATCTTGTACCACAGCTGGAAGTGCGGGTTGTCGTCATCTACCCAATAGCCCAACTGCAGCTCTGCAGGCGTTGGTGTGCTGTCGTTGTGGATGCTGAACGGGAACCTCACATAGCCGCTGAAGGAGATGCGGATGAGCGGTGACGGCGCGATGTTCACCTTGGCAAAGAAGCGGTTGATGCTCGTGCCGTCATAGCCTGAGCTCTCGTCGCGCGGCTCGACATAAGCGGTGGAAATCACCAGCGAACCTGCCTCGTTGATGCGGGCATCGACAAGTCCTGACGGGTAGTCCGTCCTGGGCAGGTTGTACTTCACCGAGTTGGCGAAGGCCATGCGGGCTAAGGACACCTGCGTCAGGTCAAACTCAGACACCGGGAACTCGTACTTCTGGCCCTTCTTGCTGCTCAGCATCCCGGCAAGGGTGTTGTCGATGGAGTTGATGGTGAGCACGCCGCTCTCTATCTCAAGGCTTGAGAAGTCCAGCGGGCAACGGAACTGCTCGGTATAGGTCCAGTCGTCGTTCTTGGTGCTCACGGCAATCTCTGCGGATGCCAGGAAGCCGTCGGCAAGGTACAGGTCACGCAACAGCGTGAAGGCACGGCCGACGAACTTGAACTCGGAAGAGAACGAACGCATCACGCCGCTGTAGTCCTTGCGCTCCAGCGTGAACTCTATCTCGTCCCAGTTCATGATGTCGGTGGATGCGACGTCGCGCGTCACACCGCCCGAAATGATATGGAATTTCGTCTTCATGCCTTGCCGTTTTGGGCAAATGTAAAAATAAAAGCAAACCGCAGCAGCGATTTGCTGAAATCTCATTAAAAGACTGGTAAAAGAAACAATGCCTAACTGTTTGGTTTTCTTGAATCTATCATGCCGCAGTCAGCATCGCTCATTTTTCACTTCACCATCTCGCTCGGGCACATCACGACATCGCCGCAGATGTAGTCCCATGGGAAGATGGCACGCTGCGCCTTGGCCATCACCGTGGCCATGACATTCATGGGCAGCACGTCCTTGCCATCCTCATTGATCACCATGATGACCTTGTCGGTCACAGTCACTATCTCGATGCGGCCGTCAACGAGGCCCTGCAGCTCTTCCAGCTGGAAGTCCGAGCCATTGGCGGGGAAAATCCCCGCCGTGGTGGCATCGGCCTTGATCAGTATCGCTCCCTGGCTCATATGGCAATGGCGATGAAGTTCTCAACCTTGAAGCTGCGGAAGGCGTTCTTCTTGGTGTCCCAATAACGCATGGTGCCGAAGTTGGGCGCCTTGGTGGCACTGCGCCTCGATGTCACACCAGCGGGAAGGTCCTTGAGGGTGCCGTAGGCGACGCGGGCGCTGCCGTCGACTTTCTCGAAGTAAAACTTCACCACGCCCTTGCGCATCATCTTGGCAAGGCGGTACAGCGTCCAGGCTTTCTTCAACGCTGCGCTCCAGGTGTACTCGCCGCTCACGAAAATGTGATGGGCATAACTCATGACTCTAACTCGGAAATTGAATGTGGTCTGCATAACTTTAACAGTTTTAATTGGTTTGACTTAGTGTAATTCTTATTGAATTATCTACTGTAAAGTTAGCCAATATTTACGATAGACGCAAACAGAATGACCACCATTTTAGCACCTTAACTCTTTGTAACGATTAGTCCTCCAGCAGCTGGCGCAGGCGCTTCCTTGCGTAGTGGATGCGGCTCTTGACGGTGCCAGTCCTCGCCCCGGTGGCCTCGGCAATCTCGCCGTAGTCGTACCCCTCGGCATACAGCCACAGCGAACGCATGGCGATGTCGCGCCTGGCCATGTCACGGATGAGCGACACCAGTGTGCGCGAGGCGGCCACGTCCAGCGGATCGTGGGGGACAAGTGCGGCCACACCTTCCACCAGCGGGCAGAACGGGACACAGGACCGGTGGCGCTCGCGGCTCTTCCATGTGTTGGTCATGATGGACAGCAGCCACGGCTTCAGGTCGCGGGAGCTGTCGAAACGCACGACAGCAAGCAAGGCCTTGATGATGGTGTCGTGTGCCAGGTCCTCGCCGTCGGCTTCATCACCGGCCATGCGGCATGCCACGCCCACTATCCACGGATAGAGGGCGGCAATCTCCAACTCAATACCGCTCATCGCCTCCTGTCGTGCCTCATGGCCCGCGCCTGACGGTGCAGGCGGTCAATCAGTGCGTCCAGCCCTTCACGGGCACGGAGTGCGGACAACTGCGATAGGATTAAGTCACATTTCTGGTCAATGACCGCCAGCCTGGCGGAGATGCGGTGTAGTTCTTTGGCTTCGTGCTTCATAATAATCTCAATGTTTTACATTGGTATTACTCACAAAGCAACCAAAAAGTTCATACACACAAAAAGGCTGCATGACAATGTCGCCACGCAGCCCCTTCAACTATTAGATAACATCACTTCTTGGACTTGATTTTCTCGTTCAGCGCTTTAGCCATCTCGTTGGCCTTGTTGATCATCGAGGCGAACACGCTGGCACGGATGGTCTCGATGTCGATGCTCATCTTGTAGGCGAGCATCAGGTCGGCCACCATGCCCTCGTAGCCCCTGCGCACCTCCTCGGGGGTGACATCCTCGGGCTTCGGTGCATCCAAGCCCATGCGCTTGAGCTCGAAGGTGACGTCGTTCAGCCGCTGCTCCACGTCAAGGCTCAGGCGTGCATTGTCAAACCTCGTGCAGTCAATCCCAGCAGACGACATGATTTGACGTACTTCGTCAAAGGCCTCAATGCCAACAAGCGACTTGAGCGCACCGAACAGGATTGCTTTCGCCCTCATCTTGGTCTTTTTCTCACGGTCAATGAGCATGGACTTGTAGGATGCCGGCGCGGCTATCTGCTGGAACTCCCTGGCGATGGCGCCGCGGGTCTCGATGAGCCGTTCCATGGGAACCACCTCGTGGTGGCTCTCTTTCAACACGTCCAGCTTGCCGCACTCCAGGTCGATGAACTGGGCAAGCGTCAGTTCGCTGAGGTTCGTCTTCATATCCTGTCCCTCCTGTAGCGTTCATATTTCGCGTCTGACGCATCTTTGTGCTGCTGACGTGTCATTGTCCTGATCAGCCGCCCAAGTTCCCTCACGTCGCGCTGCAGGGCCGTATAGTCGTTGTTCACGACAACACTCTTGCCCTTCACTGACAAAAGCGGGGAGATATCGGGCAACGGCATGGCGGCTATCAGGTCGCCGTAGTTCACAGGAGCCTCGTTGGCGATGAAGTCCAGGTAGTCGGGGAACACCTTCGAGCCCTTGGGCATCTCAACCAGCGTGGGCACCTTCGGGGTGAGCCAGTACTTGCCGCCAGTCTCCACAACCTCACGCTTGCCGCCGTCACCGACGATGGCGAGACCGCCGGGGTGGTAGTCCGTACCAGCCTTGTAAGCTTTGATGGGCTGGGCAATGGCGGTGGCCAACTGGATGGCTCCCATGGCAGCGACAAGTGCCATGTTCACCCAGTTGGGCGAGGCCTTCATGATACCGAGGGCGGTGGCGATGCCGATTTGGGCGATACTGTTGGCCTTCTCGCCGACGGCACGCTTGTACTCAGCCTGCGCCTTCTTCTTGGCCAGTTCCTCCTCTCGCTTGGCGGTGGCCGCCTCGGCCTCACGCTTGCGGAGCTCTGCCTCTTCCTGGGTGATGGCGCCACGCTCGGCAAGAGCCTCGATGTTGGCTATCTGTTCATCGTACTGCGCCTGGTTGGCTTCCTGCTGCTCCTCAATCTTGGCAATCTGCCCGTCAAAGAGTGTGCCCACCAGGTCGGTGATGTTGCCGATGGCTTCCTGGGCAGCACCCAGCCATTTCTCGGCATTGGCGATGCGCCTGTCACGGGCTTTCTGGTCTGCCTCGTTCACACGTTCGATAGCTGCTATCTCCGCATCAGCCTCGGCATTGGCGATGTCGATTTGTGCGGTGGCCAGCTGCTTGGCCATGTTCAGTGCCTCAGCGTGAGCCATTCCGTAACCCTCAAGCAATGCGGCGTTGCCTTCAACATCCATCAGGTCGTTGAAGATGGCGCCAACATCGCCAAGGCCAGAAACGGCTTTCAGCTGGTTAAGGTATGCCTCCATCTGCCTCTTGGCGGTCTCGATGGCATACTGTTCCTGCTTCTCGGCATTCAGATTGGCGTACTTTTCCCTGATGTCGGAAATCTTCTGCTCATTGTTACCTGCAAGCCTCAGTTCCTCGGCCATCTGCTCGTTGAGGGCGGTGAGCTCCATTTTGAGCTGGTTGTCGCGGATGACCTGTTCTGTAGCGGCGGCCTCTGTGAGTTTTTCCAGCCTGTTCTTGATTCGGGCCTCCAGTAACTCACGTTCCTGTTTATCGTACTTGGCATTGATGAGAGAGATATCCGCATCGGTGCGCTCGGCTTCACGCAATTCGGCTTCCCGCTGCTTCCTGAGCTGTTCGAGTTTCAACTTGTACTCTTCCTCGCTGCCATCCTTGACAGAGGCAAGGCGGTTGGCCAGGTCAGTCTCGTTGCGCTTCTGCTGGTAGTTGTACTCTGCTTCGGAGAGGGCGTGCTGCATCGCTGCCATCAGTTGGGTGCGTGCCACTCGCTCCTTCTCGCCCTCGCCCTTGATGGCATTGATTTTCTTGAGCCAGTTAAGACGGAGTTGTATCATCTCCTTCTTGTGGTAGTTCTCTTCCAGTTCAAGCATCGCCTCAAGCTGTGCCTCCTCGGCCTTGAGGTCTTGTTGACGTTGTTTCTCTGCGGCTTTCTCTGCCGCCTTCCTGGCAGCCTCGGCAGCAGGGTCTTTGGCTTGGGTGGGATTGGCTACTGAGCCTCCCGAACCAGCCATACCGCCGTAACCGTCAGCGGTGTTCGCTCCGCCGACACTATTGGTGTCAAGGAAATTGAGGTGGCCTCTTGCTGTCTGGTTGAAACCATCGGCGAACGCCTGGCCCATGTTAGCACCTGCGCTCCTGATGTCGCCGAGGCTCTCACGGACATACTTGCCGACACTGGAGGTTATCTCGTTCCAGCCCTGCTTGATCTTGTCGACGTCGAAAGTCATTACACCTTGGATGATGTCTCCCAATCCCCTCATCTGGCGGCCTACGTTCTTGACAGCGTCAATGATGAGGTTGAACGCAGCCTTCAGGATTTCCCAGCCGACCTTGACGGTGGTGAATATGCTGGCGATGACGGAACGCACAAGCATGCTCTCGTTGTACCAGTCGATGAAATAGTTGATGAGGTTGACCACCCACTTGATGGCCTTGATGAGGCCTTCCTGTATCCAAATTTTGGCCTTCTTGGTCATGGTCTCGAAACCGCCTTCACCCATATCGAACAGGGAGGCGACGACGTTGTTGAGCTCGGTCTGCGTCTCGACCTCCTTCACCTTCAGACGCTCGAGGCTGTTCTCTGCGCCCAACAGTTCCTCGGTGCCGCTCTTGGCATCAGCCAGGAAAGCGAGGAACTCTGTGCCAATCTGACTCTCGCCACGGGCACCGAACAGGTCCTTCATCACGGCGGCCGCCTCACGGCTGTTGGTGCCTGTCTCCTGCAGCTTCTGAGCAATCTCCTGCATGGCATCAATGGCACCCTTTTTGCCGGTCTGAATGTCGGCCGACATCTGCTTGGCGTTGATGCCGATGGCATTGAGGCTGTCGGCTGTGCCCTTGTTCATGGTGCGCAGCTGCATGGAGGCCTTGCCCATGGCGGTCATGGACTTGTTGGTGTCGGCTCCCGCTTTCTCGATCTGCCCGGCAAAGGCCACGAACTCATCAGCGGACAAGCCCATCTTCTCCATGGTGGGAGCAAACCTCTGCAGGATGTTGAGGTACTGCTGCGAGTTCTCGCCGCCAGCGGCAAAGCCCTTGTTGATGAGGTCTAACGCCTCGTCGGCTGTGACACCCATGTTGTGAGATATGGCCGTCGCTGCCTTCAGCGTGTCGGCAAAGTCCTTGCCGTAGGTGTCGGCCACGGCCTGCGCCTTGTCACGCACGGCGGCCATGGCCTCACCTGTCAAGCCGGTGAAGAACTTGGTCTGACGGCTCGCCTCGACAAGCCCCTTGTTGTAGTCATACCACCATTTGGCGCCAGCAACGACACCTGCAATGCCGAGGAAGGCAAGCATGTAGGGATTGGACAACAGTGCCATGGCGGTCTGCCCGAAGGCCTTGACCTTGGTGGTAAGGCCAGTGAGGGCATTGCCGCCGTTGGAAGAGTCGGCCACAAGAGAGGCGAACGAGCTGCCCAACTTGCCGTTGACACCCACGGCACGCATGGCGGCGATGGCGTAGTTCCCGACATTGCGCTGGAACTCGCCCATGTCGGCCGCTGCGTCCTTCAGGTGGGCATCGAGTTTCTGTATCTCTGCGCCGAGGGTCTTGCCCTGGCCAGCACGCTTCTCTTCCTCGTTGAGCTGCTTGTAGGCCATCTTCATGCGCTCCAGCTGCAGCGACAGCTGCTTGTAGCTGCCGTCAGCGGCCTGCATCATCTTGGTCTCGTTGTTGAGGATGCGCTGGACCTCTGCCTTGGCGGTCTTGAGCTCCAGTTCCTTGCGGAGAAACTCGTCAGCGGTGATGGTGGAGTTCTTGTAGGCATCCTTGTTGTCCTTCATCTCCTTGTTGAGCCTTGCCAAAGCGGCCACGTTCTGGTCATAGGTGCCGAGGATGTTCTTGGCGATGTCGAGCGCACTTTGGTTCAACTGGTAGGCCTCACGCTGCGTCTTGTTCAGCTTCTCCTGCTCGGCCAACTGACGGGAGATGGTGTTGGTTGTGTTGCCCAACGCGGTCTGCAACTGGTTGCTCGCCGTCTGCATCTGGTTGGTCGCCGTGACCATCTCACGCGACTGCACCTTGATGAGTTCATCAAGTTTCTCCACGTCGCCGACAACGGACACCTTGACATTGATGCCCTGGACCATAGACTGGCAGATATCCACATACTTTGACTTGACGCTCTCCATGGTGGCAAGGAAAGCGGTCAACTCCGCTTTCGCCTCGGGGGCGACAAGGTCGTCTATTCTAATACCCATAATGATGTTATGCTATAAATAGTGAATGTACTCGATAATCACACCGCTGCCGCCTGTGTCGCGGCAGTTGAATGTATACGTCCCGTCATCACGCAAGCGCAGCTCCATGATGCACTCGCTGAGGATGGCGGCTTTCTTGGCAAGCGACTTCATGCGCTCGTACTCGCTCGCCCGCTTCTTGTTCTCACACCCGCAACTCATAAGCCGCACTCGTTAAAGAAGTCCTGCAGATGAGGCAACAGGTACTCCTCGTTGAAGTATTGAACGGATGTGCCCACAAGGTCGAACAGCTCGTCACCGTACTTGCCGAGGATGCTCGGACCGTCACCGCTCTCGACAACACGCAACTCGATCTGCCTGTCGCCGCTGACGGTGTAAATCTCGCTGTAGAACTTGCCGTTGATGAACAGGTTCGGCACGTCATAGGGTCGGGGAGGAAGACCCAGCAAAGAACTCGACATGGGCGGCGTGATGGCGCCCTTCCATGCCTTGTAGCCCTCGCTGTCGTGGTACCACATGCCTGGCTCCTCAAAGAACGGGTCATCGTCATACGACGGGGTGATGTACGTCCCGTCGCCGCGAAGACCGCTGTACATCTGCTCGGTGACGAGGTGGACGAACACGCCCTGGTTGCGCTCCATGCACTCCAGACACTTGTCGTCGAAGCCCTCCACCCAGCGCTTGACAGCCTCATATGCCTCATCTAATGTCGCCATTGCTTTCTCAACTAAAAACGGGCGGTGCAAACTCAGTCACACCGCCCGCTGGTTACTTGTTGTCCTCTTCCGAGGCGGACTTCTTTCTCTTGCCCTCCTTCTTGGGCGGGTTCATCATGTCGTAGGCGTCGCCAAGCATCTGCTTGCGGACGCTCTCGTCGCGGTCCTGCCAGAAGGCGTCCTTGTGGTGAGCGATGAACTCATCCCTGGACATCTTCCTGCAGGCGTCCTCGACGAAGTTCACACCCTCGACAATCATGCCGTGATGCCTTCAATGCCGGCATCGTAGAGTACCGACGGAGCCTTCAACGCAGGAGTGCTACCGCTGCTGACGGTCAGCGTCAGCGTCTCGGTGGTCTCGTCATAGGTGGCAGCGGTCACACCGTCCAGCACAGTGGCTGCGCTCTCGGTGATTATGCTGGCATACTTCGATGTCAGGTCATAGCCGCCGACCTTCTCGACGATCTTGTACTTGTTCGTGCCGGTGTTGGCCAGCTCGACCTCGGTCAGCATGACGAGACTGTCCTTCAGGCTGAAGTCCAGTTGTACATAGTCGAACTCCTCGATGGCGTCGCGGGAGTTCTCGAACGCGAACGATACCGTGAGGGTGGCGGGGTTGCTGCTCGTGGGATGAGGGGTGACGGTGGGATACAGCGTGGTGATGGGGAAGCCACGGAGGGCGTCAGCAACACGACGGCCATAGACCACGTCATTCTCATCGAAATAGAACACCTCGAAGGGAAGGTTCATGGCCTTGCTCAGCGAAGCCGCAAGTGCGGGGTCATGCTGGGCCATGGTGTAGGTGTCGGTCCTGGGGCTGACACCGGTTACCTGGTTGCCGCCGTAGCCGACAGCACTGATGCTGGCCTCGCCGCCTTCCTTGGAGTACTCAACAAACACCATGATGGGCATGATGCGGTTGGGACGGTCGGCATGGCAGGCCTGCTTGAG
Source organism: uncultured Prevotellaceae bacterium (assembly GCA_900318645.1). Taxonomy (GTDB): domain Bacteria; phylum Bacteroidota; class Bacteroidia; order Bacteroidales; family Muribaculaceae; genus Sodaliphilus. Next base: position 14,233 of record ONLH01000011.1, read on the forward strand.
GGACGAAGCGGTAGCGTCTGCCGGGAACTCGAAGCCTCGGGGAACGACCATAGCGCCGATGATGTGCGCCAAATCGAGGGGGCACTGAGATTTACCGGTGTTCAGCTCACCGCGCTTACAATTACGAATAGGTCTCATTTTCTTGTGCAATTATTGATTTTGACTTTAACTTGCAGATTTACGATGTTGATGGCGTCAATGGGCTCGCTCACCGCGTTGCCTGAGGCATCGGTGTAAGCCCCGTATCGGCCATAAGAGTAGTTCTCTGAGTACTCGTGCGGTATCTTGCCACCATAGCCCCAGTCGAGACGGCGGTCACGCTCCAGCTCCTCCATCAGCCGACGGTAGATCGGCCGCAGGACGTTCTCGAACGAATAGACCTTGCGCTGCTCGTTGCTCCACTCCTTCGTGCTCGAACAGGCGATAAGCAGATTGACCTTCGCCGTGGTGTAGAACTGGTGGCTCACGGGGTCCTCCTGGTTGCGCTTCTCCTTGATGGGGGCGAACAGGCAGACCACGGGGAACTTCCTCACCGTCGTCTCCTCGGCCTTCGTCTTGTCGTCCAGGTCATCCTTGAAGTACCGGGCATTGCCGAACACATAGGACACCTCGGGGTTATCGACATCGACAAAGGACTCGGGGACGGTGGAGAAGTCCATCGACTCGGGCATCGTGACGGTAAGACCTTCACTCAGCCTGGACACCACGTCGGCAAAGATGTCAACTATCTCGCTGCTCATAGGTTGAAGGGATTGATGCGGGTTATCATGTTGTCAGACACCACAGCAAGAGAGTAGGGAGTGGAGGACTGTGCCCCCGCCCATGCCTTGAAGCGGATGTTCCTGTTCACCATCTCGTTCCATACGGATACCTGACGGCTGATGGGCGACACGACCTCGTTCTCATTCTTCCAGATCACAAGTCCCCTGTCGGTGGCCTGCGTGGATGCGTCACGGAGGATGTAGAAGAAGACGTAGTCGGCGAAGGACTCACGCAGCTTTGACATCAGCATCTCGTAACCGTCATTGACAGCGAAATCATTGTTGTTGTCATTCTCTGCGGCATCCTTCTCAGCCATGTAGTTGTTGAGCAGCAGCGCCAGTGCGTCACCGAGCATCTCGCAAAGGAATGCCATCTGGTAATGACTGACGTAGCCCATGATGGCCTTGTTGACACTCAACTGGTTCTGATTGGGCGATGCGTTTGCCGTGGCGTTCATAATGTGCCTCGGCCCGCTGGTGAAATATGAAACATCAATAAGCATGGTTACTCCTACTTCTTTGCTTTCGTTGACTTCTTGGGTGCTGCTTCCTTGGTGTCCTCCTCTACGGGAGCATCCTTGGAGTCAGCGTTCTCGGTCACTTCCTTGCTGTCGCCCTCGGGCTCTTCCTTGGCGTCCTCCTCTACGGGAGCATCCTTGGAGTCAACATCGGGGACTTCTGGAGCCTCGGGAGCAACAGGTGCTTCGGGCTCTACAACGGGAGCCTCCTCGACGTGCTGCTCTTTGTCCTCGGACTCCACAACGGGAGCCTCTTCGGCGGGTTCCACCACCTCATCGGCAACGGGGGTGATTTTCACCATCCCCATTGCGATGCGGTTGCGGTTCTCCTGAAGCACCACGTCAGCCTGCGGACCTTCTAAGAGATACTTCATAGTTACGATGCGGTGATTGCGGTCTTCACGCTGGCAAGGCTGCCGTAAGCGAAGGCCCAGGGCATGTAAACGGGGAAGATTACCTCTTCCTGTGCGATGACAGCAACGTAGTTCTTCAACTTCGTGTTGACGTCCTCGGCGAACTCGATGCTCAGCGAGGTGTAGTCAATCAGGTCAGCTGCCTTCAGGAAGTCACCGACGAGGTACTTGCCGATGGGCATGCTGTTCATCTCGATGACGGGAACACCGCCGATGTACTTCACGCCGTTGTTGCCAACGACGAGACCCAGGTTGCGGCCGGTCGTGTCCTTCTCACACTCAATGGCGTTAAGCGTGATGGGGTTCAGCACGATGGCGTTGGGGTTGTACTGGGCATAGGACATCACGGCGATGATGGTCTTGATGACGTCTGCCGAGTTGGGCAGGACGATGCTGTGGTAAGCACCATGCAGCACGGTGGCGGTGGTGCTGGCAGCGGTCAGGTCGCTGCTGTAGGCGAGACCCTTCAGCAGAATCTGACGGTCGTTCATCTTGATCACGTCGTAGGTGGTGTTGGCAGCACTCACGCCGGTAGCGGCGAGGGTGATCTTCATACCTTCCAGGATGTCGGGCTGGGGAGCGGCGAACTCAAGGATGGTGTCGGCACCACTGTTGTAGCTGGTGTACGAGCTCACACCGCCGGCTGCGATGCTCACGATGGGGCCAGTGATGATGGTCTCAACGGGAGTGCAACCGCTCATGTTGGTAACACCGAGCAGGTTCTCGCCTGCACCGTCACCGAACAACATACCCCAGTCCTCAGCGAGGTACATGCGTTCGGGCAGGGTGGAGATGAGCCACGAGCGCACGAAGATACGGCTCTTCAGCATGCGCTTCGACAGCTTCAGGTGCGTACCGATGCGGGCGGTGTTGGCGGTGACCTCCTTCAGCGAGAATGCGCTCTCGGGGAGTTCGCCGTTCTCAGTGACGTAGCGGAAGTTGCGGTCCACGCTGTCCACCTGACCGAAGGTGTGGGTGGGATGCTCGGGATCGCCCTGCAGCACGTTCACGATGTCACGCAAGTGCATCTTGGCGGGGTTGTACTTGCTGAAGTAGCGGTTGTCCTGACGCGAAATCAGGTTGTCGCCGGTGTAGTTCGCACCGTCGGCTCCGTTGGCGGTGATGCTCACGATGTCCTTCAGGCTGAAGCCGTCGAAGGCACCCGACTTGCGGGTCTTGCCCTGGACGAAGTCCTGGAACTTCTCGCTGTCCATCATCTCGTCAATCTTCTCAGCGAACTTGCTGATCTGGTCATTGGTCATGCCAGACTGCTTCATCTTGGAGATGCTCTCGCCGAGGGTCTTGATCTGCTTGGCCAGCTCCTGGATTTCCTCGTTGGCCTTTACCTGGTGCTCGTCCTCGAAGCCCTTGATGGCTTCGTTGACCTGCTTCGTCACCTCATCCTTGGAGATGAGGCCTGCGATGGCATTGTCAACAATAGACTGCATCTTACCCTCAATGCTCTTGAGGAATGCGTCCTGCTGCTGCTCAAGTTCTTTCTTCTCTTGTTCAGTCATTTTTTTGCGATTTTGAAAAGGTTATTAACTAATCTTATCGCTCAGACCCTTGAAAAACATGGAAGTGACACTGTCGGCTTCCTTGCTCGCGGTGTCGGGTTGCTCCTGCTTCGGAGTGTCGGTCAACGGCTCCTCAGTAGTGCCTCCCTCGCCGGGGGCGTCTTGCAATAATTTGTTGGCTTGGTATACCTTGCCCCAGCAATGGGGGCAACGGACGTAGTTCATGAAATCCTCAATGCTCTTGGTAGTGATGTTCTGCACTCCGCCCTCTTTGGATGCGATGGCGTCAATAAGGGCAATCACCTCGGCACGGATTTCGGGCGCAAGCTCGTTAATGCGGTCCCATGCGGCATCCTCGGCCACCCAGCCGATGTAACGGTTGGCGACCTCGATAACCTGCTGCTGGAACGTGTGCAACTCTGCATCGTCAAAGTCGAACTGATGGCCGCAATAGGGGCAGGTGACGATGTTCCCGCCGTTCAGGGCCTTCAACATCAATGTCAAGTCCATATCGAATTTCCTGCTTAACTGGTCGGTGAGATTGCACTTTGTCAAGGCCTGTCGCATGTACTCAACGGCGTGGCGCACCTGCTCGTCGGTGGCCGTCTTGATGTCCACCAGGAACGTCGAAGGATTGGCACCCCAGCCCATCAGGGTGGAGTACTCGTACAGACGCCACTCAAGCACCTTGGCGCGGTTCTCCTCGTCACGCTTGATGGCCGTCACGCCGATGCTGTGCTCCATCTCGTGGCCGCACTCGGCATTCAGCTTGTACAGCTCCAGCACGTCGTGACCCAGCGCGGTGTTCTTGGCAATCCTGCCCGTCATCACCAGGTGGGTGTCGGTCTCGTAGCCATCGACGGGCACACCGATCTGCTTGTGCACGTCATGGTCGAGGAACCACTTCAAACGCTTGAAGCCCTCCTTCAGTGTCTTCTTGAACGAGCCGGGCATGGAAATGTCGCCCTGGCTGTCCATGATGTTAAACCCGTTGACCGCAACAGTTACCAATCCTTCCTGCTCGTCAACATCCTTGGTCTGAACGCCGTACCAGTTACCCTTGTACAGCACTTCCTTCTTTTGGTTGTTGGTTTGTCCCATCTTCCTGTTGTTGATTATTGTTAGTAAATGATGAATTGAAAATCTTCGCCACTGTCGCAAGTTCCTCATCGGTCATCTGCCACTTCAGCTTGCTCGCCAGCGAAAGCTCCGACTCCTCAATCATGGCCTCGCCGATTTGGCCGCGCCAGTCGTTGAGGGTGATGAGGCCCTTGTTGAACTGCTCCAGGCAACGCTCGTTGACGAGCTTCTTCACTTCCTCCGCCTCCTTCAGACCCTCCTGCAGACAGTCAACGCCGGAGAAGTCGCAGTCAAGGTAATACTTGCTGCCGCCCTCTTCCATGCGCAGGAAGGTCGTGAAGTCCTTGCAGAAACGCTTGGCCAACGGGATGACGACTGATGAGTACACAGCCTTCTCCGCTGTCGCCTGGTTGCTGAACGTCGCCTGGTCCTTGCGGGGAACAAGCACGCTCGGGATGCCGTAGGCACCCGCTATGGTGATCGCATCAGCCAAGGTCTCGTCAAAAGGCTGCAGCTCGCTGATGCTGAGGTTCGTCCTAACAAATGACATGGGGATGTTCGAGACACCGAACGGGAACTGGCCCTCGCTGAAGCCGTAGGTGTCGGTGAGTTCCTTCACGAACGCCTTCTTCTCGTCGCTGGTCATGGCCACCGTGCCCGCCTTGTCCTGCTGCTGCTGGACGATGAAGCCCACACCGCCGCGCTTGACGTAGATGATGTTTCGTGCGGAGTACACGGCAATCAGGTTGCCGATGGGCTTCTTCAACGGGGCGAGACGGCTCATGGCCTTCAGGAAGCCGACGCGGCCGCCGTAGCTGGGCAGTCCGTCACGGTCATGCCACACCTGGTACGTCGGGATCAGCTCGGTCAGTTTCGAGCCGAAGGCGATGCGGTAGCCCTTCACGATGTCCTCTATGCCGCCGGGCGTGACGCCGAACAGCGGAACCGAATACATGTTCTTGGGCTCGATTTTTACTCGAGTGGCGGGCAGGTTCCAGTAGGTGTCGCAGTACTTCCACTTCAAGGCTTCCGCATCCAGGTGGTCACCCATCGCGGCACGCACAAAGGCGTTGCCGGTGCAGAGCTTGTACACGAAGTGGTTGTAGATGAACTCGTACCAGCCCATCAGGCAGTTCGGGTTGCTCAGTATGCCGTTCACGGGATGTGACAGACGCCACACCACGCTGTCGTCACTCGAACGCCTAACGACGAAACTCGCACCAGCGACGCGGCTGGCGATGAAGTCTATCGGCCAGAACACCTCGGGGACCGTGGCGAACAGCGTCAGGAAATTGTCGCCGGCATACTTCGGGTGGAGGATGCCCTCCAGTACATCAGGAGCCAGGACGCTGTAGTTCGTCGCGCTCGGTGCGTTGGTGACAACAGGAACGTCGGACAGCTGCTGGCCGCTGCCGTCCTTCTTCCTCATCGGGAATATGTCTCGTAAGTTAAATCCCATGTCAGTCGTTTTGTGCAAATGTAAATTTTTCGCTTTTCGGTTACTTCAATTTCTTGAAATCTCAAAAAGCGAAACAGTTACAAAACAGTATCTAAAAAGCTATGAAACACGAAATTATATCGTGTTGAACCGCAAAGTCTAATTTTTTATGACATACGAAACAAAGCCGCTGAGCAGCACGCTGGCCTCTATGTCACGGCCCTTGTCTGCATTGTAGTCCAGCAGGTGGGTGACGAACTCCGAATAGTCGGGGCTATCGTTGACTGCCGTCTCGTTGAACAGCACACGGGATTTGACGAAGTCGCTCGTCGCCGCTATGCGCCTGGCAGGATCGTGTTCCTCATCGCATATCCTCACGGGCATGCCTGCCGTCGCCCTCAGCCTGCGGACGAACTGGTAATAGGCGTCACCGCACTCGACGATGCACATGTCACCGTCGCGGCTCTCGATGGCACCGGCTATCTCATCAGTCGAGGTGTTCTCACGGTACACCACATCCACCACACGCCAGTGATTGCCGACCAGCACACCCTCAAGCAGACAGAAGCGCCCGCCGATGTTCGGCAGCACATACAGCACACGTCGGGTGGCCACCGCACTGTCGGCCGTCGCGGGATTGTAGAAGTGGATGGCACCGTCACGGGCGAACAGGTTGCGCTTGCGGCGGTTGCTGAACAGGACGTAGTTCTCACGCAGCAGGTCATGGACCACATAGCGGAACGTGTCGCAGTTGTGAACTAAGATGTTGTTTGCAAAGAACTCCCCGTCATCCACGGAGATGTCATACACTGCCGCCTCTCCACCTACTGAGAGCGGCACACCGTTTAGAGCAACACTCTTTTTTAGAGTACTTATTGACCTTAAATTTTGCACCACACACCCTACAAGTGCGTTCAACATCATCGAGGCCATTGTCTCTGCGCCACTTTGATTTGCAGCTGTTTGAGCAGAACTTTGCGCCTTGAATAGCCCTCGATGTGAACTCTCTGCCGCACACAATACACTTGAAAGTCCTGTACTCCCTGTTTTCCATCTGCTTTTTAGAGTTTTGAGAATGCCATTTGCGACCCTCTTCGGATTTATGCCAGTCAGCAGCTTTCTGCCTGTTGTCTTCGAGAACTTTGCGAAGTTTGGCTTTACGCCCATCTGAAATGTTTTCATGGTGGTGTTTAACATGATTTTCATTAAGCACAAGGGCGAAATTATCAAGTGTGTTGTTATCGTGATTGCCATCAATATGATGAACATCATAGCCTTTAGGAATAGGCCCGTTTGCACACTCCCACATATAGCGGTGCAGGTACTCTTTGACGGTTTTCCCGTCTCTCTTAATCCATCCACGATAGTACGACCTATCACTTTGAGATTTTGACTCAGGATAGCGAATAAATCTGAAACCGTTGTACTCGATAGTCTCTCTTTGCATGGTTTTCCGTTTTTGATGGTGGTTATTTTGTCTGTTGATTTTAGCTGATTTGCGGGTATAAAACCACGCTCGGTATATATGGGATGGTTGTCAGTACACCTCAATTTACCGACACACAAAGATACGATAATTATTTGAGATTTGCAACTTGTACAGAAAGAATTATACACCTTTGAATAACCTTTTCTTGTCAATACATAATCTCCAATTTTTACATCAACAATCGGAACATCACCACGCTTAGTTGCTACTATTGTGTCAGCTGTGAAACACAGGTGGCCGTGCTCCTCATAGGTCTGGTTGGTGGTCTTGTTCTTGACCTTGGTCTTGAGGATGGCGCCGTTGGCATCCTTCTGCACGCTCAGGTAATCCTCTATCGACACCGGGCACTCCTTGCCGATGGTGATGGAGATGTCGGGAACTGTACCCTCGAAGATGGCGTTGATGAACTCACCCGTCATGGCCACCGACGGGTTCTTGTCACAAACACAGTCAACAACCTCCACGCCTTCACCCTCCAGCGTGAAGATGAACAGGTCGAGCCACGACCGCTTGTCATCGTCGATGGTGTTCGCTGCCCTGGTACTGGCGTCACCATGGAGGTACAGCTTGTCGCTGTACCCGATGGAGCGCAGCCGCTGTGCCGTGGCCTTGGCGGCACGCTTGACGGTGTTGTCGGGACTCTCGGCGCACAGCTCACCGAACTGCACGATGCGCTGGCTATCCTCGGTGATGTACTGCCAGAACGAGATGGAGATGTAGGGCAGCACGTTGTTGTCGACACTGACGTGGATGGGATAGTCGGGGTCGTATGCCGTGGCGGCGGTGTGCATGCCGGTGTTGAACGAGCCGAAGAACTCGCTGCCCGTGCGGATGACGCCCCACTCGCCGAGGGCATAGATGCGGTAGTAGTCGGGGTCGCTCTGCCTGTCCTTCTCGAAGTCGGCCACACACTGCTCATCGTAGTAGCCATACGTCCCATCAGGGGAACCGACTACCCAAAAGTTGTTCATGTAGGTGGACTGGATGATGACGGTGTCTGGCGCATGGTCCTCCATGGCTCCTGTGCTCGGGTTGATGTAGGTCTTCGGCTCGTTCATCCGCAGGGACTTCACCTCGGTGAACCTGGCAGGGATGCGGCGGCCGTCGATGGTGACACGCATGGAGACGTCGTGCCACTTCTCGCTGTCAAACCATGACTTCTTTATCCAGTGCGTCTCACGGATGGGGTTGAAGGTGGCGCTGATCTGCTGGCCTTCCTTACCGCGCAGGCGCTTGCGTATCTGCTTGAAGTCGCTCTCCTCGAACTCGCTGAACTCCTCCAGGTGCACGCGCTTGTAGTTGGAGATACCCTTGATTTTCTCGGGGTCGTCGAGGCCGCTGAAGTCTATCCTCGCGCCGTTGTAGCCGCAGCGGATGGAGTTGCGGGTGAACTTGAACCACTCGTCCATGTGCAGTTGCTTGCACGCCACACGGAAGTCCTCATAGATGGACTTCTCGATGGATGCGCCGACCTTACGGAAGACGAGGGTGTTCTCTCCGTCGAACATCGTCATCATCAGGATCACCTGGGCGGCGCTGTACGACTTGGCGGACGATGAGCCGCCATAGAGGATGATGAAACGCACGGACGGCTCACGCATGAAGCGCATGAGCTGCCACCCGTTCGGATTGAACATCCGGTAATCGTAGCGAAAAACCACCTCTTTTGACATTTTGCTCTATCTCCCTTATTTGACACTTGCCACACTTTTGCCGAGTTTTGACAACATTTTGCCAAAACTTCCCTTGTGTGACATTTTGCTATTGCTCGGGCTCGTCATCCTCGGGCAGTTCCGAGAAGTCCATGACGTGCTTGCCCTCGATGGCCATGTTGCCGCCCATCTCGACTTTCTTCGGTGCCTCCCAGCCGTTCATCGAGGCAAGCAGCTTGGCGGCTTCGGTCTTGCCGTTGAACTCATAGGATACCTCACCGCGCTTGTTCTTGATCTTCTTCAAGGCTTTGCGCAGGTGCACCGGCATCTGGTTGGGTGCCTTCAGCTTCGGCTTGCCTGTCGCCTCGTCGATGTAGTACATGTCGGTGGGGTCAACCTCCACGATGCCCATGAGGACTTTCTCGACCTTCGCACGGTCCACCCTGGTGGCCTCGGCATACTCCTCCTGCAGCTCTGCTATCCTTGTGGCAACCTTGCGGTTGCTGAGCAGCTTGCTTGCGCACTCCCAGACGGTGCTCTGCTTCATTTTGGCGCAGTTGTAGGCAAGGCGGTAGGCCTCGCTTGCGTTGCCTATCTCGACATAGTTGCGGCAGAACTTCTCCTGCTTGGGCGTTAATGGTCTTGTGTTGTCTTTTTGCTGTGCCATGATGTTGCGTATAATTTAGGCGTTGATTTGCGTATAAAAAGCGACGGAAAATGAGAAAAAGTCTCAATAAAGTGAACGAAACGCTAATAAATTGCCTGTTTTGGCACTTTTGTTTCCTTTCTCCCGATTTTTATTTCCCGTTTCAGACGATTTCCCCCGAAAAAAGGGGATACCGAGGACGGCTTTCCCGCCCCCGGCTCCCCGAGTTCTCGACAGGGGGATGGCGTCACACACCGATGTTGACATCGTCAATCTTAATTCCGTCACGCTCGCCAAGAATGGCGTCCAGTCCCTCCTGCACGGTTTTGTAGTGCAAAGATAGTGAAATAATCCCTTGTTCCACCTTTTGCCTGTAATTGTCGCGTGCCCGAAGGCCGCCGATGAAGCGCAGCTTGGTCCCGAAACGGGCGCTCACCTCGGTGGCGAAAACGGCCACCTTCATCTCCTCGGGGTTCGCCACGTTGATAATGCGGACCTTCAGCGTTTGGTAGCCGAACTCCTCGGGCGGCATGATCATCACCTGGTAGAGTCCGTTCACCGCATCGTCGATGTGGGTGAAGTGGCGCGTGTTCTCGCCCATGTTGTAGATGTCCACAACGTCATCGTTCAACAGATGCCAAAGTAGAGTCCCCCGACGCGGGTCAGGGCCGTAGACGTTGTGGAGACGCACACCCCAAGCGTCATCGTGGTAGAGGCGTGCGTAGAGCTCGTCGAAACGCTTGCTGATGCCGTACATCGACGTGGCGTTTCCCGGGGCCGCGGTGGACGACGAGGCGTACACCAGACGGATGCCCGCATTGGCGCACTGGGCGCACACGGTGATGAACGTGTCGATGTTGTCCTTGCGGATCTGCTCGGTCTCGGTATTGAACACCGAGGTCTGGGCGGCCAGGTGGAACACACCGTCCACGTTCTCGTTGCTGACGAGGAACTTGCCGATGTCGGACGCCTCGTCGCCGTTCTTCCGGTCTATGCCGATAACCTCATGGCCACCGGCCACAAGGAAAGCAACGAGGGCCTTTCCGATGAAGCCCTCGCTGCCGGTCACTATATACTTCGCCATGGTCAGGAAAAGTTCTTGAACACGCCGGCGCCCCACAGGAGCACCATGGCGACAACCCACAGCACGATGCCGGGAACCAGCGACAGCTTGACGAACTCGCCGCGCGTCGATGTCGCCTTCCAGCCTTGGACTGTGGTGTAGATTACACTTGCTGTCGGTATCAGGATGATGATCACCGAACAGATGATTGAAAACACTCTCATTTGTCTTTCTTGTTTTTCCTGTAGGCGCGGTAGAAGGCGTATGCCATGGCACAGGCCAGCACGGCACCCACGATGTAGTTGATATATTCAGGCATGGTCTTGTGAATTGGTTTGTTACTTGTTAATAGGGCATCCCCGCAGCGACTCGTCGCAGACGCGGACTGGCGGGGATGACTCGGTCAGCTCCTTGACACGCTGCTCCAGCTCAGCGATGCGCTGGTCGCGGTCCTTGCGTGCCCTCTTGTCGACGATGATGCCGAGGACGAGGCCGACGGCGAATGCTATCGTCACGTTCATGGCTGCTGGCGCAGTTTGGTGATCAGCGTGTCGACGTAGCGCAGGACGGTGTTGGCCAGCTCTTCCTCGTTGGGCAGTCCGCTGTCACCGGACGCGAAGTAGGTCTTCAGCACCTCTGCTGCGGTGTCATGCCTGAGCAGCTGCCAGTACTCCTCGTCCTCTTCCAGGGGCGTGCCGTAGGGGTTGGAGGACATCAGTTCGGCGAGGATTTCGTTGCGCGTTTCCTCGAGTTTCTTGTTCATCTTGCGTCCTTCGATGTACTGGAAGACGCACACGACGGCCACGATGGCCATGAAAATTGTTACGGTCATAGTTGGTGAATGATTAGTGGTTGGTAAATGTTAGTATCTCTTCCCGTGGAGTCGTTCACGGGTGCGGTTGTACTGCATCTTGAGGCGGATGTGCTCCATCAGGTCGAAGCCCATGACGTCGGCCAACAGGAACAGGTCAAACATGGCGATGTCGCAGCCAGCGGTAATGATGTCATCGACGATCATGTAGATGGACTCGGTAAATCTCTCACGCCTGTAGAACTCATCCTCGAGGAAGTTGTCAGCCTCTTTTGCCCTTTTGCAGACGTCCTCAAATCCCTCTCCGATGTCGTCGCCAGTCGTTCCGGCGAGGTCCAGTATGCGGATGGCAGCATCGGCCAGCTCGTCCTCTACGGTGTCCTTGATGTAGGCTTCAAAGGCCACCTCGCAGTCGAAGCCGTCCAAAGCTGCGTTGAAAGTCTTGATGTCGGCATGTCTGCCTTTTCGGTCAGCCTCCACTGCCTCCATCAGTTCACTGATAACTAAACACAGGAAGTGCCGCTCGGACAACTTCTCGTCGTGGAAGCCGTGTTCACAGGCAATCTTGTAGCACTCATCGCGCAGGGCGTTGAGTTGTTGTTTTGTCGGTTTGTTCATTTCTGATAATTTGTTGTTAGTTCTCTCCAGCCCTGAAATAGGCCCTGTTCTCTTCAAACTTGACCATCACCTCGGTGATCTTGATGAAATCGCCGTTGGTCTCAACGTAGGTGTCCTGATGGACAACCTCGCTGATGCGGTGAAGGTCGATGTTGTAGCCGTCATCGTCAACCTCCAACTCGTCGGGGACGATGAACACCTGGGCGTCCTTGGGTAAACGCCGCAGGCGGTTGATAAGTTCCTTTACTGTCATGATGCAGCCTCCTTTCTGTGATACTTCTGGCACGTCAGGGCGAGATTGCAGCTGATGCTGTCCATGCCGTCGAAACACGGGTACAGCCAGCAGTCGCAGCACAGGCGGGCTTCACCTGCCATGCAGCCCTCACGCTCGATTACATGCTTCACTCGCTCGACGCCGACCATGCAGCGCGAGGCGATGTCATTCGGCGAGTAGCCCTTCTCGAACAGCATGACGATGCGCTTGTCGGTGGTCACGGCAATGGGTGTGCTGGAGCTCTCGCATCGCTTGGCTTTGATTTTCTCCTTGTTCTCCTGATAGTACTGGCGGTGGTACTCGCATCTATCGCCGGTGCCGTGAGGGCTCTTGGGCTTCTGCCCGAGTTCCTGTCTCTTCGTGTGACGGGCGCGGCACTCGTTGCAGACCTTGTACTGCTTGCCGTCAGTGATGAAATCACCAACAGGCTTGACGGTGTTGCAGTCGGTGCACAGGAAGCGCTCGACGGGCTTCTGCTCTTCGCGGGATTTCACCCTCGTCTGCTTGATCCTCTCGGCGCTCCTGGCGTTGAGCTGCTTCTTGTGCTCATGATAGTACCTGCGCTGATACTCACGGATGCGGTCGCGGTTCTTTTCGTCCCACTTGCGCTGAGACTCACGCCGACGTTCCTTTTTCTCGTCTTCGGTGAGTTTCGCACGCTTTGGCTTGGGATTGGAACGATTTTCGTTAGAATTGGAACGATTTTCGTTAATTTCAGCACGCTTTTCGTCAGTTTTGGAACGCTCGGGCGGTTCTACGCCTTTCCTCAGGTAGTAACGCTTGCGCTGATATTCCCTGATTTGTTCCCTGTGTTCCTCATTCCAACGGCGGGCGTATTCCCGCCGACGGGCAATGCGCTCCTCTTCGGTGAGCTTTGGCTTTGGACCACGCTTCTGCGGTTCCTCGGGCGGCTCCTCGCCTTTCCTGCGATAATAGGACTTTCTGGTGGACTCACGCTTCCTGTCACGGTGCTTTTCCCTGTAGCGGCGCTGGTACTCCAGCTGCGCAGCCTTGCGCTCCTCCTCGGTGGCGAACTTGCGCCGCTTTGGCTCCGGCTTCGGCTTGGGGATGCAGGAGTGCCCCAGCGGGTGGCAGTCGCGGCACGCCTTGTAGCGGGCGTACTTCATCCCTGGCTTGAGGGGGAAATAAGTGATGGGGAGGTTCCTGTGGCAATAGCAACATTCCCTCCCCTCAACTGTTCGTTTGGTCTCGCTCATGACTTCTTCTCTTCGATGTTATACCATTCCACGTCGGGAGCCTCAAGGCCGAAATGCTCTCTCACATCGTCGAGGTCATAGGGGCCGTGCATCTCGGTGTGGATGGGTAGTTCCCTGGCCACTTCCTTGATGGTGACCTTCCATTTGCGGTATGGCTTGCTCATAGCTTGTCGTGGTCATAAATTTCAAGTCCGTAAATCTTGGCGGCTCGATACTCGAGGTTGCAGCCTCTGGACTGCAGCCAGCCGTGGTCGAGGTAGATGGCGTCGCTGCTCAGCACCAGTGTGATGCAGTCGCCCATCGCCTTGGCCTCTGACGGCATGGTGCCGTGATGGATGTCGAACGTGCTCACGAACTCGCATCCCTTGAAGGCGGGTTCATCTCTAAGGACCTGCTTGAGGACGCCTACACGATGCTTTGCAAAAGTGAGTTTCTCGTTGAAGTCGCGTCCGTCGTGTCTGCCGTTAATCGGCGTTGCTATGTATACTCTCATGTCAATATCGGTTGAATGGTTAATCTTTCTTGACTATCACGACATCGCCGCCGATGGCCAACGCCTTCTCGAACAGTTCCCGGCATCGCTTCGGCGGTGAGTCGTAGTAATTCTTGTTTTTGCCGAATAGCACGCAGTAGGTCTTGCCGCCTGACTGCCGCATATTGGAGTTGATGCCGCATTCGCAGGCACCGCAGTAGCATGGTACCTCGTTAAAGGACCACTTGCCGTTAATCGTCACCCGTGCCATGGCTCACTTCCTTTCATCTTGGCTGGCTCTTATATGGATACTTGGCCACCTTCGGATATTTGTTCTCACGACGGTATGCAGGCGTTTGGTTTTCCATCTCGCACCACGCCTCTGCACGTTCTTTGGTCATGGGGCCGCTTATGGCTTCCCTCATTCCGTTAACAGTGGCGACCACGCAATACATTTGTTCACTGCTCTTGATCATCATGCACTCCTTTTGTCAGTTCTTCGATAACATTATTGATGCGGTCGCGCTCATCTTTTAGCACGTCGATATTCTTTTGCAGTTCAATCTGCATGAGGTCGGCGACTGCGTTTAGGATTTCGTCTTGGTGTTGGTTGAGATACTGGTCAAAGCAACGCCAAAACAATATTTCGCTTCCAATACTCAAGATGCTTGTACTGCCGCTATTGCCATAGGTTCCTTTCCACGAATTGTATCGAATTGTGTGTGGCGAGCAAGCGTTGAACCGATCATCCTTGTTGAACCCTCTGCCAAACTTGTCAATGTTTGGGTTTTCTTCGTTCTCGCCATTTGGACGACCAATAGCATTGAGATAACCTCCGTTGGCAAAGTTCTTCAATCGGTTGATGTCTTTAAGTGCTGACATCATATCTTCTCGTGTCATCATGCCTCACCTCCTTCCTCGTAAAGATGCAGGTCAACATTCGTGGTGACGTTGTCTCGCACGTCATGACGGCCCTGGACTGTGTACTGCATAGGAAACTCCGACTTGCCGTCGCTGTCCATGATGAGCGCGATGACAGGACGGTAGCCCTTGGCATCGGTGCAGACGATCCTCGCGGGCAGACCGTCACTGGTCTCGATAAGCCCGAACTTCTCGCCCTTCTGGATGGCAAGGGCAACATTCAAATTGAACTTGATTTCTACCATAACTCTCTTGGTTTAGAATATTGATTTGACTATTTCGATTGCTCCAATGACGATGGCCAGCATGACGAAGGCTGCAAAGAACAGCAGAAAACAGGTGACGGCAGCCTTGGCCTCAAGGTTCTCGTCGGGGTGAGGCACACCCTCATTCAGCATTTGCTTCTCTTCTCGTGTCATGGCTCTCTTCCATTGGGTGGTTCATTAACTCTCTGATACCCGCATCAGCCAGCACCCTGGCTGTATTGGCAATCTGCTTGTTACTTGCCTGTAACTTGCCGAGGACGACACTGCGGCGTTCCTGGGCAAGGAGCATCTTCATCAGTTCGAAGCGCCGCTGCTCCCAGTCGGGGTCGGCAGGCTCTTTCTTCTCGACTTCCTGCACCTGCACCGGGGCGGGTACGGACTTCGGCAACTCTTGCGGCTCGGGCTGCTGCACCTGCATGGGCGGCATCGGCGATGTGAACAATGGCTTGTTGCCTTTGCCATAGTAAGAGGACGCATAATTCTTGCGTCTGAATAGATTGCGTATAGACTCAAACATTGTGATGATGATTTTTTTGGTTGATGATGTTTAGCCACTCGCCGTACTGCTGCTCCATGGAGGCACGGACAGCACTGATGGCCTGCTCTCGGCCTTTCAGCGAGTCGATGTAGTCGGACATCTCATCCGGGCTGGTGGCGACATAGTACCCCTTGCTCGTGGCGACAAGGCACTTGACATAACCGCAGCACCGGATGTGGTTGATGATTTTGCGCAACCGCGCCTCGCTGAGCTCATAGTGGGCCTTGCGCATGGCAGACACAATCTCCTTGTTGCGTATGGCACGCTTGACGCCGACACGCTTCATCAGGCCCTTGGCGATGACGGGCAGCAGGACGTTGCGCTCATAGTCGGTCAGGGGCTCGGTCTGTTTATCAAATCCGTTCAGCATGATTTCGTGGTTTAGCGGTTGTACAAACGGTTGAGGTTCTCCTCGGTGGCGGGGAGCACTTTCTTGTAGGAGCGGGGGAACTTGTACTTCGCATCGCCGGTGGGCTTGCAGATGTACACCTCTTTCAGCGTGTCGCGGTAAAGGAACTCGACTTCCTCTTTGGGGTAGCCGTTATAGACACCGATGACGGTCTCGCCGCTCTTGATCACTGTACCGTTGAGGAACTTCACCTCATAGCGCTTGAACCGCTCGAAGAAGGCATCGTAGTCGAAGAGGTCACTCACGTCATTGCCGTCCTCGTCGGTGAGGCTCACAGCCTCAATATCCTCAAGGTTGCCGCACTCGTAGTGGTAACCGTACTCGGTGCCGAACGCATGGTCGAAGCTGTCATCCACAAACTCGACTTCGAAGGTGGCCTCCAGGTTCACATAGAAGCCCTCAAAGTCTTCAAAGTCCATGTTGCAGTGGCAATCGTCCTCGTCATCAGGCTCAAAGCCGTAATTGATGATCTTGTCGTACAGTTTCTCGTAGAACTCGGGTGATAAACTTGTCGGTTTCATAACTTCTTGGTTTTAATTGGTTTGACTTATTTAATTATCTACTGTAAAGTTAGCGTTTTATGACGATATATGCAATCGTCGCATACCGCCATTTTATCACCTTAACTCTTGGTAACAGTTGAGTGAAAAAGAGGCACCGCCACGTCATTGCAGCGGTGCCGAAACATTAAACCAGATCGTCGAACAGGCCGGGGACTCTCGGACGGAGCGCCTCAAGTTCCTCCCTGAAGAACTCCTCCTTTGTCCTGCCCATCCGCTTACCCTTGCGGGTGTGGATGTCGAAAGAGTATTCCGGGACAGGCAGCGGGTGCAGCCTCACGTCCTCAATCCACCGCTCCACGTCCACGTCCTGGCGGTCGTAGATGAAGTTCTGCAGGTGGTCGGCGTCGCGGCACTTGCGGCAGTCGCACAGCAGCAGCACCGCCTTGCTCACGAAAATACGGCCTTTCGGCTCCTTGGCGCCCTTGTTCACCAGCTCGTGCCCCTGCCACAGCGACTCCACCTCATGGGTGATGAGGCCGTAACAGTCTTCGGCACTGATGGTGAACAGACGCTTCCAAACATAGTCACGATAGCCGCTGGACCACAGCTCCAGGGCGAAGAAACCAGCAGCACGCACGTCGGCTCGCCTGATGGCCTTCTGCATGGCCGACGAGCACTCGAAGAAATCATATCCGTTCTTTGTTCTCAGTATCATATCAACTCCTTTCGTTTGACACATAAAGTTAGGCATAATTGACGGATGACGGGCAACGCAAGTGCCGCCATTTTCAACACCTTAACTCTTGTTGACATTAGAATTTGAACTTGGCCGATATATTGTACTGGACCATCGAGCGGGTCTTGTCCTTCCCGTTGTTCGTCGGGCCCTTCAGGCCGATGCTGTCACCGAAATGCTTCTTGATGAACAGTATCGAGCGGCGCTCCTCTTCCACGTTGCGGATGGCGGCAAGACCGCCGGCATTGACGAACGTCCCCTTTTGGGAGAAGTTGTAGCGCAGGTCGGTGAGGATTTTCCGCTCCTTGAACTTCATGTAGCAGCTGATCCAAAAGTCCTCCTTGAGCTTCAGCTCCTCGTTCCACCAGACATTCTTGTCATAGCGGACGCCATAGGCGCAGCCGGTGATCATCTTGCTCAGGGAGTAGTAGCCGTTCTCATCGTACATCACGGGGCTGATGCGTGACGTGAAGCCGAACAGGTGGACGTCCAGCATGCACGCCAGCTCATACAGGCTCTCGATGATGTGGGTGATTTTCTCGGGGTCGCGGATGACACCGGACTCGCCCTTCTCCACGACGAGGCTCTTGACGACATGGACGTCATCATCAATCATGAACAGGTCACCGAAGTGCCTGGCCATCCAGTTGCGCTTGGGTATCAGCCCCACCACGTCATCGGGATGGGTGACAATCTCACACTCGGGGTTGTACTCCCTGTAGATGTCAGCCTGGCTCTCGGCGACGCAGATGATGGGGTCAACGACCAGACGCTTGGACAGCACCATGTCATGACGCTTGTGGCTGGGGATGACTATCTTCAAGGGCATGGCGCACGTCTTTGATGTCGATAACATTGCTCTTGCTCACCTTCCCGGTCTTGTACGAGCGCATGCGCTGCATGCCCAGGCGCTCACGGAGCCAGTTGCTGTCAACCTCGCTCGCCGACTGGATGATGAACAGCTCATGCTTCTCGTCGTACTTCGGGATCAGCGGATACAGGGCGGTGTCGTCCGTGATGGCGTCGAACCGTTCCTTGAACTCGTCAGTCTCCTTCTCGGGGGCGAACTCGACGCCCCAGTCCTGCAACTCGCTCTTGTCCCACTCGTTGTTCAGGATGTCCTGGTCGGTCTCGCCGAAGCTCACGTTGTCCTTGGTGGCGTATTCCCTCAGTTTCTTGGGTTTGGTCTTGGCGTCAAGCACCTTGCACGGCAGCTCGGCATAGCCAAGTTCCCTGCAGGCACGCAGACGCAGGTTGCCGCACACGACGACGTAGCGGCCGTTGTCGTAGGGGAACACGATGAGTTCCCGCAGTTCAAGCATCTCTGGGCTTTCCTCGATGCTCTTCTTCATGGCCTCGAAGCGGTAGTCCCGGAAAAATCTCGGGTTCTTGGGCAGGCCCTTCAGCTGGCCCTTGTTGTAGTCCAGCAGCGCGATAGAAATGTTCTGTGTCATTTGTTGTCATCATCACTAAAAATACATCATCACTCAACAACCGACACAGCCACTATTGCTCTACGATGCGACGGATGAGCCCCTCGATGTCCTTGCAGCCGATGTGCTGCATGTACTCCATCATGGAGACGATAACCTCGGCGGCGGCCTCCTCACGCAGGGTGTAGCCCTCGAAGCGTGACAGCGCCTCGGGCTGCACCTTGCTGTCCATCTGCGCCTGGTGGAGTTTGCACCAGGCTTTTGTTTCTTTCAGGACGACAGCCATAGCGGAGCTGTTCTCGGAGTACTCCCGCCGAGCGATGGACTTCCCATGGGACTTCATCGCAAGAATGTTTAGCTTTATCATCGTGACTATGTTTTAATGGTTGTCTGTTAATTACACTCGTTAAGGCTAACTGGTGAGCCTGGTGGGTGGTCTGATTTGTTTCATATCGTTATAGGTATTTAGCGTGTGATTGTTTTACTACGTCCATGCTTTCTTCGGCATAGATGGTCGTTGTTTCGATGCTCTCGTGGCCAAGCATCAATCGAACTTGGTCAATAGGCATTCCACGATGCAGGGCCATTGTCGCACAGGTGCGGCGGAAACGGTGCGGATGCACTTTTTCAATTCCGCACTTCCTTCCAAGTTCACGAAGTAATGTGCCTACGGAACTGATATTAAGCCTTCCATGTGGTTTCTGTTGGCCAACAAAAAGAGGCGGCTCGTTATCCGTCCTTGTGGATAGATAATTCTTGATATACAGGACACACTTTGGAGTCAAAAACACCGTCCTGTACTTTTTCCCTTTGCCGAGAACAACTGCCTCCCCTTTTTCAAGGTCAACATCACTCAAGTCGAGACCGACCATTTCAGCGACACGGCAACCCGTTGAATACAGGAACTCGATAATCGCTTTTTCTCGAATGCCTGCGTTAAGTTTCAGCGTTTCCAGTTGAAGTTCAGTTAGCGGTTTTTTTAATTTTCTCGGCTCCTTGATTTTTGCAATCCTCGCCACGGGGTTGGCGGTTATTTCCCCTTCTTTCATGAGAAACCCGAAAAACGAGGACAAAACAAGCCTGTCGTTATTCATCGTCCGTTCACTACAACCCCGCAACTTCATCTTCACGAGGTGCGCCCGTATGTCATTTGTCGTGATGTCCTTGATGTGTTTATTCATCGAGGGCAACACGGTCTTTAGACACTCCCGATAGCGGGCCAAAGTTCTTTCAGCAAGCCCTTGCGTCACTTTCGCAACAAAGAATTTCTGCACAAGCTCAACATCGGACTGCTCGTATACGACAAGCCCTGTCTGCTTTGGTTGAACGTCATAATGCTGTAGCACTACGGTGACAAGGTCGGTGATGGTGCCGACTTCGGCTGGCTTGTAATGCTCAAGCAATATTGCTTTGATGTCATCTATGAAATCCATGTCACAGCTCGTCAAGGTTGAATAGTGAAAGTTGTATCGGCTGTTGTGGCTGCTGTTGTGGCTCGCTGGGTACCGCGACAGGTTCAACAACCTGTGTGTCAATCTTTACTGCTTGTTGTTCGCTGCCGTCATCGTCTTTCGGAGTAATAGACCTCGCATAGGCAAGGTTCTTGCGACACTCCAGTTCATCAGCCACACGGATAGACGGGATTGCACACGGGAACGGGTAACACATCTCGTTGATGACGTAACCGCCAAAGAAGTCCATCCTCAGCGCATCACGCCTCTCGACGATGCCGAACATACCGTGCAGCATCATGTTCAGCGCACTCATCTTGCAGCTCAGCGGGTCGAGGTCGCCAAGCACGAAGTAGTGGAACTTGTCTTTGTCGATATTCCCCCACATGGCAAGAGGCAGACGCCCGCTGCCACATGCTGGATCGTATACGAACGTCCGCTCTTTCGTGTATAGCATTTTGGCAATGCCGTCACATAAGCTCTCTGGCGTAAAGAACTGCCCCATGCTTGATGCCTTGTAGCCGCTTTTGACTTTTTCCTCGTAGAGAGTACCGAAAGCGTCATACCAGCCTTTCTGCTCGATGTTGTGTGCGGTATCTTCTGCAATGAGTTTGAAGCATTCAAAGAACGTCTCATTGTCTTTCATCATCTCGTCAGTGATGACGATGAAGTCACATTCCTTTGAGCGGATATAGGCAGGGTCGAACCATCTTATCGTCCAGTCCAGCCATTGGTCAAACAGTTGGGCAAAGTCAGCACCACGTTTGTAAGCATAACCGCTCAACAACTTGTCAATATCTTTGATATGGTTCATGTGCAACAATGAAGCGAGTGCCGGCACGGATGCCGACACTCACAATGGATGATTACATGATTTACTTCTTGCGCTTGGTCGTCTTTTCGGGCATATCCAGCTGATCGCAGATGGCCACCCGCAGGCCAGCCCTCGTCAGCATGGGCAGGTACTTGTCGAGCGCATGGTGCGGGAAACCTGCCATGTTGGTGGTCCCGTTGCGCTTGGTCAGCACGATGCCCAGTGTATTGCTCACGGTCACGGCATCCTGGAAATAGGACTCGTAGAAGTCACCGACACGGAACAGGATCACCGCGTCGGGATGCTTCTCCTTCATGGCCTTGTATTGCGGAGCGACAGGTGGCAGCTTGGGCTTCTCGGATTCCTTCTTGGGTTTCTTCTTGCCGTCGGTGGTGTAGCCCATATCGTCAAGTTCCTTGGCGGTCTTGGAGCACTTCTTCTCCACATCGGCGGTGAAGTTCTGCTCAATTTTGGCGGCCTCATCACCGCACCACTTTCCGGCAATTTTCTGCTGAACAGTGCAGGCCATGCTGGGCAAGGCTCCATTCAGGTGCTCTCTCAATGCGTCACGGAAGATGACATTGCGCTGCTCTGGATGCTTCAGCACATAATCGTAGGCGACTTCGACAGGCGGCTGCATGGAGTTGCCGAGCAGTTTGTTTCGCACATAGTAGTTGGAGTGCCTGAGCATGTAGGCTGCAAGGACATTCAACTCGTCCTCGTCCAGCGGGTCACCGTTCAGTTTGTCAACATCCCAACTGAACAGGCCGGCGTAAGCCTGAGCACGTCGCTCCAGACATTTGTCGTGGGCCTTCTTGTATTTCTCGGCCAGCTTGGCGACGGTGGCACTCTCGGTGATGGTCTCGCTGTCGGCTCCGGCAAGGTCTTTTTTGAAGGTGTAGTAGCGCTCGGTCAGGTCAACACCGCCATAGTAGCCGCTGATGCACATGCAGCGGTAAATCTCATGGTTGGCGAGTTTCTCTTTCAGTCGTTCATCTTCCTTGCTATACCATGAGTAGTTCTCGAAGACGTCCTCTCGGTTGAAGACCGCATAACCTGCAGCCTTGACCATCTTCACGAACTCCTCGACTTCGTCCTTGTCGCGTTGGGTGCCGTAACTGGTCTCCAGGATGACCGCTGTCTTGCCGAACTCCAGCGTGGCGTCCTCCTGTTTGACGATCACATCATCCTGCTCGATGATGAGGTCCATGAGGAAGGCCATCTTCTTGTCGAGGAAGCGTTCCTTGTCAATGCACCTCGCATTCTCGTCCTCTGCCTTCATCTCGTAGAAGATGCAGCCGACGTTCTTGGTGTTGTACTCGCACTGGGAGCACGGCTTGCCACAGCCGCCGTCATAGTCTGGGCGCTTGGCCTTCACCCAGTCACTGTTGCTGATGTAGGCAAACAGGCTGTTGCAGAAACGCTCAGCATAGTACTTGTTGATAAAGGTGTCGTTCCTGTTGGAACTGTGGAATTTCTGCTGCTGTTCCTCGTCCAGCTTGCAGATGATCATCGCGGCACTGAGGGCCATGGTGCCGTCCTTGACACGCAGCATCAGTTCCGGGATGAGTTTGTTCAGCTTGATGCGGTCAAGCACGAAGCGGGTGGACTTGCCGAAGCGAAGGGCGATTTCCTCGGTGGTCTGGCCACGCTTGGCCAACTCGCCGAAGGCAAAGGCCTCCTCGGTGGGGTCAACGTCCTTCCTTTGCAGGTTCTCGGTGATCATCGCGTCGAAGGCCTGCTCGTCGGTGAGTTCACGGACAATGCAGGGGATGGTCTTGGAACCGTTCAGCTTGACGGCGCGGTAACGTCGCTCACCGCAGACGACCTCATAGTGGCAGACCGTGCCGTCCACGTTGAGCAGCTCATCGACAGGGCGCACGGTGATGGGCTGGAGTAGCCCCTGGGACTTGATGTTGTCGGCCAGTTCCTGCAAGGCCTCCTTGTCGAAGGTCTTGCGTGGGTTCATCGCCGACGGCCTGATTTCATACAGGTTGATTTCTTGGATTTTCTCCACACTTCTTGGTTTTTAATTGGTTTGACTTGTAGTGTAAATGTGTCTCATTTACATCAGTAAAGTTAGTCAGTTTTGACAAGATTACCAAACAAAATAGCCACCATTTTTACACCATTTTTTCATGCGGATGGAGAGGAACCCTCGTTCCTCGCATTGCCGCAGCAGCTTCATCTGCTCCTCGTCCACCTCGCAGGGGCTCTCCCCGTTGATGGTGGTGTAGTTCGGGATGCCGAACTTCGCACGGATGGACCGGATGGCAGACGGGTCGCACTTTTTCCAATAGACTACGCATTTCATAAGGCACACACGATTTTGTGTAGAACACCGATGGCGTAAACGAGTGCTTCTATATGGTTGATGATGCGGTCACGCATGTGATAGACTTCGATGGCTGAATGGCACTCTGGCAAGCCTGTTTGCCGGCACCAGTCCTCAGGACTGATTTTCGGCAATGCGTTCTCCATTGACCGCTTTTCCTCTTCCTTCTTCTCGTGCTGGTCGATGATCCTGTTGCGCTCTTCAACGAAACTGCGTATGGCAATCATGATAACCATCGGGTCAACATTGCCATAGAAGCGGCCGTAGCGGCCACACTTGAAGCGGTAGAAGAATAGCAGCAGCTCAGTGACCTTGAGGAAACCATACTCCTCGGCAATCATTCCGGCAAGAAACTCGCCCTGGCCACCATCGAGTTTACCACGGCTGTTGGTGAACTCGGACAAATCCCATATTTGTGGCATCAGCCACTGTATAGGAGTATTCTCTCCGTAGGCGTGGCGCAGCAGCCCGAGAACCGGAGCCTCACCAAAGAAGGCCCTGTCCTCATGCCTGGCAACACTCAGTTGAAGCGACGGGGAAAACGTGGTGAGGAAGTTCTCACGGCTTCCGTAACGCTGCAGCACGAGCGTCGTCTTCTGCTGCAAGGCGGGCGATACGCTGGGCATAGTCTGCGGCGCGCTGTTCGCGCCCCTCGTCGCCAGTGTGGTAGTAATTTGATTGAGTTGTCGCGGTTCCATTGGTCTGTCCGTTATCGTAGTTGCCTTCTAATACTTTCTGGAAATTGGTCGGAAGGAAGAGCCATGAAAAATCAGCACGCCAGCCTTTCCTGTTCTTCCCATTCAGGAAATCGCTTTGGCTCGCTTTGGTGATCATCTCATAGACCTTCTCAAGTCCGTACTCTCTAATCCGTGCACGGACATTTCCTTCACGTTTTCCGTTTATCGAAACTATACGGGGGATGATGGCTTTCGCCTCATTCATTGTGTTGTTGAAAAAAGTTATCAACCCAACAAAATCCACTTTTGCAGATTGGTCGGGTTGGTCGGGTGATTGATCGCCCGACACACTCTCGTTAGAGAGTGAATTATTTTCTTTTTTCTTCTTTTTATTCTCCCCATTCTTTTCTTCTTGTTCGGGTATGCCTGGTGGTGTACTTGGTAGTTTACTTAGTGGTGTATCTACTGGTATACCTGGTGGTGTAGCAGGTGGTGTACTTGGTAGTTTACTTAGTGGTGTATCTATTACACTACTTTCTTTGCTATCTCCTTGATAAAAACAATAATTACAAATAATCGTTTTTACACCATTCGCATACTTTTCGCGTTTGATTTCTCCAGTGTCTTCAAGAATTTTCAGAGCCTTAATGACAGTCCTTCTCGATAACCCGGTGTTGTACTCAAGCGAGGAGATGGATATCATCGTTTCACCTCTATTTATTTGCTTCCCGTGGAAAAATCTTGCCTTGCTGTTCACAGCAAACAACAGGTCCTCAAAAACCATCCTGACTGACGGGTTTTGATAATGTTGCCACTCGCGCATTTTGCGGTGCAACTTAATCCATCCATTGTCATTCATCGGTACATCGGGTATTGGTCCAGGACCTTGGCGATGTACGGCTCAGGGGCAAGCCCGAGGTACATACACACGGCGGTCACGAACTCAAAGATGCCGTGGCATACCTTATACACACTGCCGTGACTCTCGACAAGCTGCTGCCATGCCTTCTGCTTGTCACTCTGTGAACCAACAGACGCACCCTTGCGCTTCGGTGTCTTCATCTCGATGCACAACGTGGCCTTGCCGCCGCAGGGGAAAAGCAGTATCAGGTCAGCAACGCCGCTCACGGCTCCCTCATACTTCATCATCGCACCGGTCCTGCTGTCACGCCGCCCGCCGTTGGGGACAGCAAAGAGCAGGTCGCCGACATGGGGGAACGTCTGGCGGAACCAGCAGACACAGGTGTGCTGTATCTTGCTCTCGCTGTAGGTGCGCTCAATCTTCAGAATTTCTTCTTGTGTCATTGTCCTGTGATGTTATCAGAGCCTGTCCTGGAACAGGTTCATGGTGATGTTAACAATGTCCTCGTCAATCTGCGTAGTCGTTCCGGTGACCTCGTTGGCGATGTCCTTCTTGGTCTGTATGACCTTGTACATGTAGCGGTCGATGGTCTTGCTGCCGAGGAAGTAGTAACAGTTGACGTTGTTCTTCTGCCCGTTGCGGTGGGCTCGGTCCTCGGCCTGCTCGCAGTCGCTGTACGTCCAGGGGAACTCGATGAACGCCACACGGCTGGAGGCGGTGAGCGTCAAGCCCGTGCCGCCGCTCTTGTAGTTGAGGATGATCAGCTTGCACTCGGGGTCGTTCTGGAACTTGTCCACGGCACGCTGCTTCTCACGCACGTTGTCGCTGCCGGTGACGGTAACGGCATCGGGGAACTCCTTCTTCAACGCATCGACAACCTCCTTCAGGTAGGCGAACAGTATCAGCTTCTCGCCACCGTCTATGACATCGTGGACGAAGTCGGCGACGGCATGTATCTTGCCCCTGGCCGCTATCTGCTTGAGGATGCCCATCTGCACCATGATCTGCCCGCGCATGGCACGCTGCACCTTGTCATCGTCAGCGTTCTTGTACGTCCGCAGGTACTTGATGACATCGTTCTCGGCATCCTGGTACTCCTTGCGGTTGGTGATGTCGCACTCGATGTACTGTCTGGACTTGTCGGGCAGCTGGGTGAGCACCGCTTTCTTCTCCCTGCGGAAGAAGCAGCAGTTCCACAGCCTCCAGTTCAGCTCCTTCATGTTGCTGGACATCTTGGGGCCGTCGCAGTAGCGTGAGACGAATTTACGGTAGCCCCCGAACTCATCAAGGCGGTTGAGTATCCTGAGCTGCTGGATGAGGTCGGTGTTGTTGTTCACCACCGGCGTACCCGTCAGCTCGAACACCCACTGCTTTCCCTTGCAGATACCCTCGACGAACTTGCTCTGCTGCGTCTTCGGCGACTTGCACTTGTGGCTCTCGTCGATGATCACCGACTTGAACAGCTTGATGCGTGGGTCAAAGACGATGGACCGCATGGTCAGCTTGGCATGCTCCTTGATTTCCGTGACGAAGAACTTCTTCAGGCTCTCGTAGTTGGTGATGAAGATGTCGCACAGCGGCTCGCCGTCGGGCTTCTTCATCTCAATGAAGCGGTGCCAGTTGTAGCGGTTGTTGTCGTCGAGGATGATGGCGTTGCGGCCAGCGAACTTCTTGAACTCACGCTGCCAGTTGATCTTCAGCGACGCGGGGCAGATGATGAGTGTGGGAAGTGTCTCACCGTATTTCGCCGCCTCGTTGTGGGCCTTGATGACGGCACATATCGCCTGCAGCGTCTTGCCGAGTCCCGGCTGGTCGCCGAAGATGCAGCGCTTGTGTTGCAGGGCGTACTGCACGCCCTCCAGTTGGTACTGGTAAGGGTCGAGCAGCATGTAGTGGTCGCCATCAATGCCCGACAGCGTGGGCAGCT
The DNA here is from genome assembly GCA_900318645.1 of uncultured Prevotellaceae bacterium. Lineage (GTDB taxonomy): Bacteria > Bacteroidota > Bacteroidia > Bacteroidales > Muribaculaceae > Sodaliphilus. The sequence goes on from ONLH01000011.1 coordinate 41,074, forward strand.
CATAGGTGATGTCCTTGGCATCCTCCCGCCGCTTGACCTCGCTGCAATAGCGGTTGTTCACCGCCCATTGGGCAAGTGCCTCGACATACCAGCGTGCGTCGCGGTTTGGAGGGTAGAACGGGTCTTCCTTCTGCACGATCCATGCCCTGTCGGTGCCGTCCCACTTCGGATGCGATGGGATGCGCTTGACAAGGTCTATCATGCGCGGGTTGTAGTCGAACTGCAGCTTGAAGGTGTTGGGAGTCTCCGTCAGGAAGAACGGTCTCATGCGGTAACGGCTTCAGGCGCCTCCACCTTCTCGAACGGGTCACCCTCGTTATCGTTGTCGAAGGGGATTTCCGCCACTACCATGCCCCACTTCTTCTCGGTGAGGTAGAGCTGGCACTCATAGATGAAGGCGTCAACGGTGTCTCTCAAGTCCTCGCAGCGCTCGTAGGACTCCATCTCGGGGTCGAAGCCGGTGAGCGGTGCGGTCACGTTCAGCACCTTGCTGGTGGCCAGGGTGCGCTTGCCGATGAGGACGCACTGGCGGTCGAGGTCGTCGGTACCGGTGATGGAGACGCCAGTCACCGAGATGCGGTGAAGCAGTTCCTGTGTCTCGTCGCCTCCGGGATTGCGCCAGTCGATCATCGGCGCCTCACGCTGTTCGGTCAACTCGGCAAAGTAGGGGATGAGGGCGTTAAGGCGGTTGCGCAGGTCCTCATGCACGATGTTCTTGCCCTTCATGGTGACGTCGTTGCCGTCATCATCAACAAAGGCGACCTCCAATGTGCCGCCTTTGGTCAGTTTTGCTTTACTAATCTTCATTGCTTGATTGTTATTAAAGGTTATCTGTAACGATAGTGTTGTATGAACTCCTGATAGTACCTGTCAGCCGGAAGCGGCAGGGTGATGCCCCATTCGGTCGCGGCATCCGCCTGCACCTTGTTCATGAAGTCCGTCATCTGGACGGTGTTCAGTGTGCTTGTGCCGCCGACCACCGAGAAGCGCTTGCGGCCGAAGTTCGCCTCACGCATCAGGAACTTGGCGCAGTAGTAGTCGTGCCAGTCCTGTTTCTCGGTGCCTGTGTTGTCCTCCATGCACTTGAACCACATCCACATGAGCGCGTTCTGGCTCACAGTCCGTGGCTCGGTCTTGCGTTTGATGGAGAGGACATACACCCCGTCACGGAGAAGTGAGCACAGGAAGTCGAAGGGCTTCTCCATGGTCACTTTCCCGTCACGTTTGGTGAGGATGTAGTCCATCAGTAGGGCAGGTCGTTCACCCCAGGGCCTTGGAAAGGCTGCTGCGGCTGTTGGTACTGCTGTTGCTGCTGCATCGGTGCCGCTGCACCGGGCATCGGCGCGGGTGCGGGCTGCTGGTATTGCGGCTGCTGATAGGCAGGCTGTGCGGGTGCGGGCTGAGGCTGATAGCCTTGCTGGTATCCATGTTGGCTCTGCTGCGGCTTGTCGCACAACTCAAGGTTCTCGATGACCACCTCGGTGCGGTACTGCTTGGTGCCGTCGCGGCCGTCCCAGGATCGTGTGGTCAGCTTGCCCTCGATGTAGATTTTGGAACCTTTGCGGACATAGCGCTCGCACACGTCTGCGATGCCTCGCCATGCAACTACATTGTGCCACTCGGTGCGCTCAGGCACCTGTGTGCCGTCGTGCTTGGTATAGGCGCGGTCGGTGGTGGCCAGCGTGAACTGGGCGACCTTGACGCCCTGCACGTCTCTTATTTCGGGGTCCTTGCCGCAGTTACCAAGTAAAATCACTTTATTTACTGACATATCTTTATGTTTTTAGTGGTGTTGTTAATGCTTCTTCAAGTGTCATTCCGCGTTTCAAGCGCATACTCAACGTAGGGGGCTTTAAGCCGTAGTGCTTCGCCATTTGACTAAATGGCAGTGTCATCCCATTAAATGTGAGATATTTTCGATTATCTCTTCTCTCGCCTGGAGGTGTGGTAAGTGCGGACTCAAGAGACCATCCACGTTTAAGCCTAAGTGATACGGTGGTCTTGTCTAAACCATATTTTTCGGCCATTTGTTTCAAGCTGAGAGTCTCTCCCATGAATGTCACACGTCTGGTTTTTCTCGTGTTGCTCATTTGCTCTGATTGAGTAATCCACCGACAATTTCCAGGCTCATAGTTGCCATTAACATCAATCCTGTCAATGGTCAACTCGTCGTTGTATCCGTTTTGTAAAGCCCAGGACCGAAAAGCGGAGAAACTATTCTTCCACCCATCACATACGGTAATACCCCTATCCCCATAGAAGGGATAGTTCTTGTCGTCTTTATCAAGGCATCTTGCCTTGATATGTGCCCATATGCAATAAAGTCGAGAACCGTATCCACCATGAGACTCACGATGGCTCATTTTGTCGGTTGCTTCTCTCATTTCTCTTTCAGTTTAAGTGTGAAACTCCCCGACCTGAGGCTCTCTTTGCTGTACTCATGGTAGAGGTCGGGATGGTCTACCTTGAATTTCTTGCTGTCAAACGACGTGACGATGCTCGACGCGCCGATGGTGGCCTTGAAGCCGTCGCACTCGAACGACTTGATGCCGTGCTCGATCATCTTGGCCTTGAGTCCCTTCTTGAACTCGTCCATGGCCTGCTCGATTTCCTGTGCACGCCTCAGCAGGTTGGTGATGGTCTCAATGGTCTGCTTGGTGACGATGTCGCTTTGCTCGACATTGGCAGGCAGCGCCGTGCCCTTCATGATGGAGAGCATGTCGGGGTCGCCCGTCCACTCATACTTCCATCCGTAGTTGAATGTGGCTTTGGTATGCTTCAGCAGGGCCTCTACGAAGTCGTCGGGCTGGCGTTCGATGATCCAGAACTCGCCCTCGTCGTGGCGCAGCCAGTTGGCAGCGAGTCCTTCAACCTTGCGTCCCGTCTGACGCTCATACAGGAAGGCGTAGATGCTGAGCTGCCACGAGAGGTAGAGCTTCAGCGCTTCCTTGCCACCAGGGTAGTAGTCCAGGTTGTTGGTCTTGGTGTCGACCAGCCAGTCACCGCCGGTGGAAATCTTCTCCCACACGTTGTCGATGTTGGACGCATACTGCTCTTCATCGCTGATGGTGTACTCGTTGGCGATGGGTCTGAAGCCTTCCTTGTGCCGGATGTAGGTCTCAAGTTCCTGCGACACGTCGAAGGGCCCGAAGACCTGTGTGCCGTAGTTCTTGGTGACCACCTCGACAGCGGGGTGCTTGGTGTCCTTGATGCCGATTTCGTCGTACAGCTCGATGGACTTGTGCACGGCCGAGCCGTAGGCTCCAGCCCTGGGGATGGCCACCTGCTTGACGAAGTCGTTGGCATCAGGGTAAACGCCGAGGTCGAGTATCGCGTGGATAAGTCCCGTGATACCGCTCAGGCGCTTACCCTCCAGCCAGTAGCCGTGAGGGTTTTCCTCAAAGACTACTGGCGAAGCGGGTAATTGGATTGTGCTCATGATTGCAATTCGTTAGCCTTCTTGATGCAGGCGTTGTAGAACTCGGTTCCCTTCTGGCACATGGCCGGGAACTGTGTGGAGTACTTCGTCCATACGGCGCCGTACTCATCATTGGTCTTGGCTGCTGCAAGGTCGGCAAGTGCCTGTTTCAAATCGGCACCGGTGAAAGCAATGCCCTGCGTCCCTCGTGATTGGGTTGCCTGGCTTGCCTGACCCTCATCCCTGTACTTCGAGTCGCCGGGGTTGAGGTTGTTTCCGTCCTTTGCGTAGTAGATGTCTGCTGCGATGCCGAGAGCCTTCATTGCTACGCTCATCGCATCGGTGAGGCTCATTTTGTAGCACTCATCGCTGACGTATGCACCCTTGCTCTCCATTGATACGAAAGCAGCGCCTCCGATACCTGGAATTGCTTCTGACCACTCGCCATCCCATTTGATGTAGAGATTGATGTGGGTGAAGGCCTTGACCTCGTTTCCGTAGGGCTCAAGCCACTGCTTGACGATTTCATACCGCCAGCCAATTCCGCAGGGACCGAAGATTTCGGTCATGCGCTTGATGCGGTAAACAGGGTTGATGTCGCTCTTTCCTTTCAGGCGACCATTCACGATGGGTTTGATGGCGCTCTCAGGCACCAGTCTCGCTCTCTCATAGATTGAGAGGTTCTTAGCAGTCTGCTCGTCGATGGGCTGCTGCTCTTCTTCTTTTTTCTTTGCCATAATCGGTCAGTTTAATTGGTTTGACTTGTATAGTAAATGTGTTTCATTTACTGGTGTAAAGTTAGTGAGAAAAAGCGGATGACGGGCAACGGATTGGCCGCCATTTTTGCGCCTTAACTCTTGTTGACGTTTTGCCCGAACTGCTCCAGGCACTGGTCGATTACCCTGCAGACGGTCTCCTTGAACTTGGCAAGGTCGTTGGCATGGATGAAGATGCGCTGGCGCTTTCCTTTGCCGCCGCCCGTGGGGGTCTCCACGATCTGCAAATAGGGGTCGCCCTTCACATCCTCACGGGCATCGAAATGATATACCCGTGTGCCAGCGAACTGCGACTCGGTGAATAAGACATTCTCCATTGTGATGATGATTTATATTGTGATGATGAATTGTCGGAGAAAAGCCATCCGTGCATCACTGCAGGGGTGGTTACGATTGATAGGAAATTTTGAAAAAGTTGCGTTATTGCTATTGCCCTTCCCGGAGCCAGGTGATGTTTACCCGCTTTGCCTGTCTCAGGTGAGCGGGATTGTTTAACTAATTAACCTTCTAATACCATTAACAAAAACCTTAAAACTTAAAAACTATTATCATGAAAAACTACAATGTGATGCGTTCATGGAGGTGTGCGAGACTTTTAATTCCGAGCGGTTTCTCACGATAACCGCCACCTCCATGTGATACGATCAGCAGGGGTCCTGGTCTTTTAAACCGTGATGGCCATTACTGAGCCATCCACCCTGCTGTGATGTGTTGCTCACCTCATTGACAAGGCGAGCAAATGTGGAAAATTAGAAAAAGTATAAATTCGTTATCCCTGCGAAAAGCAACTATGGTAAGGACGCGGTCTTTTGTCCCACGGTCGTTAATAATTATAGTTGTTAATCTCAGCCCCTACTCGTAGGGGGGGGTGTTCCACGGCTCGCTGCCGTTCCCGGTGTGAATTGCGCTGCTACCCGCAGCTGGGTGATGTGGCCGCCGCATCTCACGACGCAGCGGAAAACCCTAAACATTAAATCTAATAAACTATGGCATACACCCTAAAAGTGTAAGTGATGCGGTGTCGCTGCTGCCCAGTGGTTATTACCACAGCGTGTTCGCTCCGACGCCACAGCAGCGACGAGGTTTCCTGCTTGTACCCGAACAGGACGGGTGATAGTGCAGCCCCTGTCTCACGACAAGGGCAAACAACCATTACTAAGCTGTAAGAAAATTAGAGTCGGCAAGTGCTGAATTGAACAGCTGCTCAGACCAAATCTTAATACCAGCATCGCCCATCGCGCTGGTCTTTCTCGCCGAGGTACCGCCACCGCTTCACAGCGACAGCGGGAAATTGTAGAATTAAAAAGTCCTTACGGACGACCTCTAACAGTATCAGCCCGGTGAACCGCTTAGGGCGAGCAAGAGCCCATCATGGCGGAGCATACCCCGTTCGACTTGAAAGAAGCCTATGAAAAATATTACTTTTCAGCACTTTTGATGCGCTTGTGGGACCCGTGGAATTGAACCACATTCTCCTGGACAATCAACGCCAGGCGTGCTACCGTTACACCATAGCCCCAGCCACCGCCAGGCATCGCTGCCCAGCGGGACTCCAATTTAATTATTAACTTTTAAACCTATGTATTATGAAAAGAAATTTACTCGCGCCCTACCCGGGCCAGGTTTGTGGGCCCCGACATGCGGGGCAGTAAGTTTGTTTGTTTGGAATAGACACCCTCACGGGCTATTAGTGATGCCGGGTGGATTTGCGCCACCGCTCATTTCCGGTATTATCATCCCGTTGCCTCGGTTACGGGCTTACGGCACCAGTTGAGGATTAAAGCGTGATATCCTCTTCATCAATGCTGAACACTTTCAGCTCAGGCATCTTGCCGTCCCAACGCTTGGCCAGCGTGTGGGTGTAATAACCCAGGACGACGGCAATGACTTTGCTGAGAAAGAACAGCACAATGTCGTCGCTGTCGCTGACAGCAAATGCGAGTGTCAAGGCGGCAAGGATCGTGATGACGTCGATGCGCCAGTTCAGAAGGATGGATAAGTACTTCATAGTTCTACAGTGTTATTGGTTTGACTTGTTATTTCCTCATGTTCCTGCAATGCCTCAGCACATCGGCAGCATTGCAGTACCATCTGCCGTTCTGCCTGACTGACTTCTTGTCGGCGCGTATCTCGCCGCTCTCGATGAGCCTCACAAGACGGGCACGGCCACCGACGATGCGGGCGGCCTCGGTCTTGCCGAAGTACTTGTCAGCCATGGCCAGCAGGATGTTCTCCAGTTGGATCGCTGCGGTGTTCATGCCGTCCTCGTGACAGTGACGGTGCTGCTGTCGTAGTCCGTCGAGGTGGTGAACCTGACACCGCGTGCCCTCTCGGGGGCGAGGTGACCGTAGATGGTGGTGCTCAGCATCGACTTCTTCTCGATGGGAAGCACAAGGGTGCCGCCCACCTCAAGGTCGCGGAGCTGTTGTGTGATAGGTTTGTCTTTGCACATAATATCAAGAATTGGTAAATAATTTGGACTGGCGGCGGGACTCGAACCCGCATTCCTCACAACCCCTGTCGCCGTTAACGTCCTCCCTATCACAGGAGAGGACCGGGGTCACACCAGCCTATATTCAGTGAATTAAAAAAAAGGTTCATTACTCATAGGTGGACTTCGCACGCCACCTATCTCGTGGCCAGCTGTGTAGCTGGACTTGTCGCAGGCACGGCCTTTCGCTCTCGCTCTGGCTTCACCCTTATTGCGTTCACCGCTCACCCGTGAGGGGTCATGGCGGTTAGGCTACTCCCGGCTCTGCTCATCGCTCGGGTTGCATCACGGATGATGCACTTCCAGCGGATTGCCAACATGTCAAGGGACTCTACTTTGGCGCCCTTGCGGGCTTTTTTGTTCCGCTTATCGGGATTGCACCGACGACCTCTCACGGGCTTGTGAGCGCTCTCTCGTCGCTGAGCTAAAGCGGACTATAAGGATGGTTTGTTTGACTTACGGCGGTTACTTCGACAGGTTCATCAGCAGGGAGTCGAGGTCGATGCTGTTGCTCTCAAGCAGCACCTCGTACATGTCGCCCAGCTTCATGTTGTTGGACTCCATGAGGGCCTTCAGCGCCTTCTTCAGGATCTCCGCCTGACGGTAGTACTGCAGGTGGTACTTGTTCGACGACTCGGCCTTGGCCTTGGTGTCGGCCAGTTCCTTCTCCAGTTCCGCGATGCGCTTGTTCGCCTCTTGGAGTGACTGTGCCACGTCGATAGCGGTCTCGGTTACCTGGGTGTTCTCGTTCTCGGGTTGGGTGGTTTTGTTCTCTTGTTCCATGACGGTTAATTTTTTGAGTTATACGTTTGTTAGTTCCAAACAAAAGCACTATATTTGTGCGTTAGTTTGTTTGTTGGTGCAAAGTAAATCCATTTGGATTAAATAGAAAAATATTTTGGACTCTTTTTGCATCGTATTGGATTTATTTAACATTGCTAAAGGTTTGTTTACAGTTTGTTTGTTATGGAAATTAGAGAAAGAATATCGGATTTTATCATTGCCCAAGGACTCAGCGTGAGGGCTTTCGCCAATGTATGCGGCATCCACCAGGCCACGCTTGACAAGCAGTTGAAGGGATTAAGGGATGTCAGCCTCGACACCGTGATGAAAATCGCCTCGGCATATCCAAATGTCTCGGCAGAATGGCTGCTCAGGGGAGAAGGCCCGACAAGCCGCACGGACATCACCAACCAGTCTGACGAGCGCCTGAACAAGCTGATCGCCACCATCGGCGAGATGCAGTCCATCATCGAGGAGAAGATGCAGGCCATCACGGCACTGCAGGCAGAGAACGAGAAACTCAAAAAACAAATCAAATAAAATCAACGCATCATGAAAAAGTTATTAGTAATCCTTTTCGCGCTGCTGCCCATCATGGCCAGCGCAGTGATCACACTCGGAGATGTCACGACCAGTGGAAAGCAGTACACGGTCGAGGTGCTGATGAAAAAGAACAAGCCGTATTACTACTGCATACCATGCCCGTCAAATGAGGGAGGCACGCATGAGATATGGCTGAAGCCAGACAAGGTGGCAAAGTTCCGCACAGCACTATTTGAGGCAAAGGCGAAGTTCAAAGAGTGGAAACAGGTAGCCCAGGACAACAACGTCGGCGAGTTCGAGAAAGAGATGCCGGTGAAGTTCCCCAACGTGAAGTACGCATGGGGCCATGGTGATCTGTTTTTCTGCGACGCTCCGTTCAAGCTGATATTTTGCAGGTCAAAAGAGGGCGTCAATTTCGCTGCTCTTGTAACCCATGTTACTTCAGACACAAACAGGTTTGTCGATGAGAAATTTATGTTCTCGTTTTACAGTGAGAGAGAATTCGACTCATGGCTTGAGGTGCTGTCAAGCAAAAACATCGAAAAGGTGATGCTTGAAAATGCCGACTATGACACGTCAACAGACAAGAGGACTGTTGACGATAACCTGTTCCATTGATGAGAAAATTACCGAATTATTGTCGCGCAAAATAACAAAATCCACCAAAACACCGATATTTTCTGCGATTTTGGCTTGATTATAGAAATATTTCCTTAATTTTGCCGCAAAATTATCAAACACATTTTTTACACATTATGGTTATTCAACGCATTCAATCGGTTTATCTTATCATTGCTGTCATTTTGATGGCTGTGTTTGCTTTCTTCCCCGCATTGACTTTTGAACTTGGTGGCAGGGAGTTTGTCTATGGTGCTCTCGAGGCTGGCAAGGTCGGTGTGACACATATCGATCCCTTGATGTTGATGCTTGTGGTTTTGATATCTCTGCTTGCCTTCATCGACATTTTCTTGTACAAGAACCTGCAACGTCAGATGACAGTCTGCTTTGTGGATATTATCATTGGGCTGGCTATGCTTGTCGCCATCGGAATCCAGGCATTTTATGTCAGCGGCAAGGAGGGTGTCACCTTGACATGTCAGTGGTATCTTATCCTGCCCATTTTGTCCATCGTTTTCCTGATGCTGGCTCACAAGGCTATGTCGCGTGACAAGAAGACCTTGCGTGACGCTGATCGCCTCAGGTGATTATCATACTTTATTTATTACTAAAAGATAAACGGCTCAAATTTCTCTTTAGGTCATGATTACTGCAATGATCGTCATTTTTGTGATTGGTTATGTGCTGATCACATTGGAGCATACCCTTCACATGAACAAGGCCACCTTTGCATTGCTCACGTGTGGTGTGCTATGGACTATCTATGCCTTGTGTGGCAATGATCCTCACATGCATGAGGCGATAGTCAATCAATTGGGCGATGCCTGCGAGATTGTAGTATTCCTTATTGGTGCCATGACCATTGTGGAAATCATTGACCGTTATGGTGGTTTCGCGTTTATTACCGAGAATATCAACGCCAAGAGCAAGCGGCACTTGTTATGGATTATGTGCTCGTTGTCGTTTGTTATGTCGGCTGTGCTCGATAACATGACGACTACAATCATCATGGTGATGATGTTGCGCCGTCTGCTCAGTGACCAGAAAGACCGATGGCTCTTTGCCGGACTCATTGTCATTGCAGCCAATGCCGGTGGTGCATTTTCGCCCATCGGTGACGTTACTACCATCATGCTGTGGATGGATGAAAAAGTTTCATCCGCTGGATTGATTGTCAATCTGTTGATTCCCAGTATAATTGCTATGGTGGTTCCCGTCCTGATAGCCCAATACTCTATCAAAGAGGGAAAAATGCAGACGGTGACCCGCATGGCCGACAAGAACCCTGATCTGCATGATCGTCATCCGCACTTGAGCAAAGCTATGCTCATCATCGGTGTCTCAGGACTGCTGTTTGTGCCTCTTTTCAAGACGTTGACGGGACTGCCTCCCTTTATGGGTATCATGATTTCGTTGGGCGTGATTTGGGGTGTGACCGAGTTCTGGGTGAAGCATTTCAAGATTGACTCCAAGATGGGTGGCCGTGTTTCATCGGCGTTGCACACCATCGATATGCCTACCATTCTTTTCTTCCTGGGCATCTTGATGGCTGTGTCGGCGCTCTCCGAGGTGGGTATCCTTAACACGCTTGCCGATGAGATGAACAACAAGATTCATGAACCGGTTACGATGACGTCCATTATCGGCGTCTTGTCATCGATTGTCGATAACGTCCCGCTGGTGTCGGCTTGTATCAAGATGTTCGAGAACATGGCTCCTGCAGGAACGGTCGATCCCTATCTGCTCGCCTTTGTGGAAGATGGCCTGTTCTGGCATCTGTTGACCTTCTGCGCCGGTGTCGGCGGTTCGTTGCTCATTATCGGCTCGGCAGCTGGTGTGGTGGCAATGGGCATCGAGAAGATTCCGTTCTTCTGGTATTTCAAGCGCATTTCATGGCTCGCCCTGGCAGGTTATGTGGCAGGCATTCTCATCATTTGGCTTGAGAGCCTCTGCCCATTCTTCATGCAAACGGGAGGCTGACAAGAATAAAGTACTGAAACTCAATTCATCTGCTGCCCTCGAGATGCAAACTTTTGCGTCTCGAGGGCAGCATTTTGGCTAATGCCTAACGACTGGAGACGCAAAATTCTGCATCTCTATAGTACTCAGTAGGCTAAGAGCATATTTTTGTCTAAATCTCTTTAAAAATAAAATGGCTTGTCGGCTTAGCGTGGGGTCACCGGTGGATCATGCCGGTATAGAAGTGGAGCGTTTGGCTTTTGGTGTTAAAGTGATTCTGATTGGGTGACCATTCGCCACGTTGCAGACCAGGGGCCAACTTAACTGAACGGTTGCCATACATATTATTGATGCCGTCGATGCTGGTCATCAAACGGCGCAGCTTGCCATGATCATCGGGGTCAAACACGTTGAGTTGGATGCCTCCGCCGTGTTGGATGTCGAGTGCCATGACGCCTGCCTTGCGGTAAGTAAAACCGTCGCGCCAGATGTTGTTGAATGCGTTGAGTGCTTGCCGTGCGATGGTCATCGTGTCGTTCGTCGGCGTGTCAAGCTGCAGTTGGCATGAGTTGGAATAGAAAGGCAGGTCTTCGCGGAAACGGTCGCCACGCACGTAGGTCATCACGCTGCCTGCCACGCTGCCCTCGTCACGCAGTTGGCGTGCTGTGCGCTCGGCAAAACTGACAATCGCGTCGGCTATCTCATCACGGTCGGTCAACACCTTTCCGAAGGTGCGCGATGTCATGATGGTCTTGTGGGCGATATCCACGGGGTTAGCAATCTGGCAATCATGGCCCATGAGTTCACGTTGGGTACGTTCCAGAGTTACCGAGTATAGCGACCTCACTAACGACGGTGGCATTTTCACGAAGTCGGCTGCCGTCCTGATGCCGCGGCCTTGCAGCGATGCCGACAAACGTCGCCCGATGCCCCACACATCCTCGATAGGCGTACGCCGCAGGATGATATCGATGGCTTCGGGACGCACGAGCCAATAGACGCCATCGGTGATGCGACGGTCCTTTTTAGCGATATGGTTGGCGACTTTGGCAAGTGTGCGCGTGGGGGCGAACCCTACACTAACGGGGATACCAACATATTGTTTGACCTTTTTCACCACTTCGGCCATCACACGATGGCTTGTCTCGACATCCTCGTGTGGCAGGAGAAAAAAGGCCTCATCGACCGAATACTGTTGCAGGTTTTCGACTTCCTGGCCCATCAGGTGCATGACACGGTCCGACAGGTCGCGGTACAGGATGTGGCGCGCCGACAGCTGAATGACTTGCCGTGGATCGGTGTATTCCTTGATTTTAAACGCTGGGCAACCCATGGGGATACCGGCTGCCTTGGCCTCGTTGCTACGGGCGATGACGCAACCGTCGTTGTTTGACAGCACAACAACGGTCTTCCCATTGAGACGAGGGTCAAAGACCCGCTCACAGGAAACAAAAAAATTATTGCAGTCTATCAGCCCGTACACAGTTAAAGTAATAGATAATAGATCCTAGATAAAAGATAATAGATAGTAGATCGTAGTCAACTCCTCACTTCTAACACCTCACTTCTAACTCTTCACTTCTCACTTCTCACTCCTAACTCCTCACTCCTCACTTCTCACTCCTCACTCCTCACTCCTCACTTCTAACTCCTAACTCTCAGAAAGTTCCAGCCAGCGCATTTCTTTCTCATCAAGCAAGTCCTTGACTTCCTGATAACGGGCGGCCTTGGCAGCTACATCGTCAAGGGTCTCACCGCTGGCAAAAAGGGCGTCCAATTCGGCTTTTTCCTTGTTGAGAGCTTCAATATCCTTGTTGAGTTGTTCAAGCTCTCGTTGTTCCTTGTAAGTGAGGCGTTTCTGCTCGCTGCGATTGGCCCAGGTGTTCTCCTTGGGTTTGGCGACTTCCTGTTCCTTAGCGGCCTGTGCGGCTTCCTGCTCGTGGCGCTGTTTCCATGCTCGGTACTCGCTATAGTTGCCTGGGAAGTCCTTGACATGGCCATTTCCCGTGAAGACAAACGTATGGTCCACCGTGCGGTCCATGAAGAAACGGTCATGACTCACGATGATGACACAGCCGTTGAATTGCGACAGATATTCCTCAAGGATCTCCAGCGTGGAGATATCCAGGTCGTTGGTCGGCTCATCAAGGATGAGAAAATTGGGCTTGGTCATCAGTACCATAGCCAGATAGAGCCTGCGCCGCTCACCACCGCTCAGCTTGGCAATGAACTTCTGTTGGTCTTGGGGTGTGAACAGGAAATGGTTGAGCCATGCCATGGCTGTGTAGTGGTGTTTCTCGTCAAAGTAGATGTACTCTGCCACGTCACGCACGGCATCAATCACGCGCTTGCCTTCATCAAAGTGCATTCCCTCCTGACTGTAGTGGGCAAATTTCACTGTCTCGCCGATCTCGAAGTAGCCGCTGTCAGGCTTGACAATGTCGAGCAGCAGTTTGATAAAGGTGGTCTTGCCCACACCGTTGTCGCCCACAATACCTAGTTTCTCGTAACGGGCGAAAGTGTAGTTGAAATCATCAAGAATCACCTTGTCGCCGAAGCGCTTATTGACATGGTGGGCGGTAAAAATCTTTTTACCGATATAGGCGCTCTTGACGTTCAACTCCACTTCGCCATCGTCACGTCGTTGTTGGGCTCGCTCTTGCAGGTCATAGAAGGCATCGATGCGGTATTGCGCTTTGTGGGCACGTGCCTGTGGTTGGCGGCGCATCCAGTCCAGTTCGGTACGCAGCAGGTTGCGGGCTCGTTCTACCTGGACGTTTTGGGCCTCTATGCGCTCGGCGCGCTTTTCTAGATAGTAATTGTAGTTGCCGCTATAGGAGAAGATGCTGTGTTGGTCCATCTCCAAGATGCGGTTGCAGATGTTGTCCAGGAAATAGCGGTCGTGAGTCACCATCAGCAGGGTCACTCGGCTACGTTGCAGGTAGTTTTCCAGCCACTCGATCATGTCGATGTCAAGGTGGTTGGTCGGCTCATCGAGAATGAGCATCTGCGGCTCGTCAATCAGGAGCCGAGCCAGGGCGACACGTTTCACCTGACCGCCACTCAGCTCTTTGACAGGTTGATTGTAGTCGGTGATTTTGAGTTGGGTAAGAATCTGCTTGAAACGCTCCTCGTAGTCCCATGCCGTGTTGGCATCCATCGCCTGGATTGCGGCTGTCATAGCATCGCTGTCGCCAGAGCGAAGGGCCTCCTCATAGTCATGGATAGCGCCCGACCGAGGGTCATCGCCGTGCAGACAGGCGTCAAGCACGGTGTGTGCCCCAGCAAGGTCGGGCAATTGTGGCAGGTAACCCACGCGCAGGTTGTTGCGGTAGATGACAGTGCCGCTGTCTGCCGAGGAGATGCCGGCAAGGATGTCGAGTAGGGTGGACTTGCCGGTACCGTTTTTGGCAATAAGACCGATTTTCTCACCCTCGGCAATACCGAAGGTCAGATCTTCAAAGAGCACATCGACGCCAAACGCCTTGCTCAACCCCTCTACCTGCAAATAACTCACCATAGTATGTATCCTGTTCTGTGGATGTTCAGTGGACCGTGGCTCTGCCACGGTAATGGATCAACTGAAGAATTGCTTCATCACCTTGATCATGTTCACGTGGTCGTCACATGAGCCGGTCTCGCGCACCGAGTGCATCGCCAGCACAGGATTACCCACGTCAACACCCTCAATATCAAGTTGTCCCGTCAAGATATTACCCAGCGTAGAACCGCCTGCCACATCGCTGTGGTTCACGAAGTACTGGAATGGTGCTCCAGCCTTCTCGCACAGACTCTTGAAGATGGCTGCCGAGTGGGCGTCGCTCATGTACTTGCAGTTGGCATTGACCTTGATGCACGGGCCACCACCCAGTGAGGGATGGTTGGTCGGGTCATACTTCTCAGGATAGTTGGGGTGGAAAGCATGGGCGTTGTCGGCCGATACCATGAAGGTGCGGTGTACAGCACGACCAAAGTCCTCAAAGTCACCTCCCAATGCCATGACCAGGCGAAGCAACATGTTACCCAATACGGGTGAATGAGCTCCTTGCTTGGTGCCGCTGCCTGTTTCCTCGTTGTCAAAGATAGCGGCTACGAGCGTAGCGTTCTTATCCTTGGCCTCGGTGATGGCGGTGATGGCTGCATGGACCATGCTCAGGTCGTCAAGGCGGCCAGCTGAGATGAATTCGTTGTTCAGACCAAACAGGCTTGCCTTGCTCACATCATAGAGCATCAGGTCAAAGTCCAGAATATCAGCAGCCTCGACCTGCAACTCGTCGGCAACAAGGTTGACGAGGGCGTTCCTCCATTCAAAGTCGCTGTTGATTTTGGCAAGAATGGGCAGCATGTCCTTCTGTTTGGACAGGCAGTTGCCCTCGTTGACGGCGCGGTTGAAATGGATAGCAAGGTGAGAGATACACATCAGCGGACGGTCGATCTTCAGCAGTTTGGTAACAGGATGCAGTGCGTCCTTGCCCTTGAGCAACACGCGCCCAGCCAATGACAGGGGACGGTCAAACCACGTATAGAGAATCGGGCCTCCATAGACCTCGGTGTTCAGGCGCAGGATGCCGCCGTCGCTGGGCATCTCGCTGGCTGGCTTGATGCGGAAGCACGGTGAGTCACTGTGTGCAGCAATAATCTTGAAACCGGTTTCGGCCGGCTGTTTCTTGCCCACTTGTACGGCAAAGATGGCGCTGTCGTTCTTGGTGAAGAAGAACTTTTCACCTGCCTTGGCGGTCATCTTGTCATCAATTTTCTTCTCCTTGAAGCCGTTAGCTGTCAAGATTTTCTTCACAGTGTCCACAGCCAGGAAATTGCAGGGACTGTTATCAAGGAACTCCAGCAGTGAGTTCACATAATTGTCGTTTGTATTCTTCATAATTACAAATTATCTAATCTCTATTAACTATCAACTATTAACTATAGAAGGCGTTGTTCAGAGCTCTCAACACGTTGCACAGCGTCTGTCCCCAGTAATTGATGAAGTTGATTTTGCACTGGCATAGCATTTCGTGTTGGGTCTCGGTCAAAGCGTCTTGTATGGAATGAATCAGATTGAAAAACTCCTGATACAAGTCCGCAAGATTTTCGGAGATGGAGGCCGAGATGGGTGTATCACTGTACTTCATATCCTCGAGGAATACCTCCAGATAGATATCTTCTTCGGCCATAATCTGAGCTACGCGTTCTCTCACCAGGTCATAAAAGTCTTCTTCCAGCGCCGAGTCGATAAACTCCTCGCTATAGGCATCATCATCAATGTCACTGATGGTGATGTAGAGGCGCGGTAGCAGTTTAAGCATCTGGGCGACGAACTGGTCACGTGTTTCACATTCATGAGCACGCTCCAGCGCATGGCAATATTCATTGGCAAGGGCGATAAACGCCAGCTCGTTAGGTGTCAGTTTCTCCATGATTTGATATTCTTTTGATATATGTAGGGCCAAGCCTTGGCGTAGCCGTCAGTCTTCAATGATTTTGTCGGAGTAGAGGTCGTGTCGTTCAATGTACCCCAGTACTTCATCAGGCACGTAGTAGCGTACACTCTGTCCTTTGGCCAGTCGCTCGCGTATCTCGGTCGATGACAATTCAATAATGGGTGCATCAACCAGTATTACACGTTCTTTCAACTCGTCAGGAATATTCACCTGATAACCTAGGCGGGGATAGACAAGAAGGTGATACTTGGCAAGGATTTCATCACTGTTACGCCACTTGCTGAATACTTCCCAGTTGTCGCCACCGATGACCAGATAGAAGTCATCATCGGGAAATTTGGCTTGTAATGCGTTGAGCGTGTCGATAGTGTAGGATGGACGGGGCATTGTGAACTCAAAAGCCGATGTTTCCACGCCATCCATCGGATGTGATACCATCTCGACCATGCGCAGCCGATCGGTGTCGGCAACCTGTCGCATTTTACCCACCTTCAACGGGTTGACAGGCGATACCATAAACCATAACCGGTCCACAGCACCACTGCTGATGATGTGCTGTGCAATGATTGCATGACCAATATGTATCGGGTCAAATGACCCTCCAAATATCCCGATTCTCATAGGATAGCCATGATTTGTGATGCTATGGTCTAAAGTCCCTCTAGGGGCGTTGAGACAAATTCGGCGATGAGATTGTGGACCTCGTTGACGGCGGTGTCCAGGTCATCGTTGATGACGGTGTGGTCAAACTGCGGGCCGATTGAGATTTCAAATTCAGCCTTATCAACGCGGGCTTGGATGTCCTCCATGCTGTCGGTGCCACGTTTAATCAGTCGCTGACGCAATACTTCCACGCTGGGCGGTTGGATAAAGATGCTGATGGCGCGGTCGCCATACATCTTCTTGACATTCACTCCGCCAAGCACGTCCAGGTCAAGCACTACGTTCTTGCCCATGCCGGTGATGCGTTCCACCTCGCTCTTGGGAGTGCCGTAGTAACGTCCTTCATAGACCTCCTGATATTCTATCAACTCGTCATTTTCAATCATCTGCTTGAATTCGTCGATAGACTTATAGTAGTAATCCACGCCATGGACTTCCTGGCCGCGGCGGGGGCGGGTAGTGGCCGACACCGAGAATGCCAGCTTCAGCGACTCGTCCTGCATGATGCGTCCGATGATGGTCGATTTGCCCGACCCTGATGGTGCCGAGATGATAATGAGTTTGCCCTGTACCATGAATTCTTCTCGCTTAGAAAGTATACTTCAAGCCCAGCACAGTCACCGACTGGTTGAAGTTCTTTATGATCTGAAAGCGCTCCTCGGTGAAGAAGTACAGCTTATCCTGCACGCGGTACTGGGCACCTACGCCCACATTGGCACCACAATGGTCCTCAGACTGATCTATCTGGGTGTTTTTATAATGGCCAAAAGTGAAGCCGACGAGCGGATAGAGAGCAAATGTACTGCTTGTCTTAATGAGATAATGCAAATTCAGATTGGCATTAAAGGCGGTTCTGTGCTTGTTCTCGAAAAAGTAGATAAATTCAGGAGCAAGACGGAAATTTGTAACAGGCTCGTACTGAATTTGTGCACCGAGGCCTGCCATGGAATACTTGGAAGCATAAACAAATTGTGCTGCTGCTGAAACATCACTTTGTTCAGCATATGCATTAAGGGTAGCGACAAGGGCCACGACGGCCATTAAAATGTACTTTTTCATATCTCACTATTTAATTTGTTGAAAATTTTTTTATTATAACGTCTAAAGCCTAACGCCTAACATCTAACATCTAACGCCTAATGTCTAACGTCTAAAGTCTAAAGTCTAACATCTAAAGTCTTACAAAACATTCAGCACCTGTTCCTTAATCTGTTCCAAATGGTCCTTCATGCGCACCACCAGGTTCTGCAGGTCGGCTTGGTTGGCCTTGGAACCCATCGTGTTCACCTCACGTCCGATTTCCTGGCTGATGAACCCCAGTTTCTTGCCTTGGCCCGGCTCGTCACTATTCATGGTCTCCAGGAAGTACTTCAGGTGGTTCTGTAAACGTATCTTTTCCTCGGTGATATCGAGCTTCTCGATATAATATATTAGCTCCTGCTCAAAGCGGTTTTTGTCGTAGTCCACTTCTTTGATCTTGGAAAGGGCATCCAGGATGCGGCCTTTGATCTTCAGGATGCGCGGCTCCTCATAGCGGGGCACCTCGTTGAGCAAGGCTTGGATAGCTGCAATCTTTTCTTCAAAGAAAGATGCCAATCTCGCGCCTTCCTGACGGCGGAACTCGATCAACTGCTCCGTGGCCTTGGCAACAACCTGTTTGACAACCTTCAATTCCTCCTCATCGGCCTCAGTGGATTTGGCATCGGTTTTCAGGGCATCAGGCATGCGCAGCAGGGTGGCGTACCAATCTTCAGGTTCAGGAAGTTCCAGTTCCCTTGCCATATTCTCAATCTGCGCTTTATATTGCTTCAACATCGGCACGTTGATGGTACCTGATGTTGCTCCCTCTATGGGCTCGCAATAGATAAACAAATCAATCTTACCGCGCATCAAAGCCTTAGAAACGGTGTTGCGCAGCTCCATTTCAATCTCACGATGATTCTGGGGAGTGCGAACCCCAAAATCGAGTTGTTTGCTGTTCAGTGATTTGACTTCGGCGGTGATTTTCTTGTTGTTATACACCATGGCAGCCTTGCCAAATCCAGTCATTGATAGTATCATTGTCAATAAGATTTTTTACTATATCAAGGCAAAATTACAAAAAAAAGTAATGCGACAAATCTATCAACTGCCAAAAATCCAGAAAAACATCACATTGTCAAACAAGTGCAAGAAAAAAATCAACATTCTGAATTTTGTTTTGTTGAATTCGTCCAAAAAAACTAATTTTGCAAGTTAGACTAATTTGTTCTTGAGAAGAGATATGGAAAACTCTATTTTAGCCATTGTTGTTCCTTGTTTCAACGAGGAGGAATCATTGCCTAAGAGCAACGAGCGTTTGCTCGGTCTGCTTGACTCCATGATACTGGAGCGGCAGGTGAGTAACGAGAGTTACATCCTCTATGTTGATGACGGTTCGCGCGACCGCACATGGCAACTCATTGCAGGCTATTGTCAGACCGATGCCCATGTGAGAGGTCTCAAACTCGCTGGTAACGTGGGGCATCAGAATGCCCTCATGGCTGGTCTTGAAACCGCGCGAGAAGATTCCGACATGACTATTTCGATCGATGCAGATCTGCAAGACGATATCCATTCCATACCCGAGATGGTTAAGAAATATGACGATGGCTGTGATATTGTCTATGGAGTGCGTCGCAAGCGTACGACCGACACCTTCTTCAAGCGCACAACTGCCCAGATGTTCTACAAGTTCATGAGCGGCATGGGCGTGAAGTCGGTCTATAACCACGCTGACTTCAGGTTGATGAGCCGTCGAGCCGTCAATGCCTTGTGCCAGTATGAGGAGCGCAACCTCTTTCTGCGCGGTCTGGTGCCGTTGTTGGGTTACAAGACGGATTCTGTCTATTATGATCGGTTGGAGCGTGAGTCAGGCGAGAGTAAGTATCCGTTGAGCAAGATGCTGTCGTTTGCCATCGATGGCGTGACTTCATTCAGCGTGAAGCCATTGCGTCTCATCTTCGACTTGGGTCTCATTTTCCTTCTCATCAGCCTTATCATCCTGGTCTATGTGATTGTTGCCTTGTGTAGAGGTAATGGTGTGCAGGGATGGGCGTCGTTGATGCTGTCCATCTGGTTCGTCGGAGGCTGTGTCCTCATCTGCCTGAGTATCATTGCGGCTTATATCGGTCGCATCTATACCGAGGGCAAGCATCGTCCGCGATACAATATCGAGAAATATATGAAGTAGTTTGCTGCTATCGAGGTTTTAAGAATATGAGTGAAGTTATATCAAAAATAAATACCCTTGATGCCGTGCCCTCAACAGGCGACATCCGCCTCTTCCTGACCGATGTTGACGGCACGCTAACCGACGGTGGCATGTACTATGGCACTGACGGCACCGAGTTCAAGAAATTCAATACCCGCGACGGTATGGGCCTGCAGATGTTGCAGCGCACAGGTGTCAAGGTGGGCATTGTCACCAGCGAGAATGTCGCTATCAACGAGAATCGGGCCCGCAAATTGGGGCTTGACTACCTCAAGCAGGGTGCACGCGACGGCGGCAAGTTGGCAGCAGCCCGTGAGATTTGCGAGGAAATGGGTATCACGATGCAGCAGGTGGCTTACATCGGTGACGATGTCAACTGCTACGACTTGCTCTCGGCTGTAGGGTGGGCTGCTTGTCCTGCCGATGCCTGTGAAAAGGTGAAAAGGATTCCACGGATTCTCGTTCTGCAACGCCGCGGTGGTGATGCCTGTGTGCGTGAGTGGATAGACATGATATTGGCACAGCAATGAACAACGAGGGCATCGATAATCAGAACCTGAAAGAGAAAACCGCTCAGGGCTTGTTCTGGGCGTTCCTCAGCAGTGGCGGCATCCAGCTGCTCAATCTGGTTATCGGTATCTTTCTGGCCCGTCTGCTCTCGCCTGGGGAATATGGTATCGTGGGCATGCTCGCCATCTTCACGCTTCTTGCCAATAACCTGCAGGAGAGCGGATTTGGAGTGGCGCTTGTCAACATCAAGGATATCAAGCACAATGACTACAACTCGGTGTTCTGGTTCAATGTCGGGATGAGCCTCCTGCTCTATCTGATTTTGTTCTTTTGTGCCCCGTTGATTGCCGACTTTTTCCACCAGCCATGCCTTGTCCCTCTATCCCGGTTTGTATTTCTGGGTTTCATCATCGCCTCGTTATGTATTTCGCCCAATGCGATGCTCGTCAGGGCGTTGAAGATGAAGGAAAAAGCAATTACTTCACTGGCGGCGTTGGTTATCTCAGGAACAGTCGGCGTGGTAATGGCGTTCAAGGGCTTTTCCTATTGGAGTTTGGCCACCCAACAGGTACTTTATAATGTGGTCATTTGTTTCGGACGTTATTATTATACCCGTTGGTGCCCCACATTGAAAGTGGATTTCACGCCAGTCAAGCAGATGTTCACATTCAGCTATAAGGTGCTGATTACTGCAGTATTGACCACCATCAACAACAATGTGTTGACTGTCATTTTCGGACGTCTGTTTCCTGCCCAGGCTGTGGGTAATTTCACTCAGGCCAATAAATGGAATACGATGGCCAACCAATTGGTTACCAATACAGTGGCACAGGTAGCACAACCTGTTCTTACTCGTGTCAACGACGAAAAGGAACGTCAACGCAGGGTCTTTGGTAAGATGTTGCGTTTCACGGCATTCCTGTCTTTTCCTGCCATGTTTGGCTTGGCTCTGGTCGCTCCGCAACTTATCCTTGTCGCCATCGGTGACAAGTGGATTGACAGTATCCCGTTGTTGCAGATCTTGTGCGTCAGTGGCGCGTTTATCCCTATTTATACGGTTTATCAGAATCTGTTCCTGAGCCGAGGCAAGTCCGATACCTATATGTGGCTGAGTATTGGCCAGATAGCCATCATGTTGACGGCTGTGTTGACAAGTCACACCCTGGGTTTCACAGCGATGGTTGCTGCGTTTGCAGGCGTCAACATCCTTTGGCTGTTGGCATGGCAAGTGTTCGCTTCGCGGCTTATCGGTTATCGTTTCATGAGCATGCTGCGGGATCTGTTGCCGTTCATGGTCATCGCTTTAGCCGTGATGGCCGTTACTTATTTTGTGACACTTCCCATCAGTAATATCTACCTTCTGCTCGTTGTTCGCATTATCATCGCAGCATTATTATATGCGCTGATCATGAAGTTGCTGAAGGCTCGAATCTTTGAGGAGTGTATTGAATTTATCCGTTCTAGGAAATCGAATCATCAACATAATACTTTAAAAGAAAATGAAAGGTAAAATTTTAGTGACAGGTGGTACCGGTTTCATCGGTTCCCACACGACAGTAGAGTTGCAACAGGCAGGTTATGAGGTAGTCATCATCGACAACCTGAGCAATAGTAATGTGGAAGTACTTGACGGCATTGAACGCATCACGGGCATTCGCCCCGTGTTTGTTGAGGGCGACTGCACCGACCGTGCTGTGGTGCGAAAGCTGTTTGAGGACAATCCCGGCATCAGCGGCATTATCAATTTTGCTGCAAGCAAGGCAGTGGGCGAGAGCATCGAGAAGCCCATCATGTACTACCGCAATAACCTCAACATCCTGCTCAACCTGCTCGAGCTCATGCCCGAGTTCGGCGTGAAGGGCTTTGTGTTCTCATCATCATGCACCGTTTATGGCGAGCCTGACAAGAACCCCATCACCGAGGACGCCCCCACCAAGAAGGCGACCTCGCCCTACGGTGCCACCAAGCAGATCTGCGAGGATATCATCGCCGACGTCATTCGCAGCGGTAGCCCCATCAAGGCCATCCTGTTGCGCTACTTCAATCCCATCGGTGCACATCCCAGTGCCGAGATCGGTGAGTTGCCCAACGGCGTTCCTCAGAACTTGGTACCTTATCTGACGCAGACTGCCATTGGCGTTCGCAAAGAGTTGAGCATCTTTGGTGACGACTATCCTACCCGCGATGGCTCCTGCATCCGCGACTTTATCAACGTCGTTGACCTGGCCAAGGCCCACGTTAAGGCCCTTGAGCGTATGCTTGAGGACAAGAGCGACGAGGCGCTGGAGATTTTCAACATCGGTACCGGCAATGGCGCTTCGGTGCTTGAGTTGCTGCACTCGTTTGAACGTGCAACTGGCGTGAAGGTGCCTCACAAGATTGCACCGCGTCGTCCTGGCGACATCGTCCAAATCTGGGCCGACCCCAAACGCGCCAATGAAGTCTTGGGCTGGCATGCCGAGATTTCCCTCGACGACACCATGCTCAGCGCTTGGAACTGGCAAAAACGCCTTCGCGAGCGCGGCATCATGTAATCAATGATTTGAAATAAAATGAAATGCGGCTTCCTCCTATCAGGAAACCGCATTTTTTGTATGCGTTTGTTACTAGTCAATCATGTCGAGGAATTGCTCGGCGCACCACAGTTGCCACTTCTGGTTACCGGTGAGTTGATCCATAGGGATGTCCTGGCGGAACTCAGGACGCTTGGGACCCTCCCAGTCCTTGAAGATCATGTCCACGGGGCGTGGCATGGGAATTTTGTCGGGAACAGGGATCTCGGGGTACTTCATCGCATATAGGGCACGAATGAGGTACTTGGGCTCACCATTGCGAACACGGCTCAAGTCAAGCGGTTCTTTCATGATGAGTTGTGCGTAGGGGTCATAGTATGGCATCACTGCAGTTTCA
Organism: uncultured Prevotellaceae bacterium; assembly: GCA_900318645.1. GTDB lineage: Bacteria > Bacteroidota > Bacteroidia > Bacteroidales > Muribaculaceae > Sodaliphilus. Next base: position 64,415 of record ONLH01000011.1, read on the forward strand.
AATGCATTGAGATAGGAACTTGAACTCTCGATCGAGAAGACCTCGTCCATAAATGTCATGAAGTCGATTTTGTCACCGTCCTGACGGTATTTCTCAAACAGTTCAGTCATGTCAATGGGGTGGGTCAACACCAGTTGTGGATCAAGGAAAGTATAACGCTTCACAAACTCGTCAAATTGCCAATCCTTGGCCAGCAGCTTGTCCATACCGCCAAAAATCAAGTCACTGCTCTCGCCAACAATCATGAGGTCAACGCCGTCGGCTCTTGCCATCATAGCTGCTTTATAGATCTGTGGCTCAATGGAGTGAACAGGGGCACACTTGTTCTCCATGACAATCGGTGTAAGCTCCTTGTAGTCATCAAATGAGATGTTCACAAAATGGTGCTTCAAACCGAATTTCTTGCAATAATGAGCAGCACGTTCTTCGTCAGCATTGAATACCGATGTGCCAGTCGCTGTGAAGGTGTAGGCATGGCTGCCGGGCTTGAGATAAGATGCCAGAATTGCACTGTCCATGCCTCCTGACAGCAGAATACCGATGTTGGTGTAATTGCGGTAGAGCTCATCAAACTGCTTTTGAATCTCACGATCAATGTCTTCGGCTGTCACCACAGGGATTCGTTCATTGATGTCGAGGGGTTTGATCAGGTCATGTTCCATTCCCTCGGCAAACTCCATGTCATCTTTCCAGATGTAGCGGAAAGCGATGTAGGAACTCAAACAGAAATCTTTGTCTATCATTTTGATTATGTTTTTGATTATTTGACGTCTTGCAGGTCATGGCCGCGCACGGCATTCAGGGCCTTAGTGATCTGGGTCGATGAGATACCCTTGGTATAGGGGAAATAGACAATCTGAATGCCGGCTTCGGCAAACTGACGTTCATACTCCTGCCATTTCTCGGTACCGTACCAATCGTCTCCAACGAAAAGGAACTTGGCTCCCAGCTTCTTACAGGCTTCCAACTTGTTCATATCATATTGAGGCACCGCTGCGTCAACATATTTGATGCTGCGTACGATCTCGATGCGGTCCTCAAAGGGAATCATTGCCTTCTTGCCTTTATAGGCTACCAGCTCGTCAACTGTAACTCCTACTATGAGCTTGTCACACATGCCTTTGGCATTCTTGAGCAGGTTGAGGTGCCCGATGTGGAAAAGGTCATAAACACCTGTTGTATATCCTATTATCATAGTTGTAAAGTGTTTTGTTTACTGCAAAGTTACGTTTTTTTTATTATTCTTCGTCAATGTTGTAGAAAATTTATCTTCAGTGTGTTACAAACGGTGTTTTTTCAGTAATTTTGTAGCAGATAAAAAAGTGATGATTATGGCAAATTTTGATGCCGAGGCATTAAAGGCTCGTTTCAATCCCGAAGGCTCACCGTTGCGACGCCAACAGATGGTGATGCTCGAGATGGTCAAGGAAGTGGATAGGATCTGTAGGAAATATGATATTCCATACTTCCTCTATGGTGGCACGCTGTTGGGCGCTATCCGTCACAACGGGTTTATCCCTTGGGACGACGACCTCGATGTGGGTTTGTTGCGTAAGGATTATCAGCGACTGATGAAAATCTTGCCTGACGAACTCCCTGAGCACATGGTCTTGCAGACCAATGACACCGACCCCAATTACTTTTACTTTTTTGCCAAGTTGCGAGACACCCGTTCTTTCCTTGACGAGGGGGCCTATGACCGTTGTTTCAAGTACCGTGGTATCTTCATCGATATTTTCCCCTTTGACAAGGTGTCGCTGCCATTGCAACGCATCAAGCTACAAAGCTATGCCTACACGCTTTATCGTAATGGTAACGGCAGTGAGAGCGCTTTGCGTAAGATCAGGGCTTTAACCTGGTTTAACCGCCATGTCTCGTTTCCTGTTTTGCGTGCTCTCAGCAGTCTGGCAGGTGGCAAGACATTGACCTACGACTTTGGCATTCCTTTTCACATCGTCTATGACGAAAAAGACATTTTCCCCTTGACGACTCATGACTTTGAGGGCCTGAATTTATCGGTGCCTGGCAACAGTGATCACATGCTGCAATCGCAGTTTGGGAATTACATGCAGTTGCCTAACCTAGATAACGTCGAGCATCACGTCGAGCGTCTGGAATTCTACGAGTAATCATCCAGCTAGCAATAACAAGAACAAGCTCCCAACCTTGACGGTTGAGAGCCTGTTTGGTTTTAAAAAGAACGGGGTTCTTCTTATGCCTCAGCGGCGGGAGCCTCTTCAGCAGCAGGTGCTTCCTCGGCGGGAGCCTCGGCAGCAGTGGCCTCCTGAGCAGCCTTTGCAGCCTCAGCCTCGGCAGCAGCCTTAGCGGCAGCGATCTCGGCTTTCTTCTTGGCTACGGCTTCGGCCTTGGCCTCGTTCTTCTTGGCCTCCTCGGCGATGGCCTTCTTGGCATCGGCCTTCTTGTCGTCGCGCTCCTTGTTGCGGATTGCGTCGAGCTTAGCCTGCTTCTCGGCCTTCCAGGCATTGAAACGCTTCTGAGCCTCTTCCTCGGTGAAAGCGCCCTTCTTGACGCCACCCTGGAGGTGCTTCATCAGCATCACGCCCTCGCGAGAGAGAATGTTGCGTACAGTGTCGGTGGGAATTGCACCTACGTTGATCCAATAGAGTGCACGTTCGAAATTCAAACTGATGGTAGCAGGATTAGTGTTGGGGTTATAAGAACCAATCCTCTCAATAAATCTACCATCTCGTGGTGCCCTGCTATCGGCAATA
>ONLH01000037.1 GCA_900318645.1 uncultured Prevotellaceae bacterium
CCAAGCTGCGAACCTCTCCGAGGTTCTTGCATGGTCTTTCTCATTGAAATCGGTTCTTCGAACCGCTAACATCTTCGATGTTTTCCGCGGACACTGATATAAAAAAATCATCCCACGGCAAATTGTCGTGGGATGTGGTAGATATTTGTTCGCCTCAAGATGGAGGACGTTATTTCTTGCGCTTCTTGAGCATCTCGCGGGTGAATTTCGCCTCGGTCTGCTTGAGTTGGAAGAGTTGCTTCTTGCTGAGAATCTTGGAGAATTTATCGAAGTACTTGGCCTCGATTTCGCCCTCTCGCATTCGCGTGTTGGACAGTGCCGATGCGGCGACCTCATAGTCCTTGTCACTGGGATTCTTTTTCTTCTCAACCTCGTTGGCGAGGGCCCTGGCATTGCGGTTCACCTCATAGATTTCACGCTCCATCTGTTCGTAGAGCGGCATGAACTGCTTCTGCTGCGTCATGGTCAGCCCCAAATCCTGGATGATCATTTCGTGTTTGGCCTGATACATGTCGGTGGCGAACTTGGTGCGATTGTTCTGGGCCGTCACCGTGCCTGCAAGGGCAAGCATGAGAATCAATATGAATGCTATTCTTTTCATAGGCCAGTTCCTCCTTTCATTTTTCGTCTGTAGAAGTTGTTTCCTCGTTGCTCATCGCTACCGAGTCCTCATAGCTGAGGATGTCGTAATCGCTAACGCCACTCATGATGAAGTCATCGACGTTCTCCTTGTCATCCTGCAGCTTCTCGGCTACGGCACGCACGCTGTCGAGGTTGCCGCTGTTGGTGAAGTTGCTGAACACCTGTATCATGCACCACACGCCAGCAAACATTGCAGCCATATAGACCAGTGGCTTGATGCGCTGCCACATCGTGGGCTTGACGTCAACGGGTGTGATTTCAACATCGGGTAGCATCTCTACCATGCGTTTGTTGAAATCCTCAAAGTAATTCTCCGGTACCTTAAAACCCGGATCCTTACCGTATTTGTTCAATATTGTGGGGTCTTCCTGTTTCATAACGCTTGTTTGACTCGTGAATGTCAAAAAAGTTTAATCGTGAAATCAAAAAATTATTCTATTTCACTTAAAAACTGTTCAATTTTTTTCACCGCATGATGATATGACGCCTTCAGGGCCCCTTCGCTGGTGCCTAAAATCTCGCTCATATCCTCATACTTCATCTCGTCATAGTAGCGCAGGTTGAACACCAGGCGCTGCTTCTCGGGCAGGGTGGCAATCGCCTTCTGGAGGTTCATCTGGGCCTGATCGCCGTCAAACCACTCGTCGCTTTCCAGCTGGTTGACGAGGAAGCTCTCGTCATCGTCGATGGACAGTTGATTCATCACCTTCTTCTTGTTGACAAAGGTGATGCTCTCGTTGATGGCGATCTTGTAGAGCCACGTCGAGAGTTTGGCATCGCCACGGAAGTTGTCGATGCTCGTCCATGCCTTCAGGAAAGTGTTCTGCAGCACGTCGTTAGCGTCGTCATGGTCAATGACCATGCGACGTATCTGCCAGTAAAGCTGTGAGCTGTAATGCTCAATTACTTTACCGAACGCTGTCTTGCACAGCTTGGGATCGTGCAGTTGCTCGACCACCATTGCCTCGTCATATTTCTCACGTGCTGCCATCAATTATACATTTTGAGCGTGTAAAGATAGCAAAAATTTTGCCAAACTTTCCCAAAACTCTTATTTTTTATAGTTTTTTTAGCATTTCGCTGCCCAGTCGTCGCAGTTCAACTAATCCTTCCTCCTAAGCCCCAAGCTACATTATTTAGTCGGCGGTAAGGCGGTGGATGAGGGGAATCAGCACCTCGTTGATGACGGTTGCGTTCAGGCGGTGCCCGCCATCAAAGTAGTCGATATTGCGGTAGTGCTCCAGGAAGATGCTCTGGCAGTTGACTTGGTCGTCGTCGCGGCCGAACAAGCCCCACACGTTCTCACGGTCCCAGTCGGTGATGCCGTCAAACTGGTGCTCTTCCATCTCGGCGAAGTGGCTGATGATTTCGGGCGTTATGGTGAATTGGGTGGCTCCGTCCTGGCGGGCATTGAGGAAGTCGAAGGTACCTGTCTGCAGCACTTTGGAATACTTGGACATGAAGAATGCCGGATTCACGCAGATGCGTTTGAAACCGAACATCTGCTGGCAGTACATGCCGCCCATGCTGGACCCCGCAATGATGTCGGGCTGGGTATAGATACACAGGTCATGCAACAGAGGCAAGGCCTCGGCAGGATCTACTGGTATGTCGGGTGCAATGATTTCAAATTCGGGCAAATACTCGCGGAGCGTCTTGATCGTGCTGCTGTTGGCCGACGACGCAAATCCATGAAAATAAATCAGTCTCTTCATCGTTGTTCGCTATTAATTATGCTGTAAATCTGTACAATATCTGATTAATAATGTTGAATGAATTATGCACATTTCATTGGCTGCTCATGACTAAGAGCGCCAGCACGCCAGGCACATTGTTGGCGGCGTGGAGTAGCACGCCCCACCAGAAACCCAGATTGACGCGCGCATAGGTGATTGCAGCGCCGAGGAATGCGGGTCGCAGACAGACGGCTAAGCAATAAGGCAACAGCATCCACGTGATGACCGAAAAGGCCCTCAGGTGTATCAGACCGAAGCCGATGGCCGAGAGCCACATCACAGGTCGCAGGTAGCGTGCTCGCCATCGGTCCCACTGCTCATCGGTCGTGAAGCGCATCACCATCCAGTACATGATGGCTCCAGCAATGATAGTTACAGCCATGACCATCCAGCTGTCGTATGCGTCATAAAAATAAGTGGCTATTGTAACGGGTAGCAGTCCTGCCCATAGCGCCACGGCATGCCGCTTGAGTGACACACCTAGTCTAAAGATGATCTCCTCGGCGATGGGGGCAATTACCAACAGCAGGAGGATGGTTTGTCCCAAGGGCTTGTCCATTCGTGTGGTAATATCTCCTCCAAACTTCGTGAGTTGGGTGGGGTCTATGCCTTGGCTTATGTAAGCCATTTGGCAAATTAATAAGGGGATAATGCTCGCGACAGTCAAGAGGATAAACCAGATGACAGCTTTCAGAATGATCTTCTTCTTGGGCAACGTCGCCCAATCATTGGTACAGTTAAGGATAAATTTCATGTTCATGCTAATTGATGAACAAAAATAACAAAAAATTCTGATTACGCAAAATGTGTACCACAAAATGTGTAATGTGCCTTCACGGGAGGGCTTCAGGACTAGTGGCGGAAGTGGCTGGGGGGCACGCCTGTCAAACGCTTGAAGAACTTGACGAAGAACGAGGGGTTGGGGAAGTTCATCTCGTCGGCGATGCGGGCGATGGGCTTGTCGGTGTGCTTCAGGTCAATCTTGATGCGGGTCACCAGTGCCTCGTCAATCCACTGCTTGGCGGTCTTGCCGCTCACCTGCTTGACCACGGTGCTCAGGTAGCGCGGCGTGATGCACAGCTGTGATGCGTATGGCTCAATCGTGTGCCATGCGTGGGCCTGCTGGTTAACCAGTTGCACAAACTCGGTGAACAATTGTTGGTCGCGTGACTGCATGGCGAGTCGTGATGATTCATTCTCGCTCCACAGGTAATCGACTTGCCACAGGAAGGTGCTGATGAGATGAAGTATCACCTGCGGGCTGTATTCCTGTTGCTGCATCTGCAGGTACAGCAGCTCATGGATGTGGTCAAGAAACGTGAGTTGCTGCGGTTGGAGGTGTAACTGGAAATCTCGCAGGTGGCCGTCAAGGGCCTGGGGAATCTTGTTGCCGATGGCGAGCGAGAACAGGTCGGCACTCATCGAGATGCCGATGCCTCCCACGTCGGCGGCTGCGTCACGGAACTCAACAACGCCATTGGCGGCGAGAAATACCAGGTCGCCAGTGGCAAGGTGGCGTTCAATCAGGTTGAGAGTAGGTTTGACCCAGCCCTGCTTGATAATGAGGATGCGCATCTCGGGCATCATGACAGGGCCATTTGTGAATTGCTTCTTGACCATTTCCAACCGGATGTTGCGTGCAACGGCCAGGTTCTGGGAGATAAAGTTGCCCATCAGGTACTCGTCCTGACTCTCGATAAGTTCCTTGAGTTGGCTCAAGGTGAGTTGTTGCAGGTCTGCCATGTGTTGAATGTTGTTGATTTGTGGACGTAAAGGTAATATATTTTGGTTAATTTTGCCTTAAAAAGATGGTAGATTGTACAAAAAGAACATTTTTCTCTTGTTTTAGATAGTCTTTTACTTGAAATGTCATTGTAATTTTGCATCAGTCAAACCAATCATTATTCAAGAAGATTATGAAACGGCTTCTATTCATCATTGTCACATTCATGGCGCTTACTGGCATGGCACAGACCCTAGAAGAGTGTCAGCAGGCCGCCGAGCGCAACTATCCGCTCATCAAGCAATATGACCTCATCGCGCGGACGACCGACTATACCGTAGCTAACATCCACAAGGCATGGTTGCCGCAAGTCACTGCCGGCGCCCAGGCGACATTGCAGAGCGACGTGGCGGCATGGCCCGAGCAGATGCAGGCGATGCTCAACCAGATGGGCGTTGACCTCAAGGGCTTGAAGAAGGACCAGTATCGTGTGGGCATCGACCTGAACCAGACGCTCTTTGACGGCGGCGCCATCGGCAGCCAGGCTGCTGTCGCACGGGCTCAGGGTGATGTGGAGACTGCACAAACCGCAGTCAATCTCTATGCCATCCGCCAGCGTGTCAATGAGATGTATTTCTCCCTGCTGCTGCTTGACGAGAATATCTCGTTGACCCAGGTCATGCAGGAACAACTGGCCGCCAGTGAGAAAAAACTGCAGTCGATGTTTAAGCACGGGACGGCCGCCCAGAGCGATTATGACGCCATCCGCGCCGAGCGTCTGGGTCTCGACCAGCAACTGACTTCACTCAAGTCGCGTCGCCAGGCGATGGCGAGAATGTTGAGCGCTTTCTGCGGCATCGAGGTTGCCACTCCTGTCAAGCCCGCTGTCACCGATGTGTCGCTGGCTGCCAACCATCGCCCCGAGTTGGCGCTGTTTGACTCCCAGTTGCGTCTTGCCGATGCGCGCGACCGCCAACTCAACGCCCAACTGATGCCGCACATCAACCTGTTTGCCACGGGATATTACGGCTACCCCGGTTATAACATGTTTGAGGACATGATGCGTCACCGCTGGTCGCTCAACGGCCTGGTGGGTGTGAAACTCAACTGGAACATCGGTGCCCTCTATACCCGCAAGGGCGACAAGGCGAAGGTGGGCTTGCAGCGCCAGATGGTTGAGGCCAACCGCGAGACGTTCCTGTATAACAACCGTTTGGACCAGATACGTCTTGACGAGGAATTGTCGCTCTACTGCGAACTGGCCCAGCAGGACGCCGAAATCATTGATTTACGGTCATCGGTGCGCAAGGCCGCTGAGTCACGCCTGAATCACGGTATCATCGATGTCAATGATCTGATCAAGGAAATCAACAATGAACACGCCGCCCGCGTCACCCGTTCTACTCACGAGATTGAGGCGCTCAAACGCATCTATGACATCAAGTTCACGATGAATGATTAGGTAATAGGAAATTAAACAGAAAAAGGATATGAAAAAGTTAACCGTTATTGCAACCATGCTGCTGGTGCTTGCATCATGCGGCAAGAAGGAGAAGGAATTTGACGCTACAGGTGCCTTTGAGGCCACCGAGGTCACCGTCTCGGCCAAATCGACAGGCGAACTCGAGATGTTCAATCTCACCGAGGGACAGACCCTTGAAGCCGGTATTCAGGTAGGTAACATCGATGTCACCCAACTCACTCTGAAGAAGAACGAACTGGCGACAGCCTCTTCACAGCTCGCTGCCAACAAGGAACAACTGCGCTCCAACCGTCGCGCTACCGACAGCAAGCAACTCTACCTGCAGAAGCAGGTGGCTTCTCTCAAGCAGCAGATCGCCAATGCCCAACGTGAGCGCCAGCGTTTCACCGAACTGGTCAAGGACGGTGCTGTGCCGCGCAAGCAGCTCGATGACATCAATTACCAGATCAGTGTCCTCGAGAAGCAGTTGTCTGCCACTACCGATCAGCTGGCGGCAACCAACCGTAGCCTGGCTGAACAGAGCGCAGGAATCGGTGCCCAGATTTCGGGCATTGAAGCCCAGCAACAGGGCATCAACGTGCAGCAGGCACAACTTGACGACCAGATAGCCAATGCTACAGTGAGGACACCTATCCGTGGCACGGTGCTTGAGAAGTATGTTGAGCAAGGCGAATTTGTCTCGGTGGGCAAACCGCTGTTTAAGATGGCCGATGTGGACAATATGTTCATCCGTGCCTATGTTACCTCTGCCCAATTGCAGAACATCAAGGTGGGGCAGGCATGCAAGGTGTTTGCCGACTATGGCAATGGGCAGAAGAAGGCCTATGAGGGTACGATATCCTGGATTTCCAGCCGATCGGAATTCACCCCCAAGACCATCCTCACCGACGATGAGCGTGCCGACCTGGTTTATGCCGTCAAGATCGCTATCAAGAATGACGGCTTTGTGAAAATCGGCATGTATGGGGAAGTGAAGTTTTAACCGCTAGAATCTCTAGAAAATCTAGATGGTCTAGATTATCTAGAAAATCTAGAGCCTCTGGATTACTGAACGCTCATGAACGCGATTGAGGTAAATAATGTTTCTAAGTCCTATGGGACGGTCAAGGCGCTTGACCAGGTGTCATTCACCGTGGGCAAGGGTGAGATCTTCGGCCTGATCGGGCCTGATGGTGCCGGCAAGACGTCGTTGTATCGAATCCTGTGTACCCTGTTGCTGCCCGATGGCGGCACGGCAACGGTCGATGGCTATGATGTGGTGAAGCAGATGAAGGAAATCCGCCGCAGGGTAGGGTATATGCCCGGTCGATTCTCGCTCTACCAGGACTTGACCGTCGAAGAGAACCTGCACTTCTTTGCCGATCTGTTCGGCACGACCGTTGAGCAGGGTTATGACAGCATCCGCGCCATCTACAGCCAGATTGAACGCTTCAAGGATCGCAAGGCAGGTGCCCTCTCGGGAGGCATGAAGCAGAAGTTGGCGCTCTCCTGCGCCCTCATTCACCAGCCCAGCGTGCTTTTCCTTGACGAGCCCACTACGGGCGTGGACCCTGTCTCGCGCAAGGAATTGTGGGAGATGTTGACAGCCCTCAAGGAACGTGACATCACTATCGTAGCCTCGACGCCCTATCTTGACGAGGTGCGCCGCTGTGAGCGTGTGGCCTATTTGTCTCAGGGTGTGATTCAAGGCATCGGTACCCCCGACGAGGTCTTGAGCCGCTTTGCCGACGTGTTCAATCCGCCGGGGATTGAGCATGACGAGGTCGCTGGCACCGCAAGCGACAACGTCATCGAGGTGGAGCATTTGGTGAAGGCCTTCGGCTCTTTCCATGCCGTGGATGACATCAGTTTTACCGTCAAGCGTGGCGAGATCTTCGGTTTTCTGGGTGCCAACGGTGCGGGAAAAACTACGGCGATGCACATGCTCACGGGATTGAACCAGCCCACGAGTGGCACGGGTCGTGTGGTGGGCTATGACATCCGCACCGAGCATGAGCAGATCAAGAAGCACATCGGCTATATGAGCCAGCGTTTCTCGCTCTACGGGGACTTGACCGTCGCCGAGAATATCCGCCTCTTTGCCGGCATCTACGGCATGAAGGATGAGGAGATAGCCCGCAAAACCGACGAATTGCTGGCTCGTCTGCAGTTTGCTGAGCACAAGAATGACCTGGTAGGGTCTTTGCCACTGGGATGGAAGCAGAAATTGGCCTTCTCGGTGAGCATTTTCCATGAGCCCGGCATCGTCTTCCTCGACGAGCCGACGGGAGGCGTTGACCCCGCCACGAGGCGCCAGTTCTGGGAACTCATCTTTGATGCAGCCCATCGCGGCATTACCGTCTTTGTCACGACCCACTATATGGACGAGGCCGAGTACTGTGACCGCATCTCCATCATGGTTGACGGCAAGATCAAGGCGATGGGCACCCCTGCCGAGTTGAAGAGCCGGTACAACCAGCCCGACATGGACCACGTGTTCACCCATCTGGCTCGCCAGGCTACCCGTTCAAGTGATTAATTATCTAGAGAATCTAGACTATCTAGAGCATCTAGAACAAGAAATAAAAAACTGAGAAAAGTGAAACAGTTCATCTCATTTGTCATCAAGGAAGCCAAGCACATCCTGCGCGACAAGCGCACGATGCTTATCCTCTTCGGCATGCCGCTGGCCTTGATGCTGCTCTTTGGCTTCGCCATCACGACCGATGTCCGCAACGTGCGCACGGTGGTGGTCACTTCGTCACAGGACCACCTGACGCATCAAGCCGTTGACCGTCTCGCTGCCTCAGAGTATTTCACCCTCACTGCCCTTGTCTCTACCCCTCAGGACGCCGAACGGCTCATCCGCAATCAGGAGGCAGATTTTGCCATTGTCTTCGGCCCCGACTTCGCGTCCAAGCGCAGCGGTGTGCAGTTCATTGTTGACGGTGCCGACCCCAACATGGCTCAGATGTGGACCAACTATGCCACGGGTGTGCTGCTAAATGCCGATGGGGGATTGGTCAATAGCAAGATGCTCTATAACCCGCAGATGAAGTCTTCTTATAACTTCGTGCCAGCCATCATGGGCATGTTGTTGATGCTCATTTGTGCCATGATGACTTCAGTTTCGATTGTTCGTGAGAAAGAGAAGGGCACCATGGAGGTGTTGCTTGTCTCGCCTGTCAAACCCTTGATGATTATCGTGGCCAAGGCCATCCCTTATCTGGTGCTTGCTGTTGCCATCTTGGTAATCATCCTGTTGATGGCACGATATGTCCTGGGCGTTCCTCTTGTGGGCTCACTGTTCTGGATCATCGCCATTTCGGTCGTTTACATCTTGCTGGCGCTCTCGTTGGGCCTGCTCATCTCCAATGTTGCCAAGACCCAACTCGTTGCCTTGTTGCTCTCGGCGATGGTGTTGCTGATGCCTATCGTGATGCTTAGTGGCATGCTGTTCCCCGTGGAATCGATGCCTCGTGTACTGCAGTGGGTGTCGGCCATTATCCCGCCACGTTATTACATCGAGGCGATGCGTAAACTGATGATTATGGGTGTAGGCTTCGAAGCCGTCCTCAAGGAGACGCTTATCCTCGTCGGCATGACGGTCGTGTTGCTAGCTATCGCTCTGAAGAAGTTTAATACAAGATTGGAGTAAGTCATGACGCTCAAATATCTCATACAGAAGGAATTTACGCAGATTCGCCGCAACGCGTTCCTGCCGCGCCTCATCGTGGCATTTCCCATCATGATCATGTGTGTCATGCCATGGGTGATGAACATGGAGGTCAAGAACATCAAGGTCGCTGTGGTCGATAATGACCGTTCCACCTTGTCACAGCAACTCGTCCATCGCATCGAGGCGAGCAGCTACTTCATTTTTAAGGGCCAGAAATCCACTTATCAGGCCGCTGTCAAGGAGATAGAAAAATCTCAGTTCGACATTGTCGTGGTGATTCCTCAGGACTATAGCCGTGACTTGGCCAATGGACGTCAGCCGCAGGTGCTTATCGCTGCCAATGCCGTCAATGGCACCAAGGGCTCAATGGGCAGTGCCTATCTGAGTCAAATCGTCACGGCCCATGTCAATCCCGACATGAATGCGCTCCAGTCTCGCGTTTCATCACTGTTTTTGTACAACAAGAACTTGAATTTCAAGCTGTTCATGATTCCAGCCCTGTTTGCCATCGTGGTGATGCTGATGACGGGTTTTCTTCCCGCCTTGAACATCGTGGGCGAAAAGGAGGCGGGCACCATCGAGCAGATCAATGTCACGCCCGTGAACAAGTGGTCGTTTATCCTTGCTAAACTTATCCCTTATTGGATTATCGCCTTGTTTGTCATCACGGTTTGTCTCTTGCTGGCATGGGGTGTGTATGGCATCACGAGCAAGGGATCATTGGCGCTTATCTACCTTCTGGCGATGCTGTTGGCCTTGTTTTTCTCGTCATTGGGACTCATCATTTCCAATTACAGTGACACGATGCAGCAGGCCATCTTTGTGATGTGGTTCTTTGTGGTGATGATGCTGTTGCTGTCGGGTCTGTTTACGCCCACGCGCTCTATGCCGTCATGGGCCTATAGTACGACCTATGTCAACCCCATGAGCTACTTTGTTGATGCGATGCGCACTGTCTTTGTCCGTGGCGGTGGCTTTTCCAGCATCTGGCATCAATTGCTGGCTCTGCTGGGCATCAGTAGTCTGATGGCCGTTTGGGCCGTCGTGAGCTACAAAAAGAACTCCTAACGGTCTGGCCCGCTAAGAAAACTATCCCCGGTAGTGCGATGTGGTGCACTGCCGGGGATGGCTATAATATGGGATGTTGTTGTCTGTGAATTAGAAGGGCTCGGCCCAGTTTACATTGGGGAACACCTTACCCATGATGGCGAAGTCAAGGTCTTTGCACTTGAAAGATCCGTTGATGACTTGGCACTGACTGCTGAGGTTGACGTTCAGGTCAGTGATGGTGTAGCTCTTGTTGCTGGCTTCAGCCTGGGCGGCAGTGATGGTGTAGCCCGTTGAGGTGGGTGTCACGGTCAGGTCGTTGAACTGGACCTCGCTTGCCTCGACCGAACCGGCAATGTTGGGGATGAAGTTGCTGATCCTCAAGATGCACTTCTCGCACTTGGAGTCGAGGACAAACAGATAGGCCGAATGCTCGTGAGTGTTGTGGTTGCCGTTGTCGGGGTTGTTGACCGAGGTAGTGGTGTAGGCATACAGCAGTTGTGATGTGCAGATTACAGGACCGGCATTGTCGTTGATGATGAACCATGTCATACCGGTGGCAAAATCAATATAACCTGAAATTTCACCGTTGTTGCTTGTTCCGAAAGAGTAGACCGATCCGCCCATGTTTATCAGCGCCATCGTCGGGGTGCTGATGGTGTGGGAGTGTTCGGTGACATCCTTGTATTCGGTATTGATTTGGATTTCCATGTCGGTGTAGTTCATCTCCACCTTGGCATTGGCTTGTGAGAAAACCACTTGATCGCCGTCGATGGCGCGGTTATTGATAACCATCGAGACGGTCTGCCTGTTTTCAGGCTTGTCATCATTGCCGCAGGCGGTAAACAGGGTGACTGTCAGCAATGCTAAAAGCATAAAAGATAATTTCTTCATTTCTTCAGTTTTTGTTGTATTAATTACTTGTTTTCCAAATTAATAAATTTTCGACTAGTGAAACGGCACTTGACTAATAACTAGTATAATCCGGATAGGTCTTGCCGGTGGCCACGACGGTAGCGCTACCGCCCATCATGAAGTTGGCCTCAAAGTGGTCGTTAGCAATGTCAATGGTGGCATTGAACGTCTTGAACGGATAGTCGTTGGTGGTACCGACACCAGGGGTGACATCGGGAATTACAGCAGAACTGTCATAGCGGGCGACATAGTTCGCTATTGTAGTGATGTTCTTGCCGTTGATGGTGAAGCCGTTGGGCGTGACAGTGTAAGGCACGCTGTTGGCAGTGATGTTGTTGAAGGCCTTGTTGTGCTTGGCGTGAATGATCTTTGAGACCTTGATGATGGCGGTCTTGCTTGACGGAAAGACGTTGAATTCATACATGGCATCATCTAATTCGGTTGTCTTGGTCGTGTCGTCATAGGTGATGACGGAATGTACCTTGTGGAAGAAAACCTCGGGTGTCATTGAGATCACGCGTAAGCCTTCGGCAGTCATATAACGATAGCGGATTGACGATTCGTTAATATCGACGTAGCCGCTGAAGGAGTTGTCGCTGGGTGATGACAGTACATAAAAGCCGCCACGCTTGGGTGTAGCGGTCAGGTCATCGAGTTTGAGCATCTTGTTGCCCTGTCCGTCATTGTAGTTGAGTTCCAGCGATGCCTTGTGCTTCACAGTGTCTAACGTGAGCTTGTTGTGGGTGGAGCTCAAATCCAGCACCTGGTCGGTGAGGACGTTATAGATGTGGTTGACCATGGCTGTGTTGACGGTGAACACACCGTCGCCACGCTTGGGCTCATCGTCATTGCTGCACGAAATGATACCCATCAACACACCCATCATTGCTATCAATAATAAAATCTTTTTCATGACAATTGATCAATATATACGGTAGATACAGGCCGCAAAGATACACCTAAAAAACAAATGGCGCATTGCGTCTTGCACCATTTGTATGGTTTTTTATATTAAATCTCGTTAAAACGGTTTAGAAATCAATGATGACGGCGACATATTGTCCATCTGCTCTACGATAGATAACTGGGTAATTCTTGGAAATCGAGCCATTGTAGTCGAAATACTTGCCGCGGCAGTCAAATGAGATAGAGTAGGACAAATCCTTGACGCAAACATCGCAGAACAGATTGTTCACGGTATAGCCTTCGTAAGTGACATCTTTACCGCCTGATTTGAAGATGGGTGTGATGTTGGTGCCTCTACAGCTATAGATGCCTGTGACTGGATCAAAGGTTACTTGAACGTCAAGCCTGAAGTTCCTCTCGTAGGTGTCATCACCGCTGCCAAATACCGCCTTGCCCACGCCGATTGAACCAGTCCCTTTATAGAGGTTGAAATGAAATTCAAAGAAGGTGGAATCCTCCTCGTTTTCGTAGACGCTAAAGGCATACACTATTTTAGGCGAATCAGTTTTCGGAATGAGGATCTTTTTGACGGTGGTCTTACTGATAGGCTTCCCCGGCTCTTTAGCCGTCGCAGCCATTGTCTCGTAATAGTCCACGAAATCACGTCCGAAACTGGTGGGATTGGCGGTCTCTTCCATGTCATCTTCAAAGTAAAGCTTTACTTCGCCATCACCTACGGCCTTTACGGTCACTACATCATCAAAAAGTTGGTCAATGATTTCGGGTGCCTTGGTTTCGCTGGGCTCGTCATCACCACTACATGAGGCCAGGAGTGCGCCAGCACAGAGCATGGCAATAATTATTGGAATATTAAACAGGTATTTCATAATCGTTTGATTTTAAAAAATGGAGGGTTGAACTTTTTATGTTCCTTTGACTGCCGATTGTTAAAATGGCTTAACGCCATTGGCGTATTTTGTTCATTTTGTGGACTATATGTAAAGAATGGCGCACCCTTTGGCACGCCATTCTTCATGATTCTTTCAATTAAATATTGCTGAAACGCTTATTTCAGCTTACCTTCTTTCTCGTAGTGACCATCAATGGGTTTGCCCATGGCGGTCCCTTGGCAGTCAAACGAAATGGAATAGGTTCTCTTCTCTGTGTCGATGACGCTTCTCAAGTTGTTGACACGCAAGGTCGGGAACGGGGTGGGGGTGGTGCCCATGATCAAGTATGGCGGGATATTGGTACCGGCATAGGTGAACACTTTGCCAGTCTTGTCAACAGTGCAGGGTGCATCAACGCGGATGTTCAGTGCAGGTGACGTCTTGTCCCCCATCTGGAACACTGCATTATACACATAGATGCTGCTGGAGTCCTTGTTCAGGTCGATGTCATAAACGAGGTAGGTGTCGTTGGTGGCGCTGTGTTCGCTTTCCAACTTCTGGGTTTGGGGAATCTCGGGCTCGTCTTTATCGTTGCCGCAAGCAGTCACCATCAAGCATAAGGTGGCTGCAATAAAAAACATAGAGATAATCTTCTTCATTGTCTTTTGATTGATATTTGTTAGTTACGTGATTTGGGGCACAAAATTACTCCTTTTGTCTATAACCGACAACTTTTTTCCCGCCGATGAACCATAAAAATAGACAAATGCCCTATTTCTCATGATTAACATGAGGTAATATAAACGATGATGTGAAGGCTTTTCTCGGAGTGCAGGCCTTTCAGTCGAGGTTGATGCGCAGGGTGGCACCCAGGCTGCGGCCGTGGCCGCGCTGCAGGAAGGGATGCTGGATCGACACGAAGTAGAAGGTCTTGTACTGCGTGTCGGTCAGGTTGCGCCCCCACAGCTGTAGGCTATAGTGCTTTTGTTGCCAAGTGATAGAGGCTCCCAGCAGGGCATAGAAAGGCTGGCGCAGGGTGTTGGCCTCGTCCCAATAGATGTCGCCCACGGCACGCACGTTGGCGGCTGCGGTCAGCATCTTGTTGGCATCGCCACCGATTTTGACGGACTGGCTGGCCTCGGCAAACAGGGTGTGCATCGGGGCGTAGGGGACGCGCTTGCCCTCGTAGTCATTCTTCCCGTCGTTATAGTCCTTGAAGGTGGCATGGGTAAAGCCGTAGCTGATGTTCAAGTGGGTCAGGTCAGTGGGCGCCACCGACATGGCGAACTCGGCGCCCCAGCTGTGGGTCTTACCAGCGTTAGTCATCATGCGGCCCGTGGTGGTGCCCGGCGGGAAGACGGTCAACTGGCGGTCGCGGCAGTCCATGAAGAATACATCCAGGTCGCTCTGCACCCGTGCACCCCAGCACTCAAAGTGCCCTCCCAGCTCATAGTTCCACGCCTTCTCGGGCTTGTAACCAACCATCTTGTCCACATCATACTGCAAGCCGACGCCCATCATGCCCATCAGCCGTTGCTGCAGCACGTCGCTGAACATCTGGGTGTTAAAGCCGCCAGCCTTGCTGCCACGCGATGCGGCGAGATAGACGGTGTGGTTCTTGCCGGGCCACGGATGCCAGGTGAGGCTCACGTTGGGGAGGACATCAAAGAAGTCCTTGTTGAGGCGACCGTGATCATCGATGTCGATGCTCTCGTGGGCAAAGATGTCGCCTGTCTGCTGGATATAGATGGTATAACCCGTGTGGGTCACGCTGCTGTAGTTGAGGCGGGCGTGCTCATAGTCGAGCCTGAGGCCTGCCTGCAGGGTCCACTGGCCCCAACAGTAGGAACTCTCGTGGTAGAACGCCGCTCCCCAACTGGGACTGGTGAAATGGCTGCCCAAGACGAACGAACGACTGTCCCATGCGATGGGATAAGCAGGGTTGTACTCGTTGACATGGCGCTCGATGAACTGATCGATGCCGTAGTCGTAGAAGGTCACAGGGGCGTCCATCCTGTAGCGACGATAGAAACCGCTGGCTCCGGTGAGCCAGTTATAGCCCTCGGCCTTCTCATGGCTACGGGCGATGAAATCCTGGGTCACGGCGTGCTCACGACGTGCTTGAGTCAGGGTGAAGTAGTCATGCTCGGTAAAGTCCTGGTCCAGTGTCATGTTGTCGTCGAGATACTGGTAGCTGGTGATGCTTGACAGGATGAAGCGGTCCAGCGCCTTGCGGATGGTAAGACCGTCAGTCACTGATGTGCGGCGGTAGAAACAAGTGTCGTTATAGGCAATCTTGCCGGTCTCGACCCACTCGTAGGGGTAACCGCCCTGGCGGCTCACCGAGGCCGAAGCCACGTTAGAGACATACCAGCCGTCCTGATTGCGCCACTCGAGCTTCATGCGGCCGCTGAATTGGCGTTCCCAGTCGCAGCGACGGCCGTTGTGCTGGTTGGTGAACTCGCCTCGGGTGGAGTTGTATTGGGCCGACAGCGAGAGTCCCAGATTTTCCTTGAGCAGGCGGTAATGGCTTGCCCCGACGCGCCATGTGCCGTGACTGGCGCCCTCAACGAGGGCACGTGTGCCCTGGTAGTTGAGCGGTGACAGGGTGTAGATGTTCATCAGGCCGCCCAACGTGTTGCGACCGTATAGCGTGTTCTGCGGGCCCCGCAGCGCTTCAAAGCGGGCGATGTCCATCAGGTCAAAGTCATAGTTCTCCTTAGTCATCACCGGCACGTTGTCGATGGTCAGCCCTACAGCGGGTTGGTCAATGCGGGTGCCGATACCGCGCACATAGATGGTCGAGGTCATGCGGCTGCCATAGTCAGGGATAAACAAGTTGGGCACCAGGTCGGATGCTGTCTTGACCGACAGCACCTGGTTGCGTTCCGCCTCCTGACGACCAATGACGGTCAGTGCCGTCGCCTGTGTGCGCAGGTCGCTGCTCTGCTTGATGGCGGTCACCGTCACTTCTCCCAAGGACAGGGTGTCGCCGTGCGATATGTTTACTCCCGCTGTCTCGCTGTTGGCCGTCGCAGCCACAGTCCACAGGCAGGCAGTGATAATCCAAAACAATTTTTTCATGGCTGCAAAGGTACTGCAAGTTGGGTGAAATGCCAAATCTGTCCAGCCATTTCACAAGAAGTCATAGTTCTCTTTGTCCCGCTGTAGCCCTCTCCAGGCACACTTCTAGTGCTATATAACAGAAAAAAAGTTTTTTTAGAGTTTTTTCAAGAATTTTTCTATTATCTTTGCGCGGATTTAAAGAATTTAAATTGAATTGATTCTGAAACTGAAAAACTTAAACTTTAAACGTAATGCATAGAATTAGCCTTTTGAAAACTGTGTGCAGTTTGTGCCTGATGGCCATGAGTTGGTTACCGATGGTAGCTCAAGATACCTCAATAATCGGTGACGTGAATAATGATGGTGTCGCAAGCATCAAGGATGTGACAGCTCTGATCGACTATCTGTTGTCCAGTGACGGCACGTCTGTCAATCGTTGGGCCGCCGATATCAATATGGATGGCTCGATAACTATTAGCGATGTGTCGGCCTTGGTTAATTGCTTGTTGACTGGTGAGTGGCCCGTTGCCTATGAGCCTGAGTACAAGACGATCACTGTGGGATCTGGCACCAGTGCAGTGACTTTTAGGATGCTGCTCGTCGAGGGTGGCACGTTCACGATGGGCGCTCGTGAAGGCGATCCCTATGTGAGACCTTGGGAAAGTCCTGCCCATCAGGTGACACTCTCGGACTACTATATTGCCGAGTTTGAAGTGACTCAGGCCTTGTGGAGGGCCGTGATGGGCACCAGCTCTTACAACAACCCGAGCTGGTTTACTTCCGAGAACGGCTACGAAACTAACTATCAGCGTCCTGCCGAGAGTATGATCTATAGCCAGGTTACTTCGTTCATCACCAAGCTTAACCAGAAGACGGGCATGACATTCCGCCTGCCCACCGAGGCTGAGTGGGAATTTGCTGCCCGTGGCGGTAAATGGAGCAGGGGCTACATGTATATCGGTGGTGATGATGTCTATGAGGTGGCATGGCAGTCGGACAATTCCAACGGTACCGTCTATCCTGTTGGTACCAAGGCTCCCAACGAGTTGGGCCTGTATGACATGGGTGGCAATGTTGAGGAATGGTGCTCTGACTGGTATGGCCTTTATTCTGAGTCTCCTCAAGTCAATCCCACAGGTGTGTCATCCAGTAGCACCAACTCCCGCGTCATGCGTGGCGGCAGCTGGGATCAGTCCTACAGGATGTGCCGTCCCACTCAGCGTCATGATGCTAATGTAGCTTTCAAGAGTGCTCATTCGGGCATGCGCCTCGCCATGTCCAAGTAGTGAGGCTCTCTATACTGATGAGTTGAATAACGGGGGCGGGCTGTCCTGTTCTGTACAGGAATTGATTCGCCCCCGGTTTTTTGTAACCCCGATATTTTTTATTTTTTGAGCCATGATTAACGTCAAGAAATTTGTTGTCAATGATTATCAGGAGTGTACCCATGTGGTGTCTGACGATACGGGCGAAGCCATCATCATAGATTGTGGCGTGTTCAAGCCTGGAGAGCGCAGGAGGCTGATCGAGTACATTGATGGTAAACAGTTGCGGCCGGTGCGTCTGCTCATGACCCACGCCCATGTCGATCATGCCTATGGCAACGACCTGATACACGAGCATTACGGTCTCCTGCCCGAGGTTCACGAGGGTGACAAGGAGTTGATGACGCGTGTCTTGCCCCAGCGTCTTGACGAGCTTTTCCATCCTTACCCTTATCCCGTGCCCATGCCGGAGCATTACCTTGTCGATGGCGAGGTCATCACCTTCGGCAACCACAGCCTGCAGGTGATCCATGTCCCTGGCCATTCACCTGGCTCTGCTGTGTTCTATTGCGCCGACGAGGGCGTGGCTTTCACCGGAGACACGTTGATGAGCTTGTGGATCGGGCGTTGGGACTTGATTTTCGGTAGTGAAGTGGACCTGGGCATGAGCCTGAGACGCATAGCCGAGACGCTGCCTGACGATACTGTCATCTATCCTGGACACTACAACAAGTCCACCATGGACAAGGTCAAGGCGAGGAATCGGGATTTCCGGTATATGTGTGGCCTTAAGTTTTAACGTGAGTTCGATAAAAATTTGTTTTGATAATCAATGCGTTAGCAACTCCCCCTCTAAGATTAGAGGGGGGCGGGGGGCGTTGATGCTACCAATGACAGTTGCTAGTCGCAGTAGCACGAACGCCCTCCGCCCTCTCCCCCTCCTCCGGCACTTCGTGCCACCTCCCCCCAGGCGGGGGAGGAGTTTCCCTCTTAGCCAAGAGGGGGAACTGAATATCAGCACTTTATTTTCGTCGAACTCACGTTAAAAAATACACTTTGTTTAATTTCTCGCGAGAAGCGCGATTCAAATTGCGACGAATAAATGATGGCCCGTTAAGTTTTAGGTCGTCTGGTAGCTGTGGTAGGCGACGAGGCCTGGCATGGAACTGAGGACGATCTTGCGGACCGTAGCGCCGAAGTCGTTGGCGACCTCGAGGAGGATTTCGCTGTAGGTCGTTGCGATGGAACCCACAAAGTTCACAGGGTAGCTCTTGTAGTCATACTGGCTCACGTTGCGCTCAAAGAAGCGCCTGAACTCCCTGGCGATGGTGTCGTGGACGTAGGGATTGTCTAGGTGTTCGCTCAGGAAGAAGGAGTAGGCGCGCAGGTTGCGTGTGGCGGCAGGGTTGTTGAGCACCGCATCCAGCACCTCGGCACGCGTCACCTTGTATTTGTCAAAGAAGGCCTCGGTCAGTTCATGGGGCGCCAGGCCCTTGAGAGCGTCACCCAGGAATACGCGGCCCAGAGCAGCACCGCTGCCCTCATCACCCAGGATGAAACCCAGCGCGGGCACGTTCTTGACGATGTCATTGCCGTCATACAGGCATGAGTTGCTACCTGTGCCCAGAATGCATGCCAGACCAGGCTCACGTACCAGCAGGCCGCGGGCGGCACCCAGCAGGTCACTGTTCACCGTCACCGGCGTCTTGAACTGTGCCACCAGTGATCCCTCGATAATCTTGTTCTTCTCCGGGCCGGAGCATCCGGCACCATAGAAGTAAATCTGTTTCCAGCGGCGCTTGAAGAACTCAGGCGGCAGTTCCAGACGGATGCTGTGGCTGATTTCGCGACGCGTCATGAAAAACGGGTTCAGACCCGATGTATAGGCGTGCTCCAGCACCTGACCGTCAGCAACTAACGACCATTCCGTGCGCGTGGTGCTGCTTTCGGCGATGAGTATGACGTCTTGACCTTTAATCATTCCCTATTCAGTTAATGGGTGTATTATTCTGTTAATTTTCCGTTAAATCTGCCTCGCGGCGATTTATGAGGCTACAAAATTATGCGAAATTTTACTTATTCTTGGTAGAATTTTCAAGAAATCATCAGATTTGAAACAAGAATTAACCTATAATTGCTTTTCTTAACTAAAATGCCCGTTGCGCTCGCAGATTAGTGATTAGTGGGGCTACCGCATTGTAGGGCCTCGCCTTGGCGTGGCCGCCCGTCCCGCGACCCATACCTCACGCAAAGCCGCGAAGTCGCAAAGTTGATTGCTCGCAAGAGGCTCGCAAAAGTTATTTATTATTTGCGAGCCCTTGCGAGCAATCTTTAATAGCTTAGCGCCTTAGCGTCTTAGCGTGAGACCAGAGTGAGTGCGGTAGCCCCTCTAAACTTTAAACTTTAAACTCTAAACTGCGAGCGCAGCAAGCATAAAAAAAACACCCGCAGCTGGGCGCTACGGGCGTGAACATTTACTCTTGCGTATGAAAATCTACTAAACTTTGTTATTTGGACTGTGCTCTGTTAGGCGATCTCGATGGTGCGGTCCATCTTCTTCTCGGGCTCGGGAGCGAGCTTGGGCAGGTTGATGGTCAGGATGCCGTCCTCGACCTTAGCGCTGATGGCCTCTTTGTTGACCTCGTCGGGCAGGGTATAGGCCTGCTCATAGCTGGCGTAGGAGAACTCGCGGCGCAGGTAGTGGTGCTTCTTCTCGCCATCGGCGTTGCACTGGTCTTCTTGCTGGCTCTTGTTCTCGATCTTGACAACCAGGTTGCCCTCGTTGTTGATATTGACCGAGCAGAATTCCTTCTTGAGGCCAGGAGCGGCGATTTCCATCGTGAAGGCCTCATCACTTTCCTTGACGTTGACGGCCGGAGCGGTGGTCACATGGCGCGGGGCCCAGTCCATGTCAAACAAGTCGTTAAATGCAGTGTCTAACCAATTATTGCGGTTGTTGCGAATTACAGGAAAATACATAGTCATTACCTCCTAATTTTTTGTTTTTATTTTGTCTTTAAATGTTTGTTTTAATCACTCTTGCTCCTGGGGCTTGCGCCCCGTTTGCACTCCCAGATAAAGCAAAACCAATGCCAACCGCAAAACCAGGACACCTGTGTCAGGTTCTCGCCTTTTTGTCCACGAAAAACTGACAAAATGGCAGTTTTTCTCCAAAAACAATAGGATGGATGCTCGCGTTGCTCGCAGTTTAGTGATTAGAGATTAGTGGTTAGTGAGGCTACCGCGTTGTAGGACATCACGCTAAGGCGCTAAGACGCTATGCTATTAAAGATTGCTCGCAAGAGCTCGCAAGTAATAAAAATACTTTTGCGAGCCTCTTGCGAGCAATCAACTTAGCGGCTTTGTGGCTTTGCGTGAGGTTTGTGTCGACGGACGGCCACGCCAAGGCGAGGCCCTACAGTGCGGATGCTCCTCTAAACATTAAACTCTAAACTGCGAGCTTGCTCGCATTGGCCTAAAGCTTGATTTTGTAACTGGCGGTGCGGCCGTTGATGTGGACGCGGACGAGATACACGCCCGGGGTCATGCCCGAGACGTTCAGGCAGTTGCCGCTGGCGGTCTTGACGGTGTGGCCCTGGATGTCGAGCAGTTCCAGACCCTGGATCCAGGTGTCGGCACTGGCGACGATGTAGTCACCCTCGCAGCGCACCTTCAGCCCTGCGATGGGCACCTCGTCGATGCCGCTGGACGCCTTCCTGAGCAGGTTATCGAAGCGGATGGTACCGGTATTGCCCATCAGTTCGTTTTCGCGATATAACTGGAAACCTACAAACTTGTAGTCACCGTCCTCCAGATCGTTAAGCGGCATCGTCAGATATCGCCAACCGTGGAAATCGATGGTTGCTAAGGGCATATTGATGAAAGAACCGTTGCCATTGTCGAAGCTTGCATAGAGCTTGTGGAAACTCATGTCGCCCCACACGTGGAGACCTACCGTGTCGCCCTTGTAGTAGGTGATGTCTGGTTGGTGGTCGCATTGCATTAGTACCGTCCTCTTGTCATGAAAATCGTAATCCAGTTGCAAGGATTTGCTGCCGAACAGCCTTTCGTTCGAGGCCGTCACGGGGAGGTACTGGGTATTTGTACTATAAACGTAAATCCAGGCCTTGTAGTCATCGGCATTCTCAAAGGGCTCTACGACCTCCATGGTGGGCTTGTCGGCGCCAGCGTCAACGCCCTGGAAGACGATGTCGCGGGCGGCGGGCAGGTGGATGCCAGCAGTGTCGGCAATGTCCGAGTCAAGGATGAAGTGGTACTGCTTGCCCGGCTCAATGTCCTTGACGAGCGGGATGCGCACGAAGCCGTAGTTGTCACCGTTCTTGTTGTACTTGATGCTGCGCTTGTTCCAAGCCAGCTCGTTGCCCTCGCTGTCGAGTACGCGCATACGCTGGAACAGGTTGTAGGTGTCCAGCAGCGAATCGACACGCAGCTCGACGGTGGGCTTGGTGTAGTGGACAGGAGCACCCTCATAGGGGAAGACAGCCAGCTCGCTCAGGTGGTTGCGGGGCTGGGTATAGAACTGCATGGTGAAGTCCTCTTCCATCGGTGTGCCGCCGCCATGCTCGGCAGTCTTCTTGAGCGTGAGCGTGTACAGGGTGTTCACGTCAAAGGCGTCCTTGGGGGTGAACACCAGCCGGTAGTAGGAATCCTCCCACTTGAAGTTGCCCTCCACGGGCGGGTCGAGGGTGAAGGCGCTGCAAGTCGTCACGCTGTCCATGTCCCAGTTGAAGGCTAGCGTGATGGGGTGGCTGCACTTCACGGCAGCATCGCCCTCGTGCCACACGGGGCTGTAATCGACCACCACGGGAGGCGTGTCGCGCACGCGCTTGAGGTAGAAGTTCTGGTAGGTCGAGCCGTTGGCATTGACGGTCACCGTAGCGGTCTGGGAGAAGTGAGACGGCTCGCTCACCTCGACGGTGTAGGTGCCGGGATTGACGTACTTGAAGGTGTAGATGCCGTTCCTGAGGGTGTCGGTCATGGTGCGCTGCACCTCGGTGCCGTTGTCGTCCAGCAGGCGCACGGTAGCGTTGTGAATGGGCATCAGGTTGTCGTCGCCATAGACGATGAACGGCTGCGGGTTCTCCTGCAGGCGCTTGATGCGGTCGTCACGTACGTTGCCGCTCACTACGCCCTGGCTGAAGTAACCCAGACGGTCGAAATACTTGTCAGCACCCAGCGAGATGTTCCAGCCCTCCATCCAGCAGTACTGGAGTCCCAGCAGGCGATAGGCCTCGGGGATGTAGTCGTGGAAGGAGCCCTCGCTCAGGTTGGCGACAGCACGGTTGCCGCGCAGCACGCCATAGCCCTGGGTGCCCCACTCTGGACGGAAGGACCAGTCGCCCCAGATCTGGTAGTTGTGGGTCCACACAGTGCTCTGGCTGGCATACAGGTACGGCTCCAGGTCAGCCGCCAGCACGTCGGCGTTGGCGACCTGGGGGCTGCCCGTGTAGCCACGGTAGAACACCATCGGGAAGTTGTTCACCGCACTGGTGCCCGTAGCGTTGCTGTGGATGGAGTAGAAGACGTCGGCGCCGCTCTGGTTGCACAGGGCGACGATGGTCGAGAGCGCCAGGTCATCGGCCGTGGTGTTGGTCACGCGCGAGATGCTGGTCTTGTAGCCCTTCTTCTGCAGGATTTCCTGCAGGGCGAGACCCTTGCGCAGGTTGGACTTCGACTCCCATGAACCGGCGCTGTCGCCCTGAGAGAAAGGATAGATGACCATATTGCGGTCGTCGCTGTCATAGCCGCCGTGCCCTGGGTTGATATAGACGTGGGGCTGCTGGGCGGTGGCAGTATTCACGGCAAGAACCGCTGCCAGCGCCATCATTACTGATTTGAAGATAGACTTTTTCATGACGTTTGAGCAGTTTTATTCGTGAATAGCGATTCTCATTTCATACAGCATGCCGTCGATGGTGGTATAGACGATCTTGCCGCCACCACAGGTGGGCTGCATCGTCATCGACGCGGGCTTGGTCAGCTCGGCTTGCCAGGTGCCGTCGGCCTTGAGCAGCAGGAGCTGTGACGAGGTGAACTGGTGGCCGTCGTCCTTGGCGTTCTGTGCCACCAGGTAGTCGTTGTTGTACCAGCACGGCATCTCATAGTTGCCCAGCATAGCCAGCATCTGGCCCCGCAGGTCAATCACCACGATGCCCTTGCCGGCCGCAAAGAAGGCCACACGGCGTCCGTCGGGCGAGAGCGATGCCCACAGGTAACCCGCCC
The DNA here is from genome assembly GCA_900318645.1 of uncultured Prevotellaceae bacterium. Taxonomy (GTDB): domain Bacteria; phylum Bacteroidota; class Bacteroidia; order Bacteroidales; family Muribaculaceae; genus Sodaliphilus. Next base: position 23,575 of record ONLH01000037.1, read on the forward strand.
AGGAATCCACGGGCGAGAAGACGCGCTCGTCGCCGTCCACGATGACATGGACGCGGCTGCCCTCGGTCCAGGCGGCACTGCCGATGTCGCTCGACGAGTTGTAGCTCTTGCCGGGTGCCCGCAACGCTCCGCCACGGGTGGCGGGCACGGCACGCACGGCGCCATGCTGTGCCTCGGTGACGACAACGCTCTGGCGGGTTGCCGCGTCATAGCAGCGCCCCGTGCGGTAAACCAGACGGCCCTCGCCGGTCTCTTGGGTGACATAATACACCTTGCCGTCACCGCCCCAGCAGGCGTCGTTGCCAGCGACATAGTCGCGTGTCACGACCGTGGTCACGTCGTCGGTAAGGTCATAGTATTTCAACGCACCATCCTCGGTGAGGAACAGCAGGCGGTTGCCTGCCGCATTCAGGACAGGATAGTAGGCGGGTCCCTCGACGCCCTCAAGCAGGCGTCGCTGCGAGGTCACTTCCACCTCCTGACCCATCGCCGGCAGCAGCATCACTGCAGCCAGCAGCATCATAATGAATTTCTTATCCATAGTATACTTGAGTTTTCAGTTGCCAGTTTTCAATTTTTTTCTAGATAGTCTAGAAGATCTAGAAAATCTAGATGATCTAGAAGAAACGTCTAACGTCTAACGTCTAACGTCTAACGTCTAAAGCCTAAAATTAACGCCTTTTCCTCTTCTTAGGCTTCTGGTCGGTCTTGATTTTGATGTTCTTATAGGTTGTCTGGTTCTTCTTGCACTTGACCTTGACGGTCTCGTAGAGATCCTCGTTGCCATAGTACAGTTCCAGCTTGTACTTGTCCTTGGGCAAGTTGGTGAACACAAATACGCCGTTGTCCAGATTGTCGAGGGTGAAAGTGCGTGTGATCACGTCACGACCGTTATAGAGTCGCAGCAGTGCCCCGTTCACCGGCCTGAGGACATCATCGCCGAAGAGCCGCTGGTCGTCATCGGTGCGCTCCATGTCGCTCCAGCGAATGGTGCCGGCAATGACGCCGTTCTTGAACTGGCCCTTGCGTCCGAAGTAATCATCGATGCCTATCGACTGGTTCCAGGCCTCGAGCCAGCAGTAGCTGTCACTGAGCAGACGCTCACGCTCGGGCAGGTAGTCATGGAACGAGCCTTCGCTCAACATGCCGGGCAGTTTGTTGAAACGCAGCACGCCCAGGCCCACTTTGTAGCCCCAGTCGGTATAGAACGACCAGTCGCCACGGCTGCGCGCGTCGTGAGTCCACACGGCAAGCTGGTTGGTGGCCTCCTGTTTCAGCACCGCTTGGCTGAGTTTGAGGCTGCCATCGACGGCGGGTCTGCCGTCCCAACCGCGATACAAGCCCAGCGGGAAGTTGATGCGCTTCTCGATACCCGTGGCGTTGCTATGGATCGAGAAGAAGATGTCGGCACCGCTGTTGGCAGCCAGCGCGACGATTTCAAACAGGTCCAGGTCGTCGTCGGTGTAGTTGGTGCGGCGTGACATGGCCGTCTCGTAGCCCTTGCTCTTGAGGATTTCTTCCAGAGCGATGCCTTTGCTCAGGTTGGAGGTGGACTCGTAAAAGTGCAGCGTGTCGCTGGCCCCGAACACCCATGTGGAAATGTGGCGGTCGTCGCTGTCGTGGCCGCCGTGCCCCGGGTTAATGAACACGCGCGGCACATTCTTGTCGCCCACAGATTCCTTGACTTTGGTGACCTTACCCTTGCTGATGGATACCTCGATCGGGGCGGGGTGGGGCAGGTCGAGCTCCATCTGCTTGACCTCGCCGCTATAGAGGAGGCTATAGACCACTCGGCCGCCTACCGTCATGGGTTGCACGACGCGTTCCTCCTGGGGGGTGATGGCCTTGGCGTCGTCGTTGTTCACCGATATGAGCCAGATGCGTGACCCGTTCAGCCTGGAATTGCCCGAATTGCTCATGGCGATGATGTAGTCATCGTTGTACCAGCTGGGCATCAGGAACTGGCCCAGGTCGGCAATCACCTTGCCCTTCAGGTCACATACCACCAGTCCGCGGGAAGCCGCCTCAAACATGATCTTGGTGCCGTCGGGCGATAATGAGGCCCACAGGTAGCCGTTGCTTTCCATGACAGGCTGCATAGCACGCTTGTTGCCGGCTCCATCCATCACATAGAGTTTGTCGCCGCGCGTATAGACCCATGTTCCCACATTGCCGTTGGAATAGTAAATCTGTTGCTCACCGTTGATGACGGTACCCGAGGTGGCGTTGATGGCCTCCACACGTCCGTGCTGCGGCTTGAGCACCACCGTGTTCTTGCCTGTCACCGGGTCATAGCAGTTGCCCGTGCGATAGACCAGGCCGTTCTTCTTGCGCTGCTGGGTGACGTAATACACCTTGCCGTCGTGTCCGAAGATAGCGTCAAAGCCCGGGTAGCCGGTACTGGCGATTGTCGTGATTTCGCCTGTCGTGAGGTGCTTCATCAACAGGCTGGTGCCCTCGGTGGGTGAATACAGCAGCCATTGGCCGTCAGGGCTGATTTGCGGGAAGAAGCCGCAGCTGTCAACCAGCGTCATCATGCTACCTCTTTTCACCACTGCCGCTGTGGCGCTCATCGCCAGCAGGCACAGCATCGTCATTGCCAAGAAAAGTCTTTTCATATCGTATTGTGATTGATGTTTCGTTTTTAAAAGGCAAAGATAGTGATAAGTTTTCAGTTTTTGGTGATGTGACTTCAGTTTTTTGCCCATCACGTGGAAAAAAAGCTGGGATAACGGGAAATATGCATTGTGGGTCTCACGCCAAGACGCAAAGCCGCTAAGTCTTATAATTGTTGCTCGCAAGAGGCTCGCAAAGATGCTCGCGTTGCTCGCAGTTTAGAGTTTAGTGTTTAGAGTTTAGAGGAGCGTCTGCGCTGTAGGGCCTCGCCTTGGCGTGGCCGCCCGTCTCTCACGCAAAGCCGCTAAGTTTTTAAATAACGTGAGTTCGACGAAAATTTGTTTTGATAATCAATGCGTTAGCAACTCCCAACTCCTCCCCCCAGGCGGGGGAGGTGTTTCCCTCTTAACCAAGAGGGGAAATTATCAGCACTTTATTTTCATTGAACTCACGTTAAAATTGTTGCTCGCAAGAGGCTCGCAACGTTTTTTATAATGATTTGCGAGCTCTTGCGAGCAAACAATAAATGACTTAGCGTCTTAGCGCCTTAGCGTGAGGTTTGTGTCGCGGAAGGGGCGGCCACGCCAAGGCGAGGCCCTACTAAGCGGATACTCTCTAATCAGCGAGCATCGCCCGCTTAACTATAGGCTTGTTGAGTACCGGCTCTGGTAGCTCAAATGGGCTGTGGGCGTTGGGTGACGGGTGGGCGGTCATCGTCGGGGCCTTGGCGCCATCGTTGGGCCAGGTGCCGCTCAGCAGGTAGTTGATCAGTGCTGTTACGTCACCGATTTTTACCTGGCCGTCAAGATTACAGTCGGCTGCATCTGTTATGATGCCCGTTGCGTCACCGCTGAGCAGGTAGTTGATCAGAGCGGTCACGTCGCCGATTTTCACCTCACCGTCGCAGTTCACGTCACCGCGCTCAAAGATCGTGCCGGCATAGGGACTCCAGCCAGAATTTTCACCCAGCCATGCGTACACGTCCCAGTATTTGCTTTCTGCCTGCTCGACTTGGGCGGTAGTGATAACGTTCCAGTCGGGGTCGCTTGGATCATAGACCCATACATAAAACAATCCCCGGTCGCTTGCTGGGCGAGTGTTCATGCCATTCACGATCTGTCCCATGTGGAAGCTATTGATCTGGTTATAAAAGATTGCCAATAAACTCAGTGCAGGACAATCGCTCACATTCAGGCTGGTAATCTGGTTAGTTTGAGCTTGCAGACTTTTAAGCGCTGAGCAGCCGCTCGCGTCAAGGCTGGTAAGGTGATTGTTTGCACAGTATAGCAGTGTCAGTTCAGTGTGATTAGCAACATTTTGCAAACTTGAGTACTCATTGCTGCTGATGGCGAGTTCATGTAAATCGGTAAACCTGCCGACATCGAGCGTGCCCGTGATCTGATTGTAGCGGCAGTCCAATGAAAGTAAGCCATCTTCGCAATTGGTCAGGTCCAGACTGGTCAATTGATTGCTGTTACACCAGATGTATAGGAGCTTCGGATTGTTGCTGATGTTCAGTGAGGTCAGCTTGTTTTGATTACACAGGAGGTACAAGAGCTCAGGACAAGTGTCAATGTTCAATTGCTCCAGTAGGTTACCAATGCAATCGAGATAATAGAGTTTGGGGCAGTTATAAACATACAGTTGGGTCAAGGCACAGCCTTCAAATTCGAGTTCTGCAAGCAACGGGTTATCATTGGCTACCAGCGTCTTTAAATTGGACAAATTGCTCCCCATCAGTGATGAGAACTGGTTACCACTGCACCACAGCTCGGTCAAGTCGCTGAAGTTGCTCAGTTCCAGGGTGGAGAGGGCACAGCGCGAGCACTCGAGATAGTTGAGGGCTGTGCAGTCAGTCAGTCCAGTAATATCTTCGAGGTTAGGGTTATCCTTGCAGTTTAAGATTATCAACTCAGTGAGTCCCGTCACATTGAGCGAGGTCAGCTGGTTGTTGTAGCAATACAGACTGCTGATGCCGGGACAGAAGGTCATGTCAAGTGAAGTGATTGCACAATAATCGCAGCCAAACCACTCCAACGCTGTGCAGTCGCTCAGTCCAGTAATTGTGGTAAGATTGCTATTGCTTTCACACCCCAAATATTCCAATCCCGTGCAGCCCGTGACATCGAGCGAGGTCAACGCGTTGTTTCTACAGGAGAGGTATGTTAGACCCGGGTTGCCCTTGACCCTCAGCCTTTGCAGGTTGGGCTTGTCACTCACGGTGAGGTCGCCTGTCAGCTGGTTGTTGCGGGCCCACAACGTTTGCAGGTTGGACATATTGTTCACGCCGGGCAGGCTGGTGATGGCGCAGTCCTCACAGTCCAGATAGGTCAATGCGGTGCAGTCAGCCAGACCTGTAATCTCGGTCAGTTCATAGTTGTAGTAACACCTCAGGTCGGTCAGCGCCGTGCAGCCTTTCACATTGAGCGAGTTCAAATTACAACTGGAGCAGGAGAGTGTAGTCAGCTGTTTGTTGCCCAGGACGCGCAGCTTGGTCAATTTGCTCTTGCCGTTGACGGTGAGCGTGGTCAGTTGGTTGTTCTGTGCAAGCAGGGTCTCCAGGTTGGGCATGTTGCTGACGGCGCTGATGTCGGTGATGGCGCAGTCTTCACAGTCCAGATAGGTCAAATTGGTACAGTCCGCCAGGCCCGTGATCTCAGTCAGGTTATAGTTGTTGTAGCACTTGAGATATAACAATGCCGTGCAGCCATCGACCCTAAGATTCGTCAAGTTGTTGCGCCAGCAGTAGAGACCCGTCAGATTCGGATTGTCTATGATCCAGAGTAGATAAAGTTTACTGTGACTTGACACATTGACTGAGGTGAGCTGGTTGTACTGGAGATACAATTGCTCCAATTCTGTGTTGGCAGTCACATTAATTGAGGTCAGCTTGTTGTAGCCCAAGTTGAGATATGTCAACTTGGTGTTGCTGCCCAAGTCAACGGTGGTCAGGTTGTTGTTGAAGCAATGGAGCCTTGTCAATTGAGTGAAATACTCGATGCCCTTCAGGTTAGAGATGTTCATGCTTCCCAGCTCCAGCTCGGTGCGGGCATTGAGCTGCGCCGTGGTGATGGTGCCGCTGGGATACTCACTCAGCAGGTAGGAGCGGAAGTTCGCGTCAGGGAAGTTGGTGTTGTTGATCGTCACGTCGGCACGGGCTGCCAGCGTCGTCAAGACCAACGCAAGCGTCAAGAGCTTGAAAAATTGTTGTTTAGCCATAATATTTTCTGATTTTTAGGTTAATGTGAGTTTGACGAAAATAAGTTGCTGATACTTGGGCTCCTCCCCCTTGGTTAAGAGGGGAAGTTGCTAACGTGCTGATTGACAATCAATAATTTCATCGAACTCACGTTAATTAAATTAATACTGTTTAATTCTTATACTAATTTTTGCTTAATTTCTCCGTGCGAAGCACGGACATTGATACAGGCTTGAAGCTGTAGTTTGGCGTAGGCAATGATGACACAGCCTTGTGGAACATGAGGTTATTGTATATCACCTCTCATAACAGGGGCCTTGAGCTCTGACGTCTTCAGGTCAAGCAAGTCACTCGGGTGACTGTCTTTTTTCTTGATGGTGAGTTGCTTGGCCTTCATGACGGTAACCTTGTTGGGCCACGTGCCGCTGAGCAGGTAGTTGATCAGGGCGGTCACGTCACCGATCTTCACCTGGCCGTTCTGGTCGCAGTCGGCTGCTTGCAGGTTGATGCCCGATGCGTCGTCGCTGAGCAGGTAGTTGATCAGGGAGGTCACGTCACCGATCTTTACCTGGCCGTCACCGTTCACGTCGCCGCGCTGGAACGAGCTGCCGGCCATGGACTCCCAGGCGTTATTATACCAATTATAATGGTAGATAGCCCAATTCTTTGCGTTGGCTTGGCTGACCTGGGCGGGAGTAATGACATTCCCCTCGTTGGATGAACCAGTATCGGGATCAGGATCAACGATAGCAAACACATTCCCCGTATCCCCGCTGCGTGTGGGCAGACTGGCAATCAGATTTCCCATCGCAGTACCCGTGAGGTAGTTGTAATAAATAGTCATAGATTTAAGATTCGGGCAATTGCTCACATTCATGCTTGCAATCTGGTTGTTTAGAGCTTCTACTGTTTCAAGGCTGGTACAACCACTCAGGTCGAGGCTTGTGAGATGGTTCGTTTCACACCACAGGTTTTTAAGCTGCGTGTGGTTAGCAAGCTGCAAGCTTGAAATCTGGTTGTTGGTACAAGCCAGTTGGTAAAGATTAGCAAACCTGCCGACATCAAGACTCGAGATCTGGTTATACATGCAGTCAATTGATGCCAAAGTATTACTATTACAGGGGCTCAAATCCAGCGAGGTCAACTGGTTACTTCTACACCAAACGTATGCAAGGCTTGTGCAGCCACTGAGGTCCAAGTCGGTTAATTCGTTATGGTTGCAGTTGAGAAAAATGAGTGCTGGGCAGTCGGTCACATCAAGGAGGGTCAAGTAGCATACACTGCAGTCAAGTTCTGTCAGGCTTGTGTTGCCCGAGACATTGAGTTTCTTCAACTGTCTCAGGTTAATGACGTTGAGGCTGGTCAACTGGTTGTTGCAGGCCCACAGCGTTTGCAGGTTGGTCATGTTGGCCACACCGGGCAACTCGGTGATGGCACAGTCCTCAC
>ONLH01000017.1 GCA_900318645.1 uncultured Prevotellaceae bacterium
GATGCGTTCTCGCGCATGACCTACAAGAGTGTCTATATCATCGACTACTTCAAGAAGAACTTCCTGTATGTCAGCGAGAACCCGTTGTTCCTGTGCGGCCTGTCAGCCAGCGAGGTCAAGGAAATCGGCTACAAGTTCTACATCGACAATGTGCCGCAGGAGGATCTCGAGCGGCTGTTGATAATCAATTCCTCAGGCTTTTATTTCTCCAAGGACATCCCTGCCGCCGAGAAGCGATACTACACGCTATCTTACAATTTCAGGGTCATCAACACGGTGTCCAAAAAGGTGCAAACCATCAACCATCAGCTGACGCCCCTCAAAATGATGCCCGACGGGAAAATCTGGCTGGCGTTGTGCGTAGCATCCATCCCCACCAAGCAGGGCGATGACACCATACTGATGTTCAATAACCGCACGCATGAGGGTTGGAACCTGGATCTGGAGAGCGGCACATGGCAGTCGGTCCCCTACATCTCCCTCACCGAGCAGGAGACGCAGGTTCTCAAATATTCGGCCATGGGTTACACCACCCAGGAAATCGCCCGGCTGATGTTCAAGTCGTTTGACACGGTGAAAGGCTACCGTAAAAGCATCCTTGAGAAATTCGACACCGACAGCATCACCGAGGCCATCAACTACGCCATGATCTACCGCCTCATCGACTGACAAGCGCTGAAACGTAATAAAGGTACTGTCCATCCTGACCTGGGAGCAACATTGTCTAATTACCAACTCATTACCACTATATCCAACCGAACCGAAAAAAAAGAAGTGAGACCGATCACCTCTTCGGTGTCAGCCTCGTTAGCTTCTTTTCCAGACTCGCTGTCGGTTTGATTATGCCGTCATTAGGGCACGGTCTCCCCGGCAGGTAATAACGCCTGGTGATGGTGGTGCTGGATGACTCTTCGCCACCCAGTCCATACCATCGGGTTATATATTGTCTTTGCCCCTCATGCCGCCAGCGTGTTCATTGCTATACCTGCGGTCCAAATATAGGGGCGTTTATTCTCTTGTTTATAAGGGTTCTGAGCGTTATCTGACGGTGACTAAATCGTAACATTAAGGATTGATTCCAGGCGTGCTAACGATGACTGCCGCTGTTGCCTAATCACATTCATGTCGATTGAGGTCATCATTGGTGTTATGCTATTGCCTTTCAGATAGAGCTTGTTGGCCCGCTTGAAAAGGTTCTGCATCTTTTGATAGCCCGTTTCGCCAGCCAACGGGATGGGCGCCTTTTTCAATTTGAGGAATGCACAAATGCCTGCCAGGTCATCCAGAAGCCAATCCTCCATCATCTGTTCCACCCTAACGTGGCAAAACTCACGGATTCCAAGTTTCTTGACTTCTCGCTCAACCTTGTTCCAATCAACCACTGGACGCTCGGCATACTCGAACACATCGGTGTCATAGCTGCAACAAACCGCTGTCACCGCCATGCCTTTCTTCAATGCCTTCGGGCAGATGTCGTTTTGGAGTTTACCCACGATCTTATTGGTATAACGTGAGACACCGCGCAGATTTCTCACTTCGCATGACACAACCTCTGTAGTCGAATTATCACGATAGAACTGAATGAGATGGTCGAAGAAAACTTTATCGGTGTCGCCTTCAACAAAGATCACCACATGGGGCTTATTAGGTCCTGTCTTCTTCATATCCTCATGCAAAATACTCGTTCAACATCTCATCATCTGCCTCGGCATCAAGCATCATGTCGAAAAGGTATTCACCGATAGAAACTTCCTCGGCTGAGGCCTGACGCAATACTTTGTTCACCTTACTGGGCTTAATGGTCTTGAATTCTGCAACACCAGAATGTGTGGGCAAGCCGAGCTGGATATTGTTCGGTGACAAATATTTGACGAGATAAGGAGAATGGCTCGTCGTAATGACCTTGGTATTACCCGCGAGTTCGGTAACGACTTGCAGCAGATTCTGCAACAGTCGGGGATGTACAGAATTCTCTAGTTCCTCGAACATGAGCAGGTCCACATGATTAAGGCTGGCTGCCAACGACATGGTCAAGACGTACAAGATCTTCTTGCTGCCGGTTGACACATTGTTGATGCTAGTGTATTGGTTATTGAAGCGTTCCTTGACACGGATATCAAAGTATGTATTTGGGAGCTGGAATGGCACATCAGTCTTTGGCGACAAGTCCACCTGAACAGGCTCAAAGTCTTCAATGTTGGGCAACAAGTCTACGATGGTGTTCTTCAGCAACTCATACTTGTCCACATCAAGTTGGCGGAGGCTGTTGATGAAGAAGCCTATTTCACCAGGCTTGGGAAATGACACACTATATCCTCCAGAACCCGAAGCAGGATAAGGTGAACTGAAAATACCATCTGGGTTGTCCAGGGTATTCACACGCTTGACGTTAATTGACCTTATAGCCTTCACCACGTCCAAATAGAACAGTCCATCCATATTCAACAGTTTGTCCATGACAAGAATGTCACGGTCAACCAAAACTTCCTTGTTGCACCGTCCTTTGGGGGTGGCAATAATATATGCAAGTTCAGTATCATCCCGTTTGATATAGGCCTTGTACTTGAGCTCAGAGGCTTGCTTCAATTTCAAGATCTCGCTTACTACCCTACTACCATGTTCTTTACCATTTGTCCTGGCCCATTCGAACGAGAAGCCATACACGAACTCTATATCACCAGCGCTGCCCTCAATCTCAAACGAGAATGGAGCATCCTCCATTGACTTATTGATGGGAATCACATTACGAGTTGACATCATCTTGAGCCTGGTATCGCTTTGAGCCGCCATGAACTGAACGGCGAACTCGATGGCAACAAGGAAGTTGCTCTTACCATAATTGTTTGGAGCAACAAGAGCCGTCAACTTCTCCATGGGAATCTCAACACTCATAATATTGGTGATTCCACCAACCTTGATTTTCTTAATTGATATCTCCATAATGTCGAAATATTTGCGTTTTGGTCGCAAAAATAGCCTATTTTTGGCAATTTTCAAAAGAATACGCAACAAATCGTTGCGTATTTCATAAATTATAGTTTTCACAACCTGAAATATTAGCATCAGCTGGCAATTGACTTGACGAAGTCATACACCTGCTCAAGTTTGTCTGCATCAAGTTCCTCAAGAGCAGCGATGATATCAACCTTGGTGTCCTTCCCATTCCACTTGTCAAGGTCAAGTTTCTGCGTATCGTTTCCCACCTCAATGTAGGGCTTCATGCTCTGATAGTCCTTGTGACCCGTGCATGACATGACAACGGCAGGCGGTATTCCAAAAGCCAAAGAGCAGCACACAAATGTGCGACGTCCGTCATGGCAGCCGATAATCTCATAAAACTTATGGACCTCATCGTAGCGTTTCGTGCCGATGAAATACGTGTTGACGACCTCCCTGTCGATACCAGCCTGCTTTGCCGCAAGTTTGATATAGTCATTCAACTTCTGGCTTGACGGCACTGGGAATAGACTACCATCGGATGACTTGTAGTTGGAGTACTTGTCAATAATCTCCTGCGCATAATCAATTATCGGTATCGTTATTGGAGTAGAGGTCTTCTTGGTATAGAGTTCAATGCCACGGCTAGTGATATTGGCCCTTTTGAGCTGAGCAAGGTCTGAATAGCGCAACGAGGTGAACGCCATGAAGCAGAACATGTCGCGAGCCTTATCCAGATATTTATGCTCGGGCGCGAACTTATAGTGATAAAACTGCATCAGCTCCTTGAACGTCAGAAAAGTCACATTTTTCTTGGTAACGGTCAAATGAATCTGGCAGTCAATCGCACTCTCATGGACAGGATAGCCGTTGGCCTTCATCCAGCGAAGGAACGATTTCAAAAACCGGAACTGCTTGGTGGTTGTGCGATTCTTGTAATTGTTCTTGACATACCAATCCTTGAGTTCAAGCATCTTGTCCTTGTCAAGGGTCTCAAGAGAAACGGTCGGATCACACCGAGTCAAGTGTTTCCACACCTGCTCATACTTGTAGTGCACTGCGCTCGTCCAATCGCGTTCCTTTTTGCCCGATGCGAGGAAGTCGCCAAATATTTCCTTGAGTGGCTTTACCTGTGGTTCTTCTTCCTGGTCCCCGATTCGACCGACCTTCTCGTTCACAAGCTCACGCAGTTCGTCTGGTCCAGGCATAATATCTTTGAGCCCGAACTCGACAAAGGACTCATTGATAGCCGCAAGGAACTCATCGATCCGGTCATTGATGACACGCGACGGGATCCTCTTCTGGCCGATAACATGCGTCGAACCGCGAACAGGCCTCTGAGAGTCGGCGTTCCACTTAGAAGGGTCAGCATGCAACCCGATAGAGAAACCGACCTCTGACCTTTTTTTGTTCCACCTCACGCGCACCACCACTTGATCGCGATGGTTCAGGAATGTCCTGCAATTAAATTTAATCTCCTTCATAATAACTTTATTTTAAATTTTCAGCAAAATTACCACGCCCAAAAATACTACACAAATCATTGAGTAACAATAAATTAGCGTGATACGACAAGATATCAAAAGACACCTTCTGACACGATAACGCTATTTTGTCACGCTGCATCATCCGACAGGTTCCCATCAATGACGTGCGTATCAAATTCGTATGACTTTGAGTAAGAAGAAACGCGGGGGTGCCTCGGTACGCAAGGTTGCTTTTTTGGGGGGTACATTGATTCCCCCCTTTTACGGGATAACAGGGTTTTTATCGATATGTAAAGAATCGATAGCTTAATCTAAGCAACTGACAATCCGAACATTAACGTATCTATCAGTGTCGGACCATATTGCTCCAGAAAGCGCTATGCTCCACGGAACAAGGACAAGCGACTGATTTTCAGCCGCTTGTTTTTTTATTCCACTCGGTGATTGCGCCTAAATGTAGCCCCTTTTTGTTTGAGGGAGGTGTCGCAAAGCGTAGGAGAGATATGCTACACCATCATCACACGTGTATCTTGTAGCTTGAAACACATGCGCCCTGGGGCCATCTTCTGCCCTATCGGGCATCCTTGTGATGAGCCGTCTGGGGCGAATTACCTAAAAATGACCATTTTATTTCATATTCTACTGATAATCATCATTTTACATTTTAATAAATGTCTATTGAATGCTATCGGTATTTCAATATTACGTTGTAATTTTGCAAGCGAGAGTTAGCGCGTTTTTATCAACCTAAAAAAGTGACTGATATGATACACGGTAAATTGATTCCAGATCCATCCTTGACCAGATGGTTTTAGCCTTGGTCCTTATGCCTATCTGCAATGGCATTGATGTTATCCTTGTCTGAAAATCGCTTCTGACGTTAATTTTTGCAAAATATTGAGAGATTGGCGAAGGTTTTGCACATTATTATGTAATTTTGGAGTTATAATAACACATCAAACACCGAATGACTATGAAACAGACAATCATTCACATCCTATCTATAGTATTACTCATCATGGCATTTCCATTTGATTCATCGGGAAAGGACAAGGTCATTGACTTCAATTTCCCGCAGGACGTGTCCAAGGCAGCAATCGCCGACCTGGACCAGGCGCTCAAGACAGGCGACGGCCAGTTGACCGTCGATGCGCTGGTGCGCTACAGTCTTGCCCAGAGCGGCATTTCTCAAGACAACATGGCGGACATCATCACGCGTGTCGAATCGGTCATCGATAAAGAGAAACGACCCCACATCAAGGCGTTACTCTACCACCTGGAGGCGATGATCTATCAGGGCTACCGCGACCGCTTTGCCCGCTGGAGCGACCGTGAGAATCCCGTGGAGGAAACGCCTGCCGACATCAGCGAGTGGGACCGCAAGCAGTTTGATAATAAAATCACTGAATTGATCGAGAAGAGCCTCGCCGAGCCCGAGGCGCTCAAGGCCGTAGCTGTGACGTCGTTGCCTGGCATTATCAAGTGCAACGAGTTGGGTGCCACCTACATCCCCACCTTGCATGAGTTCCTGCTGATGAAAGGCAGGGAGATGTTCCAAGATGTAATGGAGATATATTCACTCGACGATACCTATGCCGAGAAGACGAATCTACTGAACCGCATCGTGAACGACTGGCTCAAGACCACTGAAGGCAACGTGCCGACACACATCTATGCGACAAATGAGCTCAGTGGCATTATCCCGATTGAGACCTACCGGCAGTATCAGGACAATGAGCATTGCGCGCTGCTGCTCAACAGCATAGCATGGGAGAACGACAAACTCCACTACAAGACATTGCAGGAGTATGTAGAGCGCTTCCCCACCTCTATCTACACCGCCCAGGTGAAAAATGCCATCTCCAACCTCGAGAGCAAGCACGTGAATCTCCGTTATCCTAAAATCCGCTCCTCTCGTGACAGCATCACAGTCACCGCCAGTGTCAAGAATGCCAATGCGTTCACCATCGAAGTTTACCGTATTCCCGACGATATGCTCGATGAGTACAGCTTAAACCCAAGCATGTTACAACTTGTCTCGAAACACCCGGTCAAGGTGCAGGGCATCGTGCCATTTGATGTAAATAATGTGGTGACGACCTTGCCTCCCCTGCCCTATGGTGCATATATCATCCGCCCCGACATTGATGGCGATAAGACTTCCATTAATGACAATTACCGACACGACATCCTGCACGTTACCGACATCGCCCTGTTCACAATTGGTCGTAATGACCACAAGGACTGCGTGGGCGCCGTTGACATCAACACCGGCAAACCCTTGCAAGGTGTGACCATCATGACTGATGAAGACAAGCCCCTGGGCACTACAGGTTCGGATGGCACCATGGCCATAAGCATGCGCATCAATGAAGACGATGAAGACGATGAAGACGATGTAAACAGCTTGGACGAGAGCGAATTGAGAGCCTTCAAGGGTAATGACCGCTTTGGATACTCCGTCGAATATTGCAAAGTTAAGAATCGCAGCATAAGCAACAACTCTGCCAAGGTTTATACCGACCTGGGTGTGTATCGCCCGGGTGAGACCATCCAGTGGACCGCCATCGTCTATAACTGGACCGAAAAGGAACGCAAGGTGCTGCCCGGCAAGTCGATTGAAGTCATCTTCATGGACAATAACAACGAAACCATCGACACGGTGACAAAGACCACCGACGAGTATGGCCGCGTTGAGGGCACGTTCGTTGTTCCCAAGGACCGAATGAACGGCGCGTTCTATATCGAATTGAACGAAAAAGATGATAAATCCATCCTTGAAACGCAATACGTGAACGTTAGCGAATACAAAACGCCGACGTTTGAAGTCACCTTCCCGGATGCAAGGAATAACTACGTCGCTGGCCAGCCCGTCAAGGTAACTGGTAAGGCAATGACCTATAGCGGTCTACCCGTGCAGAACACCGAGGTGCGCCTGTCGCTCATCCAGAACGAGTGGTCCTGGTGGTGGTGGCGCGTGCACAACAATGACGGCGAGCACCTGCAAGATACGACCGTCATGACCGATGAGCAGGGCAACTTCATGATAGAATACCCTGCCGAACTGTTTGAGGAAAGCAAGGGTTACAAGCCAGGCAAGCGCTGTTGGGCACGCAATAACTACCAGGTCGTGGCCACAGTCACTACCGATGCCGGCGAGACCCACGAGGAAAGCACTTCGTTTATCGTGGGTACCCGTCGTGGCCTGGTATTGGGCAGCGTGAACGATGATATCTACCTTAACGACAAGCCCATCAAACTGCCGTTGAAGTACAACACCACCGACGAGGAGCACCCCAACACTTGGTGTACATGGGAAATCACACCAATAGACGGCAAAACGCCCGTAATGACAGGCAATCTCAACACTGCTGACCCGACCATCGACTTGACCAGTCTGCCCTCGGGAAAATATAGTCTGGAAATTAACATCCTTGATGCCGAGGAAGGCGAACAGGACGTGGACGTTGAGCGTGAGATTACCCTCTATCGCAAGGGCGACAAGACGCCACCCGTCAAGGACTGCCCGCTATGGCTCAACCCGTTGGAGCAGAGTGTGGACAAGAAAAACGTGGGACACATCACCATTGGTGTCTCTTCGCCGAAGGCTTACATCTACTATGTGGCAGCGGCTGTCAATGATATCATCGCCCAGGGCTGGCTCAACTACGATAAGGGTATGCATGATTTTACTATCAAGTTGCCTAAAGAAGCCGGTAAAGATGTTACCGTGCGGTTCATCACCTATTACGGCACCATGCAGTGGGATGAGACCGTGAGGTTGCAGAATCCCTATAAGGCCGAATCCATCAAGATTACCGCCACATCGTTCCGCAACAAGCTTGTGCCCGGTAATACGGAGCATTGGACATTCAGCCTCACCGACCAGAACGGCAAGCCCCATCAGGGCGCTATGCTGCTCGACATGTTCGACAAGGCGATTGCCAGTATCGAGAACAACGATTGGGAATTCATCAACTGGAGCCCAATTATCAATTCATTTTTTGCTTTTACACAGAATTTGGACCTTGTCAATAGCACTAGAGGAGTCTGGATGGGCGAGGGCTTCAGAATACCCAAAGAGGCTTATCCCGAGTTGCCGAGACTTTATACCTACGACCAAATATTCTTCGGCTACGGGTATGGCCGAGGCCGCATGTTGATGAAATCGAATGGTGTCGCCGACGTCAGCCGTGGTCTGGAAGGCCGCGTAGCGGGTGTGCAGGTTCCGAACGTGTATGGTGCCCGCGCTCCGTCTCTGGAAGGCCACGTCGCGGGTGTGCAGGTGCAGAACGAATTGGCGATGCAGGAGGAAAGTGTGCTGTTGTCGTATGACGGGGAGGATGAAATGTTCGTGGAACTTTCAGCCAATGAAGACATCAAGGAGGCAGCAGTTGACCAGAAGAACCTGGACAAGGTAATCCTGCGCGAGAGTGACGTAAAGACCGCGCTGTGGCAGCCGATGCTCACCAGTGACGACAAGGGCAACATCAACGTGGAGTTTGAGGCGCCCAACTTCAACACCACATGGATTGCCCAGGCCGTGGCATGGGACAAGAAGATGACAGGCTCAACCTGGATGGCAGAGGTGTTGACGCAAAAGCCGCTGATGGTACGCAGCAACATGCCGCGCTTCCTGCGTCAGGGCGACAAGGCGACACTCGCCGCCACCGTGCAGAACGCTACCGACGAGGCAGCAGCGTGTGATGCCGTGATTGAACTCTTTGACCCGCGCACCAATGAGATCTATGCCACCCGCAAGTTCAACCTGACGCTCTACCCGATGGGCAGTGAGGCGGTCACCATCGACTGGCAGGTGCCCGATACCGTGGCTATGGTGGGCTTCCGCATCAAGGCTGCCAACAGCACCTTCGGCGACGGCGAGCAGGTGATGGTGCCCGTGCTGACGACCGTGTCGCCCGTCATCGAGACCGGACCCTTCTATGTCGAGGCTGGAGAGGGACACTTCGAGCAGCCGCTGCCCAAGTACCCCAAGGACGCCCGCGTGACACTGGAATACTGCGACAACCCCGTGTGGTATTGCGTGCTGGCCCTGCCCACTATCTTCAGCGACCAGTATAACGTCGCCACCCATGCCGCCCACAGCCTGTTTGCCCTGCAAGTGGCACAAGGCGTTGCCAAGGAACAACCCCAGATCAAGGAGGCCGTCACCTACTGGAAGCAACACAACGAGGACAGCACCCTCGTGTCGATGCTCAAGAAGAACCAAGACCTGAAAATCGGCACCCTGCTGGCATCACCGTGGATGCGTGACGCCGACCGCCAGACGCTGAGGATGTCCAAACTCAACGAACTCTTTGACGATGCCATCGTCAAGAAGGAATATGAGAAGATCATCACCGCCCTGCAGTCGCTGCAGATGGGCGACGGCGGCTTCACCTGGTTCCGCTATCCGGGTTGCAAGTCCAATGCCTGGACCACAGGCACCGTGCTTGAGCTTATCGGCGAAATCAAGCACCTGGGCTACCTGCCCGAGGACAGCCGCCTGACCTCGATGGTCAATCGTGCGCTTGCCTACTACGACGCGGAGAATGTGCGCCTGTTCAACGAGGCCAAGAAGTACTCCAAGGAGCCTTACGGCCTGTTCACCGGATATGCCTACACGCGTAGCCTCTTCCCCGAGGTGAAGCAGCTGTCCAGCGCCAGCGCTGATTTGTTCAAGAAGACGTTGAAGTATATGGACAAGAACTGGGGCAAGGGCATCACCCTCCAGCAGAAGGCCTACTACGCCATGACGCTTAACCGCAACGGTTACCAGAAGACAGCCCGCAGCATCGTCGAGAGCATACGCCAGTTTGCCATCGTGAAGCCCAGTCTGGGCATGTACTGGGACAACCTGCAGACGGGCTACGGCTGGTGGGAGTTTGACAAAATTGCCTATACCAGCACTATCCTGCAGGCTATGAACGAGATTGATTCACGCCAGCAGGAGATTGACCTGATACGCAAGTGGATGCTGCTGATGAAGCAGAGCAATGACTGGGGCAGTTGCAGCCTCGCTGCCGATGCCGTCTATAGCATCCTGAGCACGGGCAGCCACTGGCTCGAACGTGCAACCTTGCCCACCATCACCGTTGCCGGCGAACCCGTCAACCTCGACAAGATGGCCGAGTGGCTGGGCTACTTCCGCACTACCCTATCCGCCACCACTGCCGGTAACGTCGTCATCGACCGCACCGCCAGCGGACCTGCCTGGGGCGCTGTCTATAGCCAGTTCAAGGCACCGATGACCGAAATCAAGGAGAAGGCTATCGAGGAGGTTTCCATCAGCAAAGAATATTATGTGTATGCCCAGGACGGCTCGCTGCACAAGACCGACGCCTTCAAGGTGGGCGACAAGGTGAAGGTGCGCGTCATCATCAAGACCAACAAGGACATGGACTTCGTGACCATGACCGACGAGCGTGCCGCCTGCTTCGAGCCCGTTGACCAGCTATCGGGTTACCGCAGCGAGGACAACACCTGGTTCTATCAGGAGACCAAGGACACACAGACCAACGTGTTCATCAACAGCCTGAACAAGGGCACGCACATCATCGGTTATGACGTGTGGGTGACCAATCCCGGTGAGTTCACCTCGGGCATTGCCACCATTCAGTGCCAATATGCTCCTCAGCTGACTGCCCATAGCGCAGGCAAAATGATCCGGGCCGTGGAGCAATAATCAGCCTGGAATCCCATATACCCAAATAGCCAAAACAAGCGACTGAAAATCAGTCGCTTGTTTTAGTTATTTGGATTGCCATCACAGGTCTATCTCATAGAGCAGGAGGTGATGATGCAGTCAGCGTGCACGAGAGTCGTGAAACGGTAGCGGTCGGTGTGGTCCAGCATGCGAGGGATGCCACCAGCGAGGGGTACTCCTCTCAATTTGTACAGGCTCTCTTTCATTGTCCAGAGGCGTGTAAATGTGACTTCAGGACAGAAAGATGAGTTGATTGAGCGCAACTCGGCATGGCTCATCACCTGTCTCGCCACGTCGTCACTGTAATTGTCAGTTGTCTCGACGTCAATGCCCACGGGCAATTCACTGATGGCACAAACGACCGCCTGATTGCAGTGGCTCAGGCTGAAATGGATTTCAGGGAACCCTTCCAGTGACGGTTTGCCATTACCGTTGTAAATGAACCGTGGCAGAATATTGAGACCATATTCTGTTAACAAAGCATGCTGCAACAGCTTGTAAACCGCTACGGACAGGCGCTGATCCAGTTCCCGACGATAACGCAGGGCATAATTCCTGCGCCATTCACTCACCGAGTCGAGCGCTTGGCGCAGGTCAAAATTCCAAATATTGTCATCAATATAAATCACTTCTTAAGCTCAAACTGGATGTGGCGTGTCTTATGCAGGGTATAGATAATAGCTGCCTCAATCAAGTAAGCGATCATGTAACTGTACCAGATGTATTCCGGCATCAGTCGAGACATGAGCCACAATACAGGGATTACCGTGAGTGACAAGGCGAGCGAAATAAACAGTGCCATGCGGTGTTGACTATATAGTTTATAGACAATCATCAGCACATAGATATAGCAGAATGGGATGAAACTCAAAGCGAAAACACGCAGTGCGGACTCACTCTGAGCTATCATTTCGGGCTCATCGCAGCCAAACAGACGTGCAATGGCCTGGGGGAAGAACCAAACCAACAGACAGGTGACTACCATTGACGTGGTAATGAACCGGAAGCCACGCTTGATGACTGTCCGTACGCCCTCATCGTCCTTCTTACCCACCTGAATGGCACCCAGTGACTGTAGGGTCTGACAAGTGCCTGACAAGAAGAGGTTATATACCTGTAACAAATTCATGCACAGTGCAAACACAAAAATACCCGTGCGTCCAGTCGTCGATAGCACGATAGTATTGGCGCTAAGCAACAGCAACGTCAAACAGATAGATGCAACCGCCAACGGAGCGCCTTGAGATACAATGCGCCGCCATGATGACACGAGCCCATCGGTTGAGAGCACCGGAACGAGTCGCCTGTTTTCGGGGTTTCGCCAATGGTAAAGCAATATAGCAATACCCACAAGATGCCCCACAACAGTAGCGGCCGACGATCCCGTGATGCCCCACCCAAAGTACTGAATGAACACGATATCAAGCAACAGATTGACCGCATTATCGATGATGACAGCCAGCGAAACCAGACGAGGGCTGCCATCAACACCCACCATCGTGGATAGTCCCCACATTAAAATGAATGCTGGATTGCCAATAAGCAGCACACGCATATAATCCTCGGCAAGGGGCAGAATCTGCTCATTGCTACAGAGCATCCGTGCCGTCTGATGCGGGAACATGATTCCACCGACCAAAGTCAACAGCAACCCTAAACCCATGCTGAGTGCTAGCGCACGTGTGAAGAAGCGCCGAGCATCATCAATCTTCTTCTGGCCCAAGGCGTACGCTACCAGCATTCCAGCACCTGCATTGATGAGCAGATGAAGGGTGAAGATGAACTGATTGATGGGCTTTGAGAGGTTGATAGCGCTCACACCGTCCTCACTGATGAGGTTGCCCACGATGATACCATCCACCACATTACCCAGACAGCCCGATAGAGCCACCAGGATATAGGCCCACAAGTAATTATAGAACTGTTTATTGATATTGATATCGTTATCTCGCATTATCAGTTTTTCATTCATGATAGTCCAGGTGATCCAGCCACTCTACTGTAAATAGAGATGCCAGATCACCCAGACGGTTTATCGGTTTTAAAGATCAAAGAAGCCTAACGAGCCAATGGCAGTTAACATGCGTTCAACATAGTCCCATGAGGTTGGCGACCAAGAGAAGCCCAAACGGTAGAGCACCTGGGTCGTATAGTCGTTGTCACGCTTGACATCGACCGTCTTTTGACCATGAGCCATATCCTGATAAGCCAGCAGTGATGACATCTGCTTAGCCTTCTGAGGATCTTCCTTGGCACGATCCATAGCTTCGGCAAATTCCTCCTGTTCAACGAAACGCACGCCCTCGCCTACCGAGGTCAATCCCATCAGCACATCACCCAAGAACTGACCGTGAATGTTGTAGGGATGGAAGACGGTACATTCTTTGGGAGTAGAGCTGAGCAGCACGATAGCGTGGGCCACCTCGTTGATGGGTGAGAACTCTACTTGCTTGTTGCGCATCGTGTGAGGACAGCATCCCAGCATGTTATAAACCTTGATGCGTCCCATGAACGAGTTGGTGGCAAAGTTGGCCTGGAACTCGCCATCGGTTGAACGGGCAGCCAGGTTACCCACACGCATGATCTTGGCACTCAAGCCATGCAGTGCTACTGCATTGAGGATCAAGCGTTCGGCTATGAACTTGGAATAAATGTATTTATTACCCAAGAACTGTCCCATGTAGAGGCGCTGCTCGGTGAAGATATCATCCTTAATCTCACCAGCCCACAAGCCACGCGTGCTTGCCGTTGAAACATGTACGAGTTTAGCACCGGTCTTCAAGCAGTAGTCCACACAGCGTTGAGCGCCACCGATATTGACGTCTTCAATCTCGGTTCCCTCGCTGAAGTGCTTAACGATTGCGGCACAGTTGAAGATGGTATCCACTTGCAATCCTTCACCGAAGTCGCTTGTCACATCGCCCAAGATAACATGGAGTCGTGTACCAAACAGGTCCTTGAATGCATCAGAGAAGTAGTAGAACAACAGGGTGCGCAGACGACTCTCGGCAGCCTCAAGACTCTTTCCGCGGACCAGGCAGTAGATGTTATCGGCATCGGAGTCGATGAGTTCGCGCAGGATGTGGATGCCCAGGTAACCTGTTGCACCAGTGATCAGTACATTACCCAATTGTTGACGTTCTCCCTTGCGATAGTTGTCCAACGTGTTGCGCTGCAACAGGTTGTTGATGGCCGTGTAATCAAATGCCGTTATCTCGCTATCACCCTCATCGTCAGTATCGCCAGTGATCAAGCGTGCCAACTTGCGAGGTGTTGGATTGGCGAAAACGTCACCGTAGGCCACGTGCATACCTGCTTTGTCGGCTTCAATAATCACGCGGGTCACCACTAGCGAGGTACCGCCCAACTCAAAGAAGTTGTCAGTAGCGCCGACCTTGTCCATCTGCAGGATTCCCGCAAAGATGTCGCAGAAGGTGCGCTCTGTATCATTGACAGGCTCGACGTAAGCAGAACTGATCGCCAATTCAGGCTCGGGCAGCGCCTTGACGTCGGTCTTGCCGTTGGGCGTCATGGGCATCTCCTTCAATTGCAAGTAGGCCGTGGGCACCATGTACTGTGTCAGGCTCTTGGAAATCTCAGCCTTCAGTGCATCGGGAGCGATTTCACGGTCGGCAGTATAATAGGCACACAGGTGCTCCTTGTCATTAATCTTGCGGATGAGGATAACCACCTTCTTGAGGCCTTCAACCTTGAGCATCACATTCTCAATCTCACCCAGCTCGATGCGTAGACCGCGCAACTTGATCTGGTGGTCGGTACGGCCCAAGATCACGACATCGCCGTCGGGCAGCCACTTGGCATAATCACCCGACTTGTAGATGCGCTCGCCGTGGTAATCCACAAAGCGCTCACGCGTCATCTCGTCGAGGTTGTTGTAGCCATGAGCCACGCCGCGACCGCCAATATAGAGTTCACCGACAACGCCAACGGGCAATTCGTTGCCATCCTGATCCACGATAAACTCCTTGACATTTAACTGCGGCTTGCCCACGGTCACAATGTCGGCATGCGTCAGTTCCTTGTTGTTCGAGGCCACAGTGGTCTCGGTGGGACCGTAGCAGTTAAAGATGCGAGCTTTGGTGACGTTCCTCAACTGGGCAAGCAACTGGTCGGAGAATTTCTCACCACCGGCACGCACGATGCTGATGCGGCTGATGGCGTCGCAGAAGTCCTCGCTCGTCAACCACGTCATCCAGCGCGACGGCGTGCCCGATACCATATTGATGTGCTCCTCATTGATGAGACGGGCAAGGTCAAGAGGATTATTGGCCTGCTCCTCGGTAGCGACAATGAGTGTCTTGCCATTGAAGTAGGCTGTACCGATGTCCTGCAGAGCGGCGTCAAACGAGATTGTTGTCACACTCAGCATGCGCTTGGCATCGGTCATGACACCGTTGGCAAACACATTGGCGGGATGTCCGTAAAGGTAGTTGCAGATGCCGCGATGGTGCAGCATCACACCCTTGGGACGGCCTGTTGAACCACTGGTGTAAATCAGGTAGGCCAGAGCATCGGGAGTGATGTCGGTTGTTACCTTACCGTCGTTATCATCGTTAATCAGTTCCTCCACGTCGATGGCCTTGCCTTTAGGCACGGTGTCCAACTTGTCGGCAGTGGTGATGATGTAACGCGCCTCACTGTCTTCAAGAATGAGTTTCACACGGTCGGCGGGATACTCTGGGTCGCAAGGGATATAGGCAGCGCCGGATTTCAGTACACCGAATAGGGCGAGAATCAGGCGGCTCGTGCGCGGCAGCAGCAAGGCTACGCGGTCATGCTCCTTCACGCCGCGTTTTCTCAGGGCGGCAGCGATGCGGCTGGTCACCTCGTCCATCTCCTTATAGGTGTATTTGGCATCAATGGCCACCAGAGCCTCATGGTCGGGCTGCGTCTGTGCAAAGTGCCCAATGCACTCGTGGAAGAAGGTGAAGGGGGCATCGGCGGGAACGTTGCCCGTGTCCACCTGGCGCAGATGACTCAATTCCTCCTCTTGGCTCTCGCTCACGATAGACAGCTGGCGCAAGCGGGCTTGAGGTGCTTCCATCATCCTCATAGCGACGGCCACAATACTCTCGGCAAGGCCACGCCCTACCCTCTCGCTGTAAACCGAATCGTCATACTGCACGACTACACCACGCGATTCAATCTTGATGTTAATCTTGAACTTGGGTACATTGAGTTCCAACAACTCCTGTCCCATTGGCTTACCGTTTACTGTGTATTGCGACAGCACACCCACCTGATAGGCATAGGCGATGGCGGGACGGAAGCCGTAGTCGGTAGCAATGCGTGCGAAGGGATAATCCTCATGTCGAAGTGTCTGGTCGAATGTGTCGCTCGCATTTTTCAGGAACTGTTCAACCGTCACATCATCAATGTTCATGCCCAGGGCGAGCGTATTGACAAACATACCCACCGTGTCGGCAATCTTGAGGTTGCTGCGGCCGCTGCTGACGGTACACAGATAAACGTCACGATTATTGGTATAGCGAGAAACGACATAAGCCGTAGCACCCAAGAACAGGTGGGCTGGAGTAATCTCTTGACCACGGCAGAAGACAGCGGCACGTTCCAGATCTACAGGACATACAGCCTCGCCGATGAAACCTTGCTCATCAGTTTTAGGCAAGTCGGCAGGAATCTCACTAGCACCCTCACAGGTCTGCAGTTTCTCGGCAAAGAACTGCTGGGATGCCTTGAAGGTCTCGCTCTCCTCGGCAGCCTGCTGATCGGCAACAAAGTCCAAGTAGTTATAGGACTCTTTCTCAATCGAATTACCCTCAAGGAGAGCATTGATTTGACGAATAAGCAAGTCGGCAGAGCCACCATCAAATATCAAGTGATGGACATCCAGCAACAGGTTGACACCAGCCGGGGTCTTGACCACTTCGGCGCGGTACAAGGGCGGTTTCTGCAAGTTGAACGGACGAACAAACTCATTCTTGTATTTCGCCAGTTCTTCTTCAGTCATTTCGGTGATGTCCACCTCAATGGGAACGCTATCCTCGGTCGTTTGGATAATGCTGTCGCCCTCGGTAGTAAAGTGGACATTCAACTCAGGATGAGCCTCAATGACACGCTTCACAGCATCAGCAAGACGATTAGCGTCAATACCTTCGGGGTAAGAAAGCAGATAAGGGATGTTATAGATGGTTGAAGCCGGATTCTTCAGGCAGTCAAAATAAACACCCGTTTGTGCATAGGACAGCGGAGCACTGTTTCTCGCCTCCTGAGCGGGAGACGCAAGATTTTGCGTCTCTACAGAGCCCTCGAGCAATGCTTTAAGGATTTCGTTCTCGATAGACTGGATGGTACCGGTCTTGACAAGGCTGCGGGAGTCAAGTGTCACACCATAGCGCTTGTTAACCTGCACTGCCAGCTTAATGGCCGAAATAGATGTCAAGCCAGCATAGCCCAGCACCGTCGTCACACCGAAGTCGGTGTTATTGACAATGTCGGCGACTATCTTGTGGATTTCCTGTTCCAGCACATTCATTGGCACATTGACATTTTCGGCGGCAGCAGCCTTCTTTTCAGGCTTGGGCAGTGCACGCTTGTTCACCTTCTGGTTCTGGTTCAGTGGGATGGCATCAATCTGCATGGTCACAGCTGGTACCATATAGGGCGGCTTCTGGTCCAGAATGAAGTTGTTGAGCGCTTCAATATCCACCTTGTCATCGCTGACGACATAGGCCGCAATAAACTTGCCGCCGCCTTCCTCGTCAAAGGCCTGAACCGTTGCGTCCTTGATGCCGGGGAATTCGCGGATGACACTCTCTACTTCCTTTAATTCGATGCGGAAACCGCGAATTTTCACCTGACCATCGCGGCGACCCACAAACTGGATATCGCCCGAGGGCAAATAGCGCACGATATCGCCTGTGCGATATACGTGTTGATACTTTTCGTCGGTAGTAAACGGATTGGTGATATAGACCTCGGCGGTCTTCTCAGGACGGTTCAAGTAACCGCGGCTCACCTGGGGACCTGCAACCAACAATTCACCAGCTGCTCCCACCGGCAGACGATGACCCTGTGGGTCAACAATATACAAGCGCACGTTCTTCGGCGCTTTGCCGATGGGAATCTCCTTCATTTTCTTATCTACAAGGAAATAGGTAATGAAAACCGTTGACTCGGTGGGACCATAAAGGTTGAAGAACTTAATGCCCTGCGGTGGCGTGAGTGATGCCAGTTTCTCTCCGCCGGTCGAGAGATACTGCAACGTGTGGTTCTCGACACTTGTCGCAAACTGATAACACACCTGCGTCGTCATAAACGAGTGGGTAATACCGTTCTGCTCAAAATATTCATTGAGGGCAATAAGATCCAAACGCAATTCCTCAGGAACGATATAGACCGTCGCGCCGCAAGTCAATGCAGGGTACGTATCCATCATATTGGCGTCAAAACCGTAGCTGGCATAGGCTGCTACCTTGCATCCTGGCTTGAGATCAAACATTTGATGGTACCAGTGGCAGAAGGCCACGAGGTTGCGGTGAATCAACTGGCAACCCTTGGGCACACCTGTCGAACCTGAAGTATAAAGCAGGATGAACAACTGGTCGGGCTTGATATCCACCTGGGGAGCTTCTGCTGCAGGCAGATTCATGATGTCCTTGGTCAAGAGCACTTCACCCTCGTATTCATCAACGATGGGACGCAATTCCTCGTCGGCAATCAGCAGTTTGGCGCTGGCGTCCTGCATCATGAAGTTGAGTCGCTCCTTGGGATAACTCGGATCGAGTGGCTGGTAAGCGCAACCGGCTTTCAGCACGCCTATTGAGGCGATGGGCATCCATTCACAGCGAGGAATGAGTACCGATACAACGTCCTCAGCGCCCAGGCCCTTGCTAACGATGTAAGCGGCAATGCGATTGCTGATTTCGTCAACTTGGGCATAAGTAAACTGTTTGTCCAGATAAACAGCGGCTATATTGTCAGGGGTGGCTTGAACCTGCTGACGGAACAGCGAGACGATGGTCTGAGTGTCATCATATTCCAACTCGCCAGGGTTAAAACTATCGAGGATGGCCACCTGATCGGCTGTCGCGATGTCAATGTCCTTCAAGTATTCCTGAGCAAGGAATCCCTCGAGCACGGCCTCGTAGCTTTCGAGAATCTGAGCGATGAAGTCACTGGAATACTCGTTGGAATTATATTCTGCTTTGACCTGTACCTTATCGTCCTTGATGAAGACCTTCATGTAGAACGAGGCGTCAATAGTACTGTTGCCAATGCGGACAGTCTGCATGGGCTTGCCGCCCATTGTCTCATTGTCAAACAGCATACCGTGCCAGGCAAACATCGAGTTACTCTGCAGATTCAGGTCGGTTACAAGGTCACTATAAGTATAGATATCGTGCTGGCGGCAGCCGCCCATCTGCTCTTGTCCACCCAGCAGCAAGTCAAGCACGGTGGTATCGTTGGTGAATTTGGTATAAACGGGCAGGGTTTTAACAGCCATACCCACCGAATGGGCAAAGCGCTTATCATTTCGTCCGTTATAGACTGTGGTAAACAGACTTTCCTGCTCGTTGTTGAACTTGGCCAGCAAGTAGGCATAGGCTGTCGTGAACAGCGTGCTCTTGAACACGCCGTTCTGCTTGCAGTAATCTTCTACTCGGTTTAAGTCAAGAGACAGGGTGCGGAGCAAATTGTCCTCGCTGTGCTCCGGCTCTTCCAGATCGGGAGTGAACTGAGTGAAGGTGTCACCGCAGTCAAAGTTTGCGGCATACCATTTTTTAGCCTCGTCAAATGCAGGAGTCTCTCGACGTGAGGCTTCATCGTTGGCTACATCCATCAGTGTCAGTTCCTCGGGAAGAAGTTCCTCACCACGGTAGGCCTTATCGATGTCTTGCAGCATGATCTGCATCGAGGTGCCATCAACAATAATGTGGTGATAATCCAGGAAGAGATAATAATTGTTCTGATCTCGCAACAATCTGACGTGGAACAGACGATCGCCGTAGATATTGAACGGAACTACCAAGTTTGCCTTTTCGGCTTCGATGTCCTGGATGTTCTCGATGGCGAGCGACCAGGGCTCGTTGTCCATGTCAATGGTCTGCAAGGGTTCTCCATCCTCATTCAGCTCGATGCGTGTAAACAAGGTGGGATGAGCCTTGAAAGCTTTTTCTATCGCTTCAAGCAAACGTTCACCATCAAGTGAAGGATCGAGTACATAAATATAAGGTAGGTTATAATAGGCTTCACCTTGGTGGCCTACACATTCTACATAGATACCAAATTGAGATTTAGATAATGGCGCTGACAGTTTCATATACTTGTTTATTGGGTTAAATTTACCATTTAATTGAGAAAATGCGGGGGTTAACACTCAGTGTGATCCAACCCCATCGCAGAGAATTGTTGTTACTGGAACGTTTGAGGCGTTCCATGGTCTCGGTACCTGTCATCCATGATGCACCGATGGCACATTTCACATCAGGTGTGATCGCGTAGGCAGCCTGCAATTCCACCTCATGCCCCAGAGTCATATCCATGTTCTGAAGCTTGGTCGCTGTTGCCAGATAGTGGTAGCTGCCATTGATCATGAGACCTTTCAAGGGCGTGTAAGTGGCTCCTACATAGGCATTCTGCAAACCAGGAGTGAACCCGTTCAGATAAGTGCTCACATAGAAGAAGTCCATTGCACCATAGAATTTGTGATGGGAGCCATAGACCGTGCTGAAGCCCTTGATGACCTGATGATGAGTCACACCGATAGCCCCTCTGGGAGGAACAGCAAAATTCTTGTCTCCACTCAGATAGTCATAGCCTGCCTGAATCTTCAAGGTATTCAAGGGACTGTAAGACGCCTTGACACTCGCCATCCAGGCATCAATCTTAATGCCCTGTTCGCTCTTACCGAACTGGTGATAGTAGGACAGTTCGGCATTCCAGCGTTTGGGTGAGAACGACACATATCCACCCAGCAGATGCTGGAACCAAGTACGTCGCGGCATATCCGGGTCACTCTGCATGCCGATATTCATGAACAGCACCGAAGCGCCCAGCGGAATTCTTGAGAAATCATAGTGGTACCACAAGTCCTGCATGGTCTTATAGGGTTGAGCACCATTTGCATAATAGGTATCTCCTGTGACCATCACATCAGGATTCTGATTATAGGCCAGTATGAGGTGAGCCTTATGGCCATTACCTTCATACCCCAAGCGCAAGATGTCGTGGGACGATGAAGCCATGGCCCAATCATCTGAACCGATGATGCGCTCGTCATCATAGTTCAGCGCCACCCTGCCGACTTGAGCGAACAAGCCGGAACGGGTGGTCATCTTTACCCAAGTCTCGTAGAGGTTGAAAGCGCCTTTTCCCGCCTGTCCCCACACGCCGGAATGCTGAGGGGTCACACGGGCCTCAAGCCAGTCACGCTTGAAGTTGATGGGCAATCGTGTGCGCCCCATGATGAAACTGGACTTGGCTGTTTTTACGTTCTCTTCTTCCTCTTCCTCGCTAATGCCGGTGTTGTCATAGAGCAGTCCGCCATAGCGCGACTCGCCACGCCCCAGGAATTGCAGGTCAATGCTTATCTCGTTCTTTGGAGCCGTGACGGTATCGTCTGCCTCCTGGGCGCAAAGCAATAAGGCACTGCCGACAAATGCTGTCGACAGTAGCCATTTCCTTAAGCCATACTTGCAATGCATGGAATTACTCGAACTCAAACAGATTGATAAAGCCTGTAATCTTGAACACGTTCTTGATTTCTTCATTCAAGTTACGCAGGACGACACGTTTGCCTTTGGCCTTGGTCTTCTTGAGCACGTCGAGCAGGATGCGCAGGCCGCTTGATGCGATGTATTCCAATTCCTGGCATTCAAACACGATATCCTTTACAACCTCGGGGGCTGTAATGGGTTTCAGCGTCTGTTCTGTTTCAATGGCGGCTGCGGTGTCAAGCGAACCGATCATGGTGACGATGATGTTCTCGTCAATGTTTTGAATCGTTGTTTTCATTTTTTCTAAATTTTTAGATTTATCGTTTTTTATATTCTTTCTTGAGTGTTAACACATTCTTGCCATCATAGCGTTCATAGTTGATGGTATCCATCATGGACTGTACCAACAGGATGCCAAGTCCTCCGATGGGACGGTCCTCAACATCGAGTGTCGTATCGACATGGGTCCGCAGGGTGGGGTCAAACGCCTTGCCCTGGTCGGTGATGATAAACTTCAGGTCATGTTCAGTAGCCATGGCGTCAATCTGGACATTGCCCTCGGTACCTATCGGATAAGCATAATTCATCACGTTCACCGCAGCTTCCTCAACGGCCAGCATGAGTTGAGACGAGAGTGAGGGCTCAAGGTTTAATCGGTCGGCTACCGATTTGACAAAGTTGTTGAGCTCGGGCACCTGTTTCACGTCATTGGCCAGGGTAAGCGACTCGCTGAGTACCAGCGTCTCGTCAAGGCGATGATAGTGTATGGCGAGCATCGTCAAGTCATCGCTCCGCTGAGCCCCGTCGGCAAAACGTACTGATTCGTCATACAAAGCACGCATCAGTTCGTCTGGCTCCGTTCGATTTTGTTCAACACTAGCCTGGGCGGCATCGATGATGCGCTGTAACCCGAAGAGCTGCCGCTGCCTGTTGGCTGCCTCGGTCAGTCCATCGGTATAGAGCAGCAGCGTCGTGTCCGGCGGCAATACCGTCTCTTGTTGGACATACGTGAAATCGCTATACAAGCCGATGGGCAGATTGGCATTGACCGGCAATGGCTTCACGCCATGATCGAGGATCAAGGGCGCATCATGGCCGGCATTGCAATAGCGCAATCGTCCCGTGGGCAAGTCGAGCACACCGATGAACAGCGTGACGAACATGTTGGTCTCATTATCCTGTGAGGCTGCCTCGTTGAAGGAGCACATCAACTGGCCCGGATTGCTCATGTTTTGGGAAAACGTCCTGAAGTAGGAATGAACCACCGCCATGACCAGCGATGAGGGCACGCCCTTGCCGCTCACGTCACCGATGCAGAAGTACAGCTTCTCATCACGAATGAGGTAGTCATACAAGTCGCCGCCCACCTCAAACGCTGTCACCTGCATGCCGTTCACGTCCACATCGCGACGATGGATGCCGTGGGTGGGCAACATCTTGGACTGGATGTTCTGAGCTACGTGCAGCTCGCTGGCGGTATGCTCTTTGCTCAGGTTACTCTCGTACAGATTCCTCAGGTTGCGGTTGTAGCGGTACAGGATGAACCCCAGCAGGGAGAAACCTGCCAGCATCATCAGGATGAAGTTGCGACGCATCCTCGTGAGTTTGGAATAGACCTCGTCATCGTAGCACACCTTAACGACCTGCCAGTGGGGCCGCCCCCTCATGAAAGCATAATAGATGTAGGCCTTGGAACCGTCCTCGCCGTCAACAAAGGTGATTACCTTGCTATGACGGCTGGCGCTGCGCTTTCGCTCAACGGTGCTGTCGTTGATCAGGCTCACCACGGTATCCACATCTTTCCACTTGGCATGGGTGGAGTCGGGCTGCGCCACCAGGCAGCCGTCCTCGGTCAGCAGCAGGAAGAAGGTGGATTCCTCCTCGTGCTTCATGTTGAGGGTATCGACGATGCTCTGGGTAGCCATGTCGATACCGAAGGCGGCAACCACATTGCCGTTCTCATCGGTCAGCGGCACGGAATAGGTCACGACCTGCTCGCCGCTCGCAAACTCGTCAAAATAGGGGTCGCTCCAACTCGCGTTGCCGTTCTCCACCGCCTCGTGATAGAACTCGCGGGTGGTGTAGTTGTAGGGGTCCGCCAGCTGGCGGACGACGATGCTGTCACCGCCGCTGCGATAGGCACTGGGCTCAAACAGCCGGCCCTTCTCGGGATAGCGGTCGGGGACAAAGGCCACAAAACTGCTCATCACGTCGGGGTTGGTGCTCACGATGCGCTCAATGATGGGATATATCTTGTCGGGGTGATGGATTTGCTGCCTGACGGGCCACAGATAGTTGCGCGTCATGCTCTCGTGGGAACGCAGGATGCCTCGAACGCGCACCGCCTTAAGCGTCATCTCACTCTCGGTGCGGTTGTCCAGCTCTTCCTCAAGCAGGGAGTGGGCGTAGTTGTACTGCACGAGGGCCACAATCTCAATGAGCAAACCTGCCAGCAAAATTATACCTAATGCTGATAACGTTCGCTTGGAATAGCGCACCTTCAGTTTCTCAAACAACGCCTTGACGGTCATCTTTGGATAGATTGCTACTAACGATATACTTTAGCACCCCCCCACACACATCACATCAGACTCAGGGAGTCTGCAAATTTACAAATATTTTTTGATTGATAAGCGACTAGAGACATGTTTTTTTTGATGATCGCTTGTGGGGAAGAGCTTGGCAATCTTATCATGGAAACAACTGTTTTTTAGAAAAACTCCAGTTTTTAAGGAGTTTTCTTGTCAATTTGTCAAAAAGAGATTATTTTTGGCGTCTCAATAATAAATTATTACCATCTTAATCATTTACATCAACATGAACTATAAGAGAATCATTGTTTTATGCTGTGTGATGGCAATAGCGATCATTCCATTTAACGCTGTTGCCGAGGTCGTTGACGCCGCCACTGCACGCACTACGGCCGTGGCTTTCATGAGCAAGTCGCTGCACCCCTCGTTGAAATCGGCAGCTGGCACCGAACTGAAGCTCATCCACGCCGAGCCGTCACGGGCTGTCGACAAGGCCAATGCCTATTATGCCTTCAACATCACCGGGGGCGGCTTTGTCATCGTTGCCGGCGATGACCGCGCCCGCGCTATCCTGGGCTACAGCGACAGCGGCCTGCTGGACTTCGACCGCCTACCGAGCAACCTGCGTGCGCTGCTCAACGGGTATGCCGACGAGGTCAACTACCTGCATTCCCACCCCGAGCTGACGGCCACTGCCACCCCCCGCTTGACCACGGGCACGGGCGTGGCTCCGCTCATCAAGTCGCACTGGGGACAAGAGATGCCCTATTACCTGCAATGCCCCACCTATAACGGAGAATACTGTGTCGTGGGCTGTGTCGCCACGGCGATGTCCCAGGTGATGCACTACTGGCAATATCCCACGACAAGTCCTGAATTGAACGCCTACTACTGCTACGACATCGGCCAGACCCTCCCAGCCATGGAAGAGACCAACTTTGACTACGGCAAGATGCTCAATGCCTATTGCCACTGGGACTATGACCAGGGCAAGCTGATTCAGGACAGTTACACCGACGAGCAGGCCCAGGCGGTGGCCAAGCTGGCTCGCTACTGCGGGCAGGCCGTGAGGATGGGCTACAGCCCCGATGGCAGCGGTGCCTATGTGACCGACCAGCTGGCAGCGATGAAGAAATTCGGCTACAGCTCTTCGGCCGAGGACGTCAGCCGCGACAGCTGGTGGGGCGACTCCTATACCGATGCACAGTGGGAAGCCATGATCAGGGCTGAGCTCGATGCCGGGCGGCCAATCCTGTATTCGGCCAACGACTACTCGGCCGGCGGACATGCCTTTGTGTGCGACGGCTATAACCAGGAGGGACTGTTCCACTTCAACTTCGGCTGGTATGGCACCTGCGATGGCTGGTACGCCTCCACAGCCCTCAACATGACTCACCGCGACGGTGAGGCACTCCACTTCAACTGGAGCCATGAGATGCTCACCGGCATGGTACCGCCCGCCTATGTCGTTGTCTCGATCGACGATATCACAGCGACGGGCACACTCCTGGTGCTGGGCGAAACCATGGACATCAATGCCACGGGCGTCACCATCAGGAGCAGCCACCCCAACGTCAACCTGCTCTTCAACCTCTGCAACGAGGGCGGCGCCATCAAGGCGAAGAGCCAACCGTACAACATCTCCACGGCCGACTTCCAGCAGGGCAGCAGCATGGACGCTAGCATCACCCTGCCAGCGACATTGGCACCGGGATGCTATGACCTCAAGGTCTATTACTACATCTCGTCGCCGCGCATCACCACCTTTACCAACAACCAGGGCGGCCAGCTCAACGTCATCGGACATCTGGCAAAATATGACGCCCCGTTCAACATCGACGACGTCACCACCTGCATCCAAGACCTGCTCGGCGGAGCACGCCAAAACCTTAGCATCGACGACGTCACCGACCTGATCAATTACCTGCTCGCTAACTGAAAAGTATTTTAATCAACATCATTAACCTAACGTGAGCTCAACGAAAATTTGTTATGACAATCAATGCGTTAGCAACTCCCAAGGGGCTAGTCATATTTCATTCCTTGTAAATTGAATCGCGCTTCGCGCGAGAAATTAAACAAAATTATTAATTTTAATTTTTATATAAATTTTTGTTTAATTTGGCTTCGCCGAGCTAAAGGTTCTCGGCCGTTTGGCCGATTATACATTTGAGGCGAATTTTGACACAGTCCATTGAATATCAGCACTTTATTTTCGTTTAACTCACATTAACCTAAACCATTTCGCATGATGAATTACACTAAAAACCTCCTGAGCACGCTTGCGTTGCTCCTCATGTCGTCATCGGCCATTAACGCCGGCAACATCAGTGCCAACACGGCTCGTCAAGTGGCCAACAACTTTGTTAAACAGCTGTCGGCTGCTCCTGGTTCGTTCCGTGCTACAGCCTTGAGTGATCTGATGCTCGCTCACGCCGAACCCTCATCAACCGCCCTTGGCGCCAACGACTACTATGCCTTTAACATCAAGGGTGGCGGTTTTATCATTATCGCTGGCGAAGACCGTGCCGCCCAAGTGCTGGGCTACAGCGACCGGGGGCGCATCGATTTCAACAACCTGCCTGCACCGCTCGAAGACCTGCTGAAGGGTTACAAGAAGGAGATTGAGTACCTGCAGACCTACAAAGGCAATGACTTGGTGGTCAACCATCCCACCCTCAAAGCTACGAGCTCGGTAGATCCGCTCATCAAGACGACATGGGGCCAGGAAGACCCCTATGACTGGCAGTGCCCCGTTTATCAGGGACAATACTGCGTCGTGGGCTGCGTTGCCACCGCGATGGCCCAAGTGATGAACTACTGGCAATACCCGACCCAGTGCGATGGTCTATCAGCATTCTACAGTAATGGGTATGGACGTGTGGGTGCATTGCCCGCTACTACATTTGACTACAGCTTGATGCTGGATTCCTACTGCCATTGGGATTGGGATAACAGCCAACTGGTTCAAGACACTTATACCGAGGCCCAAGCACAGGAAGTCGCAAAGTTGGGCCGCTACTGCGGTCAAGCAGCAAATATGCAATACAGCCCCGAAGGCAGTGGAGCCTATACTTGGGACCAATTGGAGGCTATGAAGAACTTCGGCTACAGCAACAATGCCCAAGATGTAACAAAAGGCAGCGGCGGCTGGAGTTGGGGCGGAAGCAGCGGCTACACAACAGCACAATGGGAAGCCATGATCAAGACAGAACTTGACGCCGGTCGTCCCATCCTGTATTCGGCCAATGACCCAAGCGCCGGCGGTCACGCCTTCATCTGTGACGGCTATAACACCAGCAACTATTTCCATTTCAACTTCGGCTGGTACGGCACCTGCGACGGCTGGTATGTGTCCACCGCGCTGAACATGATTCATCGCGAGGGTGATCAGCTGAAGTTCAATTCTGACCATGAGATGCTCATCGGCGTGGAGCCCCCAGCCTACTGCATCTTCACTACCGACGGCATCAATGCCGATGAAGGTCTGATGGTACTCGGCGAGACCATGAGTGCCGATGCGCTCAATGTCAAACTCAGGACCAATTACAACAACGTCAACCTGATGTTTACGCTGACTGATGGCAATGGCAACAACGTCTGCAACGGCAATACGATCACCATCAACAAGAACAGCTTTGAGCAAGGGAGCACGGTGACAGGCAACATCACTCTCCCCGAAACCCTGGAAGCTGGCAGTTACAACATCAAGCTGTACTACTCGACCGGCAGTGACTTCCAGACCGTCACGACCGCTGCAGGATCGTTGCAAGTCGTCGGTCATCTCGCTAAATACAACGAACCGTTCACCATCGGTGATGTCACCAAGACCATCAATTACCTGCTGGATGGTTCCCAAACCGTCCTCAGCATCAAGGACGTCACAACCCTGATCAATTACCTGCTGTCGGAATAACACCGGCTGCACAGAGGGGCACAAAAAAATGGGGGGCTGAGTTATCAAGGTGACTCAGTCCCTCATTTTGTCTGGTTGGTTCCCGCAGGAGGATTATTGGCGACCTGACACGACGACGTCGCGGCTGGTCTTGCCGATCAGGCCTTGCAGCACCTTGCCCGGGCCCAGTTCCTCGGCCTCGGTCATGCCGTCGGCGACCATATTGGCAACGATGTGGCTCCAACGCACGGGAGCGGTCAACTGTTGCAGCAGGTTAGCCTTGATTTCGGCAGGATCGGTGTGGGGCTTGGCGTCCACGTCCTGATAGATGGGGCAAACGGGAGCCGAGAAGTCGGCAGCCTCGATAGCCTCGGCCAACTCAGCACGAGCGGGTTCCATCAGGGGCGAGTGGAAAGCGCCACCCACCTTGAGGGGCAACGCACGGCGTGCGCCAGCCTCCTTGAACTTGGCACAAGCCTCCTCGATAGCGGCAATCTCACCCGAGATAACCACCTGTCCGGGGCAGTTGTAGTTGGCAGGAACGCAGATGCCGTCGATAGTGGCACAGATTTCCTCTACCTTCTCGTCGGGCAGGCCGATGATGGCAGCCATCGTCGAGGGGGCAGCCTCACAAGCCTTCTGCATCGCCAGGGCACGAGCCTCGACCAGCTTCAGACCCTGCTCAAAGGGCAGTGCACCAGCGGCAACGAGGGCCGAGAACTCACCGAGTGAGTGGCCGGCAACCATATCGGGCTTGAACTCGTCACCCATGGTGAGCGCGAGAATCACGGAGTGCAGGAATACAGCGGGCTGAGTGACCTTGGTCTGCTTGAGGTCGTCCTCGGTGCCTTCAAACATGAGGTCGGTGATGCGGAAACCCAGCACCTCATTGGCTTTTTCAAACAATTCTTTGGCCTGGGGATTGTTGTCATACAGGTCCTTACCCATACCGACAAACTGTGCGCCCTGACCGGGGAATACGAATGCTTTCATTGTCTATTTATTTTATAATTAATGTTGATTACAGCTATTTTTCTGCAAATGCGGCTGCAAAGGTAGTAATTTTTTTAGATAATAGTTGATTGCTTTTTTAGTTAATAGTGAATAGTGGATAGTGAATAGTTTTAAAATAAACATCCAATCTATTGATTTTCAACAAAATAGTCAACCTTCTCTAAACTATTAACTATTATCTATTATCTATTAACTCTCAACTATGCCAAGTATTCGGTGGGGTCGTCGATGCCGGCTTCCTTGAGAGCTTGACGGCGCTCGGTGCAGGTGCCGCAGGTGCCGCAGTGTTTTTCGCCGCCCTTGTAGCAGGAATAGGTCTCGCTATAGTCAAGGCCCAGGGCAGCGCCGTGGCGGGCGATATCAGCCTTACTCAAGTCGGTATAGGGAGCAAAGACCTTGATGTTCTCATAGGTGCCAGTCATCATAGCCGTACTCATGGCTTCGATAAAGGGCGAGCGACAGTCCGGATAGATGGAGTGGTCGCCGGCATGGTTGGCAATCATCACGCGCTTGAGGCCGTTGCTCTCGGCTATACCGCAGGCAATAGCCAGCATGATGCCGTTGCGGAACGGCACCACCGTGGATTTCATGTTCTCGTCGTTGTAATTTCCGTCGGGGATGGCGTCGGCACTCTCAAGCAAGGCGCTTTTGAAATACTTGTGCATGAAGTCCAAAGGGATAATCAAATGCTTGATACCCAAACGTTTGCAGTGCATGATAGCACACTGGCGCTCACGGCCGTTCTGAGTGCTGCCATAGTCAAAGGTTATGGCCATGGCAATCTGGTCCTTGTATTCATAGAGCATGGTCGTCGAGTCCATGCCGCCCGAGGTAATGATTACTGCGTCTTTCATGTCAATCGTTATGGAAATTGCTGATGAGGCGGGCGCGCACCATGTCCTGATGCTCACTGTCGCCAAAGTTGGCAAAAGGCTTGATACTGATGCCGCCACGGGGATTAAACAACCCGATGACCTCCAGATACTTGGGATCCATCAGCTTGACCAGGTCCTTCATGATGATGTTGACACAATCCTCATGGAAATCGCCGTGGTTGCGGAAGCTGAACAGATAGAGCTTCAGGCTCTTGCTCTCGACCATGCGCTGGCGAGGGATATAGTTGATAATGATATGGCCGAAGTCGGGCTGACCCGTCTTGGGACACAACGAGGTGAACTCGGGACAATCGAGCGTCACCACATATTCGTTCTCAGGGTGCTTGTTCTCGAAGGTCTCCAGCACGTCGGGACGGTAATCAAACTCATACTGCGTGCCCTGGTTTCCCAGCAGCGACACTCCTTCAAGTTCTTGTTCGGTTCTTGACATAATATCCAATGTTTTTGTTTTTGGACTGCAAAATTAGTAAAAAAACGCCATCCTGATGCCAATGGCCAGCCAGAATCACCTATCGAGCAAGAGATCCAGAGCAAAACGAGCGGCATTCGGTCCTTGAGGTTCAAGGAGTTCCAGGCTTTTCAGTGCATTCACCCTAACGGACTGCTCCACATCATCACAGCAGTTGAGCAACAGATGACGGCTATAGGCGACGGTGAACTCGGGATGCCCCTGGAAAGTGACTACCTGATGACCAATCCTGAAGGACTCGTTACGGCAAAAGTCACTGGTTGCACATCTCACAGCCCCAGGAGGCAGAGTCATCACTTGATCGTGATGGCTGTACAGCAAGTGCATCTGGTCATTGGGGAAGTAGGATTTCATTTGTTCATCAAGCACTTGTGAGGCGCGAATTCCAGCGCCAAATCCACCTTCGTAGGGCTCCACAGTGCCACCCAAGGCTCGCGCGATTGCCTGATGTCCGAAACAGACGCCCATCAATCGGGCTCCGAGAGCATAGGCTCTTTCTATCCACTTGAGCAGCTCAACAATCCACGGCTTGTCACTGTAGGCCGAATCAAGACTGCCAGGAACCAGATAGATCTCATCGGTATTAATATCCTGCGGCAGTTCTCCTTGCCAAGTCTGGTAAATCCTATAGGTCACCTGTTCGCCGATAGCGGCAAACAGATCCATGAACAAGGATTCATAGTTGGGGATGAAATCAGGCAAGCGACCCGGGAACGTGTCGCACAACAGGATGTTGATGCGCGTCATAATTCGTCAATCTCCTCTCCCGTGCGTTCCATGATGCTGGCAGCCAAGCCGTCGGCGGTTTGGATGATGGTGACGAGAGGATAGAGTTTGCGGGCAGCGTCGTAGTTACGCACGTCCTCATAGCTGTTCTGATTCACGCCCCAAGCGCCCATATGCCAACGGATAGCGAGCATCTCGTCGTCATTCAGCGGCAGGCCGCTGCACAGCAAGAGCGTCAGCGACTTCTCGCCATGTCCCATCGGGAAGCCCTTATAGGTGATTTTGTAACCCTCGGCGTCTTCCCAGATGCCCAGCGCATTCTTGCGTTTCTTAATTGAGCGCTTGTAGATATCGCACTTGCACACATCGTGCAGCAGGCTGGCGAGGATAATACTGTCGCGCTTCACCTCGTGTTCCAGGCTGGGCTCGATGGCCTTCATCGCTTCCCAGACGGCAAGTGCCGCCTTGCAGGTGTTGAGGGAGTGCTTTGCCAAGCCACCCTCGGTGTTCAAGTGATGACCGGCCGAAGCAGGAGCGGTAAAAAAGCCCCAAGCCTCTAAATCACCTATCACGTCCTCGATGCCTTCGCGTCCAGTAGAGCGCAACAGTTCGAGGATTTCTTCTTTACAATTGATATCACTGGTTTTCATTGCAGAATCATGAGATTATTAATCTTGTCGATCGTCATGCACGCACGGAGAAAACGGGCAAAACGGATATAACGGACTAAACGGATGGAAAAAGGACTAACCCTTCACAAGCCTGGTCGGCTTGTAGCCATGCTCGCGGCGGTACTTACGCACGTCGCGGAATAGGTCGGTGGCGTAAACGAAGTTGTTCAGGTCATCATTGTCCACGTTATAGATCTCGTCCTTGGTGCCGATCCAGCCCACATGTCCCTTATTGATAAAGACGATATTCTCGCCGATGCCCATCACTGAGTTCATATCATGGGTGTTGATAATCGTGGTAATGCCGAACTCGTGGGTAATGTCACTCAAGAGTTCATCGATGACAATCGATGTCTTGGGATCAAGACCGGAGTTAGGCTCGTCACAGAAGAGGTACCTGGGGTTCAGAGCAATGGCGCGGGCAATGGCGCAACGCTTCTGCATACCGCCTGACAATTCGCTGGGAAACTTGTTCTCACTCCCTGTGAGATTCACGCGGTCGATACAGAACTGGGCACGATCCCGCATCTCGCTGTTGGACATGCCACCAAACATGACCAGCGGGAACATCACATTGCCCATCACGGTCTCGCTGTCGAACAGTGCCGACCCCTGGAAGAGCATACCGATTTCCTTACGCAGGCCCTTGCGCTGCTTACGGTCCATTTTAGTAATATCACGGCCGTCGTACAAAATCTCGCCCTCATCGGGGTCAAACAGGCCGACGATGTTCTTGATAAACACCGTCTTACCGGAACCCGATTGGCCGATGATGAGGTTAGTTTTACCGTCATAGAGCTTGCAACTCACGTCAAAAAGGACTTGACGAGTGCCACCTTCTTCCTTAAAGGACTTGGATAGATGCTTGACTTCTATCATAGTTTATAACAATAACAGGGTTAAGATGACGTCGGCTACCAGAATCATAATATTGCTCATCACCACAGTGTCAGTACTTGCCTTTCCCACCTCGACTGAGCCACCTTGAACCGAATAGCCATAGTAGCAAGCGATAGTTGACATCAGGAAAGCAAAAAACAGCGACTTGATGAGGGCAAACCAGACGTACCACGGAATAAACAGTGACTGGATACCGAAAATATAGGTGTCTGGGTCAACTATACCGGAAACGATACAGATGAGCCAACCGCCCAACAGGCTAGTGGCCATACAGATGACAACCAGGAACGGCAGAATGGTGATCAGAGCCAATATCTTGGGGGCAGCCAGGAAGTTCGCACTATTGATACCCATGATATCCAGGGCGTCAATCTGTTCGGTGGCACGCATCGTACCGATCTCGCTGGCGATGTTTGAACCAATCTTACCCGACAAAATCAGGCACAGAATGGTAGACGAGAACTCCAGCAGAATGATTTCGCGAGTCGTCAATCCCACCGTGTAACGAGGCAGCAGCGGGTTGGAGATATTTAGCTTGATGAGGATGGTACACAGCGAGCCGATGAACAACGACACAATGATGATAAGCGGTATCGAGTCAATACCCAATTTATAAATCTCGTTGAGATAACGTTTGAAGAAAACCTTCCACTTGTCAGGAATGGCGATAACCCGCCACATGAACATGCAGTAGTCTCCAAACCTATCCAGCATTTTAGTCAATAACATATCTTCTCTTTTTGTTTCAACCTGCAAAGATAGAGAAAAGTTTTCAGTCAGCAGTTTACAAAAGCCAGTTTTTCGCTATTATCAATCTGGCTTTGGCTACAATAAAGAACTCTCGTCAATGAGGTTATTGAGCATGGCATAAACGGTGAGACCCGCAACACTCTTAATACCTGTCTTGTGAGTGATGTTCTTGCGATGGCTGATAACCGTGTGAACGCTGACGCTGAGGGCATCGGCAATTTCCTTGTTGGTTTTGCCCTGTGCCAGCTGCACGAGGACGGCTGTCTCACGTTTGGTCAGCTCATAATTGCCCTTGCTCGACTCTGTCTCACCTGGTGACACCTGAGCCAAAGTTTCGATGATAACTGCACGGCTGTCACGGATCTCGGCCACTGCGTCATAAGCTTTCAACACATCACGCTCCACATACTGATAGACCAATGCCACCACTGCCATGGGATGCTCGCCGCGCAAGCTTGCAACGTCATCAACCAACGTGGGGTTAATAAGCAGGATATCAGGACGCGAAGCCACGATACGCTCATCAAGTCGCTTGACATCCAGCTCTGGCTCCAGCACCTTAAAACGTATCTGTCCTTCCAGAATAGCCTTCAGTCCCTCAATGATGACTTCAGAAGGTTCAACAATCAATAATCGCTGTTTCATTTCTTCAAGATGGCGTTTTCGAGATGTTTAACCAGCGGAACCATGATTTTCTCCTCAATGAAGGTGTGCTTCTTGAGGTCCTCGCTCAATCGCAGGATATCGTACACCACATCCAGCACGTTATCGTCATCAACTTGGGGCGGCACATACTTAAAGACAATATTCAACAGATCCCCCAGCTTGCCCTCGATGTCACTATGGCTATGGAGGAAGTCGGCCATCCTGTAAGTCGTGTCACGCTCACCAGCCATCAAAGCGCGGATGTGCGGGAACACCTTGTTCTCCTCGTGCATGAAGTGTTCTACCACTTCCTGCTTGTACTCCTTGAAGAAACTGATGAATACCATGCCGATGCGTCCGCCCAGTTTCTGGGCGATAGCATCGAGGTGACGCTCGATGTGCGGCAAGCGCTTATCAACATAATAGTTGTGGGACTTCTCCAAATAAGGCACAAGACCAGTCATGTCGGTGCCAAGAATCGCTGCCGTCGAGGGCACATAGTTGTTGAACGTATAGACATTACAGATGAGCAGAAAGAAGTCAGTATCTACCCCACTCTCCTCACACACATCGGCAATCGAACGGTCGCCAAAGCCCAAGGAAATGCCTAACCGTGTCAACATCGAGAGCAATGCCGGATGGGCTGTAATGAGGTCACTCAAGCGACTTTCGCTAGAAAACAGACGAGATTTGTTATCTTTCATTTTAGTATATTTGGTAGTTATTATTAATCATCAATTTTCGGCAAGCCTTTCCCATCAATGATGATGAGACGGCTGATATCCCATATCTGCCGCTGATGTGGTGTCATTGACGTGCTATCGCCAATGATTGACATGTTACGCGGCTGAATGGCACCCGTAACTGGATAGCGCAAGAAGCTGTATCCCAATCCTTTCCACGGATACGCATTGGCGCCCATGACGTCAAGCAAGGTCGGGAAGACATCTATCTGTCCAATAACAGGATCGTAGCGCAATGTCGTGTCACAGCCACTGATGATCAAGGGAATACCCCAGTCATCGTCGGTCCATTCATAGTCAGTTAAACCCTTAACGCGATTCAGGTAAATCTGGGTGTGGTCGCTGACGATGGCCACCACAGTATGCTGTCTCAAACCCAGGCGCTGCAGCTCATCGATGAAGGCACCGATGCAACTGTCGGTGATGTTGACACAATTGAGATAGTCGCGCGCCTCAGCTGTGAGCGTGTCGCTAGCCGTTATCCATGAGGGACGTGACTTGCCATTGGTGTAAGGCACATGCATCGTCATGGTCACCATCTCTAGGAAGAAAGGCTGTCGCAGGCTGGGCAGCAACTGAGCTGCAAAATCGGTCAATGCAGCGTCATCAATGCCGTTGTGACGCTTAAAGGCGCCAGCGGCAGTCAAGTCATCACGCGTGTAGAGGGTATCAAAGCCATAGGTGCGGGCCGTCACGTTCTGGTTCCAGTTCACGCCTGGCGTGCAGATAATCTCACGACAATCATAACCATTGAGTGCTGCAGCCAATGTCGGATAATTGCCATCGCCCCAATCCACAGCCACGACGCCATCGAGCAAGGGAGCCAAGCCCGTATTGTAGATGAAGTGGGCATCACTGGAATGGCCATGGCTCGTCTGGAACAAGACATGGGGCGCATAGATGACACTATCACCCGCTACCAGGCGGTTGAGGACCGGCGTCACCTCACGGCCGTCCACATCCATGCCGATGGGCCACGTGTGCAAGGACTCGACGATGATGAGCACCAGGTTGCGGTCCGGAACTGAACAATAGGCATTATCTTCATAATGAGGACATTCCTCAGCAATGAAACGCTTCACCCGTGCACGCTCCTCTTCACTCACGACATGACCTTGCATAATCGATTGATATAACGTGAAGGTGCAGTAAGGCAAAAAGCCATTATAGGCATAATAGTCGCGATTGCTGAACTTGTGAAAGAACCGCTTCTCATAGTTGTCGGTGCCGTCGAGAAAGCCGAAGGCCCCTGTGACCACAACAGCCAGCAGCGTGTATAGAAACATCCTGTAACGGCCTGCATCACCATTCACTCGCTTGCTCAGCAGGCAGACAGCTATCAATGCCAGAAACGGCAACACAATCAGCAGATCCAGCCATCGCAGTAACGAAACTGTACTGGCAGCAAGCGTGGAATTGACGTTGTCGGTCATCAACAGGCTTCGCCAAGGCATCAGGTCATCGTAAGCCCGGCAATAGCACAGCTGCATCAGGCACCACAGCGTCATCAACGTCAATGGGATCCACACCAACCATCGCCAACGACGCTTCAGCAACCAGTAAGGTGATAGCAACAACAAGGCATTGGCTATAGAAATGGCAACCACATGCCACTCATGTAGCATGCGGCCCATCCCACCCAACTGAGTATCGAGCGCGACAACAAAGCATTGCCAAGCCACCGTTGCCACCGACAAGACGAAGAACGCCATGCCGTATCTCCCGATATGTCTTGATGCCAGCTTCACGCTTGATGATAAAAAGCTATACTTTTTTAATGATGTGGGAAACCACGCCCCAGACCTGGAAATCACTATCTTCCTGCACTTTCATCTCAGGAAAAGCAGCATTGGCGGGAGTCATGTATATTCCATCATCACGAACGCTGAGGCGCTTGACGGTAAAATCTCCGTCAATGAAACAGACGGCGATATTGCCATCTTGCGGAGTGATTGAACGGTCGATAATCAACAAGTCGCCCTCGTTGATTCCGGCATCAACCATCGAATTGCCAATGACACGCGCACAGAATGTCGCTGCCGGATTAGTAATCAAGGCACGGTTGAGGTCAATAGTATCGGCATACTCGCCCTGTGCCGGACTGGGAAATCCTGCCTGCACGCGACCTTCAAAGAACTGCAGACCAGAAGTCTGCTCTTCGCCCTTGACTTCAGATATCTTGATTTCGTCCATGGTTATACTTTCACAATCATGCCATCGTAAGCCAATTCCACATTATCAGGCAATAGTCCGCGAGAATCAGCGTGAAGTCCCATGCGGTCACTCATGTGGATAAGGTAAGTGTGGCCAGGCTTGATGCGTCTCACCACGTCAAGCGTCTCGGCAAGGCACATGTGGGACAAGTGCTCACCCGATACGCGCAAAGAATTGATGACCAACAGAGGCACTCCTTGAAGGCGTTCCACGACTTCGGGTGCAATCGTCTTGGCATCGGTAATATAAGCCAACGGGCCGATGCGGAAGCCCACAATAGGCAGCCTGTAGTGCATCACAGGAATCGGCTCCACCCTGACGCCCTCGACAAGAAACGGCTCATCGCCAATTTCATGTTCCTCAAACTGTGCCACGCCAGGATAGGGATTTTCGGCAAAGC
This sequence comes from uncultured Prevotellaceae bacterium, assembly GCA_900318645.1. Lineage (GTDB taxonomy): Bacteria > Bacteroidota > Bacteroidia > Bacteroidales > Muribaculaceae > Sodaliphilus. The sequence continues at coordinate 37,685 of ONLH01000017.1, forward strand.
AATAAGGAATGCGCTGGTGCAGGTCATTCAGAACGTCGGCACGGGCATAGATTGGCATGTGACGCTCAAAACAATAAGCCCGCAAGTCGTCAAGTCCCGCTACATGGTCAAAGTGGATGTGGGTCAACAACACGGCATCAAGGTTATCGTCGCTGGCGCGCAACATCTGGGTACGGAAATCCGGACCACAGTCAATGAGCAGGCGCACGCCCTGATAACGCACGATGGCCGAAGTGCGCAACCGCTTGTCACGCGGGTCAGCACTCAGGCATACGGGACAATGGCAACGCAACATGGGCACACCTGTCGATGTGCCAGTTCCCAAAAACTCTATTTCAAGGGTAGAAGGTTTCATATCATCTCCTGAATTGGCTCAACAAGCCATCTACAAAATACAGATAAGAGCCCCCGTCATAATACCAGTATTCCTTCAAACCGCCCTGGTCAGGACGTTCAGCAATGCGTTTTGGGGCTCCTAACGAGAGCAGGCACTCTTCCTTGGTCATGCCTTCAACGATTTGACCGCACGTAATGAGGAGCCAGTTCTTGTCGCCAATGGCCGGATAGGACAAGTGAGGATCATTGGCAACAAACAAGGCATCAAAATCACGCCCGTGCATCGTCGAGACATTGTCGCTCATCCACACCATGGCACGTTCGCCTGAATCAATGGCCGTGAACAAAACCCGCAACGGCAGCACCTCATTACCTGGTAGAACGCTATCAATCAAGACCTTGATGAAACGGCGGCCGTCCTTCATCTGCTCGGTTTGACGGTCATACCAGATGGGCGTGCGAATATAAAATTCCTTACTGACCAACTGTCGAGCGACATGGTCCACCATGTCCAAATCAACCAGCATAGGCAGCGAGAAAATGGTTTGAGTAGCTTCACGACCACTTATGCAGTAATGAAGATCCAAGCCAGTCTGCTCATCATTAAAATCGATATATATCCTGCGGTTATCACCATAGAGGACTTGTCCACTCCTGGAATACCCTCTATAAGTAAGGACATGTCCGGCCAGATGCAGGGTATCATTGTCATAGCCTGCAGTAACGGCAAGCATCTGCGTCACCTTGTCATCGGCAACCCAAAAGCGCTTACCGATTTTCCATGCCTGAAGCGAGTCGGTGTACACATCAAGCGTGATAGGAGGTTGGCGTGTGTCAGTCTGATCCATGACCCGACGCACGTCCTTGTCGGTGACATGCTCAGTCACCTCAATTCCTGTTCCACAAGCTAACGCAATCAAGCCCAGCACGATGCAAATGATCGCACGTGCTTGAATCAAAACACGGAATTGAGGAAAGAGCCTCATGTGATGATGTTATTACTTCTTCTCTTCTTTTTTACCCTTCTGCTTATCTTCAATTTTCAAGAGGGTATTGATGGCGGTGTTTACTGCTTGGATGTTGACATCACCATTTAAGGCATCCTGAACCAACTCTTTCATGGCCTTATCACGCTCCATTCCATTGTGAATTTTGCTCATGGTAACGAAGGTTGCATTACGGACGCGAGCATCCTTCATGGCCTCACGGAAGTCGGCCAGTGCAGCCGAATCGCCACTAGCGATGATTTCTTGCTCCAATTCACGAATCTCATCATCGACACTGAGAGCCGCTGTTGTATCATTCTGCTCAACTACCTCGTCAAGCTGTTTGGAAAGTTGTTCACCTTCAGCCTTGTAATCCTTGTTGCCAGTGCAACTTACCAGTGTCAAAGCCAGAGTGGCTGTCATCATCAAAAAAAACTTCTTCATTTATTCTTTAATTAATAATTAATAGTCTTAATTGGTCAATCCTTCTTTTCTTGTTCCAAGACCCTGCGCAGGGCGTTAGCCAGCTGGTCGGGGCATGACGTGTTTTTGTATCCGCAACGGATACCTTGCAACTTGCTGACCACATCACTAGCCTTCATGCCTCGTACCAGGATAGAGATTCCTTGCAGGTTGCCGTGACAACCGCCATAGAACATCACATCGCGCAAAATGCCCTCGTCATCAATTTCAAAGTCAATCTGTGACGAGCATGTGCCTTGAGTATAATAGGTGTATTTCATTTCAGTTCTATATTTTAATCATCATTCAAGTTGAGCAATCCTTGAAAATCAAGAATCGTCAACCCATTACTGTCATAGTCCAGGATGTCCAAGTCACGCAACTTGTCAAGTGTGGACACCAATGTCGTTCGCTGTGTGCCCAGCAGGGTGCACAAATCCTTCTGCTTGTAGCGGAAGCCTATGTCAGTCGCTCCAGAAATCGACAAAGCGTCCACATACATCGCCAGACGCTCGGCCACCGATCCATCTTTTACGGCAAGAGGCAACTGCACACTGCGTTGGCTACCCGATGATAAGTAATTCAGGATGTTGAACAAGAACACTTTATCGGTAGTGACCATCTTGATATAGTCGCTCTTGAGCAGTTGCAGGATGCCACACGCACCATGGCTGACGGCGGTATAAGGATAAACCGTTTCACGGCCGAAGAGGCATTCCGCTGCCAGGACATGAGGATTGTGAATCGTTTGGTGCATGGTGATACGCAGATTGGGAAACGGGGTTTCCAATCTCACCTGCCCCGAAACAATAAACTTAATGTGTGTACACGGATCACCAGCGGCAAAGATCTGCTCACCATTGCGATATTTCAGGAAATGGAACGGCAGTTTCTCTACCAGAGCCGTAATCTTCTCGGTACCCACGCCCTGGAAGAGCGGCAGTTGCATCAACTGTTGATACATGCTGTTCATGGCCACCGCGAGTAGTGTTATCGAGAGAGAGCGGTTATCACCTGGTCCACAGTCAACGTCTGCTGTTCACCAGTCACCATGTTCTTGAGTGCGATGGTACCGTTTTGTACCTCATCGGCACCCACAATGGCGACAAAAGGAATCTGGCGGTCGTTGGCATAGTTCATCTGTTTCTTCATCTTGGCACTGTCAGGGTACAGTTCAGCGCTGATACCCGCCTTGCGTAATGCCATGATGTGACTCAGTGACGTTGTAGCTTCCTGTTCACCGAAGTTGACAAACATGACCCGAGCAGTCGCCATTGTGTCGGCAGGATAAAGGTCAAGGGCGTTCAACACATCATAGATGCGGTCGGCACCGAAGCTGATGCCTACGCCAGACAAGCCCGGCATACCGAATACGCCCGTAAGGTTATCATAACGTCCGCCACCGGTGATGCTACCGATCGCAACATCCAGTGCCTTGACCTCAAGGATGGTGCCTGTATAGTAGTTCAAGCCGCGAGCCAACGACACATCAAGTTCAACCTGGGCACGGGTGCCTAATGCAGCGACATGGTCGAGCACATAGCGCATCTCTTCAATGCCCTTCATGCCCGTCTCGCTGCTGGCCAGCATACCTGCCAGTGCAGTCAGACGTTCCTCGTTGGTACCGTCTAGTGCCAACAGCGGTTGCAGTGTGGCGATGGCTTCGTCACTCAACCCTTTCTCCTTCAACTCGGCATTCACGTTGTCAAGGCCGATTTTATCGAGTTTATCAATGGCGACGGTGATATCGACTATCTTGTCGGCGGCTCCGATGATCTCGGCAATGCCACTCAGGATTTTGCGGTTGTTCAGTTTGATAGCGACATTGATGTTGAAGCGATTGAACACCTCATCGATCATCGTCACCAGCTCTACCTCGTTGAACAGCGAGTCACTGCCCACGATGTCAGCATCACACTGATAGAACTCGCGGTAACGACCCTTCTGGGGACGGTCGGCACGCCACACAGGCTGTACCTGATAACGCTTGAACGGCATCTGCAAGTCGTTGCGGTGCTGCACGACGTAACGGGCAAAAGGCACCGTCAAGTCATAACGCAGTCCCTTCTCGCTGATCTTGGTCGTCAGGTGCAAGGAATCGTGTGCCGTGAGCAAGTCATCGGGAGCATCCTTGAGGTAGTCACCACTGTTCAGAATCTTGAACAGCAATTTATCGCCTTCCTCGCCATATTTGCCCATCAATGTTGAAAGGTTTTCTACGGCAGGTGTCTCAATCTGCTGAAATCCATAGAGCAAGAAAACGTCTTTAATCGTGTTAAAGATATAGTTGCGGCGCGCCATCTCGATAGGTGAGAAGTCGCGAGTCCCCTTAGGGATGGATGGTTTTTGTGCCATTATCTGTTTTTCTGTATTTTTTATATGAATTATTTATCGGTTTACCTCCTGCGACCACCAAGGACAAGAGATGCATAATATAGTAATGTAGCCAGTGAGCCGAGGGCTGATACCACATAGGTATAGGCTGCAGCACGAAGGGCGTCCTTGGCGTTAGCCAATTGCTCGCCACTAGCAATGCCTGAGCCTTCAAGCCACTGGATGGCACGACGGCTGGCATCGACCTCAACAGGCAGAGTCACAAAACTGAACAATACCGTTGCCCCAAACATAGCAAGAGCTATATAAAATGGTATCGGGGTCACCGTAAAAATAACGATACCAGCAAGCAACAGCCATTGAACAGTCCTCGAGGCAAAAGACACGATAGGAACCATCTTGGTGCGCAGTTGCAACATGCTATAGCCCACCTTGTGCTGAATAGCATGGCCACACTCATGGGCAGCGACCGCAGCAGCGGCAATGCTATTGGTGCCATAAACTGGCTCACTCAGGTTCACCGTCCTGTTGGCCGGGTTGAAATGGTCGGTCAACTGACCGCTCACGCTGGTCACCTGCACGTCGCCGCAGCCATTCTGCTGCAGCATCGCGTTAGCGATGTCACGTCCTGCCATGGGAACTCCCAATGGTATTCTACTGTACTTGGCAAACTTCGACTTAAGAGAATTCTGAACAATCATACTCAGAATGAAGATTGCGCCAAATACGAGATATCCTAAACTCATATCACATTAAATATTTAGTTGTTAGTAATTTGCTGAAATAAAACTGCCAAACTATAAATAAATTGTCAATGCCGATAATCTTGGCACGGAAGTTGCAACACAACCTGACGGTCAAGATTCTGCACCGCAAAGTTATAGTTTTTTGACCGCAAAACAGCCTAAAAGGCAAATAAAAGTATTAAAAAATGAAAATTTAGACCAAAAAATTTGCCAATTCAAAAATAGCCGTTACTTTTGCGGCGTTGAATTTTCGTTTTATTATTAATTTTTTAAATTAAAGTTGTTTTATTATGAAGAAGTTTTTATTGATGTTTGCAGCTGTTGCTGCTATCGCATTTGTAGGTTGCAAGACCGAGACCAAGCCCGCTGAGGAGGTTGTAGAAGAGCAGACCGAAGAGGTAGCTCCCACTGTTGAGAGCGTTACCGCTGACCTGTTGAACTGCGCCGACGAGGCACAAGCTGTTACTCTGCTCGATGGCCTGAAGGCTAAAGCTCAGGCTCTCCTTGATGGTGGTGACCAGGCTGGTTACTTCAACATCATCAACATCATCAAGACCGTTTGGGAGGCTAACAAGGACGCCATCCTGGCTAAGATCCCGACCCTGGCTGAGAAGATGACCAGCTACATCGATGTTCCCGAGAACCTGAAGGCTGGTTTCGCTGAGTTCGTAGCCAACGCCGCTAAGGAGAAGGTTAACGAGGCTGTTGGTGCCGCTGCTGATGCTGCTGGTGCTGCTGTTGACGCTGCTAAGGACAAGGCTGGTGAGGCTGTTGACGCTGCTAAGGACGCCGCTGGCAACGCCGTTGACGCTGCTAAGGACAAGGCTGCTGACGCTGCTCAGAAGGTTGCCGACGAGCTGAAGAAGAACTAATCTGAAAATAAGATTAAATTCCTTATAACTAATCAGGGCTGACCCACAAGGGCCGGCCCTGATTGTTTTATCCATATTGCTGGCCGCGACAAAGTCACGGCACAGGGAACCCTGGCACTGGGCGGCATCAAGTTATCTATCCCCGGTGATTTAACTGATAGGCCAGGCGCTCATCGCCATTGAGCAGGTAGATGATGCCACAATAGGTGAAACCGTAACGGTCGATGACATGATGCATGATGACATTATCGCGATGGGTGTCGATACGCAGGTTGCCTGCAACGCCCATGCAGTAGTCCATCACATCGTTGAAAACACCATGACTGGCAGCTGTGCTTGCCAAGCGATGCACGACATAATAGGGCTTGTCATCCAGCCACTGACCCTCGTAGATTTCCTTGTAGGTAGGCTCTGGGCCAGGGATGAAGGCAAACGAGGCTATTACTTCCCCACCCCGCTCCACACACACATAGCCATGTCCATTATTGATATCAGTCTCGATTGTCTCACGGCTGGGATAGCCGTCAATCCACTGGTTCATGTTACCGCACGAACGCATAATGGCGCGCGCCTCGTCGATGAGTCGCATAATTACCGGCACATCGTCCATCAAAGCCTTTCTAATCATCCTATTCATGCCGCAAAGATAGAGAAAAGCACCGAATTGTACAATAGGCCATAAAATGAACCCCAAAAGTTTTTTATCCAACTTTTGGGGTTCATTTTAGATCGAGTAGGTACTAAATCTTGGAGGCACGCACAGGGCGGATGCTCTGTCCAAAGTAGCGGAGCCTGTAGGTATAGCTCCAGGCAGGATTTCCCGAATCGGAGCTCAGACCACAAGCGCCATCGGGGCCACTGTAGGGGTCACCCGTGATGAGCGTGCGTGTCCAGTAGTAACCGTAGGTACCTACGCTGGTAAGCGAACCATTAGAGCGGAGACCCGCTGCGGGCAAGAAGATTGTGTTCCCATTGGGACCAGTTACTAGATTACCTTTCACACCGTTTATTGTCGTCCATGTCCAGGTACACTTTACCATCAGCTCTTCCATTTGTTCCTCGGTCGGCATGCGCCAGCTCTCGCCCCAGTTCACATAGGCAGCATCGTCCTCAAGATCCAATACCGTCTTATAGTCCACAGTACCATAAGAACTATTGTCGCAGTACTTCGTCAACGTCCTATTGGTACCATTGCACCACTTGTAGGTGCTCCAATCATAATAATTCTTAGGCTCAGTCTCGCCCCAAGCGAAGTAGTCACCGTACTCCTCGGGGTTATTGGCGCCGATGTTGCACGTAGCCCACAGTGTGCCACTGGGCAGTCCCAGGTCAACAGACTGCGGGGCGCCTTCATAATAGGCACGAGCTTGGACCGGGACAACCGTCTGACCGCCTTCAAGAGAAGAGTGCAAGAAGTACACATTGCCGCTGACTAAGCCTGGCCTAGTTGCCGAGAACATCACTGTCACCTCACGGCTGGAATTACCAGGTACCACTACAATTATGCTCGACGCACTACCCTCATCCTCTTTTAACATGAACGGTTCATCAACCGAGACAGTCAATATCTTATCTCCTGCGGTATTATTGACAATGGTCAGCTCACCCGTGATGGTCTCATCTATGAGCACATCACCCAAGTTAAGGCTTTCCTCCTGGACGTAGAGATCCCGGGTATCAGGAAGCGGTACATGCACGGCACGGACACTGTGGCCGAAGTAGCGAGCACCGTATACACCGTTGTAGAATGTGGTCCATTCCCCCCAATCAAAGCCAACTTCGGTTGCTTCGTAGGCGCCAGTGGCAATGCCGTTATTAGTAGCGCATGACCTCGACCAATAAATACCCATAACCTCCGATTCGACAATTGAACCCTCGTTGCGGAAACCTGCAGCAGGCAAAAATATCATGTTCCCATTGGGACCTTTTACCTTATAACCTTTCACACCATTCATATTCGACCGGATCCATGTACACCTGTCATACAGTTCATGCAACTGCTCGTCAGTCGGTGTACGCCACGATGGACCCCAGTTCACGTATGCAGCATCATCCTCAGGATCCAGTTCGGTCTTATTATCTACTATGCCCAAGTTGTTGTTGGTATTGTACTTTGTCAGTGTATTCCTACTGCCGTTACACCACTTGTAGGTACCCCAGTTATACACATCCTTAGACTCGGTCTCGCCCCAAGCGTAATAGTCGCCATAGCCTTCAGGGTTATCGGCGCCGACGTTGCAGGTCGCCCACAACGTTCCGCTAGGAAGGCCCAGGTCAACATACTCGTGATTATCAGGAATCTCTGGCTCTTCAGGCCATGTACCTTTTAACAGGTAATCAATCAGGCAAGTCACATCGTCAATGCTTACTCGGCCATTTTGGTCCACATCACCGCGCTGATATTCATTGTCAGCAGCAGTGAACGAAGCCGGCATCTGCGGCACATACACAGCACGGACAGTGTATCCATAGAAGCGGTAGCAGTTTTTGTTCCAATTCACTTCCTCAGACTGGAAGCTCATGTAGCAAGCACCACTGGAATAGCCCGAGGTAAGCGTGCGCGACCAATAGTAGCCATACGATCCAAAATCGTAAAGTGACTCATTCCTGTGAGCGCCCGTAGCGGGCAAGAACAAGGTATTCCCATTAGGGCCAGTGACCAGATAACCATTCACGCCGTTACTCGTTGTCCACGTCCAGGTACAATTATCAACCAATTCATGTTGCTGTTCGTTTGTTGGTATCCGCCATGATGCACCCCAGTTCACGCTGGCGGCATCGTCCTCGGGTTCTAATGCTGTCTTGTTGTCAACCGTGCCGTAGCTTGCTGACGTGCAGTACTTCGTCATTGATTTGTAGCTGCCGTTGCACCACTTGTAGGTACCCCATTCATACACCGCTTTAGGCTCTGTTTCGCCCCAAGCGAAATAGTCGCCACATTCCTCAGGAGCATTAGCACCGACGTTGCACGTCGCCCACAGCGTACCGCTGGGCAGTCCCAGGTCAACATACTCATGACCATCAGGAGGAGCCACCGGTTCATCGAACCATGTGCCTTTTAACAGATAGTCTATCAGGCAAGTCAGGTCGTCCACATTCACTTGACCATCATGACTCACATCACCTCGCTGAAAATCACCTGCTGCAGTAGTAAACGAGGTCAACATCAGCGACAATACAAATAAACTTAAAATTGTTCTTTTCATAACTTTATAATTTTAATAATGTAATAATTGTCTAATCATGTATCAAATCATTGCACATTCCTAACTGTTTTCAATCATAAACGCCTGCCAGAGGCAAGGAACTTATATGATATTGCAAGAGAGCTATCAATCATTATCTCATGTTACAAATATATTGGCATTGATAATAGCAAACAAACTTTTCAATTAAAAAATGCCCATCAACTATAAAAAAAACCGAAAAGTGTAAAATAATTTGACAATAAAACGATAATAAGGGCCCAAAATGAGCCCTTATTGATCAATTCATTGATGAAAAAACAGTCTATTGCAGTGGCTTAATGCCATCGCGGCGCATCATGGCCTCGATGCCAGGTTCGGAGCCGCGGAATCGCTTGTAGAGGGTCATCGGGGCCTCAGTTCCGCCACGGGACAAGACATTCTCGACCCATGAGCGGGCTGTATCGCGGTTGAAGATGCCGTCCTGACGGAATTTGTCAAAGGCGTCACACTCAATCATTTCGGCCCACTTGTAGCCATAATAACCTGCTGCATAGCCACCCGAGAAGATGTGGGTGAACTGAGGCGACATGATGCAGCCTTCCACTGGTTCAAATGCCTGTACTTCCTTGACCGCATTATACTCAAAATCAAAGTCGTCGCCCTTGTAGGGTTCGTTGATGCTATGCCAAGCCATATCCATGTAACCGAAGCCCAGCTGACGCACACAGGCGTAGGCAGCACCATATTGTGACGAGGCAATCAGGCGGTCGATCAATTCCTGCGGCACCTGTTCACCTGTCTGATAGTGGCAGGCAAAACTGTCAAGGAACTCGCGCTCATAGACATAGTTCTCATTGAACTGTGACGGCACCTCGACAAAGTCACGATAGACATTGGTTCCTGAGATTGACTGGTACTTGCAACGGCTCAGCAACTGATGCAATGCATGGCCGAACTCGTGCATGAAGGTCTCGACCTCGCGCACGGTGAGTAACGAGGGTTTGTTGTCGGTGGGACGTGTGAAATTCATCGTCAAGGTCACCAAGGGACGCACGTCATTGCCGTTATCGTCGATATATTGCTCGCGGAAACTTGTCATCCATGCCCCACTCTGCTTGGTGGGACGGGGGAAAAAGTCAAGATAAAGCATTCCAACGGCTTTACCATCCTCGTCGGTCACGTCATAGACTTCTACCTCGGGGTGGAACACCTGGGCATCATGGTTGGGGATAAAGCGCAGGCCATACATCCGCTTGGCAAAACCGAACACGCCCCGTGTAACCCTACCTAACTCAAAATAAGGCCTCAGCAACTCGTCATTGATCTCAAACATCGAGTCCTTTTCCTTATTGCTGTAATAGCTATAGTCCCACGGCATGATATCCATCGGCTTGCCCTCAAGTTCACTGGCAAAACGAGACAGGCGTTCCATCTCGTCACGTTCTACGGGCAGATAGGCATCGCGCAGCCGGTTCAGCATGTCATAAACATTGTCAGGCGTCTGTGCCATCGTGTGCTGCAGTTTGTAGTCGGCAAAAGTCTCATACCCCATCAGGCGTGCAATCTCAAGCCGCGTGTTGGCAATGTCACGCAGCACGTCCAAATTGCAGTACTCGCCACTGGTGCACTGGCGATTATACATCTTGTATAACTTTTCCCGCAAGTCACGTCGGGAGCTGTATTTCATGAATGGGATGTAACTTGGGGCATTTAGCGTCACCAACCATTCATTCTCACGCCCCTTGTCCTTAGCGGCCTGTTTAGCAGCATCAAGGGCACTCTCGGGCAGACCGTCAAGGTCATTCTCGGAGAGCCACAACTCATATCGCGGGGTCTCTTTGAGGGTATTCTGTTCAAACTTCAGGGTCAGTTCGGTCAAGCGCTTGGACAGCTGGCGGTAACGCTTGCGGTCCTCGCCTTGAAGATTGGCACCGCTACGCACAAAGCCATCGTAGGTTTCCTGCATCAGCATGCGGTCCTCCACATCATGACTCTGTTCGTTGAAATGGTCATGAACGTATTTCACACGTTGCCAAAGTTGTTCATTCAGGGTGATACTGTTAAAGTGGTCACTCAGCTCGGGTGCCATGAGTTCGCTCACGGCCATCAACAAGTCATCTGCATTGGCCGATAGCATGGGATAGAACACACCCAATACACGGTTCAGCATTATACCTGCACGGTCAAGCGCGACAATGGTGTTCTCAAAGGTCGCTTCATCCTCGTTGGCTGCAATGGCCTTCACCTCGTCATCATGCTGTCTGATGCCCTCGCGGATTGCAGGTTCATAGTCTGCAGTCGTTATGCGGTCGAACGGGATAGCTCCACCCGAAGTCCTGAACGGACTATAAAAAATATTATTCTCTATCATTACGTTTTGTTATTAGTATCAAGTCCCACGTTAACCAATTACTCCAAATCCACCACGGTGATACCGGCACCGCCGAACTGTACATGTTCATCACGGTAAGACTTCACACCATTAACCGTGTGCAGATAGTCACGGATGGCAACTTTCAAGGCTCCAGTTCCAGTTCCATGCAATATGCGCACGCGCTGGGCGTTGAACTGGATAGCATCGTCTATGAAGTAGGTTATCGCCTGCAGAGCCTCGTCGGCACGCATGCCACGCACATCAATATCGGGTTTGAAATTCAGTTGCCTTGTCCTTATCTCGTCGGTAGTCGCACGTCCGAGCGACTCAGCCTTAGCTGTCTTCTCCTTACGCATCGTGCGCTCTACCTTATCGGCCTCGATGCGAGTCTTAATATTGCCAAATGCCACGAGCGCATATTTCTCGTCTATACTGATGAGCGTTCCTACGGTCGTCGTGCCCTTCAGCACCACATTGTCGCCAGCCTGCAAGGGACGGTTTTTAGCGACGGGCTGTATCGTCTTTTTCTTGGGCTGTTTAGGACGGGGGTTATTTTTGGGCGTGAGTTCCTTCAGTCGTGTCGGTTCCTCAGGCTCTTCGGCATTCAGGCGTTTCTTGAATTCGTCAAGCTGTCGGCGCAAGTCCTTAGTACGTTCTTTTTCGGCCTGCTGCTGACGTATTTCCTTGATTGTTCGTTCTATCTGTGCATTGCTGTCACGTAGGATTTCCTGCGCTTCGGCACGTGCATCATGGATGATTTGACGGTGTTCGGCACGGATGTTGTCCAAGCGTTCGTCATAATCACCAATCAGCTGGTCTAGGCGCTTCTCCTTAGCCCGCACATCCTGACGCTTGTTTTCCCAGTAGCGGCGGTCACGCACGATGTCCAACAGGTACTTGTCCATGTTGATATAGTCACTGCCCACGATCTCGCTTGCCTTGTCAATGACCTGCTGGGGCAAACCCGTCTTGCGTGCAATCTCGATGGCGAAAGAGCTGCCCGGATAACCTATTGACAGTTGGAACAGCGGCTGCATGCGTTGGCGGTCATAGAGCATCGCTCCATTGATTACCCCTTCGGCCTCATCAGCAAAATGCTTCAGGTTCTGGTAGTGGGTGGTAACCACGCCCATTACTTGATGCTCGTTGAGCTGCTCCAGGATAGACTGGGCTATAGCTCCGCCAATCTGCGGCTCGGTGCCGCTTCCCATCTCGTCGATCAGAATGAGCGTCTCCTTGCCACCTTTGGACAGGAACAGTTTCATGTTCTGCAGATGGCTGCTATAGGTACTCAGGTCATTCTCAATGCTCTGCTGATCACCGATATCAATGAAAATATCGCGGAAGATACCGACATGAGAATTGTCGCGCAAGGTGGGTAACAGACCACATTGCACCATGTATTGCACCACTCCCACGGTCTTGAGACACACCGACTTGCCACCGGCATTAGGTCCTGAAATGACCAGGATACGGTTTTGTTTATTCAGGGTGATATTGAGCGGAACGACTTCCTTCCCTTGATTGCGTAACGAGAGCATCAAGGCCGGATGAATGGCATTGTACCATTCAATGAGGGGCTTACGGTCCACATGGCACATCTGGGCACCGACATCCTGGGCAAACAGAGCCTTGGCACGGATAAAATCCAGCTGTCCCAACGTCTCCAGGACGCTGGCCAGTTCGTCAAGGTGCGGACGTATCTGGTCGGTCACCTCGGTGAGGATACGGATGATCTCGCGGGCGATCTCGGCTTCGGTCTCGCGGATGCGGTTATTGGCTTCGACGATGGCATCAGGCTCAATGAACACGGTTTTACCCGTAGCGCTCTCGTCGTGGACGATGCCGTGAAGCTTGCGCTTGTTCATCGCATTAACAGGCAGCACCAAGCGTCCGTCACGAAGTGAAGGCTGAACATCATTATCAAGGATACCGTCCTGCTTGCCTTGGGCGATGATGCGTCGCAGGGTGCCATTAATGCTACTGGTCACACGGGCTATGTTCACACGCAACTCGTGGAGACGGGGCGAAGCGGTGTCCTTGATATTACCGGCCTTGTCGAGCACGTGTCCGATTGCGGCACTCAACTCGGGAAAAGACTGCATGCCGCTGGTCAATTCACGCAGACGCGGATAGGGAGTATTGTCGTCACCATCAAGAGAGAAAAAGCGCACTATCTGGGAGACGGTCACCAACAGGCGTTGCAAATCAAACAGACGCTCTGCCGACAAGAAAGTGCCTGGTGTTGACACCTCTCTCAACACTACACGCAAATCAAAGTAGTAACTCAACGGGAACTCCTTGCCCGTCTGCACGATAGACAAGAACTCGTTGGTCTGTTCAAGCCAGCACAGCACCTCGTCGCGACGGGTTGAGTAATGCAAGCGGGGCACGTTGGCGGCGCCCAATGCACTCACGCAATGGCGTTCCAGTTCACGCCTGACGGCATCAAAGCCGATCTTGGTCTCAAAAGATGAGGGATAAATCATGGTACAAAATTACATATTTTTCTTCAATCAACGAAAACTTTGTATCTTTGCGGCATCATCAATCAAATCTTATCTATCTGATTCTAGAAAAAACAATGCCTCGTTGTGGCTCTTCGGGCCATAGCGAGGTTATTTTTATCATTTTATTTCCAAAAACGGTCGTTATTCAAAAATAATGAGTACATTTGCAAGTTATAACCAATGAAATTCTATTAACCTAATATTAATAACTAACTGTATTTTATGAAGAAGTTTTTATTCTTACTGCTTGCATCGGCCGTTTCCATCAACGTTTTGGCCGACAGCAAGGTTGTCATTCCTGACAGCACTGGTTTCAAATTCACCGACACCAAAGTCATTCGCCACACTCCCGTTAAGGACCAGAACAAGTCCGGAACGTGCTGGTGCTACTCTACCAACTCCTTCTTTGAGAACGAGATCCTGCGCCAAACCGGCAAGGAGGTTCACCTGAGCGAGGGTTTTGTCGTTAACCACTGCTACTATGACAAGGCCATCAAGTACATCCGCATGGATGGCACCATCAACTTCGCTGAAGGCGGCGCTGCCGAGGACGTGCCCTACGTATGGCGCAAGTACGGTATGGTTCCCAACGAGGTCTATACTGGCATGACCTATGGCGACAAGAAGTTTGACACCAGCGAGCTGACCGCTCTGTTGAAAGGCTATGTTGGCACCATCAACAAGAACAGCCGCGGTAAGCTTTCTCCTGCTTGGATGGACGGTCTGAAGGGCATCCTCGACGGTTACATGGGCAAGATGCCCGAGACTTTCGTCTATGAGGGCAAGACCTATACCCCGCAGACCTGGGCTGCCAGCCTCGGCATCAACATGGACGACTATGTACCCATTGCATCGTTCACCCACCACCCCTACTATCAGCCCTTCGTCCTTGAGGTGGCCGACAACTGGTTGTGGTCAAGCTATCAGAACGTGCCCATCGACGAGCTGCTGGAGATTGCCAACTATGCTATCGACAACGGCTACAGCATCGCTTGGGGTTCTGACGTGAGCGAGAAAGGCTTCAAGTGGCGCAATGGTTATGCTATCCTGCCCGTCAAGAAAGAGGTTCCCGATGCTGCAGGTACCGACATGGCACGCTGGGCTCAGCTGAGCGACAGAGACCGCGAGGCCGAGTTGTGGGACATCAAGGGCCCGGTTAAGGAGCAGTGGGTAACCCCCGAGGAGCGTCAGGCAATGTTTGACAACAAGGAGACCACCGACGACCACGGTATGGTCATCATGGGTAAGGCTGTTGACCAGGAAGGCAACCGCTACTTCAAGGTGCAGAACAGCTGGGACACCAACCAGCTCTATGAGGGCTACTTCTATTGCAGTGAGGCCTTCTTCCGCGCTAAGACCTTGAACATCCTCGTTCACAAGGATGCCATCCCCGCCAAGATCGCCAAGAAGATGGGTATCAAGAAGTAATCAAAACTTCATCTTTTTAAATGATCACGACCTGCAGTCAGATGACCGCAGGTCGTTTTTTTCTTGCCCATTCATGCAGTTGAATCAATAATTATCACTACCTTTGCAGTATCTGATTAACTCACATTATTAACAACAATATTATTCATCTTATCAACAAACAATGAAAGTATTAAACACCGATAAGGCACCTGCTGCCATTGGTCCCTACAGCCAGGCTATCCGCACCGGCAATCTCGTATTCGTTTCGGGCCAGCTGCCCATCATCCCTGAGACCGGAGCATTCCCCGAGGGAGGCATCAAGGAACAGACCCGTCAAAGCCTGCTCAACGCACGCGCCATCCTCCAGAGCGAGGGACTCGACCTCAATAACGTTGTCAAGACCACCGTATTCCTCAGTGAAATTGCCAACTTCGGCCCAATGAACGAGGTCTATGCCGAGTTCTTCACGGCTCCCTTCCCTGCTCGCTGCGCCTTCGCAGTAAAGGACCTGCCCAAGGCTGCCCTTGTCGAAATCGAACTCATCGCCGAGGCACAGTAAACCATTTTCCTAATAAACACAATCATCAGGTCGTGGTCTTTTCCATGACCTGATTTTTTTCGAACGTCACTGAGGAAATAAAAACTACGAATTATACTCATTGGCATCCGCATACCATTATGACAAATTTCACGAATGGCGGCGCATACATAGATTGAAACTATCAAAAGTAAAATATTCTTAAGTCAATAGCAGTCAATACAACATGAGTGTTTGTTGATCGTTATAATAAATATGTGATTATTAACCCGCTAAAAGTATCAGGAAAAAATGAAGAATTTGATGTTGATGATGATTATGGCAATGATGGCTTTGTGTGTGAAAGCTCAGCCTGTTATCAATGACGATGTGAATAATCTCCACGAATGGGTGGACTTAGGACTGCCCAGTGGCACACTATGGGCGACGATGAACGTGGGCGCCAGCAGTCCCGAAGACTGTGGTTATTACTTTGCCTGGGGCGAAACTTCTACCAAGGATGCCTATGACTGGAGCACCTATATCTGGTGCAACGGAAGTGAAAACACGTTGACGAAATACTGCTCCGACAAAGACTTTGGAGAAGTTGATAATAGGACTCTACTGCTGCCCGATGACGATGCCGCCACCGTGAATTGGGGTGCAGCATGGCGCATGCCCACCGAAGCACAAATGCAGGAGTTGATTACACGGTGTACATGGACAACAATCGAGATCAACGGTGTAAATTGTTGCAGGGTTACAGGTCCTAATGGAGCGACTTTGATTCTGCCAGAATCAGGTGTCCGTTCGGAGGGAGGATCAGACGAGACCGGACTGGGCGGCTACTACTGGTCAAGCGAGTCCACTTTATTGCCCGAATGCGCAGGGGGCTTATCCTTTGGTTCGGGAAACAGATCTTGGGGCATTTTTTACCGCTACGGCGGTCTAAGCGTTCGAGCTGTTCGTGTTCAATTGCCACCAAACTGATCTCCCGATTTGAGAGAAACCTATATTTGTCTTATTTCCAGAGCATTAAAGGGAAGTCCTAAACTTTAGGGCTGACACTAATCGTCCAAATCTAAAAGAAAATGAAGTGGTTAGCTGAAAAATCGCTATCTTTGTACCCTATAGAAAAAACGACAAATTGGATTTTGTAATATGATGACGAAACGATTTCTCTCATTCCTCGTGGCGATGTTGGCTGTGGCAGTCACTCAGTCTTGGGCATGTACCAACCTAATCGTCGGTAAGGCAGCCTCGGCAGATGGCTCGGTGATTTGCACGTATAACTGTGATGGCTATGGCTTTGCGGGCTCGCTGTCGCGCACTCCTGGAGGCAGGCACGAGAAAGACGAGAAGATTGCCATCCGTGAGTGGGGCCGTGGCCCCGTGAAAGGCTATATTCCTCAAGTGGAATACACCTATGACGTCATCGGCTTTATCAATGAGAAGCAGGTGAGCATCGTGGAAACCACCTTTGATGGCCGCCTGGAATTGCAGAACCCTGAAGGATGGCTCGACTATTTCTCTATGATGCATCTGGGGCTGGAGCGTGCCGCTACAGCTCGTGAGGCTATCCTCATCATGACCGACCTGGTGCAGAAGTATGGTTACAGCAGCACGGGTGAGACCATCACCGTGTGTGACAAGAACGAGGCTTGGATTCTCGAGATCGTGGGTAAGGGCCCTGGTGTGAAAGGTGCCGTGTGGGTAGCCGTCCGCATTCCTGACGACTGCATCTGTGCCCATGCCAATCTCTCTCGCATACGCCAGTTCCCCTTGAAGGATCCCAAGAACTGCCTGTATTCCAAGGATGTGATTTCCTTTGCGCGCGAGAAAGGCTATTTTAGCGGCAAGGATGAAGACTTCAGCTTCCGCGATACCTATTGCCCCATTTCCTTCTCCTCGGTGCGCTATGCCGATGCCCGCGTGTGGAGTTTCTTCCGCCATCACTACGACCATGCCGAGATGGACAAGTATCTGCCCTACATCAATGGCCAGCATGACGTTTGCGACCACCTGCCGCTCTACATCAAGCCCGACCGAAAGTTGTCGGTGCGTGACATCATGAATGACATGCGCGACCACTACGAGGGCACGCCGCTTGACATGACAGTCGACATGAGTGCAGGACCCTGGAGCTCACCTTACCGTCCGCTGCCCATGAACTGGGAAGTTGATGGAAAGAACTATTTCCGCGAGCGTGCCATCGGCACCCCGCAGTCGGGCTTCACGCTGGTATCACAGCTGCGCAGCTGGCTACCCGACGAGGTGGGAGGCATCATGTACTTCAACTGCGACGATGCCAACATGATTGCCTACGTGCCTGTGTATTGCTGCGTAAATGATGTGCCCGAAGCCTTCCGCCGTGAGAACAACGTGAGCAGCGAGTTCAGCGAGCATAGCGCCTTCTGGATGAACAATCTGGTGGCCAACATGATTTATCCGCGCTACAGCGTCATGATTGGCGACCTGCGTGAAGCACAGAAGGAGTTGGAAGACTTTTATGCTGCCGATCAGGCCCAAGTATTGAAAGACATAGAGCCTCTCACCAAGCGTGAGCGCGTCAGCTACCTCACCAGCAAGAGTGCTGCCTATACCGCCCAAATGATGCAGCGTTGGGACAAGCTCTTCCGTCTCATAGCCGTGAAGCATAACGATCAAATCATGAAGCCTTCAGAGAATGGTGTCGTCGTTCCGGGACGTTATACAACACCCGGCTATGACCAGCAGTTCCGTGAACAGATCAGCAAGGACACCGGTACCCGTTACCTGATGCCCGAAAGCTCTGGAGACATCAAGTCGCTGTAAACGAGAGAGAGAATAGAGTAACCTCTGGTTTTTAATCGGCCTAGCGGCCGAGAAATTAAACAAATTTTTTTAATAAAATTAAAACAAAAAATTATTTTTCTTAATTTTTATACAAATTTTTGTTTAATTTCTCGGTGCGCTGCACGGACATTGATATAGGCTTGAATTATGACGCACACCACCCCATGCGGCTTCTATGCCAATGCGTTTTTCTCAGGACAGCTATTAATACTCATTTATAATAATTCTAGATTATAATCGTTATATAATAACTTGAATGTATTGAATATAATTCACAAATTTGCCACAATCTTTAAATTGGATATCATCATGAATAAGTTTTATTTGTTATTGGCTATAGCATTGCCTCTGGTTTTTATTTCTTGCGGTGACGATAAAGATGAGCCCGTGACTCCCGATACTCACGAGCATGTTGACCTGGGGCTGCCCAGCGGCACGCTGTGGGCGACGTGTAACATCGGTGCCGACAGCCCTGAGGAATATGGCGACTACTTCGCCTGGGGCGAAACCGCTACCAAGGACACCTATGAATGGCGCAACTACAAGTGGGCGCATTGGGAATATGACACCATCAGTGATCATTATTATCGCATTTTGGAAGAGACGTGGTATAAGTACTATTACATGAAATGGACAGAAGATGGTTATGTTCAAGGCGGTGATGGCAAGATGGAGCTCGATCCCGAAGACGATGCTGCATACGTGAAATGGGGCTCCAATTGGCGCACACCGACGATGGAACAATTGCAAGAGCTTGTGGAAAAATGCGAATGGCAATGGACTCGACGGGACGGCGTGAATGGTTATCTTGTAACCGGCCGCAACGGCAACTCCATCTTCTTGCCAACTGCAGGCGGGTGCTCAACCCATATCTACAATGATGGCCAATTCGCCTATTATTGGTCACGCACGCTGTGCTCAGCCAAGAAGATGGCTATCGAAGCGGCAGACCAGGGCGAAGCCTATATCCTGTTCTTTAATTCGTTTGGCAAACAGGAAATCTGGTACGATAGCCGATATACCGGCATCCCCGTCCGTGCTGTGCGTGCCTCCCGCAAATAGCACTCACACTGTCTTTTCAAGGCATACGCGGTTGAGCAATTTATACCAAATTTAGCGAAATGGAAATCCTAAGGAAAATATCATTGATGCTTCTCTGCTCACTCATTGCATTAGTGGTGCACCCGCTATTTCTTATTATCGGGCTTGATTTCTATACGGAAGAACCGTTCATTATTCTTCATATTGTATTGACCTACATAATCGTAAGTACTCTTATTTGGATGTTGGCTGGGAAAAAAGTATGGTGGAAACAAGGTGTGTACATATTTGTTTGCATCAACTTTGTGTTGGCCGTTATATTGACGTGTTGGATTAACAGTACAATCAAAGACGGGATGACAGGGCTGATGGTCTTGTCAGGGAGCTTTTTCGATGGCTGCTTTTCTATTATCCCAATCATGCTGTGCTGCTATTTGAATAACAAATATTGGGAACATAATATAATCAGACTTGAATGAAATACAAATTCCAATTTATCGGTCACGTCTTTTATAGGCACAAGCGGTTGAGCAACATTTCCAAAATTGTAAAACTCTGGACGAACACATGTTATTCGGTGGGGGTATAAATGAACAATAAGGAGGCATAGAAATCAGAATCCTGCACATGATTTGCTTAGAATTGAACATTTTATGAGCAAAATAGCAATAAATTAAGAATAAAAAGATATCTTTGCAAATCAAATAAAACACTTAAACAATGGCAACCTATACAATCACAATTAACGAGCGCACCACATGGGGTAAGGCTTTGATGAACTATCTTCGTGCGTTAGGAGTTATCGTGCAAAAGGTTTCTCCGAAATCCAAGAGCAGTTATATCCGATCTCAAGAGGATAAGCAAGCAGGAAGGATAGAATCATTTGAGTCATCTGAAGAAATGTTTGAGTCTTTAGGGATTTAAATATGTATCAGATTCGAATGACAAAGACGTTCCGTAAAGATACGGAACGATGCCGCAAGCGAGGTTATGATATGGAACTCCTCAAGGCCGCAATCCGCCTGCTTGAGACAGACGGGAAATTGCCCGCAACATATCGTCCGCACAAGTTATCTGGTGATTATGGAGGTTGCTGGGAGTGTCATCTTAAGTCAAACTGGTTGCTGATATGGGAACAGAATGACAAAGAACTGATTTTACTTTTCACTGGAACCGGCACACACTCTGATCTGTTTTGACAAGCGTCTTTGTACGTTAACGATAAATCAAAATCGTGTTAAACGAAATAATCGTTATATTTGTCAGTAAAACTTTTTCATCTGAATGACATGATACAGGAATTCTTCAGATACTTCTATTACCGTTGGGCCCATGCGATGATTAATTTTGGTTGGAGCAAGAATTATTCATTTCATTGCGCCGATTGGAATTCTAGTATCATCATATCGAACATCTATACGATAATCTTGATTTTGGCGTATCTAATTATCGGTGAAATGCAACGAGATACAGAGTTACTATTGGCGATTCCAAGTCTTATCATAGGCCTTTTATTGCTGAACAAGATATTTCCCGATAACGATGATGAACGGTTCTACGAAATGCTGGATGAGAAATATAGAGATGAGAAATATCGGAAACTCAAAGGCTACCTAGTTGTCCTCTACTACATACTGTCACTGTTTAGTTTTATCGCAGTCAGCATTTTCGTCGCGCAGCACAAGTGACATATCTTTACAAATAACTAATTGAATGTTCGCGAAAAACAGGTTATGCTAG
>ONLH01000016.1 GCA_900318645.1 uncultured Prevotellaceae bacterium
CGATGAGCTTGCATGGTGTTTTCCATAAAAGTCGAGTCTTCGACCCGACCTGCCTCTACGAGGCAAAAGCCAAGCCCATGATACAGCAGAAATGCTTATCCGACTCATATGTAGTGAATTATGCAGATGTTGAATATATTTACCGGACACTAATGATTTTTTATTAACAACCAGTGATAAGAGAAGACATCGGCTCACCCGATAAAAGGTGGGGACTATGTGGTCTACGACCACGCCCGCAGTCCCCACCTTTTGTCCTCTGAGCCAATATTATCCCAATACTAATACCAGTGATTAGACAAGGCATCTGCACTCCAGCTGGTGGAATGCAGATGCAATTTTTAAAAAGTTGTTCTTGTTGCCTTGAAAACTAGCGGTTAGTCCTTGGGCTGGGCGGTGATGGTCTTGCCAGCGCTGTGGGCGCTCAGCTGCGGGGCATACTGACACTGAATGGTGGCAATGCCCGAGGTGAACTCACCGGGATTGGTCACCCACACGTCATAGCCGATAATGTGCGTGCCCTTTCTCAGGCCGTTGATGAACACGTTGGTCTGGGTGTCCTTGGTCTCCTGATAGAACCAGGTGTTGTCCTCGCTGCGATAGCCCGAGAGCTGGTCAACGGGCTCGAAGCAGGCGGCACGCTCGTCGGTCATGGTCACGAAGTTCATGTCCTTGTTGGTCTTGATGATGACGCGCACCTTGACCTTGTCACCCACCTTGAAGGCGTCGGTCTTGTGCAGCGAGCCGTCCTGGACATACACATAATATTCTTTACTGATGGATACTTCCTCGATAGCCTTCTCCTTGATTTCGGTCATCGGAGCCTTGAACTGACTGTAAACGGCGCCCCAAGCAGGCCCGCTAGCGGTGCGGTCGATGACGACGTTACCAGCAGTGGTGGCGGATAGGGTTGTGCGGAAGTAGCCCAGCCACTCGGCCATCTTGTCGAGGTTGACGGGTTCGCCGGCAACGGTGATGGTGGGCAAGGTTGCACGTTCAAGCCAATGGCTGCCCGTGCTCAGGATGCTATAGACGGCATCGGCGGCGAGGCTGTAACTGCCCCAGTCGTTGCTCTGCTTCATCAGCAGCATCCACTTGCGCACCTGGTCAATCTCCTGCTGGCGTGGATCAATCTCGTTCATCGCCTGCAGGATAGTGCTGGTATAGGCCACCTTGTCAAACTCCCACCAGCCGTAGTCCGTCTGCAGGTTGTCCCAGTACATACCCAACTCGGGCTTCACGATGGCATATTGGCGTATGCTCTCGATGATGGCGTGGGCAGTGTTGCCATAGTCGTTACGGTAGAGCGTCATGGCGTAGTAGGCCTTCTGCTTGATGGTGATGCCCTTGCCCCAGTTCTTGTCCATGTAAATGAGTATCTTGTCCATGAGGTTGGCGCTCGATGTGGTCTGCTTGATCTCGGGGAAGAGAGAGCGGATGTAGGCATACTCCGTGAACTTGCCTTCAGGCTCATTGCTGTTGCGCTGCTTGGCCTCGTTGTACAGGCGCACGGTCTCGGAGTCATAGTAGGAAAGGGCGCGTTTGACCATATCAGCCAGGCGGCTGTCATCGGGTAGATAACCCAATCGCTTGGTCTCGCCGATGAGTTCCAGCACGGCACCTGTGGTCCAAACGTTTGATCTGCACATCGGGTGGCGGAACCAGGTGAAACCGCCATCGCCCATCTGCAGGTTCTTCAAGGCGCTGATGATTTTCTCATACTCCTTAGCCATCAATTTCTCGTCAAACAATTCATTTAACTTTGACATTCTAAGCGTTTGACGGTCAGCATCGCGCACCCACGGCGACGCCAGCAGGGTGCCGATCTTCAGGTCTTGGTTCTTCTGCAACATCGACACGAGGGTGGAGTCCTCATTGTGCTTCTTCCAGTAGGTAATCGCCTCCTTGATTTGGGGCTGCTCCTTGGCGACACCCTGTGCCACTTGCAGGGCAAACAGGCTGTGTGCCGCTCTGGTGGCGACTTCATAGTTGTCGTCCCAGATGGTGGGCAGTGCCAGCACGCAGTACCAGATGGGATTGTCGCAGTATTCCAGCGTCACGCGCGCATCGGCAGGGAAGTCGGGCAGCGGCTGCTCAAAGTGTCCCTGTCCAGCCTCGACGTAGAAGGGCTCGGTCTCGATGACGGGCGAAATGGTCGTCAGCACAGGCACCATCACCTGCTCGCCGTCGCCGAAGGTGCTGTTGGCGGCCTTGATGCGGAAGCCCACCATGCCAATGGTGTCGGGCACCTGCCAGTCGATGGTCACCGCCTCACTGCCCATCGGGTCGAGCGTCAGGTTGAACTTGCGGGTGGCATGGACCTCATTGGTGCGCGGGTCAAAGAGTTCAATCACGGCATCACACGCTGCTGCCTCGTCGGTAGCGTTCTGCACGGTGGCGGCGAGTGTCGCCTTGTCACCCTGGCGCAGGAAGCGTGGCATGTTGGCCTTTACCATCAGCGGCTTCTGAGTCAACACCTCAGCCATCCAGGTGGAACCCACCATCTTCTTGTCCCACGCCACGGCCTGGGCATTCCAGGTGGTGTTGAAGTTGGGCGCTTCAAACTCAAGCGAGACGACACCGTTTTGGTCGCTGGTGAGCATCGGCATCCACAGCGCAGTCTTCACATCGCTCTCGCGCAGGGTGACCTTGTCGAGATTTTGCTGATTCACTTTAGCATCTTTGGTAGCAGCTCCACGGACCCTGATTTTTGACGCGACGCCAAATGCATTTTCACTGTCTGCGAGTTCCTCACTCTGAACGCTACCGGTGAAGAGTCTCTTGTCAACCTTTTGATAGCCGGTGACTACCACTTCTTCCAGCATGGCGCCCCTAGGCTCGAGCTCGATGACCATACCGTCATGGGCCTGGACCTCAACAGTCTCGTAGCCCACATAACTGATTTTGAGGGTAGCGCCGTCAGCGCAATTGAGTGAGAAGATTCCGTCAAAGTTAGTGGCACATCCTCCGTTCACTCCTATTACCTGGACACTAGCCCCGATGATCGGCTCGCCGTTCTCGTCAACCACCGTACCGCTCACCGCGTTATCGCCTAAAGCCACAGTAGCATTTGTTGGGCGGCGGGCAGCCCCCAGCGATTGTGTTTTCATCATCATGCGTCCATGCCCCATAGTATAGCTGAACGGTCTTTGTGAGTAAGTGTACAATCTGGGCAGTTGGGCTTGAGCTTCTTTGGGAATGGCCAGGTGATCCTGAGACCAGTTGATGTAACTCCTGTTGTTGTCGCCTAACCACATGGAATTGATGTAGAATGAAGGGTAGGACCCGAAGTAGGAATATGGTGAATAGTTCCAGCCGTTCTCTGCAATGCTGGCGATGGCCTTGTCATACATGTCAAGCAGCATGGCACCGGGACGGGGATTGCCGTTCTGGTCGGTCAGTGTGAATGACCAACGCTCGATGTTGCCCGGCACGAGTTTGTCGCGGAACGAGGTGGCGGTAATCTTCAACGCCTCGGCTTGATACGGATTTGCCAGTTTCACTTCTTTTTCCCATTTCTTGGTGCCGTAGTAGGTAATGAACGATACGGTCACGTCTGCTCCTGCCTCCTTGGGCAAGGGAACGGTGAATTCGTTCATGCCGGCTTGGTAATTCAGCCAGCCCTCGCTGATGATATCCTTGGTGGTGCTGGCGACATAATAGATGTAAGCCTCTGGGGTGGACACGCCGACGGTGATGTGGCCCTTATTTTTCTTGTCCACACTCTTGCCGAACGGCGAAATCCACAGCGGGCGATCCTTGACGGGCGAGGTCTTGTCACCCTTGCGGTAGAGGATGATGTCACGGCTCACGTCAACGTCTTGCTCGCCCTCCTCGGCGTCGAGGATGTGGATTTTGAGGGTGTATTCGCCCGAGGACAGACTGGTCAGGTCGATGGTCGGGTCGGCAGTGTTCAGGTTGCCTGTCAGCGCAGGTACCTTAGTGCCTTTCTTCATCACTTCCCACGTGCACCAGGTGTCGGGGTGTTCCTCGTCGGTGGTGTTATATTTCAACGGCAGTTTGATGGGCTGGTCGTTAAGATAGACGTTTTCGTTCTCGCTGCCCAACTCGATACCTCGGCGCGTGCCCACAATGAACGAGGCGCTCTCCTCATGAGTCTCGCCGGCATCGTTGGTCACGGTAGCGAGAACCATATAGTTATAGCGTGCCCAACAACGCTTGCCGGGTTTCAAGTCCTTGTTCTCCGTGAACAGGTCAGGGGCAAATTCGATGGTGAAGTTGCCTTGGGCGTCGGTCACAACGGTGGTATCCAACAGGTGTTTGCCATTATTGTTGCGCATGCTCCACCACCACCATGACCACTGGTTCTGGATGAGTGACAGGCGTACCTCGCTATTGGCAATAGGCACGCCACTGTAGGCCATCGCTTTTCCGGTCACCTTGACAGGCTGGCCGGCAACATAGCTGCGACGCGCATCGGGGAAGGTGACCTCAAACGTCGGCGTCTTGTACTCGCTCACGTTCACAGACCATCCATCGATTCTGTCTTTGCCGTTCTCAAGACTGATGTGGAACCTGCCGTTCATACGGTCCTTGGGAATCACGAACGAACCCTCGATGCGTCCGTACTCGTCGCTAGTAACAATTAACGTGTCGATATCCTTGTAGTTAGAATCTTTAAAAAATACCTTGAATTCTTTGCCTTCCAAGGGGATGTTGCCTTTGCTAGTGGCAGTGGCGCGATAGACAATAATAGCCCAATGGACGGTCTCGCCGGGGCGGTAAACGCCTAAGTCGCTGTAGAATTGGGCTGTTGTCTGGTCACCTCTGGAGGTATTGAGTAGACGAAAATAGCACCCGGGACCAAATCGGTCATCACCCTTGATGGTGCGCAATTCTCTCTCAAACAAGCTGGAGAGATTGAGTGTTCCGTCACTGTCGGTTTTGCCAATTTTGCCGTTAAGCTCGTTGACAACGGTCACGTCGGGCAAGGGTTTGCCTGTGGTGATGTCCACAGCTGCGATAATGCCCACCTCATTGAAGATGCCATAGTCCCTATGGCTCACGGTGAAATTGCCGATGTCGGTGACGCGCAACAGTTGATGAGTATAGACGTCCTGATGCGGCTTCACGTCCTTATCCAGCATGGGAAGGATGACGTAGTGGCCGTAAGGCAGCGGTGGCAATACTGTCTTGATGTCGGTTGCTTTGAACGGCACGTTCCCTTGAACAGCGACTGGCGTCTGCGAGACGAACTTCAACATGTCGGGCTCGATGCGATATGTATCCCGCAAGTTGTCAGGGGCGCGATACACATTCAGCCAATAGGTGTCCACGTTGTTGACATCGGCAGTTACGGTGATCATGTCATGCGAGGAGAGGACGTCGGGATAGGAAACATTAACACGCTTCTCCTCCAAGTCAAAGATCATGTTCTTGATCTGAGCGGTGTAAATCGAGTTGGGGAAACGCTTCAGGTATTGCTTCAACTCAGCATATTTTTGTTTGTTGTCATCAAAACTGAGTTTTGAAAGCAGTATGGCGCAGTACTCGCTGTTGCGGTAACGTTCGTAGGCGGCGCGCAGGTCCCCTTTGCCAGTGCGGAGCATGGCATACATGTTGGGGGCGTTATGACCATCGGTAGCGTTAAGCCAGCCGGTCTTGATGCGGTCAATGAGTTCATCGTTATCCCTCAACATTTCCAGGCTCTTCATCGACAGGAACTCAAATAGGGTCGGGACATAGGTCGCCCCCAACTCGTTGTACTCGATGATGCCGGGCAGTGATGTCACCGCCACGGCTTTGAGGGCCTCGGGCTCGGCAAGGGATTTCTTGACCAATTCGGCTATCTTTTTATTGAACTGGTTGCGGTCCCACTCGCTCACGTCGGCAGGAGTTTCCTCAACAGGATTGTTGCGGTTGCTCCAGCGGGCGTAGCGGTTACTGTAGCCTTGATAAACCAGCGCCTCAAAGTAGTAGAGCAACGCCTTGATGTGGGGCTGTTTCTCCTTAGCGATAGTGGACTCTAGCCGTTTGACGATTACCGGCATGTTGTCTTTAGAAATACCGCTCTGGGCGATGCTATAACGCACTAGCGCATCCACAGTCAGTTCGCCGTCGCCTGACTTGAGCGCATTGTCAAGGTCGGCCAGTGCCTCCTTGCTCACCTCCTGCGGATAATTGAAGTCAATGATTCTATTGTCATCACCCAATGCGCTGAATGGGTATGCCATAGATAATATGACAATCAATAAAAAATGAAGAATTTGCTGTTTCATAATAGTAAAATGTTTAGATTTGAAATAATAGACCCCAAAAGTAATATAAAAATGCACAAATCCCTTACAAATCCCCATTAATTTGCAATAATTAACACATAAACCAGATGAATGACCCAAACGGATTGAGCGGACAGTAAAAAAAGCAGAGTTCGCAATAACGTTATCGCGAACTCTACCGATGTGTATCAGTTGGTGTCTTTACCAGATGATGGCGCGGTCGGCGGGGTCGAGCCACAGTTTGTCACCGGGCTTGATGCCGAAGGCGTCAAAGAAGGTGTCGATGTTCCTTAATGTGGCGTTCACGCGGTAGCGGCCGATGGAGTGAGGATCACTCTTGGTCTGCTGGAAGATGGCTTCCTCGGTCATGTTGTCGGCCCAGATGCGGCCATAGCTCAGGTAGAAGCGCTGAGTGGGAGTGAAACCGTCCATCATCTTGTTCTCGCGGAACTGCTGCGTGGTGCGGAAGGCGTCGTATGCAATACGCAAACCACCCTGGTCGGCGATGTTCTCGCCCAGGGTCAAGTGACCGTTGGCGTGCTGGTCTTTCACAACGATAATCTGGTCGAACTGTGCGGCAAGCTTCTCAGCGGCTTCGGTAAACTTCTGTGAATCCTCCTCGGTCCACCAGTCGGTCATATTGCCATACTGGTCAAACATACGGCCCTGGTCGTCAAAGCCGTGGGTCATCTCGTGGCCAATTACCACGCCGATGGCACCGAAGTTGGTGGCGTCGTCGGCCTCTACATCAAAGAAGGGCGGTTGCAGGATAGCTGCAGGGAAGCAGATTTCGTTGGTCGTGGGGTTGTAGTAGGCATTGACGGTCTGCGGTGTCATGCCCCACTCGTCCTTGTCCACGGGCTTGCCCAT
Organism: uncultured Prevotellaceae bacterium; assembly: GCA_900318645.1. Classification (GTDB taxonomy): domain Bacteria; phylum Bacteroidota; class Bacteroidia; order Bacteroidales; family Muribaculaceae; genus Sodaliphilus. Next base: position 7,110 of record ONLH01000016.1, read on the forward strand.
CTTATCGAGGTTGCGACGGGTCTCATACATACTGGCAGCCTTGATGTTGTCATACAGACTCTTGCTGGGATCTACGGTCAGACCACTGTAGTCGCGCCACTTGTCAGGATAACCGATCTTGACAGTGAAGGCGTTGAGCTTGACCAGGGCATTGATCTTGGTCTGCTCGCTCATCCAGGTCAGCCCAGCAATATGTGCGGCCAGCGACTTGCGGAGTTCGCTGATGAGCTTCAACATCTTCTCCTTGCTGCCGTGGGCAAAGTACTTGCTCACGTAAACCTCACCGACAGCCTCGCCCAGCAGTGAGTTGGGGAAGCCCAGAGCACGTTTCCAACGCGGTTTGCGCTCCTTCTGTCCACTGAGCATGCGGCCGTAGAAATCAAATGAAGTCTCGCCAAACTCATCACTCAGGTAGTTTGCCGAGCCCTTGATAAGCAGACCGGCCATGTAGTCGCGCATCTGCTGCTCCTTGAGGTTGGTCATCAGGTCGTTGGCGACAGCCATCACCTTGGGTTCGGTCAGGATAACCCAATCCACGTTAGGCGTACCCATCAGGTTGAAATACTCCTTCCAGTTGATGGCGGGGTAATCGGCCTGGAGTTGGTCCAGCGTGCGCACGTTGTAGAGCTTGGTGTAGTCACGAGCCTCGGCACGGTCCATCTTGGCCTGAGCAAACTTGTACTCGATATCATAGATGGTCTTGCAGGCACGGTTAGCTTCCTTCTTGCTGTAGCCGGCAAGCATGAACATCTTCACGAGGTAATCCTTGTAAGCCTGTTGGATTTTCTTGCTGTCGGCGTCGGTGTTGAGGTAGTAGTCCCTGTCGGGCAGGCCACTGGTACCGGCGCTGAGCCACATCACGTTCATGTCACTGTTCTTGAGGTCGGTCTCCACACCGATGCCGAAGAACGGGTTGCTCAGTGTCAGATGCTGATCGGCGATAAAGCGCGTCAAATCGGCCTTCTTGAAGGCCTTGATCTTGGCCAAGTCGGCCATCAGCGGCTGTGCTCCCTCGCGGTTCAGGCGGTCGCTGTCCATTGCCATCTTGTACAAGTCGGCAACTTTCTGGTCCACGGTGCCAAATTTGTGATTTTTCTTGCCCAGTTCCAGGAACATGTCGTGCAGACGGTTCTCGTTCTCCTCGGCCAGCACGTTAAACACGCCATAGCTGGAATACTCGGGATGCTTGCTCAGCGGGTTGGCTTTCATCCAGCCACCACCGGCATACTCATAGAAATCGTCCCCGGGCTTCACGCTCAGGTCCATGTCGGCACGGTTCACGCCGTGCGTCAATTGTGCCTGCACACCAGGCACAGCAGCCATCAATATGGCCATAGCTAATAACATTTTCTTCATTATAAATAAACTATAGTTTAGGTTATATGTTAACTTCCAAACGGCAAAGATATAAAAAACAGTTATACGATGAATTTTAATTTTTATTTTTGTTTAATATCCCGTACGTGAACACGGTTCAATTACCGAGTCTGTTTTTGATCTTTGCAGAATACATTGTTTTAGAATGGCGGTGGGGTCTCGTTATTGTCGGGCATCCAAGCCTCGTTAGGAGACATCGGACCAGCTGGGTAGTCACCTGTTCCTGCCGGAGGAGCTGGAGCGGGACCGCCAGGAGTGATGTTCATCTTGGATTCAACGGTGGTTTCGCTATTTTGGATGTCTTGCTCACCCAGGTTCTCGAAACGTGCGAACTTGCTGACGAAGTGCAGGTTGATGGTGTCGGTGGCACCGCTACGGTGCTTGGCGACAATGAATTCGGCGAGACCTTTAATGTTGTGCCCCTCAGCATCCTCGCTGGAACGGGTGTAGTACTCGGGGCGGTGAATGAAGCACACGATGTCGGCATCCTGCTCGATAGCGCCCGATTCACGCAGGTCGCTCAGCTGCGGGCGTTTACCTGTCTTGTCATCTTCGGAGCGACGTGTCTCAACACTGCGGTTGAGCTGTGACAGGGCGATAATGGGGATGTCAAGCTCTTTGGCCAGTTGCTTGAGGTTACGCGAAATGGTACTCACCTCCTGCTCACGGCTGCCAAACTTCATACCTGTGGCGTTCATCAGCTGCAGGTAGTCAATGATGATGATTTTCACATCGTGCTCACGAACGAGGCGACGCGCCTTGGTGCGAAGCTCAAAGATGGACAGCGATGGCGTGTCATCAATGAACAGTGGCGCTGTGCTCAGGCTACGGGTGCGCGTCATCAGGTTCTCCCACTCGGGTTGCGTGAGCTGTCCGCTCTTGATTTTTTCACCCTCGAGCGAGCAGACGTTACTGATAAGTCGGTTTACCAGTTGCAGGCTAGACATCTCAAGTGAGAATACGGCAACAGGATAGTTGTAATCCACTGCCATGTTCTTGGCCATCGACAGCACAAAGGCCGTCTTACCCATCGCGGGACGGGCGGCAATGATAATCAGGTCGCTGTTCTGCCATCCGCTGGTGAGGCGGTCCAGCATGTGGTAGCCAGATTCCAGTCCACTGAGTCCGCTCTCGCGGTTAGCGGCCTCCTCAATCTTCTTGATGGCATCCTGTACGGCGTTTTCAATGGGGATAACATCGCGCTTGAGGGTATTCTTACTGATTTCAAACAGTTTACCCTCGGCCTCTTGCATCAGGTCATAGACATCAATGGACTCGTCAAAAGCCAACTGCTGCACCTGGCTGCTGTAGCTGATGAGTTCGCGGGCGAGGTACTTCTGGGCCACGATGCGGGCGTGGAACTCGGCATTGGCAGCACTCGACACGAGGCCCGTCAGTTCGCTGATACGGATGGCTCCACCCACTTCCTCCAATACCTTGTTGGACCGCAACTGGTCAGTAACGGTCAGCATGTCGATGGGTTTGCCGTTGGCGGCAAGCGTCTGGATAGCCTCATAGATTTTCTGGTTGGCAGGGTTGTAGAAAGCCTCGGGCTTGAGAATTTCACACACATTATTATAAGCGTCCTTCTCGAGCATCAGGGCACCGAGCACAGCATCCTCCAGTGATGTGTCCTGGGGTGGCAGTTTGCCAAATTCGCTCACTATCTCGGGCTCATGCGTGGGGCGCGTGCGACGTCGCGCCTGTTTGCCGGTTTCAAATTCTTCCATTATGGTTTTGTCGTGTTTGGTCAGTTGGTTTTATTTTGGATGGCAAAGGTAATGAAAATCCTTGAATTGAGCCATGAGGTTATTCACATTCTATTGACACGTTGTTGACATGACCATGAAAAGTAGTGTATCATAAGATGCCGGGATGAGTGCACCAAGCAAGACGAGTGTTGAAAATTTTTCTACAAAGCGTAAAAAATACATAGAAAATTTGGTGGTTATAAAAATTGGCATTATTTTTGCAGTGTAAAAAATACACAAAGGACGATAGCAATGAAGTTTAACAAGGAAACTGAGCTTTGGGAATCACCCTACTGGCACCCGGCGGTAACAACCGACGCGGTAGTCTTTGGCTTTGACGGAGTGGAGCTGAATGTTCTGCTCATCCAGCGTGGCTTGGAGCCTTACAAGAACATGTGGGCTCTGCCTGGTGGCTTCATGCGTCCTGATGATATGACAGCACAGGCTTGCGCCTATCGTGAATTGCGTGAGGAGACCGATGTGGATGATATCTATATTGAGGAGATGCAGACGTTTTCCCGTCATGATCGCGATCCGCGTGAGCGTGTTATCACGATTGCCTTCTTTGCCCTTGTGGTCCAAGACAAGTACCACATCAAGGGAGGCGATGATGCCTGCAATGCCAAGTGGTTCCCGGTCAAGGAACTGCCCGAATTGGCCTTTGACCATAAGGATATCGTAACGCTAGCCCTTGAACGACTACGCCAACGCATACATTTTGAACCCATTGGATTTCACTTGCTTGACAAGGAATTCACAATGCCCCAGTTACACAATATTTATAAAGCTATTTTAGACCCACCCGAGGATGACACTAAATTAAGTGATCGTAGGAATTTTCAAAAAAAGATGTTGAAGCTCGGGTACATCAGGGAGACCGGGAAAAAGGTGACAGGAAACCCTCACCGCTCTCCCAAGTTGTACACTTTTGACGAAGAAGCCTACCAGCAAGCCAAGAAGATAGGCATGCGCCTGGAGTTCTGACTTGGCGGCAGGCGGCTGAATCGACCTTGATCCAACCTCTGGAATTACAGGGGCTGGAGACTTGACAGGAACGATTAATGTGTTAATTTTACACATTGGTCTGTGTCAAGAATTTGCACCCCTAATGTTACCAATGTGTAAATATTACAATTTGGCAAGGTTGCAGGAATGAATGGTCCATTAGAACCTGATATATCTTTGCAGCGATAACGATAGCAAAACAAAGTATAACAAATACAGCGTGTTTTTATAAGTAGTAATTAACGGTTTGATAAAAGTTTGAAAAGATGAAGAATCCATTTAAGAAAAACAAATGTGCGGCTCAGCAAGCCAACGAAGGATGCCCCATGGGGAATGGTATGAATCAGGAGACTCAGGCCAATGTTGCAAACGGCCTGAATCAGGAGACTCTGGCCAGCAACGGTCAGACAAAGGAGGGTTTGGACCCCAACAAGGCCCACGTCTATAACCTCATCATCGTCGATGAGAGCGGCTCGATGAGCGGTCTGGAGCAGGTGACCATCAGTGGCATTAATGAGACGATTGCCACTATCAGAAAGGCACAGGAGGATTATGCCGATAAGCAGCAGCATTTCCTCACGCTGGTGTGCTTTGATGAACGTAGGGAAGGTATTCCTCCCGTTCGCACTCATATCGATGCCATGCCCATCGACAGCGTGCACGACTTCCATGATTACCGTCCCACTGGCTGTACGCCCCTGTTTGACGCCATGGGCCAGTCATTGACCAGACTGCACGGGCGCATCAAGGATGATGAGAACGCCTCAGCCGTGGTGACTGTCATCACCGACGGCTTGGAGAATGCTTCCCGCGAGTGGTCTGGAGAGGCCCTGCGCAAGCTCATTGAGCAACTCAAGGAAGAAGGTTGGGCCTTCTCCTACATGGGCTCGTGCCACGATGTGGTGGAGGTGACCATGAATCTGTCTATCGACCATGTCATGCAGTTTGACCACGATAATCTGGGTGCATCCAACACGTGGCACCGCGACAATTCGTCCAAGCTTGCCTACTACGAGCGGTTGAATCGCGATTTTAATGTCCTTGATTCGCTTCCGGACAAAATGTCTAAGCGTCGTGCCCATGCCCGTGCTTACTATGCCGACCGTATCACTCCCGAGTGGATTGACCATTTAGCCGACAACGAGGTCTTTGTCTTCGGCAGCAACCCTGATGGGAACCATGCCGGCGGTGCAGCCGCTTTTGCCGTGAAGAACTTCGGTGCCATCATCGGCCAGGGCGAGGGCATGCAGGGCCAGAGCTACGCCATCCCCACCACGGGCGATTACACCCTCTTTGCCCAGGCGGTGCGGCGCTTCGTGGAGTTTGCCGCCGAACATCCCGACAAGCGTTTCCTGGTTACCCGCGTGGGTTGTGGCAATGCGAGGCACGACTTGCGTAGTGTGGCACGACTGTTTGTCGATACCATCAGGATCGAGAACATCTGCCTGCCTGAGAAGTTCTGGGAAGTCCTCGGACTCAAGCTGTTCCGCAAGTGAGCCAGGAAGGACGCCCTCAAGGTTACCAATAGCAATGAATAACTGTTTTACCCCATCATATTAAGAAAACACACAACACTTGTTTACCCCATCTGGAGGGCTTGCCAAACGACCTTGGCAGGCCCTCTGTTTTTGTTTCTAGGCACATGCTGTGCAACTCGTGGTTTTTTTGCCCCGATTATCACCGATTTATTGAAGATTTCTTTTATCTTTGCGGGCAATGTTTGACAAATAAATAATAAGGACAATGAAGCTTTACAGGATGATAACTTTTGCCGTTGTTGCGATGCTGGCAATGACTGCACTGGCACAGCAGCAGGCAACCATGACGATTAGCGACGAGGAACGCCACCAGACCATCACGGTGACGGCCGTGGGCGAGGACATCGTGCGTGTGGATGTGGTACCCAACGGGTGGAACGGCACACGTCTGCCATCGCTGGCCCTTGACAAAACCGCTAGAGCCGAGGTCAAGGTCGAAGAGTTGGAGGACATGAGCGTGATGCGCACCGGTAGTGGCATGAAGGTGATACTGGACAAGACGATGGGTAACATCACCGTGGGTAGCCGCAATGGTTATTACATCACCGACCCGTGTAACCGTGGCTCATCGACGTTGAGGTTGCTGCACCATGGCGGCGAGTCGTTCTACGGCGCCGGCGAGCGCGGCTACTCGTTCAATTTGGCTGGCGACACTCTTGTCAACTACAATAGCCAGAACTACGGCTACCAGATGGGCGAGAAACGCACCAAGCTGATGGGCATCACCATGCCGATGGTGATTTCGTCAAAGGGTTATGGCATCTTGTTTGACGACTTCTGCAAGTCCTCGCTCTACCTGGGCGAGCAGGGCATTGAATATACCTCTACTTCTCCGCAGCCCATTTCCTATTATGTTATCAATGGAAATGGGCGGGTCGAGAACGTGGTTAAGGATTTCACCTGGCTTGTGGGTCGGCAGGAGCTGCCCCCGCTGTGGACGCTGGGTTATATCACCTCGAAGTATGGCTATCATGACCAGCGCGAGAGCGAGGGCGTGGTCGATACCCTCAAGCGCGAGGGCTATCCGCTGGACGGCATCGTGTTCGACCTGTATTGGTATGGCAAAGAGGAAGATATGGGCCGTCTGGAATGGGACAAGCAGCAGTGGCCCGACCATCGCAAGATGCTGCGCGACTTCAAGGAAAAAGGAGTCAACGTAGTGACCATCTCACAGCCTTATGTACTGACCAATGGCCGCGCTATCGACAATTATCGCCTGCTGGATCCGCAGGGCCTGTTCTGCAAGACTGACGGTACCGACACGACCCACACGGTGACCATCTGGGTGGGCCAGGGTGGCATGTTCGACGTGTCCAACCCTGCCACTCGCCTGTGGCTGCGCAACCGTTACAAATCGCTCACCGACGAAGGCGTGACCGGCTGGTGGGGCGACCTGGGCGAGCCAGAGAAACATCCACTCGAAATCCGCCACTACAACGGCCTGACTGCCGAGCAATACCACAACTACTACGGCAACGAGTGGAGTAAGATCATTTATGACATGTTCAAAGAGGAGTACCCCGACCGTCGTCCGATGGTCATGATGCGCGCCGGCACCGCTGGCCTGCAGCGCTATTCGGTCTTCCCCTGGTCCACCGACGTGTCCCGCTCGTGGGGCGGCCTGCAGCCTCAGGTGACCATCATGCTCAATGCGGGCCTGAGTGGTCTGGGTTATATGTCGCACGACGTGGGCGGTTTTGCCGTCGATCCCAATAACAAGCGCGATGGCGAGCTCTACATCCGCTGGCTGCAACTAGGCCTTTTCTCGCCCATGCTGCGTACCCACTCGACCTATCATGCCGAGCCTTACCATTACACCGAGTTCGGTGACCTCACGCTGCGTATCATCAAGCAGCGCTACAAATGGTTGCCCTATAACTACACGCTAGCCTATGACAATGCTTGGAACGGACTGCCCATGGTGCGCCCCTTGGGCTTCTATGAGGATGACAAGAACATCAGCCGCTATGACGGCATCTGGGACCAGTACCTGTGGGGGCGCGATGTGATGGTCGCTCCCGTGATGCAGCAAGGCGCCGTCAGCCGACAGATTACGTTCCCTGAGGGCACCTGGGTCGATATCAATCATCCCGAGAAACGCTATGCTGGCCACACGACGGTCAACTATGCCGCACCACTCGAAGTGCTGCCACTGTTTGCCCGTGCCGGAGCTTTTATCCCTTTGGCCAACTACGAGATGGATAATGTGGGCGACTATAACCCCGACAAACTGGACATCGTCTATTACACTAGCGACTCGCCGTCATCCTATATTCTGTTTGATGACGACTTGCATTCTACCGCCACACTGGCACGCGACAAGCACCGTGAGATTCAGTTTGTCGCCACGCCTCAAGGCAAGACGTGCTTTATCAATATCCAGGGCCGTGGCAATATCGAAGGTGATGCGCCCAGCAAGGAATACCGCCTCATCATCCCCGCTACCGCCAAGCCCGGCAAGGTCAAAATCAACGGCAAGAAGGCCCAGGGCGTGACCTACGACAAGCGCACCGCCACGCTGACGATCCCCGTCGCCATCCCCGACATCACCGCCACAACCATCATCGAACTCACCAAATAGAAGGTAAGTATAACAAATACTATTACCCTCTGGCGTATTAATAGTAACTTTGAGGCAATGTTTGAAAAGGAAATAGAACAATATGACCAATTGGTGGCACAGTATCTAGAACGGATAGCTAAGCCGATGGGAAACCAGGAGTTCCGCAAACACTCCGAGATTCTCTTTTCATGCCATAGTTGCGGTATCGAAGGTTCATCGTTTTCGGTTGATGACACCCGTGCGCTGTTTGAACAAGGTTTGGGGTATTATCCCGTGGGCAAAACGCTGCTTGAATGTCAGGAAATGGCTGATCACTTCAAGGCTTATGAGTGGATGCACGACCATTTGGACCACCCCTTAGACGTGGAGCTGATGAAGACCGTTAACCGTCTTGTCACGCTCAATACCTTGTCCTATCGGGTGCCTGGTGCCATGCCTGGAGAGTTCACTACGGTGGATATGGCGGCAGGTGACACCATCTTTGGAGATCATGAGAAATTGATAGCCCAGGTGCCGCGCCTGATGGAATCGACTGCACGGGCAATGGCCGATGGTGGCATCCATCCGATGGCGCTGGCAGCACGTTTCCATGGATTCTATGAGTATCTGCACCCTTTCCGTGACGGCAACGGTCGCACGGGGCGTTTGTTGTCCAACTTCATCCTGCTGCAATACCACTTGCCCGAACTGATCATCCTCAAGGAAGATCGTCAGCAATATATTACTGCCTTAAGGGCAAAGCGTACAGAGGGAACCGACGAGCATCTGATTGCCTTCTTCTTCCAGGCCGCTATCAAACAGATGCAGGCTGCCCTTGATCAGAAGAAAAACAACAGCCGCACCATGCTCTTCTTCTGAAATGATTATCACAACATTACAACAACAAGGGACAAACTAGTTAAGTTGTCCCTTGTTGTCAATATGGTTGTCCTTGTTGTCTGAAAAAAAGGGTGGCGTCAGATGACCACGGCGGTGCCGCTGGTGGCGACCATGAGCATGGAGTTTCCTTGACCGATGGTCTCGTAGTCGATGTCGATGCCCACAACAGCGTTAGCACCCATTTCCATGGCGCGTTGCATCATTTCATTCATCGCCGTGTCTTTAGCCTGGCGCAGCACCTTTTCGTAGCTGGCAGAGCGTCCGCCAAAAAAGTCTCTTAGGCTTGCGCCTATGTCTTTCAAGAAGTTAGCACCGATAATCGTTTCGCCGGTCACTACGCCCTTGTACTCGCGGATAGGGCAACCCTCAATTTGGGGAGTCGTTGTTAGTATCATACGCTTTTGTCAATTTAAATTGTTAAAACATTTTAGTGTATATCCTGCAAATAATGTGCCAACCTGGAGTAGACTAAGGGGATTTAAGATTCTACGGCCACGCCAAGGCGATTCACTATAACTTGCTGCTCCTGTAGTGCTGCTGATTTTTAACGGATTCCAATAGAAATAATGAGATCAAGGATCTGCGAGAACTTGAAGCATTTTGATGTTTGATTATTAATAAGTCGGATGGAGCCATACTTGACAGTTGATCCTAAAATCCATGTGCTTGAAAAGCCACTTAATCAGGGTAGAATTGCCGCGATAAAGTGGCTTTTGAGAATAATCTGCCTATTTCCCAGAAAAAACTGTCAAATCAGTGTAGTTTTTCAGCACCTCTTGCGTCTAATGAGTAAAAAACAATGAAATCAGAAAGTTATGGGACAAGATAGTCTTCATAGAACAGATAACGATTCTGTTGAGAATCAGGTGACAACAAGCAGCAAGCAGGAGTTGTGCACGCAAGTTGACCAGCAGTTTGACAAGATAGCAAAGCGTGCAAAGTGGGGACTCGTATTAGGCATGGCTATGATTACTGTAAACTTATGGTTGTCCATCATTGGCACTCTTGAGCCCTATCAAGGCTACAAATTGATCCTCATTTCGGTCTTGGCCCTCATGATGATGATAAAGTCGGTTGCCGACCTCTTCAAAGTAGAAAAGTTGAAGAAATCCTCTTCCCGTAAAGAGCAGCTGGAGGGCGTTTTGCGCTCCAGGAAATACCAGTTGATGTCCAGATGGCTGCTGGTCACATTCCTTTTCCTGTACATCTTAATCGATGTCATCCATGATTGGTCCTTGGGTACGCTGATTATCGGAATTCTATTCCTCCTGATATTCTCGATTGTCTTCTTCTCGATTTATGATAAAATGCCGTCCTACGAGCGTTCCGAGAAATTGGAAGGGGACCTGCGCCAACTGATTGAGATGGAAAAATAATGGGATGACGTTGCAACTTTTTATATGGTATCTACGTCTATTCTATAGGAACAAAAACTAACTAAACTCAGATAAGGTTTTATGAAACGTACATTTTTAAAAAGATTGTTTTGCACCGCACTGGTTGCCCTGATGAGTCTTATCACGGTAGCCCAGGACTTCAGCGGTGACTGGAAAGGTAACATCGAGGTAGCCGCCTACAACCTCAAAATCGGTGTGGTACTCCACATCGAGCAGAATGATAATGGCATCACCGCAACGATTGACGTGCCCGAGCAGAAAGCCTTTGGCTTGAAGTCTCAAGCCAAGATCAAGGGAGAAAAGTTGGAACTGACTTTCCCTGATATGGGTGCTTCCTATGAGGCCAAACTGATTGGCAACACACTCGATGGCACTTACAGCCAGATGGGCTTTTCGATGCCCTTGAAGCTGACCCGCGAGGTCCCTGCCGTTGCCGACAATGGTGACGAAGACTGGATCAACGACTCGCTGCTGAGCGTGTTTGACAACATCCAGCTGGAGGGCGTTGAAGTGACCGCCCAGCGCCAACTCATCAAGCAGGAAGTGGACCGCATCGGTTACAGTGTCGCCGACGATGCCGACAGCAAGACCAACAACGTGCTGACCATGCTACGCAAGGTGCCCATGGTCAGTGTGGATGCCAGCGACGAAATCCGTGTCAATGGTCAGACGAACTTCAAGATCTTCCGCAACGGCCGTCCCGATCCCTCGCTCTCACGCAATGCCAAGGACATCCTCAAGGCAATGCCCGCCAGCAGCGTCAAGCGCATCGAAGTCATCACCGAGCCTGGCGCCAAGTATGATGCCGAGGGCACAACGATAATCCTCAACATCGTCATGGCCGACAATGCGACAATCAAGGGCGCTTCGGGCATGGCATCGGTCAGAGCTGACCACAGGGGTTCCTTGGGTGGTTCGTTGAACTTGACCACGCAGCTCGACAAGGTGGTGATGTCAGTTGACTATGGCATCCACTATGATGGCAATAACGGCCAAGGTTACCGTTCATCCTCCCTCAGCACCTATAATGAGAGTGGTGCACAGCTGAGTAGCAACACAACCTTTGATGTTGACAAGATGACGGTCCACTTCGGTGACGTGAGCGCCAGCTGGGAGCCTGATACCCTGAACCTCCTGTCCCTGTCATTGGGCGGTTTTGCCTACGATTACGGCGGCAAGGGTGTCACCAACAGCATCATGCGCGGTGCAGCCTCACAGCCACTCTACAGCTACGATCTTGCCAACAACACCAAGGCCGACAGCTACAGCTTTGACAGCCGTCTGGACTACCAGCGCCGCACGCGTCTCAAGGACGAGACCATCACGCTGAGCTATATGCTCTCGGCATGGCATAACAAGAATAAGGACAATTCAAAATACACCAACATTGTCAATCTGCCTGTGCCCTACTACGGCATTGACCAGAACGGCAAGGAGAACTTCAACGAGCATACCGTCCAACTCGACTGGACGCGTCCCCTCACACCGAAGCACACCCTTGAGACCGGTGCCAAGTACATCTACCGCCTGAACCGCAGCCACAACATGCTGGACTACCTGGGTACCGACGATGATACCGACATGCGCTACAAGCATGTGACCCAGGTGGGTGCCGCCTACTTGAGCTATACTTTCAAAAGCGGTCCTTGGAGTGCCCGTGCCGGCCTGCGCTACGAGCACAGTTACCTGCGTGCCACCTATCCCGACGGCCAGCAAGTCCCCTATGAGGCCCATCTCAATGACTTTGTACCCAGCGCCAGCTTGCACTACAAATTCAATTTTGCCAACAGCCTCAAGTTCTCCTACGCTGCCAGCATCAATCGTCCGGGCATCAGCTACCTGAATCCTGCAGTGATTGAGAGCCCAACGAGTCGCTCCTTCGGTAACACCGACTTGGGTAGCGTCCACTACCATTCGGTAAGCTTGACCTACATGCACGTGGGTCCTAAGTTGACCTTCAACATCACGCCGCAGTTCCAGTTTAGCAACAACGGCATCGGTGCCGTGAAGTGGGCCGATGGTCTGGTACAGGTATCGACCTATGCCAACACGCTCAAGACCTACTCAACGACGGTGTCGGCATTCGTGCAGTGGATGCTGAGCAAGAAGACCAATGTCATGCTCAACGGCTCTATCGGCTACAATTATTACAAGAGCAAAGAGCTCGGATTGAAGAATGATCGCATGAGCGGTAACTTCTTTGCCAACGTCACCCAGTTCCTCCCCTGGAAACTGCAACTGTCGGGCTTCGCCGGCATGTGGGGCGGCGGCATCAATGACCTGTATGGCCGCATGGGCACCGTGTTCTTCCACGGCTTCAGCCTACAACGCTCCTTCCTCAAGGAGGATCGCCTGACTGTCCAACTGCAGGCTGTGGTACCCTTCAGCGGTAAGTACATGAGCATGAAGAACTATGTGACGCAGGGTGACGTGACGGGTTGGACCCGCTACGAGCAACAGGCACGCCGCTTCGGCATCAACATCAGTTATCGCTTCGGCTCACTCTCGACCCATGTCAAGAAGGCCGACAAGACCATCGAGAACGATGACCTCATCGGTAGCGGCAAGCAGTCAAGCAACACTGGCGGCACTGGTGGCGGCGTCACCGGCGGCATGGGCGGCGGCAATTGATAGAGCTTTCAATGAAATGATGAATAAAGTGGCTTGGGTGTACAAGGTGTCGCCCAAGCCATCTTTTGCTATAAAAGTGCAATAAAAGCAGATTCTTTTGCGTTGATAAATAGAAAGAGACCATGATGATGAAAAAGATATATGCAATATTTATGGCACTTGCTGTGCTTGTCGCCCTGGTAGCCTGTGAGGGTAATCACGAGGTTATTGAGACCGACTGGACGACACTCGAGACTGTGGAACTGAATAAACAATACCGTAAGTTTATGGAAGGTGAATGGACCTATCAGTATGATGACTCCATCCACTTTATCGAACTGATCTACACCTTCAACAATGAAGACAGTACTTTCACGGGTTATTATAACGAATTGATCCGCACCAGTGTGTCTTCGGATGGTACCACGCAGCATGATGAGTGGCAGCTGTTGTGGCAGGGTTCTTTCTCAGGAAGGTGGGAACTATTGCACAGTGTGGAACTGGACCATGCCTATATCTACATGGACAAAATGGTATACAAGAATGTACACGGTGTTCTCGCCAAGTATGACGTGCTGGCGGGAAGAGTGCTATTCTATGGCGCTGACAAACACACCCTGCGTGTGACAACGCCGCTCACCTTCCGCCGCATCGATATGCACCACCCGGAAGAGTAAGTTAGGAGTGAGGAGTTAGAAGTGAGGAGTTAGAAGTGAGGAGTTTGGAGTTTGTATGGATAGTGCTGTAAAGAGTCAAAGTAAGAGATTTGCAATTCGCATAGTGCGATTGTACCGTTATCTGTGTGACGAAAAGAATGAATGGGTGCTATCGAAGCAACTTTTGCGTAGTGGAACGAGTATAGGCGCCAATATTGTTGAAGCGCAAGCAGCTGTTAGCAAAAAGGAGTTCCTGACTAAAATGTATATTTCCTTTAAGGAATGTCATGAGACTGAGTATTGGTTAGAATTGCTTCACGATACAGAATACCTTACCGATGAAGAATTTGAATCAATCAGCCAAGACAACACAGCCCTAAAGAAGATGCTCAGCAGCATTACGTTCACAACCTCACAAAATCTAAAGAAAAACAACTCCTAACTTCTAACTTCTAACTCCTAACTTATTAGTGTGGCATGAAGCGGGAGGGATCTTCCTTGTCTTCTACGTCAGGTGTTTCGGGTTTTTCTTCAGGTGCGGATGATGGAGAAGGATTGTCGCCATTGATTTTGTGACCTTTGTGTCCTTTTCCCTTGTGGGCATTCTCCAAGCGTTTAAATTCTTCGCGCACATGGCGGCGGCCGTCTTCAAAGGTGTCGTCAACAGCTTTCTCAATGGTCTCATTGAACTTGAACGGCAGCATCGACACGGCAGCCGAAATAAGTGACAGCCACGTCAAGATGCGTGACAGCTTGTAGCCGATGCCCATACCGATTACCGAGAAGCCCTCGCCCAGGTCATTGTCGGGCGTTACCTCGGGGGCGTGTTCCAGGCTGATGTCATGAGAAGTGCCTGTGGCAGAATAGAACCACAACCACAACAGGATGCAGGCGATGGTGCCCAGCACCCACCAACGGCGTTTCATACAGTTGAGTGCGACAGCGCCAAAGCAAGCGAGGAACGGCAGCAAAGCCAGCACAATATTGCTGATTGACAATGATTGTGAGATGGTGCCGGCAGTGAAGCCCAATCCGGTGACCTTGCCCATCAGTGAGATGTCTTGGAAGGGCAGGAATAGGTAGCAGATGAGTGCCAGCACAAGTAATATATTGGTAATCGGTCTCATGTAATTCAGTAGTTAATGGCGGCATTTTTGGCCGCAATAGGGTGCGAATTTACTAAAGATTGCCGAAACAGCCCTGAAATGAAACCAAATTTTTCACTTTTTCACTTTTGTTAGCCTAGCAGCAGTTCGGAATTTGTTGTCTAGACAATAGGCCGAACCACCATAATCCTAAGATCTGTCGCCTAAAATCTCAGGTCTAACGCCTAAGGTCTAACGTCTAAGGTCTAAAGCCTAAAGCCTAACGCCTCATAACGCCGTAGCCAGGACTTGTTCGCAGAATTGCTGGTCTTGTTTGAGGCGTTCCAGGGCCTTTTTGGAGGCTGCTTGGTGGGCTTCCTTCTTGCTGTAGCCCACGGCATCGCTGGCAAACAGTCCGCCTAGGATGACAGCGGTGCGGAATACAGGATTCTTGTCGGCGTCACTATAGGTGTCAACCAGTTCATACTCGATGGTTACATGATACTTTTGAGTCCATTCGATGAGGCGTGACTTGAAGTTCTGTTCGGTCTTGACCAGTTCGTTGAGGTCAAAGTGCCTTTTGATCAACCGGTTGATGATGAATGAGCGGCAGCGTTTATAGCCCTGATCCAGATAGACGGCGCCGACGAGGGCCTCTAGCGCATTGCCGCAGATGTAGCTGTTGTGGGAAGAGGATCGCATCATGGCATGCACGTGGCGGTCAAGGTTCAGCGAATTGCCGATGCGGTTCAGGCTCTCGCGTTGAACAATCTTGGCACGCGTCGAGGTCAAGAACCCCTCGTGCTTATTAGGAAATGTGGTGTAGAGGAAGTCGCCCACCACCGTGTCGAGCACGGCGTCACCGAGGTACTCCAGCCGCTCGTTGTTGGCCCAGCGTCCGTCGGGCCTCTTTACCGGCTTGGACCGGTGTACCATGGCCAGCTGGTAGAGCTTGATGTCACGGGGATAGTAACCAGTGATGCGGTGAATAAAAAGGTAAAGCTCCTTATCCTTGACGAAAAGGAGCTTTATCAGTGATATGGCGTTGCTTAACAGCATCGTTGCTGGCCCAGTAGATTATTTCTGGAACTTCTTGACGATGATGCTTGCGTTGTGTCCGCCGAAGCCAAACGTGTTGGAAAGTGCAATGTTTACTGTACGCTTCTGAGCCTTGTTGAAGGTGAAGTTCATACCGTAGTCAATGTTCTCGTCCTCATCACCGTCGGCATGGTTAATCGTCGGCGGGATGATGTCGTCGCGGCAAGCCAGCAGACAGAAGACGGCCTCCATAGCACCAGTGGCGCCCAGCATGTGGCCGGTCATCGACTTGGTACTGCTCACGTTGAGCTTGTAGGCATGTTCGCCGAACACATCCTTCACAGCTTGAGCCTCACTCAGGTCACCAACGGGTGTCGAGGTGCCATGGGCGTTGACATAGTCAACATCCTCGGGCTTGATGCCGGCGTCCTCGATGGCGCGCAGCATCACGAGCTTGGCACCCAGGCCCTCGGGATGGCTGGCGGTGATGTGATAGGCGTCGGCACTCATGCCGCCACCGATGACCTCACCGTAAATCTTGGCACCGCGTGCCAGAGCGTGCTCGAGCTCTTCAAACACGAGGCACACGCCGCCCTCGCCCATGACGAAACCGTCGCGCGACGCACTGAAGGGGCGGGAGGCTCCTTCAGGATCGTCGTTGCGCAGCGAGATAGCCTTCATGGCATTGAAGCCACCCACACCGGCAGGGAACAGGGGAGCCTCGCTACCACCGGTAACGATGGCTTTGGCCTTACCCAGACGGATGTAGTTGAAGGCGTCGATGAGCGCGTTGGTGGAAGTGGCACAGGCTGATACAACACCGAAGTTAGGACCACGGAAACCGTACTTGATCGAAATCTGGCCGGCAGCGATGTCGGCAATCATCGTCGGGATAAAGAACGGGCTGTACATCGGGCCACGATCCTCATGACGTGCGTAGTCGCCAGCCTGATCCTCAAACGTGTGAAGACCACCGATACCTGATGCGAAAATCACGCCCACCTCGTCGCGGTCGATACCCTCGGCCAGCAGGTTGGCATCCTCAACGGCCTGCTTGGCACAGGCAAGCGCATACTGCGTGTACAGGTCATTGCGCTTGAAGTCCTTCACCTCGCGACGGTCATTGGGGTCGTTCACGTAGTTCAGTGGATCAAAACCCTTGAGCTCACAGGCAAACTTGGTCTTGAACAGTGTCGTGTCAAAATGGGTAATAGGTCCAGCTCCACTCACACCCTTCAGGGCGTTGTTCCATGTGGTCTCAACGTCCATGCCAATGGGAGTGATGGCACCCAGACCGGTTACCACAACTCGCTTTAATTCCATGTGGTAGTAGGAAATTTACAAAAAGATGGATGCCATGATGAGCATCTCGACAACGAGCCTCAAGTCATGGTATCCACCTGTGTTGGTTTTCTTATTCGGCTGCCTTAGCGTCCTCGATGAACTTGATGGCGTCGCCTACGTTTTGGATGGTCTCAGACTTGTCATCGGGAATCTTGATGTCGAACTGCTTCTCAAATTCCATGATCAGCTCGACGGTATCAAGACTATCAGCACCCAGGTCCTGGCTAAAGGTAGCCTCGGGAGTTACCTCAGACTCGCTAACACCTAACTTGTCAACGATAATTTGTTTTACTCTTTCTTCAATTTCTGACATAGTCGTAAAATTTTAGTAATAATGTTATGTAAAAAATGTATGTTCACAATTTTGAGACTGCAAAGGAAATACTTTTTCTTCAAACAATAAAGAAAAATTTACTTAATTTGCGCCCAATTGGGTATTTTTAGCCTTTTTATAAATAATAGCCAATGCTTTTAAACAAATTTTTAAAGTTTTTACTTCAATGCTCTGTTAAAAAATGTAATATCTTCACGTTTTGAGCCTTTGTGTCTTTTCCACCTAAAACCTTCCCGGCACAAAAATCACCCATTGGACTAAGGTTGCCCTCCTGGGTTTAATCGCCAGGAATTTTTTTTAAACCCCAATCACCCCCTAACTTCTAACTCCTAACTCCTAACTTCTAACTGATTCAAGTCCACGACCAGGCCCTCATTGGCCAGGCGGGTGGCGGGGAAAATGCTACGCGCCTCGTCAAGCAGCGGCGTTTCGTCTAGGTAGCGTTTAGAGAAGTGTCCGATGATGAGCTGTTTCACGCCGGCATCGCGTGCTACGGTGGCCGCCTCGAGGGCGGTACTGTGATAACGCTTGTGGGCCTTGACACGCAGGCTCTCGTCATAGGTCGCCTCATGATATAACCAGTCCACGCCCTCGACATTCTTGATCACGCGGCGCGAGAACTTGGTGTCGCTGCAGTAAGCGTAGCTGATAGCCGGATCGGCAGCGGTGGTCAACTGGTCGTTGGGGACAATGGTACCCTCGGGGGTGATCCAGTCCTCGCCTTGTCTCAAGGCGTTCATTGCATAGTGGGGCACACCCAGCCGCTGCACCTCCTCACCGATAATGTGGCGCAGTTTAGGCTTTTCCTGGAAACGGAATCCCACAGCAGGCACGCGGTGTACCAGCGGGAAAGTTGTGACGGTCATGGCGTCATCTTCCCATATGATCCGCTTGTGGGTGTCGATGATGTTAAAACGCACTTCAAACGGGCGCTCGCGGCAAAAGAAGTCCAGCATCCCTGAGAACAGTTCTGCTCCGTCCTTGAAGGTGTGGATCGTCAGTGAGTTGGTGCGATTGAGCAGTGCCATCGTCGAGACCAGTCCGGGAAGGCCGAAGCAGTGGTCTCCATGCAGGTGGCTGATGAAGATATGGTTAAGCCGCATCAATTTCAGCTTCATACGCCTCACCGACAGTTGTGCCCCCTCGCCACAGTCGATCATCATCAGGTTGTCGCGCACGTTCAGCACTTGGCATGACGGCTGATGCCGCGGTGTCATCGTCGCGCTTCCACATCCCAGTATGTTCAATTCCAGTCGTGTCATGATTTCATCTGCAAAAGTAATGATTTTCCCGTATGCTGCAAAACAAAAATGTACGCCTGTTTCCCAACACGCGTACACTTTAAACCTTAAAAATCTAATCCTATGAAAAAACTTGTTGCAAAATTACTGGTATTGACGATATTGCACAAATTTTTCGCTATAATAATTCTAAAAACCCTACGAAAAATTGTTAAAAACAATCCCTATCGGTTCCGATAGTCTAAATTTACCCGATCCTGGTAGGGAATGATCGCTGCTGTACAGTTAACAGTTACCGTCTGGAAAGTAACCAAAAACAGGAGGCGGATAGCTTGTTGCCATCCGCCTCCCAACATTGTGCGTATGATAGAAATTATTACTCTTTTAGTATCCGATTGACAGGACAGTATAGTAGCGTCCCAGGTTGCTGTGCATCGACAGGGTAACCCATCCGGTGCTGTTGCCTCCATACCAGCTGATGCCTTCGCTGGTTCTTGCCACGGGCTGACCATATACCCTGCACAGGTTGCGGTAAACCCTGTCATAGCGGTGGCTGCTGTAGTGAGAGGCCTGGAATACAAACTGAGCGTTGACCAGTCTGTCGTAGCTATCGTAACTCAGCATGACGTCGTCCCAGATGAAGTTAACCAGAGGCACATTTCTCAGATAGATGATGTGGTCGGCATATCCGTCGATTTCATAGCCGTTGAAGTACAGATAGTCAAGTGAAGTGTCAAAGAGCGTTCCGAAGGTGATGCCCAGGATCCTGTCGATGATGGGAGCTCCAGCGTAGGGGTGCCATCCAGCAGGGATTACGGGGCGATACCATACCAGGGGAGCAGGACGATAGGGACGTGCGGGAGGGGGCAAGGGACGACTCCAACTCCAGCTGTGGTTGGTATAGTTGTGGTGGAAGTCGTTGCGATAGTGGTGGTTGCCATAGTCGAAGTGGTTGTTGTTATCATAGCCATGACGATTGTTGTCAGGTCTGCCACCACGATCGTGGCGATTGTTGCCATTGCCACCGCGGCCATTCTTGTCCTTTCCACCGCGATTGTCGTTGCCCATGTTGCCATTGTGGCCACCATCAGGTTTTCCACCGTTATGGCCGTTATCCACGTTACCGTTGCCCTTGTTGCCGCCATCGGGTCTGCCACCACGGTTGCCATTACCCTTATTGCCTCCGTCGGGCTTTCCACCGCGCTTGTCATTGTCGCCCTTAGTGGTGCCAATGGTAGTAGTGGTGATGCTGCGGTCGCTGGGAGCCGAACCGGTGCTCTTGTTAACAGTGATGCCCTTGTCAGGACGGCTGCTCAGTGAGGTCACGGTGCCGCTGCTGCCGGTGCTATTGCTAATGCCACTGCTGCCGCCACGGGACACGGCGCCATTGCCGGTGCGCGAACCACTGCTAGAGCGGCTGGTTGTAGTCGTGGTAGTAGTCGGACGATTCACCTGGCTGTTGCTGCTAGGAGTGGCCACCGTACTGCGGCTCGTGGTTGAGCTGCTACGGTTCACCTGGCTGCTACTGCTTGGTGCAGCCACCGTACTGCGACTGCTGGAAGCGCTGCTGCGGCTCACCTGCGGAGTGACCGAGGTGCTGCGGCTCGTGCTTGAGCTGCTGCGGCTCACCTGCGGAGTGACCGAGGTACTGCGGCTTGTGCTTGAGCTGCTGCGGCTCACCTGCGGAGTGGCTGAAGTGCTACGGCTCACGCTGGAACTGGAGCTGCGGCTTACTGTCGGTGCCGTTGACTGGTTGCTGGAACGTGAGACAGCTGCCGTCTGGCTTCTGCTGCTGGTGCTGCCTCCTTGTGAACGACTGCGGCCCTGGGCCGAGGCGTCGGATGCGCTGAAGATCAGGCATCCCATGAGAGCGAAGCTCATCATGATCTTTGTAACAGAAGTTTTCATAATTGTATCGTTTTAAAAATTCAACAAAGTTTTTTTCGTTTGTCTTTTAGACGGCAAACCCCATTCCAAGTTTAACAGCTTTATGCGTGTTAGCCCCGTAGAATCGCCTTATAGGGCATAAAATTGCGACCAATCGCCGTTTTTCATAGATGAATCACAACCATCTGGAAATCCGGATAGACTAGCACATCATTATTATATATAACGTGAAACGGAAAGGATCACGATGTCCCAACCAATGGACTGGCAATCGCAGGGCGGCTCATACCCCATTTGGAGAAACAAGAATTGCGTTTCGAGGGGGGGGGGGAAGTATAAATTAATAGCGGCATCTGCTCTCGCAGACACCGCTAATTCTCATGTTTTATTATTGCTTGCGTTTATTTATGGGATATAGATTTCAAGGTCCTTTTAGAATTCACTTTAGAAAATCATTTAATCAACATTAACTACCATCAAAAGATTCTATTTTCTTCTTAATCTTAATTCTCGTCTTATATCCCATTTCTCTTTTTGTATCCTGCAACGTCACGTGGACGCTACAAGAAAAATATATTTGACAAATGAGGATAAACACTATTTGCGATGCAAAAATACTGCTTTAGGCAGGCTTGAGATTATGAAAAACCTTGCTTTTGCTTGTAAAAATTGTTGTTTTTTTTACCTTAAATTTGTCAAAATTTAACCAATATCCTTCGCAATATATTGAAACACAATGTATTAAAAATTCAAGTTTTGTTTTTTCTTGAATTCCCTCAAAAATCCAATTCTTTTCTTGAAGCACACATCAAAAATAACTTTCATGTACTTCTTGAAATTTCTAGTTCCTAAAAAAATGATTATCTTTGCAGCCAGTTCGAAACCCAAAAAATAAGTATTATGACAAGAATCAAGACTATCGGTCTGCTGACGTCAGGCGGCGATGCCCCTGGAATGAACGCCGCCATTCGTGCGGTGACGCGCTCAGCAATTTACAACGGATTTAAGGTAAAAGGCATCTATCACGGCTATAGGGGCCTTGTCGAAGATGAGATTGCAGATTTAGAGGCTCAAAGTGTATCCAATATCATGCACCATGGTGGCACGATTCTTAAGACTGCCCGCTGCCAGGAATTCAAGACGGTGGAGGGACGCAAGCAAGCTTGGGAGAATATCCAGAAGCATGGCATTGATGCTCTGGTAGTCATCGGTGGCGACGGTTCGTTGAGTGGAGCTTTGCAGTTTGCCAAGGAGTATGATTTTCCCATCGTGGGCCTGCCCGGCACCATCGACAATGACCTGTCGGGAACAGACCACACCATCGGCTATGATACGGCACTGAACACCATCATGTGGTGTGTGGACCGCATCCGCGACACAGCGAGCAGCCACGAGCGTCTATTCTTTATCGAGGTGATGGGCCGTGAGTCGGGCTTCTTGGCGCTGAACGGTGCCATCGCTACTGGTGCCGAGGCTGCCATTATTCCTGAAATATCGACCGAGAAGGACCAACTTGTCGAACTCATCAAGAGAGGCTTCCGCAAGAGCAAGCGGTCATCAATTGTCCTGGTTGCCGAAAGTCCTGTGACCGGCGGTGCCATGGCCATCGCCGAAAGGGCACGCAAGAATTATCCCCAGATGAATGTGAGGGTGACCATTCTGGGACACTTGCAACGCGGTGGCAGTCCCACAGCCCAAGACCGTATCCTCGCCTCGCGCATGGGTGCTGCTGCCATCGAGGCGCTGATGGAGGGCCAACGTAACATCATGATCGGTGACGATGACGAGAAAATTGTCTATGTACCGTTCAGCAAGGCCATCCGCCGCGGTGACAAACAAATAGACCCCAGACTGGTTGAACTGCTCCAACAACTCTCTATTTAAAGTTAGGAGTTAGAAGTTAGGAGTTAGAAGTTAGGAGTTAGAAGTTAGAAGTTAGGAGTTAGAAGTTAGGAGTGAAATGGTCGTGGCCATCTCACTCCTAACTTCTTATTTCTAAATCCTTACTCTTACTGGTATTTAGGAGAAGTGCCGTACTTGTTCTCATTCCAATGGCTGTCCTGGACAGCGAACACCAGGGTGATGACGAACAGAATAAAGTAGCACACACCAGCCACAGCTGCCACCGCCATTGCCTGGGGCATTTCCTGAACCGCATCGGCAATGATCAACATCATAGCCATGTTATCGCCCTCGCCCATCAAAGCCGACATGTGAGGAGCGAGCATGACGGCAAATGAGCCGTAAGCCACTAACGTGCAAACAAACATGGCGACAACCCACCAGCCGCTGTGATTCCTGTCGTGCAGGCGACGTGTCAACGCTGCGAATTGGGGAATCCATAACAGCAAACCTATGAATAGGCCGATATAGGTAAAGACAGGGGTCATCATATTACCCAGGAAACTGAACACCCACGACACGATGAAGGTAAAGAGGAAAAACCACCAGTACTCGCTGCGACGCGCACGGCCCCTGAAGTCAAAGAACTTCTGGAGACACGTCATCACCGCCTCGACGGGCTCCATCATGGGACGTGCCATCACACGGGGTTGATACTGCTGTGCGGGTTGCGGGCCCTGCTGCTGATTAAACACAGGAGGTTGCGGATTCTGATTCTGTTCCATATCTAATATATTAAATGTTATTACTCTATTTTAATGCGAATGACGCTAATGTGGCCAATCTCACGAAAAACTATCTTTCAACTTCTCACTCCTCACTGATACTTGGGTGAGGGACCGTACTTGTTCTCGCCGCGATGGCTGTCCATGATCTCGAATACCAGTATCGTGATTCCGACAGCCAAGGAAGCCAGCATCAAAAGGCAAAGGATAGTTCCCAAGGCAGGGGAGTTCTGGAACGTATCGGCAATCACGTTAAACTGAGAAGCCGAACTAGCGCCTTCATCTATCCGTTCCCACATGGGTATCATGGCCATGATATAGGTTGCTGTATAAGCGATGCTAATGATCAACGATAAGACAACCCACCAGCCACTGCGTCCTGTGTCGTGTAGGCGGCGCGTGGTGACGGCATAATGGGGAATCATCAGGAACAATATCGGTAAAAATATTATAACCGATAAGGTAATGACATAGCTCGTTGCATTGAAGTCCTCACCTCCTGAGCCAAAGAGGACAGCTACCGAGATGAAAGAACCGAGAATGCTCCAGACAAAGATAACAATACATACAAAGAGTACAAACCACCAGAACTCGCTGCGACGAGCACGTCCCTTGAAGTCAAAGTACTTCTTGAAGCACGTCTTCACGGCTTTCCCGAAGCTCATCATAGGGATATAGGCTTCATACTGCGGCCCCTGAGGCTGCTGATCAAACACGGGAGGTTGGGGATTTTGAGTCTGTTCCATAATACTTGATTTTTATATCACGACTACAAATATAGCCATAATTGGGTGAATAATTTAATTTTTTCTTGAAAAAGGGCTCACTGGCCGTCTCCCGAGTGAGCCCCGACTAAATTTATGATTCTAAACAAACATTCGTTTCTTGCTGATATTTAGGTGAAGGACCGTACTTATTCTCAGTCTTGTGGCTGTCGAAAATAGAGAAGACAATCAAGATGATGCTCATGGCATTGGTAGCAATAGTCAAGCCCACATCGGCCACTCCAGCGGCTGTAGATAACTCAAACGAGCGAGAGAATTCCTCCATGAAATCAAAGTCGATGGCATCCGAACCAAATAAAGCGAACGGTAGGGCCGCTGCAACAATCTCAAGGATGATCGAAGCTACCATCCACCATCCGCTACGACCTGTGTCGTGCAGACGGCGCACCTGTACCGAAACACTCGGCAACACCAAGAACAGTAACGGAATGCACAGGATGATGATCATTGTCGTCAAGCCTGCCGTTTCATTGCCGGAAACGTGCTGCACCGCCATGCCGACGGGCAATGCGAGCAGCAAGGTGCCAAACAACGCCCAAATCAGGCATGCTACTACGCTGAACAAGAAATACCACCAGTACTCGCTGCGACGGGCACGGCCCTTGAAATCGAAGTACTTCCTGAAACAGATCCTCACCGATTCCCAGAACCCCATCATGGGCAGGGCCTGAGGCTCACCGGTGTGATATTGCATCATCGGCTCCTGATTCAATACAGGATTGTTTTGGTTGTTAGTTTCCATATCGTTCAGTTTTTATGTTTTTGTTTTGTCTTTTGTCTGTTAGACGCAAGGCTCCTCCCAAAAACTACAAAAAACCAAACTTTTTTTCATTTTTTATCATCAGCCAGCAAAAAAGCAACCACCCAGCCCTTTTCCTCACGCTAAGTCGCTAAGTTTTTTGCGAGCAATCATATAAAAGCTTCGCGTCTTAGCGACTTAGCGTGAGGTTCAGTGGAAGGCGTTTGGGCTGGATGGTTGCCCAAAAAAGGCCCAAGAGGGACTTCCCCATGAGCCAGTATCAGGATGTTTTCTCTCAACTATTTACCCATTCACAAATGGCAAATCCATCAATTAACCGATTTCATTTCATATTTGGGACTGGGACCATATTTGTTCTCTCCCTTCTCGCTGTCTAACAGGGAGAAGACGAAAATGATGATGCCGAGTATGACCGATGCGATTATCGGCAACCACACAAGAAGAGATTTCGCACTAAATAAAGCCCTAAACAGAGCCTCGTCATCGGTCCAGTCCGGTCCAAATGAAACACTGGCAGCCAAAGCGATTAAGCCGATAATAAAAAGGATCATGGCCGCGCCAAGCCACCAGCCACTTCGTCCGATGTCATGCAGACGCCTGAAACTTACCGTCAAACTGGGGAAAAAGAAGACAATACTTGCTACCGTGTTGAGAAAGGAGAAGCCAACAGCAACATCGAGCAGTCCATCCATGAACGCGCAAGGAATACTTACCAGAATCTGGAAAAGTGTAAACCACCAGTACTCGCTGCGACGGGCGCGACCCGTGAAGTCAAAAAACTTCTGAAAACAGATTTTAATAGCCTCTCCAAAGCCCAAGATGGGACGGGCATAAGCGAACTGTGTCACAGGCTGATTTCCATTGTTAGTTTCCATAATACTTAAAGATTAATGATGAATAATTGTTGTTTTTGCCAGTTAGACGCACGCCACATTCAAAAAACTACACAAAAAATCAGTTTTTTTGCTTTCTACCGAAAAAAAGTGGACAATGCAAGATATCTAGCCAACTCAAACCCCTAAAAATCAGTTATTTGTTAGTAAATGTCAAGGTTCTATCAGCTGGGGATACTTGGGAGAAGTGCCATAACGGTTCTCGCCCTTGTGGCTGTCGAGCAGGGTGAAGACCAGTACGGTCAACGACACCCCTAGATGCGCCAGATATATCAACAGCACAGGAACGAACACAGGCAAGGAGAAATCATATATGGCCTTGAGAACCTCAATGTTGCTGAAGTATATCGAGGATTCTCCTATACCGGTGAAGCTGAAAGCGACCGAGAGGGCCAACGAAGAAACACCACTCAAGACAACGTCCCAGAAAACCCACCAGCCGCTACGGCCCACATCGTGCAGCCGCCGTGTGAGCACCGATAAACAGGGAAACATCAAGATGAGCCCGACTCCGACGATGAGAATCATCATCAAGATGGCAACGACATATCCCACCAGTTCCAAACCCTGCGATGCACTGTCAAAAGCCTCCAGCATCAATAATGAGAATGCCAGCGGCAACAGGATGACCAGGATGGTGAACAGGCAGAACCACCAGTACTCGCTGCGGCGAGAGCGCCCGTCAAAGATGGCATACTTCTCCCAACATTGCTTGACGGCGCGCTTGAAAGACATCGGGCGACGTGCATCCTCGGGCGACAACCGGTAAAACTGATGATCATCCGGGTCCTGGATGTAGGTCATATTATCTATCTGGATTGTTTTCATCGTTCTTTAGACTTTTTTCCAATATTAGCGCACCTCAACATGACGTAACGGGTCGGTTGTCGTGTGTTGCAAAGTTAAGGATTGGAAAACATAAGCTCAAAAGAATTTTGACCGAAATTGTCAGTTGCAATGAAAAAAAACCGAAAAGTGTCTAATTATTATACACTTTTGGCAACACGAGATGTTGCGAAAAAGCCAAAATACGATGTTTTTCACCTCCCCTCGGCAATCTTTTTGTAATTTTGCAGCCGCAAAATAAATAGAGAGACTGATGAAAAAACAATTGAAGATATGGCTGGAGTGCTTCAGGCTGCGGACATTGCCCGTATCGATGAGCGGTGTGATCATCGCCATCGGGCTCGCCAAGTGGCACCACCAGTTCCAATGGTTACCTGCGTTGCTGTGCCTGACGTTTGCCCTGCTGGCACAGATTGCGTCCAACACCGCCAACGAGTACTTTGACTTCAAGAAAGGTACCGACAAGCCGGGGCGCGTGGGACCTCGCCGCGGCGTGACCGAGGGCGATATCCGTCCCGAGACGTTGAGGAACGTCACCTTCGGCCTGCTGGCACTTGCCGGTGTGGTGGGCTGCTGCCTCATCCCCTACGGCGGGTGGTGGCTGCTGCCCGTGGGCATCGTCATCGCTCTGACAGCCCTGGCCTACAGCACTGGGCCTTATCCCTTGTCCTATCACGGCCTGGGAGAGCTGACGGTGTTTATCTTCTTCGGCCTTGTGCCCGTCAACCTGACCTACTATGTAATGGCTTTGAGGTTTGACCCGTTGGTGTTGCTGTTCTCCATTGCCATCGGTCTGTTGGGTGTCAATGTGCTGCTGGTCAATAACTACCGTGATGTAGAGGATGACCGCGAGGCGGGCAAGAAGACCCAGACGGTCATGCGTGGACGTCCCGTTACCGCCTTTGCCTATCTGCTCAACGGCTACTTGGGCATGGCGATACTTGCCGTATTCTGGTTTATGATTGGCTACATGCGTCTGTTGCCCATGTGGACGCTGGTTATACCCGTTCTCTACCTGGTGATGCACACTGCCACATGGTACAAGTTGCGTCACCGCGACGGTGCAGCCCTTAATCCCCTGCTGGGCGCAACGGCTCGCAATATGCTCATCTTCACGTTACTATTCACTATTGTATTTATCATCTACAGCTGATTATCATGGCTACCACGATTGACGACATACGCGCCCTGCGCATCGCCGACTATGACTACGACCTGCCCGACGAACGCATTGCCAAGCATCCACTCGCTGAGCGCGAACAGTGCAAACTGATTTATTACAAAGGAGGAAAAATTGAGGAACGCCGATTCTGGGAAGTGCCGTCGCTGCTGCCCGAAGGCTCAACACTCATCTATAACAACACGCGCGTCATCAATGCCCGCCTGCGCTTCCGCAAGGAAACAGGCTCGACGATAGAAATCTTCTGCCTCGAGCCGGTATTGCCACGCGACTATGAGCAGATCTTCCAGACCACAGGCCACTGCGTGTGGCAGTGCCTTGTGGGTAACAGCAAACGTTGGAAACAGGGCTCGCTCACGCAGGCCGTCACCATCGAGGGCCGCGAGGTCACCCTTGCCGCCACACGTGGTGAGCAGCGTGGCAATGCCTGGGAAATCGCCTTTGACTGGGACGGTGGACAGAATGGGGAACAGATCACCTTTGCCGACGTGCTTGATGCCATCGGCGAAATTCCCATTCCGCCTTACCTGAACCGTGGTACCGAGGCCAGCGACTCAACTGACTATCAGACTGTCTATAGCCACATTGACGGCAGCGTGGCCGCTCCGACGGCAGGCCTGCATTTCACCGACGAGGTGTTGGCCGAGTGTGACCGTCGAGGCATCACGCGCCGCGAGATTACCCTGCACGTGGGCGCAGGCACATTCCAGCCCGTCAAGAGTGAACACATCGGCGACCACCCGATGCACTACGAGTTCATCAGCGTGGAGCGCCAGGTCATAGAGGACATTCTCCATGCTACGGGACCCATCATCGCTGTGGGCACGACCAGCGTACGCACCCTTGAGAGCCTCTACTACATCGGCCAGATTTTAGAGAGCAATTCTGAAGCCGATGAGGAGGCGCTCACCGTCACCCAGTGGATGCCTTATACCACGCCGTGTGAGATCTCTACCGCTAGAGCGCTGCAGAACATCATCGATTACCTTGACCGACATCATGCCGACACTTACATGGGAAGCACCCAGCTGATGATTGCTCCAGGCTTCGAATACCGCATCGTCAGTGGTATGATCACCAACTTCCACCAGCCCCAATCCACGTTGCTGTTGCTGGTGGCCGCCTTTGTCGGCAACAACCAGTGGCGCGGCATCTACGGCTACGCCATGGCCCACGACTTCCGCTTCCTCTCCTACGGCGACGCCCAACTCCTCCTGCGCTGATGATGCTGTGTCATCAATCAGTTGGAGATTGTTATTTATTTAATGTTTAATTAGACGTTTGAGTACAATAGTCCTGATTTGTAGGCAGACAAGAGAAGAATTCGATAATTTTCATTACTTTTGTCGCCACAACTGACAGAGTCACGCAATGAGTTTATATCCTTATGAATAATAATGTCATCGTTATCGGTTCTGACCATCACAACACGCTGGGGGTTGTCGAGAGTCTGGGGATGGCTGGGATATCGCCCTATGTGATCATTGTATCCAAAAACATGGTATCACGCAGTTTTGTATTGAAAAGCAAGTACTGTAAGGACCGCGGTTTCTCAACCACCTATGACGACCTCATCAGCCTGCTGCACAAGAACTTTGACCATGGCGAAAACGAAAAACACATCGTCATTACTACCAATGACCAAACAGCTTCATTATTAGATAACCATCTTGACGAACTGTCATCCTTCCTACTGCTGTCCGGGACTGGCAAGCAAGGAGAATTGGAACATTGGATGGATAAACTCAACATGATTGAATTGGCAAAGGCCGTGGGTATGAATATCCCCGAGACAATCACTGTCAAGAGAGGTGAAACCGTCGATGATTTTGTCTTTCCCTGCATCACCAAGTCGGTATCTACGTTGAAGGGGGCCAAAAGTAACTTGCGGATTTGCCGTGATGCCAACGAGCTGAACGCGTTCCTGTCCAGGCAGACCCAATATGACGAGATTCAGGTGCAGCAATTCATCGATAAGGATTTTGAGTATCAGTTTATTGGCTGCTCTATCGATGGTGGCCGTGAAATCATTATCCCTGGCAGAGCCCACATCGTTCGCCCCAACGGCTATGACAACAATTTCCACAAGGAATTTGTCAAGAACGATGATTCCTTTAACGAAGTACTGGACAAAGCCAAGGCCTTTATCCGCCAAACCCGTTATTCTGGCCTCTTCAGCATGGAGTTTCTCCGTGACAAGGGCGGTACCGACTATTTCCTTGAGATGAACTTCCGCAACGACGGTGGCGCCATCTGTGTGACAGCCTCGGGCACTAACCTACCCTATCTATGGTACTTAAGCCAGACTGACAACACTGCATTTCAAGCCCAACTTGACGCATCAACATTTACTCCGGTGGTCTATACTCCTATCTTTCATTATTTCTACTGCATGACATCAGGAGAGGTATCATTCAAAGAATGGTTCAGAAACAACCGGCGAAGCAATCAATTTTCTACTTACTTCAGTGATGACACAGCCCCTTTCTGGCAGCATCTGAAGAATGAAAGAAGATACTTACTAAGGGCTCTTGCCCATTATCTTTTCCGCCTCTAGCATTGCGGCGGTCACTCCCGCCAACCGCCATGCTTTGATTCATCTTTCACCAAAACGCCATTACTTACAGTCCTAAAAACATGGTATTAATACTGAATATTTCAGTTTTTAGTATTAATTTTGCCGCGTTTTAAAAAGAAATCACGATAGCTGAATAGAAGAGAAACGAAAGAGCATGGCAGAGTCAAGGGTACGTAATACCAATAGGAACATATTGGGTGGCATTGTCAACCGCATTGTCATGTTGCTCCTGCCGTTCATTGTAAGGACAGCTATCATCAAGATTTTTGGTGCAGAATACTTAGGACTGAATAGTCTTTTCTCGGCGATACTTAATGTATTATCGCTAGCCGAATTGGGATTTGGCAGCGCGATGGTATTCAGCATGTATAAGCCGATTGCCGAGAACAATGTTGAAGAAGTATCGGCGTTGCTGAACCTGTACCGTAAGATATACCGCATCATCGGCTCGTTCATCCTGATTGTAGGTCTTGCTCTGTTACCCTTCCTTAATCACTTAATCAAGGGAACGCCGCCCGAGGGAATGAACATCCATGTCCTGTATGTGATATTCCTGTCGGGAACGGTACTGAGCTACTTCCTGTATGCCTACAAATCGTCCATCTTGACCGCCGCCCAGCACGGTTATGTGATGACCAATATCTCCTCGGTACTGGCTATCGTACAGGAGTTAATCAAGCTTGCCGTTGTGGTCATCTTCAAGGACTTCTATCTTTATTGCCTAGTTGCCCTGCCGTTCACGGTAATCAACAACCTGATTATTAACTATGTCGTCAAGAGGGATTACCCCCAATACCAGTGTTATGGCAGTCTCGACAAGGGGACGCTGACCGACATCAAGAAACGTGTTACGGGCCTGTTCATGTACAAGATCTGTTATGTGTTCCGTGACATGTTCGGATCAATTGTAGTATCTGCTTTTATCGGCCTTGCAGTGCTCGGTGAATACAACAACTACATGTACATCTACACTTCGGTGGCAGGAATACTGAATCTGCTGCGGACCAGCATGCAGGCCAGTATCGGCAACAGTATCGCCGTCGAGAGTGAGCGTAAAAACCATGACGACTTCAGGCGGTTCCATTGCCTGTACATCTTCCTGGCTACGTGGTGTGCCGTGAGCATGCTCAGCCTGTATCAGCCCTTCATCACCGTGTGGATCGGCAAAGAGTATCTGCTCGACAACCTGACGATGGTTGCCTTGTGCGTCGTGTTCTTCTGGGGCAACAATTGCGATATGTGCATGACCTACCGCCATGCTGCAGGCCTGTGGTGGCAAGACCGCTACCGCCCCGTTGTTGAGTCGATCGTGAACGTGGTCTTGTGTCTGGTTCTGGTCAAGCCGTTGGGTGTTCTAGGTGTTGTCTTGTCATCCTTCTTCTGCAAGTTCGTCATCAACTCAGTGTGGGCCTCATGGGTACTTTACAGGTTCTACTTCAAGAGCTTCAAACTGCAATCTTACCTGCAGCGCCTGATGTTCTACCTTGGAGTGTTTATCGTCACAGCAGGCATCGTTACCGGCATCTGCAGCCTCCTGCCTCTCGACGGTGTATCACGACTGATTGCCTATGGGGTCGTCTGCCTCATCGTTCCACCGCTGATCATGTATCCCCTGTACCGTATTCTGCCTGAGGCAAAATCGGCATTCCAATTTGTCAAAAACGTCATTAGAGTCGGCATCAAGTAATCAAGTCTTTCCCCATTGAGACTTGACTATAATGCTAAACCGAAAAGGCGGGCCGCATTGCGGTCGGTGGCATTGCTGACGGCCTCTGGGGTCACACCCATGGCCTTGGCGATAAAGTCGTTGACGTGAGGGATGTAGGCGCTCTCGTTGCGCTTGCCGCGGTGGGGAACGGGCGTCAGATAAGGAGCATCGGTTTCCAGCAGCAAGCGGTCTAGACCGATGACAGGCAACAAAGCTGACACGGTACTCTTCTTGAAAGTCACCACACCGTTAACACCGAAATAGAAATCTCCCCTACGGCGGACTCGCTCTACATCGGCCGGCGTTTCGGCAAAACAGTGGAACACTCCTTGGGGCACGGGGCAGTCCAAGTGGTCAATAACGTCAAGGATGTCGTCAAGGGCCTCTCGGCAATGGATGATAAACGGCACCCCCAACTCATGGCACCAGTGCAACTGGATATCCAGCGCATGCTTCTGCTGTTCTCGCCAAGTCTTGTCCCAATACAGGTCAATGCCAATTTCTCCTATAGCCACTATCGGATACTTGTCGAGCATGGGACGCATCCGGTTGAGCACATCGAGGTAATCGTCATGTACATCCTCGGGGTGCAATCCCAGCGTCATCGAAACATAGTCAGGATACTGTTCATGCAGCGCCACAAGTCGCGGCACGCTCTCCAAGTTTTCGTTAGGCAGAATAATGTGTCGCACTCCAGCCTCGCGGGCACGGGCTATCACCTGGTCGCGATCCTCGTCAAAGGCATCGCAATAGATATGAGAATGAGAGTCTATCATGATTAAAACTTGCGGCCAGCGAGTTTATTGGTGAGAGCGATGAAAGCGTCCTTGTCCTCGTCGCTCATTTGTACACGACTGAAGGCGGCAACAGCAAGATCATTATAGCGAGCAATGGCATCTTCGGCAAGCTGTCGCACACCCAGGCGCTCATAAAGAGCAGTAACGCCACATACCTTTTCATATCGAGTGGTATATGGGTCATTGAGCCAGTGACGCAACTCATCGGCATCATCACCCTGAGCTTGCTGCATGGTACTGATGAGCAGGAAAGTCTTCTTGTTATTCATGATGTCGCCACCAATTTCCTTACCGAAAGTCTTTGGATCGCCCCACACGTCAAGCACATCGTCACGAAGTTGGAAAGCGAGTCCCATATTCACGCCTGCTTCATAGAGCAAGTCGGCCTGCTCAGGCTCGGCCTCAGCAACAAGGGCTCCAGCCTTGAGGGCACATCCCAGCAAAACCGACGTCTTGAGACGTATCATGTTAATATACTCATCGACAGTGACATCGTTGCGGCATTCATAGTCCATATCCCATTGCTGGCCTTCATAAATCTCAATGGCAGTCTTATTAAAGAGGTCCATTACCTGCCAATTGCGAGTACGGGCAATATACTGCGTGGCAATGGTCAACATCGTATCACCACTCAAGATTGCAGTATTGTCGTTCCAGCGGCAATGAACAGTGGGCTTTCCTCGACGCACGTCGGCATTATCCATCACGTCGTCATGCAGCAGTGTGAAGTTGTGGAACATCTCAATACCCAAAGCAGCATCAATGGCTTTGGCAGGATTACCACCCATCGCATCACAAGCCATGAGAGCCAATACTGGACGTACTCGCTTGCCGCCCAGGGCCATGTGATAGGCTATGGGCTCATAGAGCTGGTTGGGCTGCTCGGGATAAGGTATCGCAGCGATTGCTTGATTGACAGAGTCGAGATATTCTTGGAAAGGTTTCATATTTTGTTAGATTTTAGATGCTAGATTTTAGACGTTAGACATCAGACTTAATACAATATTAATCCTTTTTGAGGGCGGCTTTATAGGCTGTCTCAAAGGTGTTGAAATCGGCAGGTGTATAGAGGTCTCGCAACTGGTTGATACGAGCATTGATATCGTTCATGTCAGCATTAGGCTGGTTGGCATCGGCAGCAAGAGCAGCACCCAAAGCCGCCGGACGCGAACACTGGACATAGACATTCATCTGTTCTTCAATCGAGAAACCATCGACAATGCCCTGCAACGTGCTATCAAAGACCTCGACATGACGGTCATAACCCACCGTGTAGCATAGCCAATGGATGAGCGAGAGATAGTCAGCAGCAGAGTCGGTGTCAAACTCACGCCTCTTCAACAGTTCCACCATCGGTGGGCACTTGAGTTGAGCCAACTCTCGTGGCGAGAGCGAAATCACATGTGCAGCCTGGAAAAGCGAGTCGCGCCCATCGGCCATCAACACGGCGGCAAAGGCGCGGTTGGCAGCCTTGACCTGCCATGGCCACGTCAGGCTATCGCTGCGCAGGGCATCAAATCGCTGTACCGTCTGATGCATCGCGGCAGTGTCGCCCCAAGCCTGCAGGAACTCCTGCCCCATGGCTTCGCCTCGCTTGCTCGCGTTGTCACATGCCGTCAACACGACCATCAAGCACAATAATATCAGTGGTAATCGTTTCATCGTTTCTCGTTGTCTTCAGGGAAAATGGATTGATACAATGCCCGATCTTTCTCCTTGAGATAGGAACGGAACGCCTCGTCAAAGGCACGCACCGCCGCCGAGTCACGCTTCAAGGCATAAACACTCTGCTTGGCCTTGGCGTCCATTACGGCTCGTTCCATCGACATCGTGTCGGTGTGATCTACCGCCACAAGTGCCGCAGCGGCCCTCATGCCGCTATCACGTGCCTCGGCATCGAGGGGCGATTTCTTCTCACCACACCCACCCAGCAGCATTAAGGCTATAAAAACTATCGGTAATAAATGTTTCATTTCTTACTGTATATTTTGCCGCAAATATATCAAAAAAAAGCCTCACATCAGCAACAATGCACAAGAAAAACACACTACCGTCCACGATTGTCAGAATATTGTTATATATTTGCCGAGGATTTGAGCTAATCATCCTAAATAACAGACATGGAACAACAGGCAAACGAACTCACAGCGCAGCAAGCTATCAGCGGCAATCAAGTCAATGTGGTCATCCTCACCCGGATGGGCCATAACCAGACTAAAGACATTATCGACCTCGTCAATCACGTTTCACAGGGTTACAGTGATACTGTTTTCACTGTAGTCGGGAGTGTTGATCAACCTGGTCAACAGATGAAACAAGTGGACTCCATTGCCGAGGCCATCGCTCAATCCACGAGCCGATGGATGATGTTCTGCGACAGCGCTACACGCTTAGCCCCCGACGCGCTGCAACGTCTTGTCACCAAAGCCGAAGATAATAGTGCCAATGCCGTTATCGCTGGGCTTGACAGACCCAACGAGGGTATTTTCACCTTGCAGGACAAACTGTTTGCCACCGAGGTGCTAAAGGGTATCGACGTGAGCGAGGACGACGTTCGAGCCGACGGATACATCACGCTGCAACGCATCATGATGAAGGCCCGCAATGTTGCCGGCCTGGGCGAGAGTATCCTAGCCAAGATAGACTTGAACAAAATGAGAAGCCTGCTGCAACCCGCTCATCGTGAGCTGCTGTATCGCATGACAACGCTGTATGTCGAGATCCAACTGTGTGACCGCTGCAACCTGGACTGCGCCTACTGTTCCCATCTGTCGCCCGTTTCCAAGCCTGTGACCATTTCACTTGAGACCCTGGAGGCCGAGTGCCACCGCCTGGCCCGCGTGGGCGTTGACGAGGTGAACCTCATGGGCGGTGAGCCCCTGCTTCACCCCCAGGTGTGTGATGCCATCAAGCTGACACGCAGCATTTTACCCAATATCAAGCTAATCGTATCGACCAACGGCCTGCTGCTGCCGCGCATGAGTAAAGACTTCTGGCAATGTTGCCGCAAGAACAAGGTGGTGTTGCGTATTACCCCCTACCCCAAGGCCAAAAACGGCACATGGAACTACTTCAAGTACGTTTGGCTCATCCGCAAGAATCGCGTCAGGATGGAGTCCACGGGCTGGCGCTTCGGCTTCCGTCACCAGCTGCTGAGCGAGAAGGCCGAGTATGACGCCACGAGCAACTACCTGCGCTGCCAGCTGCATTGTACCCAAGTGCGTGACGCCACGCTGTGGCCCTGTGCCTATGTTGCCTATGCCTTCAACCTCAATAACAAGTTCGGCACCAACTTCAAGACCGCCGCTGGCGACAGCCTGCCCCTTGACGGCATCACAGCCACCGACCTGCGCCTGTGGCTGCTGCGCACCAAGCCCTTCTGCGCCCACTGCGGCATCAAGGACGCCCAACGCATCACCTGGCGCCGCTCCCAGTACACCCGCGACGAGTGGCTCAAGGAGTGAACCCACATTGCATTCCCGTCGCTAAGGCACTAAGGCGCTAAGATTTTTAGATGGGCTAACGCATTCGCTAATCTGCAGGCGAAAGTCCACTCTGCCTCATGTCGTCAAAAAGCAAAACAGGCATTTTGAGCCCTGTTTTTAAAATTTGCTGATTTCCAGCATTATAGCGTTGTCCAACTATTACATAGTGGTGGGGCGGAAATGTTAACGAAATCTAAAAGCTATTTCTGAGTCCCCTGTGCAAAGGTATAACACATGATCATCGTTGTCCATATCAAAAAGCTACATCGGCATCATTTGACAGTCCCTTCATGAGGGGCTGACACATACAATCAAACTACGAATTACGCGAATTTAACGAAGACATCCGCGCACATCTTTTTACATTAATTATCACGAATTTTTCATGAATTAATTCATGGGGATTAATGTAAAAAACGATTGCGGATGCCAATTTGTCTAATTTGCGGAATTCGTAGTTTTTGTTCAGGGATTTCAGAATGGTCAGTTGTTGATGATTCTCTGACGAAGAGTTTATATAAATCTGGTTGCGCCTCAGCCATTGGTGCAGTCATCATGGCATTCGGCTTACGCAAATTTTCTTCCCTTGGTGGATGTAGATGCCGAGCGTCGTCGGGACGTCTTTGCCCACAGGGTGGTCCATCATCATCAAACAACTTTTTAAAACAACTGAATCGTCTGAGGGCATCCGCTCCCTTGAATAGAACACGAATGGCCATGAATGGGTCATAAATGATTT
The DNA here is from genome assembly GCA_900318645.1 of uncultured Prevotellaceae bacterium. Classification (GTDB taxonomy): domain Bacteria; phylum Bacteroidota; class Bacteroidia; order Bacteroidales; family Muribaculaceae; genus Sodaliphilus. The sequence continues at coordinate 44,213 of ONLH01000016.1, forward strand.
TTATTTATGGTCTATTCGTGGTCATTCGTGTGATTCAATGATGGAGGGTCGCTCTAATCTGCTTTAGTGGCGAGCACCTTAGCGGACGACGATTTTTTTGCCGTTGTGGATGTAGATGCCAGGTGTTGTCGGCACTTCTTTGCCCACCGGCTGACCCATCAGGTTGTAGTAGTTGCCGTCCGTTACCCTTGTCCTGCGGTCAGTCACTGCCTCGCCGACACCAGTTGAGGCCCCTGGGCGGTAGCGCCTTCCCTTGTAGATAATCTTGCCGTCTCTTATTACATGGCTCAGGCCGCACCATTCCTGATACTCAGCATCAGGGTCAGGCTTGCGGGTGAACGGTGTCAACAGGTCGCCCATGTCATAGCTGTCAAAGCCGATGCTCTCAACAATATAGGCAGCAGTATCACCCTGAGCATCAATATAGGCGAGGCGGCTGCATTTGAACCCATCTATCTCGATAGGGTCAACCTTTATAAAATTATCATCCGATAGAAATGGTTCGCGCTGGTAGTTTATGTAGTAGAAACGGTTCATCCATCCGCTAGGATAGGTGGCTAGCCAATACAACGCATTATTAATATTTGAATTAATCATGTTGCGGTCTTGACTGACGGTAAGAGCCAAGGGCTCATTAACGTCATAAGTTACCAAGGTACCGTACTCCCTCAAGCCGGCAACAATGCTGTCGGTCTCCACGTCTAGTTCGTGGTTGAGGCCTTCATAGCGATACAAGGCTTTGTAACATCGGTTATACTGGTCTTTTTTGGGATGTAAACCTTTAAACTCGTAGGTATAGTATTGACAGACTGTGTCTCCATCATGGACTACCACACGCTCGTTGACCCACTTGACCCCTTCACGAAGGACAGCAAGATACCTGTCCTCCTGGTAATTCGGTGGATAGACGACTTCTCCATCTTCAACTACTTTATAAGTGTTGAAAATCTCTTCGAGCTCACCAGTTCCAATTGGCATGAAAAATCCCAACGTATAACTGTTATTTGAGCTTGTAACCAGGCCAAAACCTTCGAGAACCTGTAAACTATTACCCCAACCTTGGCCCCTGTAACGCTTGACAAAGTGTTGTCCCACTTGGATTGTATCGGCATAGAGTTCAACGGTTTCGTAGAAAGGCATATAGCGCCAGAAGGTGAAGGGATCATTGAAATCATATAGAACGAATTCACCACCTCTAACACCGTTATCAATATAAATAGGAGCATCCCAATAGTACGGTGTACCGTCTGGAATGGTGCCATACACTATCTTGTTCTCCTCTCGCAGGCAGATGGGTATCGTATCGCTCTCGGGATTTATGGCATCACCGCTATACTTGTGCATCACCTTATACGTCTTCCCGTTGATCACGGTGTCGCCCTTGAGTTCAAGGGTATAATAGTTAATATTGTCTCCACGGGCTGGATTGGTTAAATACTCTTCAGAATAGCGATAGTTTGTGATGTAATATGCCCATTTCACACCCTCGCGAACAAACGGGACGTACTCGTACTCCTGTGCCACCGCCTGGGACATACCCAACAGGGCCAATAATGTGAATAGTAATGTTTTTTTCATAATGTTATTATTTTAGATTTTCTGTAATTTTGCAAATTTACATAATATATGCGGTATATCCATTACCCCCCTATTTTAACACTTTATTAACATTTCATTGATTCAACGGCAGGTTGACAATGATGTGAAGATATTTCAGATGGTTTAGGTTTTTTAATCACACGAATGGCCATGAATGGGTCGTAAATGATTTTATTTATGGTCCATTCGTGGGGATTCGTGTGATTGGATGGTGGTTGGGTTGCTCTAATCTGCTTTAGTGACGAGCACCTTAGCGGACCACGATCTTTTTGCCGTTGTGGATGTAGATGCCAGGCGTCGTCGGGAGTTCCTTGCCCACGGGCTGGCCCATCAGGTTGTAGTAGATCCCGTCCGTCAAGCCGCCTGTCTTATCGGTCACCACTTCGTCGATGCCTGTGAAGGCCCCGTGACGGTAGCGCATACCCTTGTAGATGATCTTGCCGTCCTTCACCACATGGCTCAGGCCGCACCATTCCTGGTTGTCGGCATCGGGATCAGGCTGGCGGGTGAACGGCGTCAGCAGGTCGCCCATGTCACGGCTGTCAAAACCGATGCCTTCCACGATATAGGCCAACGGTTCGCCGTCGTCACCGATGTAGGCGATACGATTGCATTCCACACCCTCTATCATGACAGGTTCTACCTCAATCAGATTCTCCTCTGTCAGTTCTTCAGCATTCTCTCCAGTAAAGCACCAATAGTATTCACACATAAGATAATAATTGATGTTCATTAAACTGGAGCGAAACTCATAGAGTTGCCTTGATCCTCCATCTAAGAATAAACCAAGGTCAAACATCTGCCTACCTTCAGAGCGCACTTTCTCGTAAGCATGATTTCTCATACATGTAATCATGCCCTGATAACGATCGCGTAAGCCCGCAATCAGGCTGTCCTGCTCAACATCTAACTGCCCGCCCAGGTAATAATAACATGCGTCGTGAAGATTATTCATCATGTCAGTATACACGCTGTCCTTGCCCGAGAATTCATAGTTGTAGTAGTACTGGGTGGTATCACCATGGTTGACGATGACCTTCTCATTAACCCACGTAACGCCCTCGCGAATGAGAGGCAAGTAATCAGATTCCTGTGCCAATGCCTGGGTCATGCCCAGCAGGGCAAAAAGCAAATTAATAAATATAAATTTCTTCATAATTCTTTAAAGGTTAATAAATAAATTGTTTTCAGTAGCGCAAAATTAGAACTAAAAACCCATACTACCAAGAAAACTCCATTATACATGAAGTTTATAAATTATTGATAATCAGCTATTTCAAAAATAATTCGTTATACGCTCTTATGGGATGCGTGATAGAATGGGATAAAATCACTTGAAATGTGAAATATAGTCGTTTAAAGAGCCCTCAATATTCATTTTTTCGCAAAGACGTTTACGTATTGTGCCGACACTTGTTTGATTGGAATAGCCAAGGATAATAGCAATCTGCATACATGAAAAATCCATGGCTGAAAGTGCAATCAGCAGTAGATCCTTATCATTGAGTTGTGGATAGTTGTCTTTGGTCTTTGATATGATGCCATTATATTCCAAGTCAATGTATCCATAAAGCTTTTCCCATTCATCCTTGTTGTTTTTTTGGAACTTAATGACTTCTTTAATCTTTTTTGTTTGTTTAAGGTCGGGTTGGTGATAACATTCTTCCATCATGTCGCGTGTCAAGCTCATGTAGGAATCAAGAAAAACCTTTAGTTTGCTTTCTCTGATATTGAGTTTGCTGAGGTTTTCTAGCGATAATCTCATTTCTGACAGTTGTGATTCAGAAGAATCCAGAATTTGCTTGACCTGATATAGTTGTTTCTCATGGCTTTTCTTTCGCCTGATAAATATAAACAGGCTGACAGTTAGAATCAACATGATCATCAAAGCTAGTATCACATTCCAATTGGCAGTAATTTGTCGTGACAATTCTGATGATAGATGTGATTGGCGATCGATCCTATCTTCGGTAGTGATAATGCTTAACGGTGTGCTCAGTGACTGTAACGAATCCGCTATCCTTTTACTTTCACTCTTCATTAACAAATACACAGAAGTATCTTTACGAGCCAACGCTATATCGCCCTTGGCCTCAAGGAAGGAAATTCGATCAATGTTATCAATAATGGGATTGTTACCAATAAGACTCAAAAAAAGCTCTGCCGAGTCAGGTATCTGTAGACATGCATAGGTTTGAGCGGCGTATAGACAGAACGGAATGTTTATCACAGGATTGTCCATTGACATTACTTTCATGATTAATCCTCTGGCATGATTATATCTGCCTCTGTTGACATCATTCTTAATCAAGTTCTGTATGGCTCCCACATAATTCTCTTTGTCATCGATTTGTTCGGCTAAAGTCAAGGCAATACTTAACACTGAATCAGCTTTGTGAGGGGCTTTCAGACAATAGAGACTACCTAAATTAATCATACAAACCAATTGATAATGATTGTTGTCAGTGGATTTGAAACATTCGAGAGCTTCCTCATATTTTTCAATATGCTTGCCATCCATCGTGTGTTGGTCGCGGTAGAGAGCGCCCATCCTCATCTTGACATATCCCAGGTTGAAATAGTCATCAGGGGAGGCGGTTGATTCGGCTTGCTTATAATAGAACATTGCACTGTCGGGGTAGCCGAGTTCTTCCATAACGGCACCTTTGTAAAGGTAGGCTCGGGTGAGTTTTTCGCGTTCTTTGGGGTGTTGTTTGTAGTATGAAAGGGCGCGATTGATGTCGCTGTCGCTGGTGGCGGGGATGTAGGCTTTATAGCGGGCTTGGGTGAGCAGCAGGTTGCCGTAGGCCTGGTCGTGCTCGGTGGTGAGGCTATCACGATTCACGGCTTCGATTATTGCCAAGGCGCTGTCGGGATAGTCATGCATCAGGCTATCGGCGGTGGTAAGGCGGCTGTCGTAGCGCGGCGCGTCACTGCAGCCCGGGACCACAGCCCCTAGCACCAGCATCACCAATATGACAACCAGCAGATGTTTCACGCCTACAAAGATAGTATTTTTTTGGAGAAGGTGTTGCAAAACTTCACTTGACACAATTTTAATCGGCCTGACGGCCGAGAAATTAAGCAAAATTTGTATGAAAATTAATCAAAATAATTTTTTTATTATAATTTTATTTATAATTTTGAACATTTTGGCTTCACCGAGTTAAAGGTTCTCGGCCGGTAGGCCGAAAAATCAGAGGCGAATTGGGATATCAACGCCCACTGGCCCCCTCTAATCGCTCCCCCTCCTCCGCCCTTCGGGCACCCCCCCAGGCGGGGGAGGAGTGTGAGTTGCTAATGCGCTGATTTACAAAACCTGCTTTTATAAAACTCCGATAATTATTGTACTTATTGAGAGCAATAATGAGCTCGATTCCCTGCTTTGAGAGGGTAAGTAAGGCTGAGTTTGAGAAATACTGAAATATATTTGGCATTTCGTTTGAGTTGCAGTATCTTTGTCCCCAAAATCTTCAACATTAATTGGAAATCATGGCATTGAAAAAGATTACGATAGCGATTGACGGACACTCGTCGACCGGTAAGAGTACTATGGCCAAAGCATTGGCAAGGCGCATCGGCTATGCCTACGTGGACACGGGTGCTATGTACAGGGCAGTGACGCTGTATGCACTACGCAACAAGCTCATTAAGGGCGAAACCGTTGACGAGAAGGCGCTCAAGGAACACTTGAAACGTGGCGACATCATGATCACCTTCCGCCCCACCAAGGAGGGCAAGAGCGTGACGGTACTCAATGGCAAGAACGTGGAGCGCTACATCCGTTCGATGCGCGTCAGCAACGTCGTGAGTATCATCGCAGCCATCGGATTTGTCCGCAAGGCTATGGTCAAGCAACAGCAGGCCATGGGTAAAGACAAGGGCGTGGTGATGGACGGCCGCGACATCGGCACCGTGGTATTCCCCGACGCCGAGATGAAGGTGTTTGCCACGGCAAGCGCCGAGGTGCGCGCCCAGCGCCGTTTTGACGAGCTGCGAGCCAAGGGCGACACGACAACGACCTTTGAAGAGGTACTGGAGAACGTCACCGAGCGTGACCGCATCGACAGTACTCGCAAGGAGAGCCCCCTGCGCCAGGCCGAGGATGCCATGGTACTCGACAATTCCCACATGACCATCGAGGAACAGAACGAGTGGCTGTACAACCTTTACCTTTCTAGAGTTAGGAGTTAGGAGTTAAAAGTTAGGAGTTGGCATCCGCATTCTGACGGCTATAGGCAAAAAATGGCGATCATCGAGATTGATAAGGGATCGGGGTTCTGTTTCGGGGTAACGACGGCGATCAGTAAGGCTGAAGAGGAGCTCAACAAGAGCGGGCACCTCTACTGCCTGGGTGACATCGTGCACAACACGGCCGAGGTGGACCGTCTGGCCAGTCAGGGCCTGGAGACCATCACCCATGAACAGCTGGAGCAGCTGCACGACGTGAAGGTGCTGCTGCGTGCCCACGGCGAGCCACCCGAGACCTATGAAATCGCCCGTCGCAACCGCATCGAGATCATCGATGCCACCTGTCCTGTGGTCCTAAAGCTGCAGCAACGCATCAACGCCACCTACAACGGTGCCGAGGAAGGCAAGCCTGCACCTCAGATTGTCATCTATGGCAAGCGAGGCCATGCCGAAGTATTAGGTCTCGTCGGCCAAACCCAGGGCCGCGCCACCGTTATCGAGAACATCGAGGAGATTGACAAGATCGACTATAGCCGCGACATCTACCTCTACTCCCAGACGACCAAAAGTGTGCAGGAATTCCGGCACATCGTTGAGGAAATCAAGCGTCGTGTACAGCCGGGGGTGACCTTCCGCAGTTTTGACACCATCTGCCGCTCGGTGGCTAACCGCATTCCACAGATTCGCGAGTTTGCTGCCCAGCACGAACTGATTTTGTTCGTGAGCGGCGCGAAGAGCAGCAACGGACGCATCCTGTTCGCCGAATGCCTCGACGCCAACCCAGACTCGCATCTTGTCAGCAGTGAAGCGGACATTGACCCATCATGGCTCACGGGGAAGGAGCGCATCGGCATCTGCGGTGCCACTAGCACGCCACGCTGGTTGATGCAGCGCGTGAGCGATGCGGTTCGTGAGGAGTTAGGAGTTAGGAGTTAGGAGTTAGAAGTTAGAAGTTTAAGAAGAAGACATTTTATCAACAGATATGACCAAAAGAAACCTCATCATCACCATAATCCTGCTGTCGTTCATCGACCTGGTAGCGGCGGGCTGGTATATGTCACGCCGTATCGAGGCCAGCGGAAACAGCCAGAATTTCTTTGCCCAACGCGACTCTACTGAAGTCGTCATTGAGGCCGACACCGTAGTGACGACGTTCCAGGACGACTTGTTTGACGAGTTGCAACACAATACCTATTACTTCATCGCCAACACGCCAAGCATCAGCGGTGACAACAGTTCTCGTTACACCAGCATCAAGCATGTGAAAGTGCGCTGGCCGCGCAAGGTGAACGGTGACAGTGAGTTTGAACAACTCAACAAGGAATTGATCAGCAAGGCCTTTGGCAACGCCCAGTCCCGAATGAAGGACGCGCGCTACCTGTACCTGAACAAGCCGACGTTCAACAAGCCCATAGGTGATGACTACAAGACGCTGTCCAGCGCCCCCACCATCGTTCCCGTCTATGGCAACGTGAGCCAGGTCCTCGTCTATCCCTACATGACCTCACAACGTCTGCTGGTGATGGAGGTTGACAAGGTGGAGTATAACGGTCGCTCGACCAACGAGACTGACTACTTCATCCACTACGATCGCCAGCGCCAACGTGTGCTCTCACGCATCGATATCCTCATTGCAGATGTCGACAAAGAGAACAAACTGCTCAAGCTCATCAACAAGAAGATTGACGAAATGAACAAGGGTCGTGGCGATTCCAACCAGTTGCAGCACGCGCTCAACGTGCCTGCAGAGGTGTGCTGCAGCAAGAAAGGCGTTCTGTTCCAGTACAAGCAGGGCAGCATCAGCAACGACGCCATCGCTGTGATGGTCAACTATGACGATGTGGAGCCCTTCATGACCGAAGACTTCAAGGAACTGCTGAGGAACAACGATGACTATAAGCTGTTTGACGAGAAGCTCAAGCCCGAGCCCATCAACCCGACTCAGAAAACGTCAAAACCCGACGAGACATCCGTCAAGAAGAGCAACAACACCTATAAGCCCAAGAAATCCTACAAGCAAAAGGGCGAATATAAACAGAGCAGCGAGTACAAGCAAAAAGACAAGAGTTACGGCAATAAGTACTACAAGAAGAAAAGATACTCTAAGCCAAAACGAACCAAGCGGAGGCACTATAACGGGGCAAAGCGTAAATCTGGACGTTACGGTTACGCTGGTCGACGGCATTAGATCCGTCACCGACGGTGAGCCCCTTGGCCTCTAATGCCCGTCTCATCGTTGACAAGGCGATTTCCTCGGTATTGTTGTCCTTGCTCAAGTGGCACAGGAAAACATAGCGCAGGTTCTCGTTGTAATGCTCGGCAACGAACTGGGCCGACACCACATTATCCAAGTGGCCCTTATCACCTTTCACGCGGTCTTTGAGCATCGCGGGATACTTGCCATTCTCCAGCATCTCCAGGTCATAGTTGCACTCAAGCATCAGGTAATTGGCGCGGCACATGTAGTGGGCTGCACGCTCGGTGATAATACCCATGTCGGTAGCAATGACAAAGCGCTCACCCTCATACTCAATGCTGAAGCCCACGCTCTTCACGTCATGACTTGTCTCAAAGGCGGTAATCTCCATGTCGAGCACACGGAAAGGTATCTCCTTGAAGATGGGGACATGATGATCCCTAATGCGTCCCGAGATGCGGCACCGCTGCAACAACTGGTCCATTACACCCATCGTACAATAGACACTGCAATGGCAGCGATTGACTGCCGGATACAGGCATCGCATGTGGTCCTGGTGGGCATGGGTCAGCAGCACGCCCTTGATCATGTCACGGCTGATGCCGTTGCGTTCTAGCTCGTCAAAGGCCTGGTCAAGCGTGGGGACATCCTGCCGCTCGGGATTTTTCTTCTTGCGATGGTACTTGACAGGCTCCCTGATGCCCGCATCGATGAGGATGCCGCCTCGCGGAGTGCCCAGGTAAGCCATGTTACCGCTGCTCCCGCTGCTGAAACTCATGAAGCACAAGCCCTTCCCCACCCCATGGTACTGTGGTTTTACTTGAAGTGACATATCCATCACCTCACCGTGGGGCGTGTCATCACCGTCCACATCAAAGGCGATCTTCAACGGTTTGCCGTCATTAGTATATCCTTTATATTTATGTCCTGCCATAATGCCGGATGATTTTTCTTATTGGTACAACAGGAAGATGGTGGGCACCTTGTGATAATCGTAGCTGGCGTGACGCCACTGTGACAGTGTGCGGGTAATGATACTCTGGCCCTCGCCAGTGATATCGCTGGCCACACACAATCGTAACGAGGCTGGCAGGTGCTGGACCAGGTCTGCAATGAGTTGGTTGTTGCGGTAAGGTGCCTCAATAAAAATCTGGGTCTGGTGCTCACGCTCGATGCGTCGCGTCATCTCCTTGAGACGCGCCTGACGAGCTTGGGCATCAACAGGCAAGTAACCTTCAAAGGCAAACCGCTGGCCATTGAATCCTGATGCCATCAGACTCATCAGGATGCTTGACGGGCCCACCAGTGGAAAGACCTTGTAGCCCCGATGCTGTGCTATAGCAACCAAGTCGGCACCAGGATCGGCAACAGCCGGGCATCCGGCATCGCTGATAACTCCCACCGGCTCGCCAGCGCCAATAGGAGCCAACATTGCCTCAAGGGCAGCAGTATCCTTAAGGTCAGTGTGCTCGTTGAGTTCATAGAAGGTCAATGCATCTATGTCAATGTCGCGGTCACACTTCTTGAGGAACCGACGCGCCGAGCGCAGGCTCTCGACCACAAAATGACGAATGCCGCGCACAACTTCCACGTTGTGTGCAGGAATTACCCTGTCCAGCGGACTATCGCTCAACTGGCTGGGTATCAAATATAAGCCAGCCTCTAACATTTCCTGTTAAGTTATTGTTTCAATAATAAACTGCAAATATAATCATTTTTTATAGACGCCGCCTCTTTAGATTCAATAAATCACTCACGAAAAATTGCACAGGCCTCAAATACCAATTTATATCCCGCAAAACAGACTTGCGAATTGTTAGCAAATCCGCCCCATAGACGAAAAATCGTCATATTGAGGTCCAAAAGTGTCAAAAATTCTAAATTGGGCTGTAGAAATCAAAAAAATGTTAGGATTTTATGGTGTGGGGGCGACAAATTTGCAGTACTTTTGTGGCGGTAAAAAGATTGTTTATTCGTTTATACAAACCAAAAATTATAAGTACAATGACTGACAATAAAAGTTTAATGGAGCAGATGAGGCTTACCTATAGGCCTAAGTTACCCGTTACGCTTAGGTGCCCCGTGCGTGCGGTCGAGGGTGAACCCACACAGTCGGTGGCTGACCAAGAAGCCATCAAGGAGTTGTTCCCCTGCACCTATGGCATGCCTCAATTGACCTTTGAGCGCGACGATTCTGCCATGCCGCCCGAGAAGCCCTTTAACGTGGGTGTTATCCTCAGCGGTGGCCAGGCTCCTGGCGGCCACAACGTGATCTGTGGCCTCTATGACGGCATTAAGGCGTTGAACAAGTATTGCCGCCTGTATGGTTTCCTGGGCGGTCCCAATGGCTTGGTTAAGCATCGCTACATCGAGATCACCGGCGACATGATTGAGCAATACCGCAATACGGGTGGCTTTGACCTCATCGGTTCAGGCCGTACCAAGCTCGACAAGCCCGAGCAGTTTGAGGCTGGTCTTCAGATCCTGCGCGAGCTCAAGATCACAGCAGTGGTCATCATCGGTGGTGACGACAGCAACACCAACGCTGCCATCCTCGCTGAGTACTACAAGGCTCACGATGCTGGTGTGCAGGTCATCGGTGTTCCCAAGACCATCGACGGCGACCTCAAGAACGAACAGGTCGAGATTTCCTTCGGTTTCGATACCGCTACCAAGGTGTATAGCGAGCTGATCGGCAATGTGGCCCGCGATTGCAACTCTGCCAAGAAATACTGGCACTTCATGAAGCTGATGGGACGCTCTGCGTCACACATCGCCCTGGAGTGTGCCCTGCAGACGCGCCCCAACTACTGCATCATCAGCGAGGAGGTTGAGGCCCGTGAAATGACTCTGCATGATATTGCCGAGGAAATTGCCAATATCGTTATTAAGCGTCACAATATGGGCATGGACTATGGTACAGTCCTCGTTCCCGAGGGTATTGTTGAGTTTGTCCCCACAATGAAGAAACTCATTGCTGAGCTCAACGAAATGATGAGTGCCCATCCCGAGGTTTCAACCCTGCGGGATACGGCACAAAGCGACTTCGTGCGTGAACACCTCAGCGATGAGAACAGGGCCGTTTACGACTCTCTGCCCGAAGATGTAGCACGCCAGCTCACGCTTGACCGTGATGAGCATGGCAACGTCATGGTATCACAGATCGAGAGCGAGCGTCTGCTCAGCCGCATGGTAGCCCACGAGCTTGACTTGCGTATCGAGGCCGGTGAGATTGAGCCCATCAAGTTCAAGACTCAGCATCACTTCTTCGGCTACGAGGGCCGTTGCTCATTCCCCTCGAACTTTGATGCCGACTACTGCTACTCACTGGGTTACAACGCTTCACACCTCATCTTTGTGGGTGCTACCGGCTACATGTCAGCCATCACCCACCTGGGACGCAAGGCTCAGGATTGGGTAGCCTGTGGTGTACCCATCACTATGATGATGAACATGGAGCGTCGTTCAGGCAAGGACAAGCCCGTTATCCGCAAGGCAATGGTTGACCTTGAGGGCGCACCCTTCAAGCACTTTGTCGAGAACCGCGAACAGTGGGCCCTGGAGACCTGCTACATCTATCCGGGTCCCATCCAGTTCTTCGGTCCCGAGGAGCTTGTTGACAAGACGACCTACACGCTCTTCTTTGAGCAGTTCGGCAAGAAATAATTGCCAAGAATGGCCAATAGTCAAAAGCTAAAGGCCAGAACCCAAACAATGGCTTATCGTCCCAAGGGCACCCCGCCCTATAGACTTTAAGTATATAGTTTAACTTCTAAACAGCTTGCTCCCTGCCTTCGGCTAAACAGAAGGCGGGGATTTTTCATCACATGTCGGACAAGCGGCTAGCAAACGACATGAGATATGGAATGAGATTCTTAGTGTTGTGATGCTGTAAACTGCTCGGTATAGAGGGCAAAGAAATCCTTATTGAGGGCGATGCTGATTCTCATCAGCAGATCGGTAGCAATGCTATCGCGCATGAAGATATTATATATATTGGTACGATTACAGCCCAACTGTTGTGACAGCCAGGAGACCGAATGGCCCTGTCTCAACAGTTCATTATGGATCTCTTTCCCGATATTAACGTATGTTTTTCCCATCAATCTCTATCAACTAAGGAATTAATAAGCCGCAAAATTAACAAATATTTGGGGAAAACCAAGTGTTTATTTGGTTTTTTTACACAACCATAGCAATTAATCAGCTGCAAGACGTCTAAAATATCCCAAACAAGTTCATCTTCAAGTCCTGCAGAACCGACATTCGCAGGACTTAGGCAATAAAGCGGGCAAGGGGCTCGTTATTATGTTGATTAAATCATTTTTCAGAACATTAATAGACATATGTTTTCAGGAATAGTAGAAGAAGCGGCGCGTGTCGTCGCATTGCGTAAGGACGGCGGCAACCTGCATATCACCTTGAAGTGCAGCTTTACCGACGAGTTAAAAATTGACCAAAGTGTGTCACACAACGGCGTGTGCCTCACGGTGGTGGAACTGCCCGGCGACGGAACCTATACCGTAACTGCCATACAGGAAACGCTCGACCGCAGCAACCTGGGCCTGCTCAAGGTGGGCGATGAGGTGAATGTGGAGCGCTCGATGCTCATCGAGGGACGACTGGACGGCCACATCGTGCAAGGCCACGTTGATCAGACGGCTATCTGCACCGACGTGAAGGAGGTGGACGGCAGCCACTACTTCACCTTCAAGTATGAGGTTGCCCCCGAGATGGCACGTAAGGGATATGTTACCGTCGAAAAAGGCAGCGTGACTGTCAATGGCGTGTCGCTCACCGTGTGCAACAGCGAGCGCGACAGCTTCCAAGTCGCTATCATTCCCTATACCCGAGAGATCACCAACTTCCATTGCATTGAGGTGGGTACCGTGGTCAACCTGGAGTTCGACATCATTGGCAAGTACCTAGCCCGCCTGATGGAGTTTGCACTGTAATAGTATGCGACACGGCACGATTGCACGGGCCCACTAATGTCTAACAGCCAAAATCTAAGGTCTAAAGTCTAAGGTCTAATGAAAAAGATAGGCATCATCAGTGATACGCACGCGTGGTGGGACGACCGCTATGCCCAGCACTTTACCGACTGTGATGAGATATGGCATGCAGGCGACATCGGCAGCGACGAACTCGCTGACCGCCTGGAAGGCATTGCGCCAGTGTTCCGTGCAGTGTACGGCAACGTGGACGGGGCAAGCCTGCGCCGACGATTCAAAGAGATGGAGATCTTTGAGGTCGAGGGCGTTAAGGTGGTGATGACCCACATCGGCGGTTATCCGGGCAAGTATGCTCCTGGCATCCGACAGCGCTTGGAACTGTCACAGCCCAAACTGTTCGTGTGCGGTCACAGCCACATCCTCAAAGTGATGCCCGACCGTGCCCTGGGTTGCCTCGTTGTCAACCCCGGTGCTGCCGGCGTCCAAGGTTGGCAGGCAGTACGCACACTGGTCACCCTCACCCTAGACCAGGGCAACATCACGCACGCCCAAGTCATTGAATTAGCAAAGTAAAGCCCGGCTATGGCCACATGAACAATAAAACAGTAATGAAGACTACATTATATATATTGGCAGTATTGATGGTGGGGTTATTCTTGACAGCTTGCCACAGTAGCGAACAGAACTACCGCGAGGCCTACGAGAAGGCCATGGAACGGCGACAGACTGGCGTCGGGGCTGAGACCTACGCCAAAATTGAGGCAGAACGCCAACGCTACACCCACGTCATCAACGGCGACAGCGTCAGGATGGTCTATGTCAACGCCAATGTTGCCATCGACTCGACTGACGTAGCCTATGACTACAACGTAGTGGTCGCTACCTTCACCCAAAAGATCAACGCCAAGAGCTACCGCGACCGCCTGCGTGAGGAATGCGGCCTGAAGGGCAGCTACGTCCTCTTCGGCGGCAAGGGAAGACAGTACTTCGTCGTGGCACAAGGCTTTGACAACAGTGGTGACGCCGCCGCCATGCTCCACGACCTCGACAAGAAAGTCTGCCTCAAGATTCTCGAGCCCCTACCCTGGATCCTGAAGAAGCTGTGACACACCTCCCCACCCCGTCACCTTGACGGCCAATCCGTACAGACATGAAACAACGAGGGACACTTGCATGACGCAGTGTCCCTCGTGTTTGTTATGAGTTAAGTAATTACCTCACGCGGCCCTGATAGCTGCCGTCACGGGTATCCACCTCAATGATCTCGTCGGTGTCGATGAACAGGGGCACGCGAACGGTGGCGCCGGTCTCGACGGTGGCGGGCTTCAAGGTATTGGTAGCGGTATCACCTTTCACGCCGGGCTCGGTATAGGTAATCTTCAGCTGGGTCTTGATGGGCATCTCGGCGAAGAGAACGGTCTCGGTCGAAGCGTCGCTGACAACCTCAACGATATCACCTTCCTTCATGAAGTCGGCGCCAGTAATCAAGTCCTTGCTGATGGGAATCTGCTCAAAAGTCTCATTGTTCATGAACATAGCGTCCTGACCATCCATGTAGAGGTACTGGTAGGGGCGACGCTCAACGCGCACGTCCTCGAGCTTCTCACCGATGTTGAAGCGACGCTCCAGCACGCGGCCGTCAACGACGTTTTTCAACTTGGTGCGCATGAAGGTGTTACCCTTGCCGGGCTTTACATGAAGGAATTCGATGCAGAAATACAGATCGCCATCCAAGCGGATGCACGTTCCGTTCTTGATGTCTTGAGCATTAATCATAATTGTACTGTTGTTATGCTATTATTTTATGTAAAAATTGTTTGTTCTCAGTCGTTTGAGGGTGCAAAAGTAGTGATTTTGAGAAAAAAAACAAAAACTTTTCTGCAAAAATGCGTTTTGATTTGTGTAATTTGAAAAAAAGGACTAATTTTGCACCGCATTTTGCGAAAATTTTTCGGAACAACTAAAAAACAGAGATAAGAAATGAAAAGAACATTCCAACCCTCGAACCGTAAGAAAGCCAACAAGCATGGCTTCCGTCATCGCATGCGCACCGCCGACGGCCGCAAGGTTCTTGCCCGTCGCCGCGCCAAGGGTCGCTACAGCCTCACCGTTAGCGATACCGTTTACAAGTAATCCCCTGCAAAGGGCTGCCGCACATTAGCGGCACTTCAAACGCATCAAGCCGTTATGGTCCGCAAGGATTGTAACGGCATTTGTTGCATTCTATAACTTCTTGATGACACGGCAGGGATTGCCCACGGCAACACAACCCGAGGGGACGTCACGAGTGACGACCGAACCGGCACCGATGGTCACATTATCGCCGATGGTCACACCCGCCAGAATAGTCACCGAGCCCCCAATCCACACGTTGTCACCGATGGTCACCGGCAGAGCCCACTCACGCCGCGTGTTGCGTTCCACCGGGTCGGTGCTGTGGCATGCAGTATAAATGCCCACGTTGGGTCCGATGAAACAATCGTCGCCGATGGTCACCAGAGCCTCGTCCAGTACCGTAAAATTGAAGTTGGCAAAGAAGCGCTTACCCACACTGATGTGCTTCCCGTAATCGCAGTAAAACGGTTGGTTGATCAAAATGTTATCATCGCCCACATGCCCAAACAACGACTTGAGCATAGCAGTGCGTTCTGCCCGCTTACTGGGCAGCAGCTCATTGTAACGATGGACGATGTCCTTACACTCGTTCAATTCCTTCAGCAGCTGCGCATCCACAGCACTATAAGGCAGCCCCGCCAACATTTTCTCTTTCTCAGTCATAATGTAGTCTGTCACTTAGGTTCACAGCTGCAAAGTTACAACATTCTCCGCTAACCCCGAAAAAAGAAAAAATCAGCACGACTCTCACGAGGGATGCTGACAATCATGTTTAACCCTAAAAAACCTCCAAAAATTATGAGTTCGAACCTATATCTGCAATTACCGCTCAAGAGTGACGTGATAAGAAGTGTGCAAATACTACCGAAAACAGTCAAATTTTACCCAATTTTTGGGCGTTTATGTACACTTTTTATGCACACTTTTTATGCACACTTTTGAGAATTATGAGCATGATTATCAATGACAAGCAACAGAAGTACTATGGTGAAATCAAGGCAAGATTTTACCTGCGTAGACCTACAGCCTCTGGACCGCGAAAAATCTACTTAATTGTCTATATTGACGGCAAGCAGTATCGGTACTCAACCGGGGTAAGGGTTTATCCAAATCAGTGGAATTCCAAGAAGGAACTAGCAGTGGTTTCAAACACCTTGAGCAAGCAGGACAATCAAAATAACATGATTGCCAATGAAAGACTAGCCCGGTTCAGACGCTATTTTGCTGAATTTATTGAGTATCTATGTGAAAATGATGTCACGGATATTGTGGCTACGCTCAAACAATTCATTTATCAGGATGTGGCTAAAACGGACTTCGATCCGTACGCGACTATTATGGACGCACTGTATCATTACCATAATTACGTCAAGCCATCAATTAAGGACAGCACAAAACGGCAGAGTGAATCCC
>ONLH01000008.1 GCA_900318645.1 uncultured Prevotellaceae bacterium
AAACACAGAACTCAATGGGCAGTCATGGAATAAGCCATACCCCAACATACCGGAGCCATTATTGTACCAGTTGTAGCCCAACGACAATGTCTGCTCTCCTTCTTCAATAGTTACACCAGTCATTGCAGTGCAACCGTTGAAAGCGAAATTGTCAACGGAGGTTACTGCGGGTGGAATTACAATAGATTTCAGTCCACTATAGGCAAAAGCATATTGACCAATTGAAGTGACTGTAGAAGGTATAGTAAAACTTGTTAGGCTGGAGCAACCGTTGAATGCATAATTGCTTATATATTCAGTGCCTTCATTCAGTTTGATTGTCTTAGCTCCTGAGAAGCCATTGAAAGCATAATCGTCTATTGACTTGATGTGGTTAGGCACGGTATAGGATGTCATACCTAAGTTCCCATAGAAAAGGTTGGCTGGGATGCTCGTGACATTCTGGCCGAGCACTATCTGCGTAAGCTCTTCCTGCCTTGCAAAAGGTGAATAGCCATAGTTTGAAGACGTGTTATAGCTTAACGGACGATCAATATTCACGTAGGTCAGCAAGCAGTCTTCAAACAAGCCGTGCCCTTGGCCTTGCGACGAGCCATAGCCAAGACTTATAGCTGAAGTGGTAGAGACAAAGGTAACTCTTGATAGCCCGTAACAAGCACTAAATGCATAATTGCCTATAGAAGTGACCTTTGCAGGGACATTGAATGTGGTCAAACCATTACAGCCTTGAAAGGCATAGTTGCCGATTGAGGTAAGCCTTGAAGCCGTGATATTAATGCTTGATATACCAGAGCATCCGACAAAGGCATAATCACCGATAGCAGTGACATAATAGGTTTTCCCGTTTGACGTCACCGAAGTGGGGATTGTCACTGCACCACTATAGGTATTGTTGTTTTTGTTGTAATAGGTGACAGCGACCGTCATGTTGGTGGATGACGTGATGTTGTAGTAGATGCCGCTCGCCTCAAAATCGTAGGCGGTAACTGTTAGGGTGGAGCCTAGCAACAGGATGAGCAGAAAAGTAGCTCGGATAGTTTGTAATAAGTTTTTCATACGCGTAAAGGTCATTTAGTTGTTAATCATTTGAATATGCTGCAAATATATGACAATAATTCCCAGTATCCAAGTAAACCGAGAATAAAATTGTTACTTAAATGACCTTAAATGCCCATGAATGAACCGAAAAAGGATTCATTACTATCCCTGTGGGTGACAGTCTGTCAGGCTACCGCCTACATTTTTTATTATTCGGGCATAGCGATATAGGGCCTACGGCTGATGTTTAGCGACGGATTCGGGTGATAGGCGTGTGGCGGTAACAGACGGGGTGTCGTAGATGGGTAAATGTCTTGCGACTTTTTCATTGTCATAACTCAATTAATAATAAAACACTTTTCGATCATGGCAGAACAATAAACGTGCCAATACTCATGAATCTTTGAGAAATGGCTAAAAACATGCCTGTCATGTCATAAAAACTGACATCTTGCTTTGGTTTCATTCTGTTGACCCATGCGACGACATTACAAAAAAATGAAAAAAGTATTATTTGAGCACAACTATTATTGATTAACTATATAACCATTAACAAAAAAACACTATCTTTGCGGAGGTAAACAAATTTATGGTTTTTTGTTATGGCTGAAATGAAGATTTTCTCGGGCACTAACTCACGTTATGTCGCCTTGAAGATTGCAAAACAACTTGGTGTGGAATTGGGCAAACTCAACATCATGCATTTTGCTGACGGTGAGTTTGAAGTATGCTATGAGGAACCCGTGCGTGGTGCTGAAGTCTATCTTGTTCAATCAACGTTTAACGCCAGCGAGAATCTGATGGAGCTCCTGCTGATGGTCGATGCCGCCAAGCGCGCTTCGGCTCACTCGGTCATTGCCGTTATCCCCTACTTCGGATGGGCTCGTCAGGATCGCAAGGACAAGCCTCGCGTTTCGATTGCCGCCAAGCTGGTCGCCAACCTGCTGATTGCTGCCGGCATTGACCGTCTGATCACAATGGACCTTCATGCCGACCAGATTCAAGGGTTCTTTGATATTCCCGTTGACCACCTGTATGCTTCGACCATGTTTGTCCCCGACATTGATTCTCTCAACCTCAAGGACATGGTTATTGCTTCGCCTGACGTGGGCGGTGCCAAGAGGGCAAATTCCTATGCTAAATACTTCAACAAGCCTCTTGTGCTGTGTCACAAGCATCGTCTGCAGGCCAATGTAGTAGAGAGCATGACCATCATCGGTGACGTGAAAGACAAGGATGTGATTCTCATCGACGACATGGTGGATACCGCTGGTACCATCTGCAAGGCTGCCTCATTGATGAAGGAGCATGGAGCCCGCAGCGTGCGTGCCTATATCTCTCATGCCGTGATGAGCGATCCCGCCTCACAGCGCGTGATGGAGAGCGGCCTGGACGAGCTGGTCATCAGCGACAGTATCCCCTACGACACAGACCGCTGCCCCAAGGTGCGTGTCCTGAGCGTTGACAAGCTGTTTGCTCACACCATCAGCCATGTCAACAGCAAGAGGTCCATCAGCGAGGTCTTCTTGTTTAAGTAAATCCCGTCTGTTTTTTCTTTTTTCTTTTTTTTCTTTTTTTTCTTTTTTTTCGTACATACAGGATATACATAACAATATCGCCACGGTAACTTCAAAGTCCCGTGGCGATATCGTTTATATTAAGCTGTTTTACAGCTCGATGGCGTCTTTCACCTTCTCAGGCAGCAGGGCTATGTCGAGGACATCCTTGATGGTGTTCACATAGTGGAATGTCAGACCCTTGAGGTAGATCTCGTTGATTTCCTCAATGTCCTTGCGGTTGTCCTTGCAGAGGATGATCTCGCGGATGCCGGCACGTTTGGCAGCGAGGATTTTCTCCTTGATGCCTCCCACGGGCAGGACTTTGCCGCGCAGCGTGATTTCGCCGGTCATTGCCAGGTGGTCCTTGACGCGTCGCTGGGTGAACGACGAAGCGAGCGAGGTGACCATCGTCACACCTGCCGACGGGCCATCCTTGGGGATAGCGCCCTCGGGGACATGGATGTGGACGTTGTATTTGTCAAACAAGTCCGGGTCAATGTTCAGCAGTGAGCAATGGGAACGCAGGTATTGCAAGGCAATCACTGCCGATTCCTTCATCACGTCACCCAGATTGCCCGTCAACGTGAGCTTCTCGCCCTTGCCGCGAGCCAGCGATGACTCAACGAACAAGATTTCGCCTCCCACAGCGGTCCATGCCAAGCCAGTCACCACGCCAGCAAATTCATTGCCCTCGTACTTGTCTCGGCTGTAGTCAGGAGCGCCCAAGTATTCTTTCAAATCATCGGGCTTGATGCTGGTGGGGAATGCATCGCCGCTGGCTTTGTGGCGTGCCACACGGCGCAGTACCGTTGCGATTTTTTTCTCCAGTTGGCGCACACCGGATTCACGGGTATAATCCTCGATGATCTTAAGAATCGTCTGCTTGCCAAACTTGATTTCGTTCTTCTTGAAGCCGTTGTTTTCCAGCTCCTTGGGAATCAAGTGGCGCTTGGCGATTTCCAGTTTTTCTTCGGGAATATAGCCGTTGATCTCGATGATCTCCATACGGTCAAGCAGCGGGCGGCTCACGGTTGCCAGGCTGTTGGCAGTGGCGATGAACAGAATCTTGGAGAGGTCATAGTCCACATCCAGGTAGTTGTCGTGGAAATGACCGTTCTGCTCCGGGTCAAGCACCTCGAGCAACGCCGATGACGGGTCACCCTTGAAGTCCTGTCCCACTTTGTCGATCTCGTCAAGTACGATGACGGGATTATTGCTGCCGCATTTGGCCAGGGCTGCGATGATGCGACCCGGCATGGCGCCGATGTAAGTGCGACGGTGGCCACGGATCTCGGCCTCGTCATGCAGACCACCCAGGGAAATGCGGGCATATTCACGGTGCAGGGCGTCGGCAATTGACTTGCCCAATGAGGTCTTCCCCACTCCCGGAGGGCCGTAGAGGCAGAGGATAGGCGCCTTGAGGTCACCTCTGAGCTTCAGTACTGACAGGTGTTCCAGGATACGGTCCTTGACCTTCTCGAGGCCATAGTGGTCGGCATTGAGCTTATCTTCCACCTTCTTGAGGTCAAAATTGTCCTCGGTATAGGTGTCCCAGGGCAGGTTGAGCATATTGTCAAGATAGGCATACTGCACCGAATAGTCCGGCGATTGGGGATTGAGGCGTTCCAGCTTGCGTAATTCTTTGTCAAACTGCTTCTGTACGTCCTGGCTCCATTTCATCTTCAGGCTTCTCTCGTGAAGCTCCTCGATGTCATCGATATCGGTTCCCAGTTCCTCCTGGATGGTGCGAATCTGCTGCTGCAGGAAGTGCTCACGCTGCTGCTGCGACAGGTCTTCGCGTGTGCGTTCCTGGATGTTGGCCTTGATTTCCACCAGTTGCTCTTCACGAGACAGCAGTTGGTACAGCATGTAGCCGCGTTTTTTCACGTCACGTTCCTCCAGCATGTGCTGTTTCTGGTCCGAGTCAAATGCGATGTTCGTTGCCAGGAAGTTCATCAGGTACATCGGGTTGTCGATGTTCTTCATGGCAAAAGCCAGTTCACGGCCGTTGGCGCCCATATTGCGGAGCATGCGCAGGGTGACTTCGCCAATAGATTGCATCAGCATCTCAAACTCCTTGTCACCGGGCATAGGCAGTTTGTCCTCTACCAGCTTAACCGAGCCACGCAGGTAAGGCGTGATTTCAATCACCTTTTCCAGATGGCAAGCCGAACGTCCTTGCAGGATGACGTTGGTCGAGCCGTCGGGCAGTTCCAGCACCTTGATGATGGAAGCGATGGTACCGAAGCGGTACAGGTCACGCTCCATGGGATCATCAACGTGGCTGTCATACTGGCAGAATACAGCGATAGGATGATGGTGCTCTTCGGCTTCCTTGATCAGTCGCATGGATTTATCCCTGCCGACCGAAACGGGCATCGTCATCATGGGGAACAGCACCATATTACGCAGCGGCAGAATGGGGATATCGGCCGCTTGGCTGTCTTGAATTTCGGTGCCGTCGTTCACATCGTGAATCTCGGTGATGATGGGGACAACGCGGGCTCCACCCTCGTTCAATTCATTATCTATATTGTCAAATAAATCTATCATATTATCCTTGTTAATCATGCACTAAGGCATTTCAGCCCGCAAAATTACATAAAAGTTTAGAGTTTAAGGTTTATTCATTGGGGATTTTTACTGAGAAGGAGAATGACGAGGCTCCCAGAGAATTAAAAACGGAAGCCAAGTGAATGGCTCCCGTTTGATGATCAGCAGTGTAAAGAAACACTTACTTGATTGTGTTGAATCAATGCGTCAGCGGTGAATAGTCCTGACCGTAGCGCAGCATCTGGTCAATGTAGCCCTCGGTGTAAGAAACCTTGACGTCAATCAGCTTGCCGTTCTTGTCATAGACCGGAGTATAGATGGGGTTAACAAAGCCCTTATAGGGAGCGATGTTCAGACCCTCGTAGCGGGCAAGCACTTCCTTGTGAATTTCGGGGTCCACCTTGACACCATAGGTCTCCACCAGCTGGCGTCCGGCCTCGTAGTCACCCTCGCTCTTGATGCGCTGTACCTCGGCGAGCAGCTCTGCAAACAGGCCACGCAGTTTCTCGTAGTCGTTGACGCGGATATAGGTCTTACCGTCGCGCTTCACATACTCGATGACGTTGTCCTTCTTGCCATGCTGGTAGCACCACTCGCTGATGAACTTGCGGTTGCGCATGTGAGCCTCCTCGATGTCCTTACCGGGGACGATGCGGGTCAACTGGGTCATCAGACCGTTCATGATGTACTTGTAGTACTCGGCCTTGTAGGTGTCCATGTTGGGGAAGATACCCAGCTCGACGAGCTTGGGATCAGCGAGATAATAGAGGGCGAACAGGTCGGCACGGCCTTCCTCCAGCGATGAGCCGTAGGCCTTGAGGGCATCAGGGTCAACACCGGGGAGCAGCTGGCCCGATGCATGGCCGAGGCACTCGTGCAGGTCAGTGTGGAGGGCGTCGGCGATGTCGAGATATTTCTTCATCAGTTCCATCTCAACGTTGCTGTAGGCAAACTCCTCATTGAAGCCAGTGCCGGCAGCCACCTTGTTATAGGCGTCGGTGATATTGTCGATGCTGACCGACTTGGAACCATGGGCGGCACGGATCCAGTTGCTGTTGGGCAGGTTGATGCCGATGGGCGTTGAAGGATAGCTGTCACCAGCCAGGATGGCGGCGGTGATAACCTTGGCGCTCACGCCCTTCACATTCTTCTTTTTGAAGCGATTGTCAACAGGCGAGTTGCTCTCGAAGTATTGAGCATTGTCGCTGATGAGCTTGGAACGGCGTGAAGCAGCCTTGTCCTTGAAGTTGACCATGCCTTCCCACGAACCGGTCATGCCCAGGGGATCGCCATAGCTCTCGATGAAGCCGTTGATGAAATCCACATCACTCTTGGTTTCCTCGGCCCACATGATGCTATAGTCGTCAAAGGTCTTCAGCGATCCGGTCTGATAGAACTTAATCAGCTCGTTGATGTAGGCGCGCTGGCCTTCGTTCTCGGCCACGGTGGCAGCCTTCTGGAGCCAATAGACAATCTTCTCGATGGCCTTGCTGTAGAGGCCGCCCACCTTGTAGGGCTCCTCGACAATCTTGCCGTTCCTCTTCACCACCTTGCAGTTCAAGCCCCACGAAATCGGGGTAAGGTCGGTGGTGTCCTTGAGGTTGTTGTAGAAGTTCTCTACTTCTTGCTGGGTCACGCCCTCATACATGTTGCAGGCAGAGGTGAGAATCAGGTCCTGACCATCGGCCTGGTTGACGCGCTTGGCCATGAATGACGGGTCAAAGATGATGCGGTCCAGCACCTTCTTCTCGTCGGCACGCTTCTTGGCATTGGGCAAGGCTGCAAACTGCTTGTCAAAGAAATCTTTTGAGAACTCGGGAATGAACTTGTCCATCGAGTAGTGGTGATGGATGCCGTTACCGAACCACACCTGCTTCAGGTACTTCATGAAGGCCTGGAAGTCCTTGCTGTTCTTGTCGCCCTTGTAGTTGCGGTAGATGTCCTCAAGGGTTTGGCGAACCATCAGGTTGTACTTGCAGTTCTGGTCAAAGAGGATGTCACGGCCGTTGAGGGCAGCCTCGGTGAGGTAATAAACCAATTCCTTCTGCTGGAGGGAGAGGTCCTCAAAGCCGGGCACCTGGTAACGGAGCACCTCGATGTCGGCAAAGCGGTCCACCGAGTAGTTGAAGTTGCTGTTCTGTGCCATTGCGGTAGTAGATAGCGCCGCTGTCAAGATGGCGGCAATCATCATTTTCTTCATATAAAAAGTCGTTTATTTAATGCTATTATAATATCAGGTTATTGTTGTTGCTCTTCTTCCGGGAGGCGCGAGAAACGCTCCTCACCCAAAACAAAGACGGTATATTTGCCAGGGATGAGCTTGGAACTGTCATCAGTCTGATAGGCGTAGAATTTCCTGCTTTTCTCGTCCCACTTGAACAAGTCGCTGACGGGCGTACTGCCATCGTCGAAAAACACGTTGTTGCCAGCAAACTCGATGCCGTCAAAGAAGTTGGGCAAAAGCATAAGTTGGACACCATTCAGATAGGCAGCCGACACGTAGGCCTTGCGTTTCTGTCCATCATAGATAAAGGACTGACCTATCATGTAAACCGGACGTTTGCCGATGGTAATCTCAAAGATGGTGTCGATGCTGTGACCGAACGAAGACATCTTCTTGAGGTCGTTTTTGCGTCCTGCAAGCAGGTAATCAAGGGTGCCACCGAAAGCAACCATTTTTCCTTGGGCTATCCACTGGATGACGTTGTCATACTTGGGATTCTCGCTATTGCTGTTGAGGCACCAACTGTAGCACCTCACTAGGCTGTCGGGACTCGTCACGATCTTCAGCCCTAATTTCTCTCGCATCAGCGGGAAGTCATAATTCATCGTCCCCTCATCGCTCGAGAGCCAATAGCTGAATTCCTGGTTGGCAGTGGCCGACTCTTCAAAGCTCTCGCTCAAGAGGCCTTTCAGAAACTTCTTCTCGTTTCTCTCATTTTTAGAGCAGGATGCCGCTACAAGGAGGAGCAAGGTGAGGAAAAGTGCTGTTTTTCTCATTTCATCTTAGGATAAATCATCTCGTTATCCTTCATGATGGTCAAGCTTTCGTTGCCAGCATTGGAGTTGATGACATAGATGGTGCCGTCCTCGGTCTTCATCAGGTAGTTGCCGTCCTTCATCACACATTGCTTGGTCTCGGCGACCTGCTCGGGCTTGCCGGCCTTGTCCTGGCCAACCTTCCACATGCTGACGCGGTAAGTACCGTCGGCCAGATTCTCGAGCTGTACCTGATAGTCGGGGGTGTTGAACTGGGCCACGACATGGTCCTTGCCGTCCTCGGTGGGCTGTGCTCTATCGACATCCACCTTGGCAGCGCTCTTCTTCAGTTGTGCGCTGTCCACTTGTTCAGTACCGTTTACACCGTTCTCATTACCGTCAGCTTTGGCGGGTTTCTCGTTACATGCAGTCATGGCCATCATAGCCACAGCAGCAAAAAGGATAAAGAATTTCTTCATTGTTTTTTTGATTGATGATTATGATTTTTAAAAATTTGATTTTTCTCTTTTTTCTTTTTTTTCCACGCGTACGTGGGATAAATCATTATTCAACATAGAGGACCAGTCCCTTCAGGTATTCGCCCTCGGGGTGATAGATGTTGATGGGATGATCGGCGGGCTGGGTCAGCTGGTGCAGGATGCGCACCTTGCGCCTCGTCTGGGCGGCTGCGCTGAATACTGCCAGCCTGAACTGCTCCTTGTTCACGGCCTGTGAGCAGGAGAAGGTGAACAGGATGCTGCCCGGAGCGATTTTCTCCAGTGCCTTGGCATTCAGGCGGCGGTAACCCACCAGGGCGTTGTGCAGGGCACTCTTGTGCTTGGCAAACGCGGGCGGGTCCAGGATGATGAGGTCATAGGCGTCCTTCTCCATATTGTCCAGGAACTTGAAAGCATCCTCGGCAAACGACTTGTGGCGTCCGTCCTCGGGGGCGAAATTGAGCGCCACGTTGTCGTCGGTGAGGCGCACGGCCTTGGCCGAACTGTCCACCGAGTGAACCAGCTCTGCCCCACCCCTCAGCGCATAGACCGAGAAGCCTCCCGTATAGCAGAACATGTTCAGCACGCGTCGCCCGCGGCTGTAGTGCTCCAGCAGACGCCTGTTCTCGCGCTGATCGACAAAGAAGCCCGTCTTCTGTCCCTTAAGCCAATCGACGTGGAACCGCAGGCCGTTTTCCAGTGCCTCATCGGTTTCCATTTTGCCGATTATATAGTCGTTCATCGGGTCGAGTTGGGCCTTGTAAGGCAAGGTTGTTTCACTCTTGTAATAGACGTTGCGGACGATGCCGCCAGGCAGGCGGGTCAGGGCCTTGGCAATGATGTCGCGGGCAAAGTGCATGCCTGGCGAATGGGCCTGCATCACAGCGGTGGGACCATAGATGTCCACCACGAGTCCTGGCAGGAAATCACCCTCGCCATGCACCAGGCGGAAGGCATTGTTGTCCTCGCGCTGCAATCCCAGCGACTGGCGCATCTGGTAAGCGTCACACAGGCGCTTCTCGTAGAAAGCCTCGTCGATGGCCGTGTCGTCAAATGTGAGCATCCTCACGGCGATGCTACCGATCTGGCTGTGTCCGTTGCCGATGAGCGTCCCGTCATGGGAATATACGGTCACCAGGTCACCTTCCTCGATGGTGTCGTCGGCTGCCGCGATGGCCCCTGAGAACACCCACGGGTGGAAGCGCTTGAGGGAATCCTCCTTACCGCGCTTGAGTGTAACAGTTTTATAAGTCATTTTATTTTGGTTGACAGTTGTCAGTTTTTAGTTGTCAGTTTTCAGTTGTAAGTTTTCAGTTGTAAGTTGTCAGAAAGCGGATGCCTCTTTAAACTCTAAACATTAAACATTAAACTTTAGACTGCGAGCGCAGCGAGCACTACTTAAACAAGAATCGGTAAATGTCGTTGGCGTTGGCATACACCAGCAGGGCAAGCAACAGTATCATTCCCACATACTGTGCCCTCTCCAGGAACTTGACACTCGGCTGGCGGCGGGTGATGATCTCATAGAGCAAGAACATCACGTGTCCACCGTCCAGGGCGGGAATGGGCAGAACGTTCATCACAGCAAGGATGACTGAGATAAAGGCGGTGATATTCCAGAAGTCCACCCAGTTCCATGTCGCGGGGAAGATGCTGCCGATGGTGCCGAAGCCGCCTAGGCTCTGTGCTCCTTCAGGGGTGAAGATGAGTTTGAGCTGCTTGACGTAGTTCACCATCTTAGTCCATCCCATCTCGATGCCGCGCGGTATCGACTGCAGGATGTTGTAATGGACGACCGTTGTCTTGAAGATCTTGGTCGGGTCCGTGAGCAGGATACCCAGCTTGCCGTTGCCGTCGATGGGTACATCGGCGACCGTTATCGTCTTGCCGCCACGCTGATAGTTCAGGGTGACGTTCTTTCCCTTGTTCTTCTCTAGCTCAGCGGTGAACTCGGTGTAGCTAGGCGTGGGCACACCGTTGATGGCCATCATGCGGTCACCATCCTGGAGGCCGATTTTCTCGCCTCCCATACCGGGCTGCGTCTGAGACACGACGACAGGCAGTCGGTAAGCCATGAACTGCTGGCCGTTCTGGGCATCCTCATTGGCCTGGAAGATGAAATCCTTGGGCAGGTTGATGGTCACGGTGTCCTTGTGGTTACGCAGCACCTTGACCTCTCGGGCCGACAGCATCGTCTGCAGGTCATCGGCATTGAGGTAACCCAGCTCTTCACCGTCGGCTGTCAAGGGGATATCACCATCGACAAAGCCTACCTTGTGGGCGCTGTCGCAGTATTCCATACCCTCGGTGGCGTCGCTGAACTTGACGAACTGCTCGCCCACGGCATAGACGATGCCGGCATAGATAATCATTGCCAGCAGCAGGTTGAACAACACACCGCCCAGCATGATCAACAGGCGCTGCCAGGCAGGCTTGCTGCGGAACTCCCACGGCTTGGCGGGTTTCTTCATGGCCTCGGTGTTCATCGACTCGTCAATCATGCCCGAGATGGCACAGTAGCCGCCCAGGGGAATCCAGCCGATGCCATACTCGGTGGCACGCCATGAAGACTTGTTTTCGTTCTTGACTTCCTCGCCCTCTTCCATGGCTCCCATCTCGTCTCCTGTGGAGAACCACTTGAGGTATTTGCCGGGTTTCCATTTCAGGAGCGTGAGCTTGTAATTGAAGAACATATAGAATTTCTCCACCCAAACGCCAAACACGCGGGCGAAGAAATAGTGTCCAAACTCATGAAATACAACAAGAATACTTAATGCTAACAGTAGTTCAAAGGTCTTGATCCAAAACGTTGATGCAAGTAATATCATTTTTTATTTTCTTTGTTTTTAGTTGTCTGTTTTTAGTTTTCAGTTTTCAGTTGTCAGTTGTCAGAACAACTCCTAACTTCTAACTCCTAACTTCTAACTCCTTAAGCGCCATCGCCCGAGCTTCATCATTGCTGGCCACATAGTCCTCATAGGTGGGGCACTTCACGTGAGGCATCTGTTCCATCGTTTTCTCAATGATGCGGTAGATATCGGTGAAGCGTATTTTATCCTGCAGGAAGGCAGCCACGGCAATCTCGTTGGCAGCATTCATCACGCACGGGGCTGTTCCACCCAGGTGAGCCGCACGATAGGCGGCATTCAGCAACGGGAATTTCTCAAAGTTGGGGCGCTCCATGGTCAGCATTGCCATGTCCTCGATGGTCATCTTGCGGCAGTCGCTCGCCAGGCGACGGTCAGGCAGTCCCAGAGCGTAACGGATGGGCAGGTGCATGTCCGGCAAACCCAGTTGCGCTTTCACCGAGCCATCCTTGAAGGCCACCATCGAGTGGATAATGCTCTGTGGATGTACTACGATTTCGATATCTTGGGGTTCTATGCCGAACAGCCAGCGTGCCTCGATCATCTCAAAGCCCTTATTCATCATCGTCGCCGAGTCGATGGTGATTTTCGCTCCCATCGACCAGTTGGGATGTTTCAGGGCATCGGCGGCAGTGACGGTCTCCAATTGCTCCTTAGGCATGGTGCGGAACGGACCGCCCGAGGCAGTGAGCCACAGTTTCTCCACATCCTGCATGCGCTCCCCTACCAGACACTGGTAGAAGGCACCGTGCTCGCTATCCACGGGATAGAGCACGCTCTCGGAATCCTTGAGCAGGCGTGTAATCAGTTCGCCGGCAACCACCAGGGTCTCTTTGTTGGCCAGGGCAATGCGCTTGCCTGCACCGATGGCGGCAATCGTCGATTCCAGGCCGCTGTAGCCCACCATGGCGGTGACCACCGTGTCTATCTCGGGTGCGGTGACAGCTTGGGCGATGGCACTACTGCCTGTCGCCACCTCGATGTCGGTGTCCTCGAGTGCGTCGCGCACATACTCGTAGTACTGCTCGTCGGCAATGATGACCATGTGGGGACGGAACTGTCGTGCCTGCTGGATGAGCAGGTCGGCGCTGCTGCGTGCTACTAGCAGCCAGGCATTGAACATGTCGGGGTATTCGGCAATAATGTCGAGCGTCTGACGTCCGATGGACCCGGTACTACCCAGCACCGCAATATTTCGTCTTGTCTCTCTCATACTGATTTTGTTACAAACTGCGAAGATACTGTATTTTTCCTTCATGACAAGCGACCGAAAACATATTTTTAGAGTTAGCGCCCTTTGTTTTCGTTTTTTCACCTTTTCCACCCTTTGTGGAAAAAGTGGAAAACTGTGGAAGATGATGAACGGGCTCTACAGGCTTTTTCGTATAAAAAGTTGCTCGCAAGAGCACGCTACATAATACTTTTTGCGAGCCTCTTGCGAGCAATAATAAATGTCTTCGCGACTTAGCGTCTTAGCGTGAGACTAAAGGAATGCGGATGCTTCACTAATCACTAATCACTAATTTCTAATCAGCGAGCGCAGCGAGCATTAATCCACGCCCAGGTCATGCATCGTGCGGGGTGCGGGCGTCTTGGGCATGGGCTTGCGGTCCTTGAGTTGTTCAAGGATGACCTCGATGGCCTTGTCCAGCTGCTGGTCAATGCCCTGATTCTCCAAGACGGGGTCATTGTCGATGAGGATGTCGGGATCCACGCCGTGGTTCTCAACAATCCAGTTGCCGCGGGTGTCATAGTTGGTGAAGAAGGGCACGCGGATGTCGGTACCGTCCATATAGGGCAGTGAGCCACTGATGCCCACGATGCCACCCCACGAGCGGGTGCCGATGACGGTACCCAGCTTGTTCTCCTTGAATGACCAGGGGAACAGGTCGCCGTCGCTGGCGCTGTACTTGTTCACGAGCAGCACCTTGGGACCGTAGAGCGTGCGCTCGGGAATCGTACCGTTGTAGTTGCTGCCGCGGAACATCGTCAAGCGGTAAGGCTGACGCAGCAGTCGTTCAATCACCATCGGAGAGATGTTGCCACCACCGTTGGCGCGGTCATCGACGATAAGGGCCTCCTTGTCGGTCTGGGCGAAGAAATAGCGTGTGAACTCACGCAGACCCTCGGGGCCCATGTCGGGGATATAGACGTAGCCCACACGGCCGCCCGTCTTCTCGTTCACATAGTCGATATTGTGCTGAACCCACTCGTAGTGGTAGAGCGGATACTCGTTCTGGATGGGCTTGACAACCACCTTGCGGCCGTCTCCCATGGTCAGCTCGGTCATCACGCCAGCCTTGTCGCGCAGCAGCGTGTAGATGTTGTTCACGCCAGCGGCCGATACGCCGTCAACGGCAGTGATGATGTCGCCTTCCTTGACGTTCATGCCCGGCTCGAGCAACGGTGAGCGCAACGACTCACGGTCGGGAGCACCACGCAGGATCTTGGTGATTTTGTAACCGTTAGCCACCTGCTCCAGCTCGGCACCCAGCATACCGATGTTGTGCTGGTCGATGGTGATGTGGTCACCGCCGTCAACATAGGCGTGGCCCACTGCCAACTCGCCGATCATGCCGCCAATGACGTAGGTCAGGTCCAGACGGTTCTTGACGTAGGGCAACAGGGCGGCATACTTGTCGTGCATTGCCTGCCAATCCACACCGTGCATCGTCTCCACATAGAAGCCGTCACGATAGGCACGCCATGCCTCGTTGAAGATTTGGTTCCACTCTTGGTCATAGTTGACCGTGGCAATCATGTCGTCCAGATTCACGGCCTCGCTCAGGTCGGCCTTGCGGGGTGACAAGGGGGCGATATAGACGTTGTCGCCCTTGAGGAAGGCAGCCGTCTTCAGGTCGGCAGAGGGCACCATGTAGGCACGTTCGGCAACCAGTTCGTCCTTCTGCTCGGCAAAGTCATACACGCGCACGCTGCCACGGCCGCTGTACCACAGGTGGGTACCGTTGCACACGAAGTTACCGTAGGCTCCAGTGCCGATGGGCACTTTGACGATGCGGTCGGCAATGCCATCGATGTCGATGCGCACGGCATTGGGGGCGGCCTGGGCTTTACCCTTGCCTTTCTTGTCCTTGGGGGCATCCTTGGGAGCCTCTTTGGACTTGTCGCCACCTGCCATCACCTGGTCATCCTTGGGCAGGAAGGGAGACGGGGTGTCCTTGGACAACAGGACGAGGTAGATGCCCTCCATGTCACGGTAGGCAAAGTTCCACTCGACGCTGCTGTAGATGGGGTTGAAGTCGCGTGCCGAAGCAAAAATCAGGTACTTGCCATCGCTGCTGAAGACAGGCGAGTTGCTGTCATACCAGCGGTCGGTCACGGGATATTCCTTACCCTCGGCGATATTATAGAGGTAAACCACACCGAACTCGTTAGTGCCCTGGCGGTAATAGGTCAGCCACTTGCCGTCGGGTGAGAACTTGGGCGTGGGAATCTCGCCCATCTCGTCGGTGAGCAGGACTTTCTTGCTGGCGATTTTGCTGTTGACATTGACCATCACCATGCGGTTCTTGCGGTCGGTATAGACAATCTGACTGCCGTCGGGACTCCACTCAAGATCGCTGATGTAGGTGTCGTTGTCAAAGGTCAGCTGACGAGCCTGGTCACTGCCCACAGGGCGTACCCAAATCTCGGTCTCGCCCGTCTGGTCGCTGATGTAGGCGATGTTCTTGCCATCGGGACTCCAGGCGGCATTGCGCTCGTGGACACCGGGCGTGTGGGTGATGTTGCGGGTCACGCCATGCTTGGCGGGCACGTCAAACACCTCACCGCGGGCACTGATAGCCAGTCGGCTGCCGTCGGGAGCCAGGCTACCGGCTGTCAGGTTGTCCTTCACCTTGCGCTGCTCCTCGCGGGCAAAGTTGTTCTCGCTGTTGAGATAGACGGTAATCTTCTCGCTACGCTTGGTAGCCGGGTCGAGGACATAGAGGTAACCACCGTTCTCAAACACAATCTTGCCGCCACCGCAGTTGGCGAACTTCACATCATACTCGGTGAAGTCGGTCACCTTCTGGGTTGCACCCGTGCGGGTGTTATAGACAAAGATGTTCATGCGGTTGTCACGGTCGCTCATGAAATAGATCTCGTCGCCAATCCACATCGGGTCGATGTCCTGGGCGATGTTGTTGGTGATGTTGGTCACCGTCTTGGCCTGGATGTCATAGATCCAGATGTCGTCGGCCATACCGCCCTTGTAGTATTTCCACGTGCGGAATTCGCGGAAAACACGGTTGTAGGCCAACTTGCTGCCATCGGCATTGTAGCAGCAGAAACCACCCTCGGGCAGCGGCAGCGGCTGAGCCATGCTACCGTCAACGGGAGCGCACCACAACTTGCCGTTGAAGCTGTCGCTGATGCGGTTGCGATAGATGACGCCACGGCCGTCAGGCGTCCACGCCATCGTGATGTTGTTGGGACCCATACGGTCGCCCCAATCGTCACGGGGATTGGTGGCGGTGAAGGTGATACGCTTGGGTTCGCCACCCTGGGCGGGCATGACATACACCTCGGTGTTGCCGTCATACTGTCCCGTGAAAGCGATGGTCTGTCCGTCAGGACTGAAACGGGCAAAAGCCTCATAGCCCTTGTGGGACGTTAATTTACGCGCCGTGCCACCAGTGATGGGCACGGTGTAGATGTCACCGGCATAGCTGAATGCCACTTCGCGGCCGTTGGTACCGGGGAAACGCAGCAGGCGTCCCTCATCGGCCTGGCCAGGGAATGCCACTGCAGCCAGCACAGCCATTGTCAATAAATACTTTTTCATCTTCATTAATTGTTTATAATAGTTTAGTTGTCAGTTTTTTAGTTGTCAGTTATCAGTCTTCAGTTATCAGTCTTCAGTTATCAGTCTTCAGTTATCAGTCTTCAGTTGTCAGTTATCAGAAAGCGGATGCTTCTCTAAACTCTAAACTTTAAACTTTAAACTTTAAACTGCGAGCAACGCGAGCATAAAAGCGGATGCCTCTCTAAACTCTAAACTCTAAACTCTAAACTGCGAGCGCCAGCTCGCATCAACGGCTTATCACTCTCACGTGAGCGGGTTCGCAACGCGTGAAAGCCTTGGGTAGCCTGATCTGGTCAAAGCGAATGACATTCTCGCCCTTCAGCAGCTTGACAGCGACCATATTGCTGTAAGCAAGGTCGTCCTTACCGGTAGTAGCACCACTGGCCATGACCAGTGTACCCATCGGGTGGCCGTTGACGCTTACACGGCGCACGTCGAGCGAACCCGTCGGGCGGTAACCCACATCAATCAAATAGTCTCCGCCCCTCGCCACGGTCACCGTAATGAAGGTCGAGTCGCTATCGGTGGTATTGGGGAAAAATGCCATCTGTGGCGTGAGGCCAAAGTGCAGCAAGGGCCTTGACATAAAGCCGTTGACGTTTCGCCCTTCTATCTCTACCGAGAACTCGGTCAGGCCTTCAACCTTGGGTAGGACAAAGACCGAATCCGTCAGCTCGCTCAATTCGCCATTCTTCGAGAGGCGATAGGGAGTTCCAGCCACAAAGTCCATGATGTGCCCCGTGTCTCCGTTCCATGTGATGACAGGTGTCATGGGCAGGTAGATCTCGCCCTTCTGGATAGAAACGCTCTGGCTGGCACGACGGGCTGCGGGCTGCAGGGTGATGGCGATGAGATGACGGCCCTCGATATCGTTGGGGATGAAGGGGCTTTCCAGTTCCTTGCCGTCCAGGGTGATGGAAATGATTTCACTGCCAGTTCCCTCAACGGTAAAGTCCAGCACGGCACGACGGTAGTTGAAGCCGCTGAAGGTCTTCTTCCCGGGCATACCGGCAGGCACCAGCGGCGAGAACTCTATTCCCTCTGGCGTGAAGCTCATGCCCACCAGCACGTGCAGGATCATCGCTGCATTGCTGGCGCTGGTACCCAACATATCGGTCTCGACATCACGCAGGTGGATGCCGCGGGATTGATAGAACGCCTGGGCACGATACAACGCTCCCAAGCCGCGACGCAGGGCGTTCTCGTTGCCCACCATCGTAGCAGCCAGATTCCACAGGGCCTGGGTAGTTGCCCACGAGGAATTGGCTAGAAAAGGTTCTAAAGCATTGCCAGGAGGATAGGTGACATTCACGCCATAATCCGATACTGGAGTATAGGCAATCAGATTCTCGGCACGGTTATCGTCGGCGATATTCCAGAGCACACACATCGCCTGGGACGTGTTGTCGGTGAGCGGAGCTTGCCTCGGCAAGGCCATACCATAGAGGAAAGAACTGTAGAAACCCTTGTCCTCGTTCCACAAGTGCTGGTTGATGGCATCCTTGATGCGTAGGGCTTCACGCATGTAATCGCTCTCGATGCCCAATTCTTCACACATCTCGGCAAGGACCCAGTAGGCATGGGCCGTGAGGATATTGTTGCCCAGCGACATGCAGGCGAACAAATCATTATACCCCATCCACGTCATGCGGCGCACACCCAACGGTTTGGCTGACGTGTAGCCGGCTCCATGAATCAGCCCAGTGCGTTGATCGACCAGCACGGCCTGGTTGATTGAGAGGGTCTTCTCGATAGCATGCTTGCAGAAGGCGAGCCACTCTTTGTCCCCCGTGATCTTATAAACCTCCCAGGCGGCTGTTGCCCACCCGATATGGTCGCTAACGACAGGCCACTGACCCTCACGCTGCATGATGATGCTGTCACGGTCAACCATCGCCCGCAGCGTTGCCATCGACTGGTGAGGCTTTAAGGCTGCAAGCGACAGGAAAATGGAGCAGTACAGACGGCTATAATTGCTCTGACTCACGGCAAAGCGACCTGAACCGTCAATGGCATCGGTCATGTAATCGGCCGACATGCGGTAGAGGGCATCGACCAGCGGCTGTGAGCTGTCATACTCAGGCATCACAGCGGGACGGGGCTCACGCATCTTCCAGGGCCTGCCATGAACAAAGCGCACCCGTGCGGTGTCCACATGGTGGTACAGGCTGTCAAGACGTGCCATCGTCATATTGGTCTCAATGAAGTCTCGTGACGGCAGAGCACGGGCAAACACACTGTCCTCAACGACACTGTCACCCGTCAAGGTGAAAGCCTCGTTCTGAACAATCACGCGGCCACTCATCTCTTCTTGACCACTACAACCCAGCAAGGCCAGCAGATACACCACCAGCATTAGCCTGAACACATGACCTATAATCCCTCGGCAAATCATTACAAATGGCAAAGGTAATACTTTTTTCCGTCATTCAGACACTCACAACAGGATGATTATTTGAATCTGTCACGAAATTAGCGGACCTGTTAATAAATTTAAACGGTTTTTATTTGTTTTAGACATTTTTTTTGATTTACTTTGCTGCATCAACGATCTTCAGCGTCAAGCCTTGAACATGCTTCGGCATTCTGGCAAACAGCTGAGGGGGCAATCTGATTGAAAAAAATGTATTAACCAATATTGTTTAACTTCAAAACCATTTATCCAACATGATGAGAAAACTTCTATTCGCATTGACGTTAGGTTTCTCGATGTGTGCCATGGGTCAGGTGCTGAATGTGACCTCGATCGACAAGGTCAACCTGCCTGACAAGGCTGCTGTGGCAGCAATCAGCCCCCAGGGCGATTACCTGCTACTGACCAGCGCCACCAACCAAGGGCTCACCAAACTGGACCTGACAAGTGGCCAAACCCAAACGCTGAGCAACGCCCCCAGTGCCGGCCACAACGTGAAAATCTCGCCCGATGGCAAGACGGTCGTCTTCCGCGAGAGCTCGTTCAACAACAAGCACCTGCGCTTCTCCTCGCTCAAGAGCGTGAATCTCGCAACTGGTGCCAGCCAAGTGCTGGTGAAGCCGACTCGCGACCTTCAGGGCTATGACGCCAGCAGCACTACTGTCGCTGCCGTCAACAAGGGTAAATTCAGCAAGAAAGCCATTGGCACCGAGAAAGCCCAAAACCTGCCAGTCCTATCTATTGACAAGGGCAAACTGATGGTTACCGTTAATGGCAAGACCCGCAATCTGTCACCTAACGGCAACGATTTCAGCTACCTGTGGGCGTCCCTTTCTCCCGATGGCACCAAGGTACTCTATTATCTTGCCGCCCACGGCACCTACGTTTGTAACCTTGACGGCAGCAACGTTCGCAAGGTGGGTAAGATGCGTGCCCCCGTATGGTATGACAATAATACCGTTGTGGGCATGATGGACCTGGACGACGGCGAGTTCATTTATGCCTCGACCATCGTAGCCGCCAACCTTGACGGTACGACCCAGACACTGACAGGCGATGACACCATCGCTATGTATCCCTACGCTGCCGATGGCAAGATTGCCTTCAGCACTCCCGCCGGTGAGGCCTATATTATTCATGTAACTAAATAAATGATGACTGCTATGAAAAAGATTATCTTACTTGCCGTAGCCGCCATCATGGCAGCAGGCGTGATGCAGGCTAAGACAGCCGACGAGATCCGTATTTACTTGAATCCCGGTCACGGTAGCTGGGGTCCCAATGACCGCCCGATGGCGACCATCCCCTACCCCATGCTCCCCGAGACGGGACGTCCCGACACCAATGGTTTCTACGAGAGTAACACCAACCTGTGGAAATCCATCCAGACACGCGCCACACTCATCAAGATGGGTGTGAAGCCTGAGAATATCACCATGTCTAGGTGGTTCAATGGCCCCTACCCTTATGTGCAGGGAGCCCCTGATGCCGAAATCTACAACCGCCCCCTGTCCGAAATCTGTGAGGAGGTTGAGATTGGCAACTATGACATGTTCCTGTCCCACCACTCCAATGCGTTAACCGACGGAACTGCAACCAATTACCCGCTGATGCTCTATCGCGGCAATGATGGTGAAGGTGGTGACTTGGCTCCAGGCAGCCGTGCTATGGGACTGACTTGTTGGCCCATCTTCTATACCAACGAGATTGACCCGATGACCAACTATAGCCCCTCGAGCCCCAACGTTCGAGGTGATAT
This sequence comes from uncultured Prevotellaceae bacterium, assembly GCA_900318645.1. Lineage (GTDB taxonomy): Bacteria > Bacteroidota > Bacteroidia > Bacteroidales > Muribaculaceae > Sodaliphilus. Next base: position 20,473 of record ONLH01000008.1, read on the forward strand.
CAACTTCTATGGCAGTTCATCGACCCGCGTAGACCCGAACACCGGTATCGCTTATACCGGCTACCTGGGCGTGCTCAAGCATGGTGCTCCCGGCTTCCTGGTAGAGGGTTATTTCCATACCTATCAGCCAGCTCGTCACCGTGCCCTGAACATCGACTATTGCCATCAGGAAGGTATCCGCATCGCTCGCGGTATCTGTGAGTACTTTGGTCTCAATCCCGAGAGCAAGGGCTATATCATGGGTACTGTGAAGGACGTTCACACCCACCTTGTCCACAATCTGTATAGCTACAATGCTGGAACTATGGACCAATGGGCTCCTGTCAATGGGGCTGTTGTCATCCTGTACAAGGACGGTCAGGAAGTGGCACGCTACACCACCGACGAGAATTACAACGGTGTGTTCGTGTTCGAGGACCTGGAACCTGGCACCTATACCCTGGCTGTTGAGGCCGAAGGCTATAAGCCTCTGGGTGAATACACTAAACCAGCTGTTGACAGCCAGTGGCAGGAATGGATTGACAAAGCGTCGGGCGACATCGTTGTTGAGGCCAACAAGACTACCTATGAGGTGCCCATGTTGGAGGCCATCGACTATGTTGTACCCGATGACATGTTCCAGAACTATCCCGAGCCTGAATTGCCTGGCTATGTTCAAGCTCCCGAGAAGCTTGACTTGACCTGTGACAACGGTACCGATTATGAGTTCGACGGCACCATCAAGCGTATGCTCGTCCGTGGAGACAGCACCGTTGTATTGACCAATGCCGAGGACGGCACGCCGCACCTCTATCTGATCAACAACATTGACAAGGTCATTGTCAAGGAACTCAGCATTAACGGTATTGCTCCTGCCGAGCCCGACAACGCTGGCTTCTATAGCCGTCTGAACGATATCTGCTTCACGGCCGACAACCAGCTCGTCGGAATGAACAGCGTTCAGACCCAGTTTGGTGCTGAACAAGTTGATGAAGGTTTCCAGCGTGGCACAATCCGCCTGTTCAAGTGGGCCGACTTTGACAGTGATCCCGTGGAATGGGTGACCACCCAAAGCGCTGCTAACTTCTACCGTTACCGTGCTCGCCAGCTTGCCATTGACGGTGCCAGCGACGAGTGCAATGTGACCATTGTCGGCGCTAACGACGGTACCAACACTGCAGGTGGCATGAGGTTCCTGAAATTGGCGATTGTCAACAATCAGATTACCAGCACGGTTTATACCGAGAAGACCATCAACGCGTCCAGCAACTTCACCTTGCCCAAGGTCGGTGAGCCCGTGCTGACGCTCTCGCCGCGCAACGACGACAATGTGGTGCTCGACGGTGACCAAATTCTGCCCTTCGAGGTAGCTACTGCCAAGGCCAATGGTACTGACAGTGAGGTTGTCGGTCGCTTTGACGGCGATGAGGCCGACAATGCCGCAGTCGGAGTATCGTTCTTCAAGTATGCACAGCACCAGTACATGGTAACGCCCTATGTTGCTCCCGTTAGGGATAACGAGACTACTGTCGGAGGTATCAGGCTCTATGATATTACTGCCGGCATGGATCAGGCCGCACTTGTGGCTACCACCAACACTGACTTGGAGCCGTTGGCTTGCAAGTTCATGTCAACGGGTGCTGCTGTCAAGGGTGAGGACATCAACCTCTACCTGATGCAGGACAACAAGATTACCAAGTGGCAGGCTCTCGCCAGCGAACAGCCTGGTGTAGTTGGCGTCTATGCCTACGGTCTGAAAGTTTCCAATGAGGACAATGTATTCACCTTCTCGTTTAACTCCAATGCCGATGTCCAGTCGGGATACATCACCATCTGTGATACCGACGGCAATGTGGTCAGCACCATTGAGTTGGACGAGATAATCAAGGGAGAGAACTCCATCAGCATCGATTGCTCATTGCTGCCTGTTCAGCATGGCGATGTGCTCTCGTGGAGCGTCACACTTGAGGGTGAGAACATCAACACCATCCAGCGCATTAACCCGAGTGGTGAGAATTATAGCGGACAGATCTTCGTCGCTGTTGACAAATCTCCGTCCAGCCCCATGATGGGTACCATCTACGTTGGTAACCGCACGGGTAGCGGAGCTGCTACCAATGGTGTTTACGTCTGCGATGTGATGGGACAGCGCGTTACCGATGACCTCTATCGTGGCGATCACAGCTGGGGCAGCAACTACCGCATGGCAGTTGACACTCAGGGTAAACTCTATGTTCCTGACTGGGGTGATGGCGCCTCGGGCGTTTACATCGCTGAACCGGGCAAGATCGATGAACCTTGGACGGAATTCTTCGTTGGTACCCGCCAGAGCAGCGGTCTGATTGTCAACGATGGCCAGAACGTCGGTTCCTCAACACCTGGTGTGGCCATCGGCGGCAGCGGTGCTGATACCAAGCTGTATGTATATCTTGAGGACTTCGGCAACGGTGTCGGTGTTTACAACATCGGCCAGCCCGACGGCAGTGTCGTTGACACCTGGTCAACCGCACCAAACCAGTACTTCGATATCGGTGCATGGCAGCTCAACACCAACGGTAACGTGGTGGCCGATGCCGGTGGTCGCGGTGTCTGGGTATCGCAATATCGCAGTGCCGGTAACAACGCTAGCGGTGTTCCCTCACTGATGTTTGTTGACAATGATGGCAACGTGACCTTCAACTCTGGTAAGGCTCCCTATGCCGAGATGCTCAACGGTAGTGACCGTGCCGGCTTTGCTGTAAACGATGCAGCCGACATGCTGGTAATCAACGACGGTAGCTATGTGCTGCAGTTCTTCGACCTGACGTGGGACGGCACCACACCCATCATTGCTCCCAAGTACTCCTACAAGACCGGTCAAGGCTCTATCTATCAGATGGCATTTGACTATGCGGGTAACTTGGTTTGCGCTGGCGGCAATATCGGCATGTACTCGCTGCCTACCCAGGAGAATGTCCACACGACTCCGGCTTGCGGTGAGTTCAAGTACATCATTATCCCGTCGGCTGTTAATGAGACCAGCATCGCCAAGACTATTGTCAGCGAGCGTTACTTTGATATCCGTGGTATTGAGTATAGCCAGCCTGTAGAGGGTGTAAACATCATCGTTCGCACCTACAGCGATGGCTCAACCCAGTCTATTAAGGTCATCAAGTAAACCGCTCAGACAATAGGCATCAGGTAGTATCTGCTACTTGAAACCGTATTCAATAGCAGGCTGCATACCGTTTTGTGGCCTGCTATTGTTTATTTGCAATAACTTGATTATCTTTGCACCAACCAAAAAAAACGAAAAAACGAAAAACGAGAAAAAATGAAGTCAAGAAAATCATGTTTATTTAGTTTACTGCTGGCATTGCTGGTCACTGCCACAGCTATGGGACAGACTGGTCGTGCTGACTACCGTGTAGTGCCCCTTCCCGAGATTAACGGCATCAAAAGTGCTGACTTCCAGCTCACGGGTCAAACGCTTATCAACTATCCGACAGGTAACCGTGACATGGAGCGTAATGCCATCATGCTGAGCGAGTATGTAGAACAGCTGACAGGGATGCACCTCAGCGTGCGCCCTACCCTCAATGCCAAGGACCGCAATGGCCATATCTCGCTGTTGCTTGACCCCACAGTGGGGGGTGATGAAGCCTATCGCCTGAATGTCACAGCACGTGGTGTAGAAATCATTGGCAAGACTGCTGCAGGAGTATTCCAAGGCATACAGACACTGCGTAAGTCGCTTCCCGTTGGAGCGCTTTCCCGTATCGGGCTGCCTGCCGCCCAAGTGGCAGCCTCACCACGTTTCCCCTACCGTGGCATGCACCTTGACTGCGTGCGCCACTTCTTTACTGTCGAGACGGTGAAGCGTTTCATTGATATCATGGCCCTGCACGGCATGAATCGCCTGCACTGGCACTTGACCGATGACCAGGGTTGGCGAGTAGAAATCAAGAAATATCCCCGCCTGACCGAAGTAGGCGCTTGGCGCAAGGGTACGGTGCTGGGGCACAACTCGCCTGTGAACGATGGCGTGCCTTATGGCGGTTACTACACACAAGAGGAAATCAAGGATATTGTGCGTTATGCAGCAGAGCGCTACATCACCATCATCCCAGAGATCGACATGCCGGGACACATGCTGGGCGCTTTGACAGCCTATCCCGAGTTGGGATGCACCGGAGGCCCCTACGAAGTGTGGTGTCAGTGGGGCGTGACCGACGACATCCTCTGTGTGGGTAAGGATGAAACACTGCAGTTTGTCAAGGACGTCCTTGACGAGGTGATGCAACTGTTTCCCAGTGAGTATATCCACATCGGTGGTGATGAATCTCCGCGTGTGCGTTGGGAACAATGTCCCTTGTGCCAACAGCGCATTAAGGACGAGGGCATCCGCGCCAAGGGCAAGCAGAGTGCCGAAGCCTTGTTGCAGGGTTGGTTTACGACTCAAGTGCAGCACTACCTTGCCGACCACGGCCGACACATCATCGGCTGGGACGAGTTGCTGGGCTGCGACGTGGACACGACGGCGACCATCATGTCGTGGACGGGAGCTGAGCCTGGAGCTAAAGGTGCAAGGCTGGGACATGATGTGATCATGACGCCCAACACGCCCATGTACTTTGACCATTACCAGACGCGCAGCACTTGGAATGAACCGATGGCCTTCGGCGGCTGCGCTACGTTAAAGATGGTCTATGACTTCGAGCCCGTCGCTGCCGATCTGCCCGCTGATGCCCGCCACCACATCATCGGTGCCCAGGCAAACGTATGGACAGAGTACATCACCTGCGAGCCTCAGATCCAGTATCAGATACTGCCCCGCATGGCTGCCCTCGCCGAGCTGCAGTGGCTCCAACCTGAACTGAAAGACTTCACCGATTTCAAGGCCCGTTTATCTCATCTGGTGAGCATCTATCAGCACTACGGCTGGACCTATCGAGCCAAGAGCCTTACCGCCGAGGATGAATAATCCTGTGGATATCTAGATTTTCTAGATAATCTAGAGCATCTAGAATGTCTAGAAAATCTAGCCCCATCTCAAGAAAGAGAAAAGACGAGAGTCTCTCTAAATAACCAAAATGTTCAACTTTTAAAGCTACGCTTATGAAAAGAATTATTTTACTGCTAATGATGGCGATGGGCACCATCGGCATGGCACTTGCCGTGACAGCCGATGACGTGCGCATCTACATCAATCCAGGCCATGGCGGCTGGGGACCCAATGACCGTCCCATGGCAACGATTTCTTATCCAATGTTGTCATCGACCGGACGTCCTGACACATGCGGGTTCTATGAGAGCAACACCAACCTGTGGAAAGCTTTCGAGATGAAGGACGCCTTGCAGCGTATGGGAGTAAAGGCCGAGAACATCACCTTGTCCAGGACTGCCTGCGGTCCTTTCCCGTATGACGGCAATACCTACGGGGCTTACAGCAAGCCCCTGAGTGTCATCTCGGCAGAGGCTGAGGAGGGCGGTTATGACATGTTCGTTTCCATTCACTCTAACGCAGCTAATAGCGATGCTCAGCTGACCAACTATCCACTCTACCTCTACCGCGGAACCAATGACAGCGAGGCCGTCAGCGGCAGCAAGGCGATGTGCCAAGTGAGTTGGCCACGCCACTGGATGAATGCCTTGGATCCTACCTCAGGCAGTTGGAGCCAGACCAACATGGTCATCCGCGGTGATGTAACCTTCTATGGTAGCGGCAGCAATTCCACCAACAGTGCCTCGGGACAGACCTATTATGGCTATCTGGGAGCACTCAAGCATGGCGTGCCCGGTTTCCTCGTTGAGGGTTATTTCCACACCTATCAACCTGCCCGCCACCGTGCTTTGAACCGTGACTATTGCGGTCAAGAAGGAATACGTTTGGCTCGTGGAGCAGCCGACTATTTCGGCATCAGTGGTGAGAATAAGGGTTACATCATGGGCAGTGTGAAAGATGCTGTCAACAGCCTTGAAAACAGCCTGTACACTTATGCCAGTGGTACAGTTGACGCCTATGCACCCATCAATGGCGCTGTCGTTAACCTCTACAAGGGTGGCACGCTTGTTGACACCTATACGACCGACGACAACTACAATGGTATATTTGTGTTTAAGAATCTTACGCCAGGCAATGATTACACTATTAGTGTTACCGCCGAAGGCTATGACGACTTGGCCATTCGGGATACTTACACCGTTACTGCTAATGAAACGACCCACGCGGTGCTCTATATGGAAGGTGGCGAACCTGTCAGTCACGACCCTGTCAAGGGTATTTTCGCCTATGATCTGAACCGTACGACTGACAACGACGGTAATTATGTCTTTACCTTCAAGTGCAATACCGATGCTACCGAGGCTTATCTTATCTTCACCGACAGCGTGAGTGGCGAGGAAGCAGGACGCATCAATCTGAGCAGTATTGTTGAAGGTGACAACACCGTCACATTGGCTCCCGAAGACCTTCCCGGAGACGACGGCCAGGTGCTGTCATGGGCCGTGATTGTGACTGGCGAGGCCATTACGAGCATTGAACGTGTGAACAGCGTCAATGCTACCTATACCCGTGCTACTGTCGCCATCGACCGTAACCCCGAAAGTGCTCACTTCGGCACCATCTACGTGGGTGAACGCGTGGGCAAGGACAATGCTGGTAACGGCTTGTATGTCTGCGACGTGGAAGGCAAGCCCTATAATACCACACCATATCGCGGAGGCCAAGCCTTGAGCAACTGCTTCCGCATCAGTGTGGATGGTGAGGGCAAGGTTTATATTCCTGATTGGGCAGATGCTTCTTCGGGTATCTATATTGCAGATCCCGACAACCTGGGTGGCGCTTTCACGCCCTTCTTTGACGGTACCAGAGCCAGCAACGGTCTGATCAGCAACGATGGCGTAGGCATCGGCAGCTCGGTTTCTGGCCTTTGGGTAGACGGCACTGGAGCCGACACCAAGCTGTTTGCATGTCTTGAGGATCTTGCTGGCCCCTCTGGCAGTAGCAACGGTATCGGTGTTTACAATATCGGTCAGAACGATGGCAGCATTGTCAACACCTGGAATCAGGCTCCCAGCAATTATCTTGACATCGGTGCACTTGAAGCCAGCACCAACGGCAATATCATTACCGACCCCAATGGCCGTGGCGTCTGGGTAGCACAGAATCGCAGCAAGGGACAGAATACCGCCAATGTGCCCTCACTGGTATTCACCGACTTTAACAGCAATGTCCTGTTCAACTCCGGCATTGACCTGACCAGTCTTAACGGCTCGGCTATCGCTGGCTTTGCCATTAACAAAGAGGGCAACCTGCTGGTTATCAATGATGGAGATGGCGTGTTACAGTTCTATGACATCAATTGGAACGGCAATACGCCAACCTTGACCTCCACGGGAACAACCTATGTCGCTGATGCCCGCACGAGTGGCAATGCAATCTATCAGATGACATTTGACTGGGGTGGAAATCTCGTTTGTGCAGGTAAGAATATTGGTATATATTCCATACCGACCACCGACAACCAGAGTACGACTCCAGCACGCACGGCCTTGAGCGTCATCAAGAAAGAGATTCCCATTGACACCTCGTTCGTCAAGGGTATCTATGCCTATGACTTGACCAGTGCTGAGGCAAATGACGGCGCTTACACCTTTACATTTAAAGCCAACTCCGATGCCCGTGAGGCATATCTCGTCTTTACCGACAAAACTACAGGCGAGGAAGTAGGGCGCGTAGCACTGGAGAATGTCGTTGAGGGTGAAAACACGGTTACTTTGACCAAGGACCAATTGCCTGGCGAAAGCGGACAAGTGATGAACTGGGCCGTGAACGTCAAGGGCGATGCCATTACCCGAATTGTCCGTCTGAATGACCATTACGCAAACTATACCCGTGCAGCTGTCGCTATCGACCGCAGTCCCGAGAGTGCCCACTTCGGCACCATCTATGTGGGCGAGCGCATCGCTAAGAATAATGCCGGTAACGGTATTTATGCTTGTGACATCAATGGTCAACCCCGCAACACTACCGTCTATAATGGAGGCATCACTTGGGCCAACGATATGCGACTTGCCGTTGATGGTGAGGGTAAAATTTATATACCCGAATGGGGCGATGCCACCTCTGGTATTTATGTGGCTGATCCTGACCATCTGGATGGCAATTATACCCAATTCTTTGTCGGCTCGCGCAATTCCGATGGTTTGATTACCAATAACGACCAGAGTGTGGGCGGCTCGGTTCCCGGCGTATGGATCCAGGGTACCGGTGCCGACACCAAGCTCTATGCTTTCCTTGAGGACGTAATCGCACCGTCAGGCAAGGGTAATAACGTGGGCATCTACAACATCGGACAAAGTGACGGTAGCCTCCTTACTACTTGGGACGAGGCTCCTAACAAGCTACTTGATGTAGGTGCACTCATGATCAATGGTAACGGCAATATCATTGCTGATGCCGGTGGACGTGGCACTTGGGTCATGCAATACCGCAGCAAGGGCCAAAACCTTGCCTCCGTTCCATCGCTTGTCTTTGTGGACAATGCTGGCGATGTGGTTTACAATTCAGGTCGTGACCTGCCGTCGCTCAACGGTTCACTCATGTCAGGTTTCGCTATCAACAACAGCAACGACATGATGGTCATCAATGATGGCGACGGTGTACTCCAGTTCTATAACATCACTTGGAACGGCACGACACCCACATTGACGTCCAATGGCACCTCGTTTGTTGCCGATGCCCGTTCAAGCGTGAATGCAATCTATCAGATGGCATTTGACTGGGGTGGCAACCTCGTGTGTGCAGGTGGAAATATCGGTATCTACTCTATGCCCACCAATGACAACCAGAGCACGACACCAGCCATGTCCTCACTCACTGTAACCAAGGCCGCATCATTTATCATCGGTGATGTGAACTGTGACGGAAAGGTAAGCATTGTTGACGTGACCACGCTGATTAACCACCTCTTGGGCGGTAATCCGGATCCGTTCAACGCTGCAGCAGCCGATGCCAATACTGATAGCAAAATCTCCATTGGAGATGTGACAAGTATTATTGACATCTTGTTGTCGTCAAATTGAAATGGCATGTTTAACGATAAATAGAATTTTGATTATGAATAAAATAATGATAGCATTATCGCTCTTGTGTGCATTAGCCGCCCAAGGACAGATTCTCAACGTGGAATCTGTTGAACGTGTCACCACAAGCGACAATGACAAGACCGTTATGCAGGCTGTAGCCATCAGCCCTCAAGGTGAATACCTACTGCTCTCGACCGACACCAAGCAAGGCTTGCTCAAGTGGGACTTTGCCTCATCTAGAATGACCACATTAACCAATGAAGCCGGAGCTGGCAGTGACGTCCGCATCAGCGAAGACGGTACTCAGGTCATCTATGGTGAAGTGACCTACAAGAACAAGCGTCGCCATGAAGCCGTAAAAGCCATTGACCTTAATAACAACAAAAAACAGACTTTGGTCAAGCAGACGAGAAATCTGCAAGGTTATGCTGTAGAAAACAGCACAGTTGCCACAATGACAGATGGTAATCTCAAGGTGCATGCCATCAAGAAAGGGGCTTCTCGGGTCTTGACTCGTCCTGTGCTCACGCATCATCATCTCAAGCTTTACCTCAACCAAAATGGGGTGACCACCCAATTCGCACCCAACGGTGCCAATGAGCGTTACATCTGGGCGTCACTCTCGCCTGATGGCAACCGCGTCCTGTATTATGTGAGTGGTCAAGGAGCCTTTGTGTGTGATATTGACGGTAGTCATCTTATCAGTATGGGCAACCTCACTGCTCCCAAGTGGTGGGATGATAATACCATCGTGGGCATGAACGAAGTGGATGACGAGTACAGTGTCATAGCTTCCTCTATTGTGGCTAGAACACTCGACGGCCAGCAGCAGGTATTGACAGGCGGTGATGTGATTGCCACCTATCCCCTACCTTGCCGCCAGGCAGGCAAAATTGCCTTCTCGACACCCGATGGCAACATCTATCTCATTAACGTGAAGTAAAGGCCGCGCTTAAGGTACAGCCTTCCACAACAGAAAAGGTCACCGTGGCGCGTTGCCATGGTGACCTTGTTTTTTTGTTTTGGAAAAACGAATTAATTCTTCAGAGAATAGGTGACAGTGGTGACCACGCGCACTTTCTTGATCCAGGGAGTGTATTCGTCACGGTTCTCGATGGAGAACTGGCCCTGATCGGCACTCACGATCTTGTTGAGTTTGCTGTGGGAATTCTTGGCAAACTGTTCGGCAGTCGTCTGTGCATTCTCGATAGCCTCCTGCATCATCTTGGGTTTCATCTCCTTGAAGGCGACAAACTCATACTGCACTTGGTTCTCATAGCTGTCGCCAGTGACGGCAACGCCCTCCCGTAGCAGGTCGCCCTGCTTGGCGATGAGTTTGCGCACCAGATCTACATTCTTGCTGGTCACGGTAACCACCGAAGTCACAATGTAGCGGTAGGCCTTGTTGGTTTCATACTCACGGGCTGTCAAGTCGGCCACTTGCGGGGCATTGAGGCTGATCTCATCTTCCTTGACACCACCCTTGATGAGGAATGCCTTGATCTTGGCCTGGGTAGCACCAATACGGTCATATAGACCTGGCAGATCGTTGCCTACCTCCTTGGAAACGATGGGCCATGTTACCTTGTCGGCCATCACCTCCTGTTCGGCAAGTCCCTTAACATTGACCTTACGGTCCTTGCTTGCAAAATCATCAATACCAGCCTTGATAAACCAGCCCAGACAAAAAATACTCAATGCCACGAGGGCTGACGAAATGATCATTTTCTCTTTCATGATCGTGTGACTTTAAAGTTAAGTAATCTATGAATTAAAACAAAACTGAATACATAACTGCAAAATGCGCGCCAAATTGTGTGCTAACAGAAAAAAAATTTCACTCAGCGTTAAAAAATATGCTTTTTATTGCTCCTGGCTTGCGAGAGCTTCGGCACAGCGTTCACCATCGATAGCACTGGAGACGATGCCTCCGGCGTAGCCAGCGCCTTCGCCACAGGGATATAATCCCTCAAGAGTGACGTGGTGTAGCTGCACAGGGTCACGGGGGATGCGTAGTGGTGACGAAGTGCGGGTTTCTACACCGATAACGATGGCATCGTTAGTGAGAAAACCTCGGGCATTCTTGCCGAAGACTGCAAATCCCTTTCGAAGGCGGTTTGCCACATAGGGAGGCATCCACTGGTCCAGTCTGGAAGTTTGTACGCCAGGCAGATAGGAAGAAGGTGGAATATTGCGAGAGGGTTTGCCATCGACAAAGTCCTTCATGCGTTGGGCTCCCGCGATGAGCGAGTTATCCGCCTCGATAAACGCACGACGTTCCATCTCTTCTTGAAACTTCATCATTGCCAGCTCACCGTATTGTTTGAAACGATCAGGCAAGTCCTCGGGATGAATCTCCACCACCATGCCCGAGTTGGCCCAGTGCGAACCGCGGTTGCTGGGTGACATCCCATTGACTACGAGTCCGCCAGGCTCGCTCACTGCTGGCACGACAAAACCGCCAGGACACATACAGAAAGAATACACGCCACGATGATCGATCTGAGTCACAAAATTATATTCGGCTGCAGGCAGATACTCACCACGGCCAAGGACGCTATGATACTGGATCTGGTCAATGATGCGCTGGGGGTGTTCCAAACGTACACCGACGGCTATGCCTTTAGCCTCTACGGTAATATCGCTGTCATACAACATCTGATAGACGTCGCGAGCTGAATGACCAGTTGCCAAGATGACGGGGCCCTCAAAAGACTTGCCTGAAGCTGTCTCCACGCCAGTCACCTTGCCGCTCTCAACAATCAGGCGTGTCACACGTGTCTGGAAATGCACCTCGCCGCCGCAACGCAGGATGGTCTCGCGCATGGCCTTGATAACGGCAGGCAATTTGTCACTACCGATATGAGGATGGGCATCAACGAGAATGTCCTCTCGTGCCCCGTGCTGGACAAAGATACCAAGAATGCGTTCCACCGAGCCACGTTTCTTGCTGCGGGTATAGAGTTTTCCATCGCTATAGGCTCCTGCCCCACCCTCGCCAAAACAATAATTACTGTCGGGATCCACGATGCCCTCGCGCTGGATGCGTGAGGCATCGAGGCGACGTTGCATCACGTCCTTGCCTCGTTCCAGGACAATCGGCTTGATGCCCAATTCAATGAGCCGCAATGCTGCAAACAGTCCTCCAGGTCCCATTCCCACGACTATAGCTTGACGCTGACCATCAACCGCCTTGTACTCGATGGGCGCTACAAGGTAGTCATCGGTCATGGGCTCATTAATATAAACGCGGACTTTGAGGTTGACCACCACTTGACGCTGGCGAGCATCGATAGAACGCTTCAAGATTCTGATGCCTTGAATCGACGATGACGGTATATCATTATTCTTGTCAAGATGACGGATAATCTCACTGACACTAGATGCCGTTCGCGGATGAACACGCAGTTGAATTTCCTGAACCATGATTTCTCTATTTTTATGGCACAAAATTACTGAATAATTGGCAATTTGGAGTAATTTTGCGGCTTAATTATTATGAGCGATAAGCTAAAAAGATATGAATGAAAACATGAATCAGCGATGCGGCATCTTGTTTGATCTGGATGGAGTCCTGCTTGACAGCGAGGGAAATTACAGCATCTTCTGGGCCGAGATGGACCGAAAATGGCCCACTGGAGTGCCTGACTTTGCCGCTTATATCAAGGGTTTCCACTTGGGACGCATCCTTGCCTATTTCCCCAATGATGACGTGCGCCAGCAAGTGTTGGACAGACTCAAGGCATTTGAATTGAACATGTCGTTTGACTTCTTTCCAGGTGCGCTGGATTTTGTTCAGCGTCTGCACGATGCGGGCATTCCCATGGCCATTGTCACCTCAAGTGACCAGAAGAAGATGCAGGCACTCTATAACCGGCACCCTGGGTTCCCTGCACTTTTTGACCATATTGTGACTGGTGACATGGTTACTAAGACCAAACCTGATCCCGAATGTTTCCTGATGGGAGCACAACTGATCGGCGTTGACATCAAGGACTGCATCGTGTTTGAGGATTCGCGCAACGGCCTGTTGGCTGGGCGCAATTCGGGGGCGCGTGTCATTGGCATAGCGAGCACGTTAAGTGTCGAAGAAGTATCCACTATGAGCGACCTAACTGTTTTATCTGTCAGTGAGTTAAGTGTTGACCAGGTTGTCCATGTGAAACGAAAATAATTATTCTTCTCTCAAAAACTTTGTCGGATTGCAAAAAACATAGTAATTTTGTCACACAGATGAAAACCGACCCAAATATTGAGGGATTTAATGACATGAACAACCCGGTGGTCCGCAAGTTCAGCGACTACCTGGATGACCATGGCATGCGTAAGACAACCGAGCGCTATGCCATCTTGAAACGTATCATGGACATTAACGGTCATTTCACTATCGAAGAACTGCAACAAATGCTCGACGCTGATGGTTTTATGGTGAGCCGTTCTACTGTTTACAACACGGTGGAATTGCTGATGGATGCCAAGATATTGCGTCGGCATGTGTTTGAAGGTATGCAAGCCCAGTATGAGCGCATCACCTTACCACACACTCACTTGATCTGCACCACTTGTGGAAAAGTCAAGGAAGTGAGGGATACCAATTTTGCCGCATTCATGAATGCCCGTCGTTTTAACGCCTTCAATGCCGACCACTACAGCCTGTATGTGTATGGAACATGCAGCACCTGTGCACGCAAGAGGAAACGATCACGGCAGACATGACAACAACAATCATCAAAGAAAATACTGTTATAAAATCTATTAACACTTTATTAAACCTAAACCGTAATTTATCATGGCTAAAGTAAAACCGTTCCGTGGCGTTAGACCGCCGAAAGAGTATGTAGAAAAAGTAGCTTCTAAACCCTACGATGTCCTCTCTAGCGAAGAGGCTCGTGCCGAGGCTGGCGACAATGAGATGTCTCTGTATCACATCATCAAGCCCGAAATCGACTTTGAACCCGGCACTGGCGAACATGAGCCCAAGGTCTATGACAAGGCCGTTGAGAACTTCAAGAAGTTCCAGGACAAGGGCTGGCTGGTACAGGATCCGGAGGAGTACTACTATATCTATGCTCAGACCATGGATGGCCGCACCCAATACGGATTTGTGGTAGGCGCCAATGTTGAGGACTACCTCACCGGACGCATCAAGAAGCATGAGCTCACCCGTCGTGAGAAAGAGGCTGATCGCATGCACCATATCGAAATCAACAATGCCAACATTGAGCCGGTGTTCCTGGCATTCCCCGACAATAAGGTCCTGGAGGATATCCTCGTCCGCACCGCTCAGACCACTCCCGAGTATGACTTCGTGAGCGAGGATGGCATCGGCCACACCTTGTGGGTTATCAAGGACAAGGAGACCATTGAAACCATCACTCGTGCATTCAGTGAGATTCCTTACCTCTACATCGCCGACGGTCACCACCGCACCGCCGCTGCCGCTCACGTAGGCGAGGAGAAAGCCAAGGCTGATCCCAACCACAACGGCACCGAGGAGTACAACTATCTGTTGGCAGTCTGCTTCCCCCAGTCTCACCTCAAGGTGATGGACTACAACCGCGTGGTTGTTGACCTGAACGGCAACACCGAGGAGCAATTCCTCGAGAAGCTGGGTGAGAAGTTCATTGTTGAGGAGAAAGGCACCGAAATCTACAAGCCCGCTAAGCTCCATAACTTCTCCCTCTACCTGGGTGGCAAGTGGTACTCACTGACTGCCAAGGAAGGCACCTATGATGACAACGATCCCATCGGCGTGCTTGACGTGACAATCTCGAGCGACTACATCCTGCGCGACATCCTGGGCATCACCGACCTGCGTACCGACAAGCGCATCGACTTCGTCGGCGGCATCCGTGGTCTGGGCGAGTTGAAGCAGCGTGTGGACAGTGGCGAGATGAAGATGGCTTTGGCTCTCTATCCTGTCACCATGAAGCAGATTATCGACATTGCCGATAGCGGCAAGATCATGCCTCCCAAGGCCACATGGTTTGAGCCTAAGCTCCGCTCGGGCTTGATTATCCACAAGCTGGATTAAGCAAGCTGGTAAGGTATTGAGCTTTTTAAGCTCGCTCCCATACAAGCGTCAGTGGCTCCTATGATTGCTATTGGCGCTTGTTTTTTCGAGGCACAAGATATCAGAACTTTTTTTGCGCCCATGACCTGCTAAAGCAATTATTGTCTTTATTTCGCTTACGAGTAGAGCATCTATAACCAAAATTGATTATTATGAGAATTTCTAAACTATTGATTGCCATTGCTGCAGGGCTGATGGCATTTGCGACAACGGCCCAGGAAGTCAATGCCGACAGGGTTCCTGTTCATCGGCCTCTTATCGAGGAATATACTGGCACGTGGTGCGGATGGTGTGTCCGTGGTCTCGTCGGCATGGAGCTGCTAAGGCAGCGATTTGGTGACGAATTCATCGGTGTTGCCTACCACAATGATGATCCCATGGAGATCATGTATACCAATGATTTCCCCAGCAGTTTTTGGGGATATCCTACCGCATTTATCGAGAGGACTCGTGAAGTTGATCCTTTCTATGGTTTTAGTGGCTATTCGGCTGGTATTGTCAGCGATATGGAACAATATGCTGCCATTCCTGTGAATGCCGATGCTGCCGTGACAGCCCAATGGACCAGCGACGAGAAGACGGCCATTGATGTGGATGTGACCTGCTATTTCACCGCCGACGAGCAAAGTGCTAATTATGCCATTGAAGTCATGCTTGTTGCCGATGACCTGTACGGTAGCGGTTCATCATGGAATCAAAAGAATTATTACAGTGGCACCACTTATTATTCCAGTGATCCGTATCTAGGACCGTGGGTAGCTAAACCAGAAGTTGTCTCTGGCTACCACTTTAACGATGTAATCGTCGGCACCAGCGGTGTTGTAGCCGGCAGCCTGCCGTCAGAGATTGTTGCCTATAATGATTACAGCTATCACTACCGTTTTACGCTCAGTAGTCTGCCTAAGCCATCGCTCATCCAGAACAAGGACAATCTGCACGTGATTGCAGTGATTGTCAATAAGGCTAATGGCCGAGCTGTCAACGCCAATAGATGCTTTATCAATGACTACCATACTGTTGTGTACGGTGACGTAAATGATGATGGTAAGTTAAGTATCGATGATGTGACTGCCCTTATTAATTATCTGCTATCCCGTGATGCTGCTCTTGTCAACATGGAGAATGCCGACGTTGACAACGATGGAAAAGTGAATATCGATGATGTGACGGCACTGATTAACACGCTATTGAAAAAGCTTGAGTGACCACACGGATGAACTTTTAAATCCTTAAAAAGCGTTATCAAGGCAATTGATGACGCTTTTTTTCGTTTTTTATTAACAACAACACATTTAATTAAGAAAAAAAAGCTATCTTTGTAGGTTAAAATAAGGAACAAAACATTAATAACGCAATAAAGAGACATAATTGTATGAAATTCAACGTTCAAAGTAAGTTGTTGCTCACTCGATTGAATGCTGTGAGCAAAGTGGTAAGCAGCAAGAATGCATACGCTATTCTTGACAATTTCCTGTTTGAGTTGCAGAGTGACCGTATCGTAGTGACTGGCAGCGACATGGAAACACGCCTGACCACCAATATCGAAGTGCAGAATGTAGAAGGAACTGGAAAATTTGCTCTCGATGTGAAGCGCACGATCAACTCATTGAAGGAATTGCCCGATACGGCTCTTACCTTTGAGATCAATGACGAGACCCTTGCAGTGAAAGTGAGCTATGTGAACGGTTATTACGACGCTGTAGCACTTAATGGTGATGAATACCCCGAGAAGGCTGCGACTGCCAATGAAGTACAGCAGTTCTCATTACCCGCCAAGAGCATTGCATCAGGTATCGGTCACACCTTGTTTGCCGTTGGCAATGACGACATGCATCCTCAGTTCACCGGTATCTTCTGGGATATCAAGCCCGATATGATCGTCTATGTGGCCAGTGACTCACACAAGCTGGTTCGTTTCCGCCAGACCGATGTCGCTCCCGACTTTGAACGCTCTTTCATTTTGCCTGCCAAGCCGGCATCAATTCTTGCCTCAATCATTGACGGCAATAGCGATGAGAAGATCAGCATCACTGTTGACGAGAGCAGTGCAACCTTCGAGAATGCAGACTATCAGCTGTCTTGCCGTTTCATCAACGGCCGTTATCCCAACTACAATTCGGTAATTCCCGAGGATAATCCTTACACCATGGCTGTTGACCGACAGACACTGCTCAATGCCGTGCGCCGTGTTGCCGTGTTTGCCAATGTGGGTGGACTGGTTCGTCTCGACTTGCGCCCCACCGAGGTTGTTGTTACCTCTCAAGATATTGATCACTCCACTGCTGCCGAGGAGACTATCGCCTGTGAATACAATGGCGAGCCCATGAATATCGGTTTCAAGAGTGCCGATGTCATTGATGTGGTAAACAATATCGACTGTGATGGTGTTTACCTCAAGTTGCTCGACCCCGCACGTGCTGGCGTGTTTGTTCCCAGTGAGCAGAAAGCTGGTGAAGACCTCATCGTGTTGCAGATGCCCATGATGATTTGATGCTCGCGTTGCCCGCAGCTTATTATGCGAGCTGCGCTCGCAGTTTAGAGTTTAATGTTTAAAGTTTAGGGTGGCATCCGCATTCTGACAACTGAAAACTGACTACTAAAAACTGGCAACTAGCAGCTGAAAACTGACTACTGATAAACGGAAAACCGCATGAAACTGAACCTGAAGCGTCCCCTCGTGGTCTTTGACCTGGAATCTACAGGACTTAACATCACCGAGGACAGGATTATCGAGTTGTCCTATGTCAAGGTCTATCCCGATGGTCATGAGGAATCAAACACCTATCGTTTCAATCCTGAAAAAGTGATTCCGCAGCAGGCCATTGATGTGCATCACATCACCAACGAAGACCTGAAGGACGAACCGACTTTCAAGGAACGTGCACATGATATAGCACGAGTGTTTGAGGGCTGTGATATTGCTGGTTTCAACAGCAATCACTTTGACATTCCCTTGTTGGCTCAGGAGTTAAGCAAGGCTGGTATTTCATTTGATCCTACTCAGCACAAGTTCATTGATGTGCAGACCATCTTTCACAAGCGAGAGAAAAGGGATCTGGAAGCAGCCTGTATTTTCTACTGTGGTCACCCGATGGACAACCACCACTCGGCCGCTGATGATGCCAAGACTACGCTTGAAGTCTTGAAAGCTCAGCTGGACCATTATGCCGATTCCGACGAGCCACTGGTAAACGATGTGGAATACTTGTCACAGTACTCTTCCCACAACCGCAATGTGGACTTGGCCGGCCGCATCATCTATAACGAGCAGAAAGTTCCGGTATTCAATTTTGGTAAGCACAAAGGCAAAACCGTAGAAGATGTGTTTACCAAGCTTGATCTGGGATATTATGACTGGATGATGAAAAGTGATTTTGCTGAGAACACCAAGCAGGTCATCACTAGGCTCTATATCCAATACAAGAAACGATAACTGTGTCTTCAGTTGGCAGTAGATTGCAGAGGCAATCGAGAACTGAATAACTGAGAACTGAAAACTAAAAAAACATGTTGAAGGGCAAGCATATCATTTTGGGTATCACAGGCGGCATTGCAGCATACAAGTGCGCCACATTAACGCGCCTTCTTGTCAAGGCGGGTGCCGAGGTTCAGGTCATCATGACACCTAATGCCAAGCAGTTCATTCAGCCGCTCACGTTATCTACGCTAAGCGGCAAGCCTGTCATCAGCGAATTTTTTACTGCCAATACTGGCCAGTGGAACAGCCACGTTGATTTGGGTTTGTGGGCCGACGCTTTGATCATTGCACCTGCTACAGCTTCCACTATTAGCAAAATGGCCAATGGAATCGCTGACAACATGCTGGTAACGACCTATCTGTCTGCCAAAGCTCCTGTGTTCGTAGCACCTGCTATGGATTTGGATATGATGCGACATCCCAGCACTGTACGCAACCTGGATTTGTTGAGGAGTTACGGAAATCACATCATAGAGCCGGCCGAGGGAGAGTTGGCTAGCCACCTCATCGGCAAGGGACGCATGGAAGAACCTGAGAATATCGTCAAAGCCTTGCAGGATTTTTTTGCTGCAGGTGAAGACTTGCAGGGTAAACATGTGCTGATTACTGCAGGCCCTACCGTCGAGAAGATTGACCCTGTGCGCTATATCAGTAATTTCTCGTCAGGAAAAATGGGATTTGCCCTTGCTGAGGAATGTGCTGCGCGTGGTGCCCTTGTAACGCTTGTTGCAGGCCCTGTCTCACTCAAGACCGAACACGCCAATATCCATCGCATCGACGTGACCACAGCTGTCGAGATGCATGATGCTGTGATGAAGTCATTGCCTGAAAACGATGCCATCATCCTGTGTGCTGCTGTGGCCGACTACCGGGTTGAGAATGTTGCCGATAAAAAAATTAAGCGCGAAAAAGATGCAGCCCCTGTGTTGCGACTAACACCCAATCCTGATATCGCTCGTGCCGTCGGCGAAGCCAAACGGGAAGACCAAGTGAGCGTGGGTTTTGCACTGGAGACCGATCATGAACTTGTCAATGCACAAGGCAAGCTTGAGCGTAAAAAACTGAATTTCATCGTCATGAACTCATTGCGTGACAAGAATGCCGGTTTCCAAGTCGATACCAACAAGGTGACTATCTTTACCGACAAGGGTGAGACTATTGAAGGAGAATGCAAGGCTAAACGTGCAGTAGCGCACGACATAGTTGATGTTTTAAACAAGTATCTGACAAAATGATGAAGAAGTATTTTATCATGCTGTTGTTGGCGCTGTTGAGCACCATCACTGCTGTTGCCGATGACGAAGCAACAGAACTGAACTGTGAGGTGGAAGTCAACAGTGAAAAAGTCACAAACGGCAGTAAAGATATTTTTAATGAGCTGAAACAGGCGGTCACCGATTACATGAACACGACCAAGTGGACAAATGCTACCTTTGGCACCAATGAAAAGATTTATTGCAAACTCATGTTCACCATCAGTTCATGGGATGATGCCACAGGACTGATGAAGGGCGACCTGCAGATCCAGTCTACACGTCCTGTCTTCAACAGTTCCTATACGACCACTCTGATCAACTTCAAGGACACCAAGGTGGACTTCATTTATAACACGGGTCAACAACTGGTGTACTCTGAGTTGAATATGGAAGACAATCTGACTGCCATTCTCAACTTTTGGGCCTATATGATTATTGCCTTGGACTTCGATTCGTTTGAACTCAATGGCGGTACCCCATACTATGAACGTGCTGCCGAAGTGGTCAGGCTCGCTCAGAGCTCTGGCGAGAGCGGTTGGAAAGCATTTGAGGATAACAATAACCGCAGTGCAGTGCTCAGTGCATTTAATGATAAACAGACGGCCCCGATCCGACAAATGCTCTATGACTATCATCGCATGGGACTGGATCAAATGGTCGTTACGGTGGATAAGGGCCGTTCAGCGATTACCCATACACTGGAGAATTTAGCCAAAATCTATGATGTGGCCCCCTTGTCGGTCTGCTTGACAATGTTTAAGAATGCCAAGCTTGATGAACTTATCAACATCTATAGTAAGGCTAACATGACCGAGAAAGAAAACGTGTATGAGATGCTGTACCAAGTTTACCCCAGCGAGACAAATCGTCTTGACCAAATCAAGAAAACAGAGAATTAACCGCCGGGGCAAGCCATGATAAAACAGTTGCATATCTCTAATTATGCGCTCATAGACCGGTTAGATATCGGCTTTGATGATGGCTTGACCATCATTACCGGTGAAACCGGTGCAGGCAAATCAATCATCCTGGGAGCTTTGTCTCTTATCCTGGGAGAACGTGCCGATACCAAGTCGATTAGGGACATGTCGTCTAAGACAGTAGTTGAGGCGACATTTGATATTGCCGGATATGGATTACAGCGTTTCTTTGAGGAACAGGATATAGATTGGGATGACCATGAGTGCCTCGTGAGGCGCGAGCTCTCCCCTACTGGTCGTTCACGTGCATTTGTCAATGATACTCCTGTCGCCTTGTCGGTATTGCGAGAATTGGCGACACGGTTGCTTGACATCCATTCCCAGCATAGCAATATGTTGTTGTCGCAACCTGCATTCCAGTTGTCTATTCTGGACAGCATCGCTGGCAATGCCGGTTTGCTCGATGACTACCGCAAAACCTATCAGGAGTATCGCAATGCCCTTAAACAGCTTGATGATACCCAGCGCGCCATAGAACAGTTGCGTCGCAACGAGGACTACATCCGTTTTCAACTCGACCAGCTACATGCTCTCCAGTTGCAGCCCGATGAAGACAAGCTGTTAGAGGCTCTGCAAAGCAAACTGAGCAACGTTACCGAACTCAAGGAAGACTTGTGGAGCGTAGAGAATGAATTGAATAATGAGGACAACAGCATTCTGGAAAGGCTGTCAGCGGTTGCCCAGCGCCTTGAGAACGCTGAAAAGAACCTCTCAGAAGTCGAAGGGATGTCAGCTCGTGTACGCTCAGCCATCATTGACCTGAAGGATATCTCTCAGAGTACGGGCGCCATTGTTGATACTCTGAATGATGACCCTGCCGAACTGGCGAGAGTAGATGATAGATTGAACAATATCTACAGTCTGGAACGCAAACATAACGCGCAGGATGTCAATCACCTCATTGCTATCCAGCAGGATTATGAACGTCAGCTTGGCGAAATTGAACATAATGACGATATCATCGAAGGACTTAAAGAGCTCGTCAACACCCATCGCACAACAGCACTTGACATCGCTTCGCGATTGTCAGAAAGGCGCCATGATGCCGCCAATCGTTTCGGCAAGGATTTGTTGGCATTAGCTGCTCCCCTAGGGATGAAGAACATCGCCTTTAACGTTGATTTTACAACAACAGACCTCACTCCTAGTGGAACCGATAGCGTGGAGTTCATGATGTCATTCAACAAGAATCAGCGTCCGATGCCCGTCAAGGACACTGCATCTGGTGGAGAAATATCCCGTGTGATGTTGTGTATCAAAACAATTACAGCCCGTCACATGCGCTTGCCCAGCATCATCTTTGATGAGGTGGATACAGGCGTCAGTGGTGATGTGGCCAACATGATAGGTGAGATGATGGCTGGAATTGCCAGTACGATTCAGGTCATAGCCATTACCCACCTGCCACAAGTGGCAGCCAACGGCGACCATCACCTGCGCGTTTTCAAGACCGATACCGATGTTGAGACCCTGACCCAGGTTGAAACCCTTGATGAGCATGAACACATCATGGAAATAGCCCGTATGCTCAGCGGCAAGGGATTGAACCAAGCTGCTATCGAGAATGCAAAATCACTGATTAAGCACAATATAAAAAGAAAATGATAGACAAAAACCAATACATCTATGGTATCCATGCCGTTCTAGAAGCCATTGATGCCGGAAAGGATATTGACAAAATCCTGCTGAGCAAAACGCTCAATGTTGATACCGCCAAGGAAATCGTGGACCGGGCTCGCTCATTGCGTGTGCCTGTTCAACGAGTACCCGTGCAGAAGATAGACCGCATCACGCGCCGCAACCATCAGGGCGTGCTCGCATTGATGTCGGCCGTTACCTATTACCAAGTTGAGGATATCGTGCCCCAGCTGTTTGATAATGGTGAGAATCCATTTATCGTGGTGCTCGATGGCGTGACTGATGTGCGTAACTTCGGCGCAGTAGCCCGAACCTGTGAATGCGCTGGTGTGAGTGCTATTGTTATTCCTGACCGTGAGAGCGTGAGTGCCAATGCCGATGCTGTCAAAACCTCGGCTGGAGCGCTCAATTACTTGCCTGTTTGTCGCGAGCACAATCTGGTGAATGCGGTGAAGCTGCTGCGTGATAGCGGCTTCAAGATTGTGGGCACCAGTGACAAGAGTCGAGTGCCTTATACCCGTGCGGTTTATACCGGCCCCGTCGCTATCGTACTGGGCGCTGAGGATAAAGGCGTATCGCCCGAAATCATGAAATTGTGTGACACTCAGGTGATGATACCGGAATTTGGACATATCAATTCGTTGAATGTCTCGGTGGCAGGCGGCATCATGATTTATGAGGTTGTACGTCAACGTCTAGACGACAATCAGGAGGTGAATTAGGCCCTTTTCTTGTTCATTTCGACTTTTTTCGTTAATTTTGCAAGTTCAAAATTTGACATTATGATAAATCGAGTATTAATCCGGACCAAGGTAGTACAGAATCTGTACTCATATATGCTTACCAAGCCTGATCGCACGCTTTCAAATGCGTTGAACGATTTGGAATCTAGTCTTGTAAAGACCTATGAGCTTTACCATTACCTGTTGCGTTTACCTGTAGAACTGACCCATATTCAGGAAATGCGCCTTGACGAGGCTCGCAACAAGTATATGCCTAGTGAGGAGGACTTGAATCCCAACATGAAATTCGTCAACAACCGTCTTGTCGCTGCTCTTGCTTCTAATGAGCTGTTAAGCCGTTACGCCGAGGAGCACACGGTTACATGGAATGATGATCCCATCTTCCAACGCCTGATGCTTGATAAGATCCTCAAGAGCGATCTTTACAACGACTATATGGCTAACGAGGAGGACAGCATGGGCAATGATTGCCTTTTGTGGCAGCAGCTCATGAAGCAAGTCATCTTGCCTGACGAGAATATGGCTGACGCGATAGAACAGCGCTCGCTGTTCTGGACCGAAGATGATATGGATTTGATCTTCCAGTTTGTGTCTAAGACCTTCCGCAGGCTTGCGGATGGAAATGAGGACGCCATTATGCCAATGTACAAGGATGAGGAAGACAGCCAGTTCGGTCGGGAACTGTTTACGGCTACTGTGTCCCTGATGCCTGAGAACAACACCCTTATCGATGAGCTGGTGCAGAGCAGCCGCTGGGACAAGAACCGTATTGTCCTGATGGACCGTATCATTATGTGTGCCGCTCTTGCCGAGGTTCGCACCTTTGACAAGATACCGACAGCTGTGAGTCTCAACGAGTATATTGAGCTGGCTAAGAACTTCAGCACGGCAGCTAGCGGCAAGTTTGTCAATGGCATTCTCAACAATGCTGTCAAGCAGTTGCAAAAGGATGGTATCATCTTCAAGCACTAATCAATAGTGAAACTAACTTTTTTAATCATAAATAAATATAGACTACTATGCATAACTTGATTTTATTGCAAGCAGCAAGTGGCGCAGCCCCTGCTGGCGGTTTTGGCATGTCAAGCCTCATCATGATTGTGATGATCATTGCCATCTTCTACTTTTTCATGATTGCTCCGCAGCAGAAGAAACAGAAGAAAATCAATGCTTTCCGCGACGGTCTCCAGAAAGGTGACAAGGTGATGACTGCCGGTGGCATCTATGGCCGCATCCGCGAGGTCAGGGACAACTATGTCTTGCTTGAGATTGACCAGAACGTGACAATCAGGATTGATAAGAATTCCATTTACCAGTCAATGCAGGATGTTGCCGAGACTGGTGCCGACGTCAAGAAATAATCACTGTTGCCCGATGCGGACAATCTGAAAGATGAAGCTGCTGGAAACCATCCGAGAAAAGTTGAGGGAATCGCCCCGTACGAGGTCGATTCTGCTATACTTGTTTTTTGTAATCATCTCGGCAGTATTCTGGAGTTTCTTGACTTTCAACGGTGACATGCAGATGGAGATTGAGGTGCCTGTTGAGATCAGCAAGCCTAATAATGTACACTTGTTGAACAAGGTGCCTGACACCCTTACTGTCACCGTGCGTGACCGCGGATACCGCTTCTTTACCTACTTGTTTCACAAGACACCGAAGCTTACACTGCGCTTGACTGACTACAGTGACGGCAACAGTACCTTCAAGATTGACCAGAGTCACTTGAAGAAGACGTTAGCTCCTGTACTTAACAAGCATGCTACCATCGTGAACGTGTTGCCCGAGACCATCAGTATCAGGTTCACCGACCTGCCAGGCAAGAAAGTGCCCGTCAAGACTGATATTATTGTCGAGCCACGTGAGGATTACGCCCAATATGGAGCCTTGATACAAAGTCAGGACTCGGTACTCGTCTTCAGTGATGCAAAAACGCTTAGCGAGATCAATCAGGTATTTACCTATCATGTCGAGGAACTTGAACTGACTGACACGTTGCGTCGCAGGGTGGCCATTGCTCCCATCAATGGTGCAGTTGTTGAGCCTCGCTCCATCGAGATTACTGTGCCTATCGAGAAATTGAAACAGCAGACCAGATCGGTCAAGATTGCTGTACGCAATGCTCCGGCAGGCGTGAAAATGCTGCTCTTCCCAAGTAGTGTGGAAGTGTCGTACCTGACACCCGTAAGTCGCATTACCGAGGATGCCGGCATCACTGCTGTTGTGGATTACAATATGGTGGACGTCAATACCAGGAGCAACAAGGTGAAAGTGATGATCGGTGAAGTGCCTGCCGCTTACCAGGATGTAAAATTCTCCCACGATAGTGTGGAGTACATTATCGAGAAACATTAGGCATGGAGTTGATTGCCATCACTGGAGGCATCGGTAGCGGCAAGAGTGTTGTAGCTCACATCGTCAAGGTCATGGGCTTTGAGGTCTATGATTGTGACTCGCGTGCACGAGCGTTGATGGCCGATGATGACGACGTGAAAAGTCAGCTGATTCAGGCTTTTGGAAAGGAAACGTATCTTGCCGACGGCTCATTGAACCGCCAGCACTTGAGTAAGGTGGCTTTTGGCGACGAGCAGGCTCTGGCTTGTCTCAATGCCATTGTTCACCCGGCTACAGCGCGAGACCTACAGCATTGGGCTTCGTTACAAGCCTTGCAGGGAGCTAAGGCTGCTTTTGTCGAGACTGCATTGTTGCGAACGGCAGCCTTGGACCGTGTCGTGGATGGAGTGTGGCATGTGACTGCTCCTGCCGATGTTCGCATCGGTCGTGTCATGGCACGCAGTGGTCTCACTTCACAGCAGGTCGAGGAACGCATGGCCGCTCAAGCGGCTGAGGACATCGTGGCTCCGGGCGAGCACGTGATTGTCAACGACAATTGTGATGCGCTCTTGCCACAGGTGATTAGACTGACCAATCATTTATAAACAAAAACAATAACTAATTATCAACATTACCAATTCACATTATGCTGAAGAAAATTTTATCTATCTCGGGACGTCCCGGACTTTACAAACTTGTTTCCTATGGCAAGAACATGTTGCTGGTTGAAGGCTTAGCCGATGCTCGCCGCTTTCCCGTACATTCACGTGAACGTGTGATGTCGCTGGGTGACATTTCCATCTTTACTACTGCCGATGACCTGCCTCTGTCACAGGTACTGGAGAATATAGGAAAGAAATTTGACAACAAGGCTATCGATGCCAAATCATATACTACTCCCGACCAGCTTCATGAGTTCATGGCCAGTGTGCTGGAGAATTGGGATGAGGATCGCGTACACAACAGCGACATCAAGAAAATCATCTCTTGGTATAACCTCCTCGTGAACGCTGGTATCACTGATTTTACCACCAAAGCCGAGGACGAAGACAACCAAGAAGGCGAAGAAGCCTCTAACGAGGAGCCTAAAGCCTAAAAAAACTAGGCTCAATGGCTATTAAAGGCAAAACGATACTTTATCTGGCAGCGGCGATTCTAATGTCGCTGCCAGTGGTGTCTTGCCGTAGTACTAGCCATAACACTCACACCTATCGTCCCTATCATGAGCGTCGCAACCGAGGTACATCGTCAACTGATGACCAATCGGCCACTACCAGCCAAGAAAAGAAAAAACCAATTCCCCAACAGGCACATGGCCTGGTGAGCGACGAGTGGGCCCGCCTAGACATCAAGTTAGGCCGGAAAGACAACAAAAAACTCTATAAAGAGTTGAAGCGATGGTTGGGCACCCCCTACGTGTATGCCGCGCATGCTTGCGGAGAGGGTACTGACTGTTCAGGGATGGTGATGGAAGTCTATCTGAAGGTCTATGATATCAAGGTACACCGCAATTCAGCCAAAATGCTTGAACAAAACTGCCAACCTATTGACCTGGATGATCTGCGTGAAGGCGATCTGGTCTTCTTTGCTACAGGAGGTGATGAGCGGGTTTCCCACGTCGGTATCTATCTGAAGGACCATAAATTTGTTCATGCTTCATCCTCGCGGGGTGTCTGCGTTGATGATCTTCGTCAGAATTACTACGCCACCCACTTCCATACAGCTGCCCGAGTCAACCATTAAACTATGCAATTTATGCCATCCGTTATCGTTATACAGTTATGAAAGCGAGCAATCTCACCAAGTCCGTTATAGCAACCATGCTGATTTTGTTGTCCCTGTCATCACAGGTGGCTGCTACTACGAGTTATGTGACACTCAATGACGGGCGTTTTCTTGTTTTTCCTGACTCTTGTGTAGAGACCATGTCCACCGATGGTGGTTTTGTGTCGTTTACGGCCCCCGATGGAACCGTATATTCCTATCCTTCACATGAAGTTGCATCGGTCAGCAGCCAATTTCCCAAGGATCTTCCTTACATCACATCCTTTGAGTTTGACAACAAGTATAATTATCAGTTGTTCACCGATGCTACTGGGGTCATTGACGATAATACCATCACGGTCGATGTGGCATGTATCGGTAAATGGTTGACGGCCTCTTTCAGCTTGTCGGACGCTGATGCACGAGCCTATGTTGACGGCATTGAGCAGGTGAGCCAGCAGAGTCGCCTGCGTTTTGACACTACACTGGTTTACACTGTGGGCTATCCCGGCTACTATATCTTGGAACCTCAGCCATCGGGAGATTACATTCTAGTACCGTTCGGACATAAATACACAGTCAATGTGAACCATTTGGTTGACCAGGCAACAGCTGTACCGCGTATTGATATCAATACTGTCGGAGGTGTGAATATCACCAGTAAAAAATACTATGTAGATGCTGAAATTATCATTGATGGTGCTGGCGTATTCCCCTCAATGACCGATTCGGTGCAAATCAAAGGTCGTGGCAATTCCTCTTGGTCCAGTAACCCTGATGCCAAGAACCCTTACCGCTTGAAATTTGCTAATAAGGTAAAACCGTTTGGTCTTACAAAAGGTAAAAATTGGGTGCTGCTGGCCAACAAGATCAAGGGTTCCCAACTGACCAATGCCATCGGCATGAAGGCTGCGAGCTTGATGGGTACCGTGGCTCCTTGCCACATCATTCCCGTCGATCTCTATATCAACGGCACTTACAAGGGTAGCTATAATTTTACTGAGAAGATCGGCCTGGCCAACAACAGTGTGGACCTAGATGATGAGAATGTTGCAGCATTGCTTGAACTGGATACCTATTATGACGAAGCCACAGGCCAAAAGTTCCGCACTTCCTCGTTTAACTTGCCGGTAAACATTAAAGAGCCAGAGTTCAGCGAGGAAACTACTTTGCTCACTTTGAACGACATCAAACAGCGGTTTAATGACTTTGCCACTGAGGTGGAGAATAGCGGCATTCTTTCTAATTTTGCTGATCTTGACCTCTTGGCACGCTACATGTTGTTAAATGATTTCATCTGTAATCTGGAGTTGTTCCACCCCAAGAGCGCCTTCTGCTACTACGAGAACGTCTTGGATCAGGATAGCAAGTTGTGCTTCGGACCCGCTTGGGATCTTGATTGGGCTTTCGGCTATGATGCGACTCACTCATCAAGCTACTTCACCAATAACATCGATTGTGACTTTTTCCTCAAGTTGGTTCCATCTAGGTTCTTCGGCCGCATGGGCTACAACCCTCAGTTAGCAAGCCAGATGTATTTGCTGTTTAAAGACTTTATTGCCAATGGTCTTGACGAATTGTGCGACTTCTGCCAGGACTACTATAACTACGCTGAGCCCTCGTTGAAGAATAACAAGGCAGCCGGTCTAGACTCTTTTAACTACGCGTCCCAGGTTCCCAATGCTGTCAACTGGCTTAGGGAGCGTGCTGCCTATCTTGAAGAGGAATTAAAAGGTTACTATGAGAAGCCAGGAGATGTCAACTATGATAAGGAAGTGAATATCGGTGATATTACCGCCTTGACAGACGTTATCCTCGGAGGCAATGTCGATGTCCATACACACCGTCGTGCCGATGTCAACCTGGACGGGGAAGTCACCGTTGGAGACATCAGCCATTTGATTGATCTGATCGCCGATAATTGAGCTGTCTGTGAATTTAGATTTTCAGGTGTCTCCAAATCAAATTTGGTAAGCAACGCCAAAATGGAGTCAACAGGCGGTAGCGCCAGTCAATGACCTTGATATGCCGCTTATTATCGATAGCACTCACGATTTGGAGTGCTGCTTTTTCGGGCCTTAACATCATGGGATAATGGAAGTCTCCATTCAATAGGTCGGTATTAACAAAGCCTGGTCGGATATCCGTGAAGCGGATTTTCAGTTTACGTGCGTTGGCCTGCTGCTCTAATGCTTGGAGATAAAGATTCTGGAAAGCCTTAGTAGCCGAATAGGAAGGAGCGGGTCCGAGTCCCTTGGTGCCCGCAATTGAAGTGATGGCTGCAATGTGTCCTTCTCCAAGTTCGGCAAAGTATCGGTAGGCCTCCCCAATCATGCGTGTAAAGCCCAGAGCGTTGGTGTTGACGGTCGCCATTTCAATGCTGGGCTCGAGCGTGCGGTTCTGTTTGCCGATGCCTGAGACATAAAAGAATAGATCCATGCCACCTAGGTGGTCAATGAGTTCGCGTAGCCGTGATGTGGCTTCATCGCTTGTGACGTCAATCGCCTGTACCACTACCCTATCGGGAGCCATTTGCTTCAATTCCTGCAGTCTCTCCTCGCGTCGTGCTGCTACCCCCAGACGATAACCACGCGCTAGAAACAACTTTGCCACTTCACGCCCCATTCCTGATGAGGCCCCGATGATAATCACCCTTTTCGTCATCAATACCCTAATAACTTTTTCTCTTATTAAATCTAAAGTGAAAGTTGTTGACGTACGCTTTCCTCGTGGATGGCCTGCATGACACGCTGCGTGAAGTCAGTCTGCAATCCCAGTTGCTCTGCCTCATCAAGGCGCGCCGCTATCATGTCCTGATAACGCTGGGGCTGCACGACTCGCAGGTTATGGGCTCGCTTGAAACGGCCGATTTCCCGCGACACGCTCATGCGCCGTGCCAGTACAGCCAGCAGTTCGTGGTCACAGTCGTCAATCTGCTGGCGCAAGAGGTCCAACTCGTCTTCAATAGGTGCTCCAGAACGCACTACCAAGCGACGCAGGATAGCGCCAAGGTCTTGGGG
Source organism: uncultured Prevotellaceae bacterium (assembly GCA_900318645.1). GTDB lineage: Bacteria > Bacteroidota > Bacteroidia > Bacteroidales > Muribaculaceae > Sodaliphilus. The sequence continues at coordinate 50,807 of ONLH01000008.1, forward strand.
TGTGACTTGCTGTGCGCTGTCGCTTAGAGCCTGGTCAGGATGGCAATGGCTCTCGATCATCAAGCCGTCAAAGCCTGTGTCAAGGGCAATCTGTGACAGGGATTCCACATATTTCCGCTTGCCACCGATGTGGGACGGGTCACACAGGATTGTCATCCCTGGAGCAAGGCGCCTCAGTTCGAAGGGGATGTGCCACTGCGGATTGTTGCGGTAGATGTGTTCGCCAGCCGAACTAAATCCACGATGCACGGCACCGATGCGGGTGATGCCAGCCCCCATAATTCGTTGCAAGGCTCCCAGCCACAGGTCAAGATCTGGATTGAGGGGATTCTTGACAAGCACTGTTACCTCGTTATGGCCTCGGAGCATATCGGCAATCTCCTGCATGGCAAAAGGATTGGTACTCGTCCGTGCTCCCATCCACAAGATGTCAATGCCGGCATCCAGTGCTGCCTTCACGTGGTCGATGGTCGCTACCTCGGTAGCCACCAGCATTCCCGTTTCGCGTTTAACGGTCTGCAACCAAGGCAATCCCCTGTCACCCACGCCCTCAAATCCGCCTGGCATGGTGCGTGGCTTCCAGATGCCAGCCCTGAAGATCTTCACGCCGATGCTACTCAATGCCCTTGCGGCATCGAGTGTCTGTTCTTCGGTTTCGGCACTGCATGGCCCGGCAATGACTATGGGTGCTCCATCATCATAGCCGGGAAACGACAGCGGTTGGATGTCCTGAAGTTTCATTTTTTTAGACCTTAGACGCTAGGTGTTTTCACGGCCACGCCAAGGCGAGGCCCGACACTCCTAACTCCTCATTTCTAACTCCTCACTGAAACTAGCAGGCCTTAAAGCTCATGTCAAGTGACTTGATGGAATGAGTCAAGGCACCTACCGAAATATAGTCCACACCGCACTCGCCATAGGCACGCAACGTGTCAATGGTGATGCCGCCGCTAGACTCGGTCTCTACCCTGCCGTCAATGATTTCAACTGCCTTGCGAGTGTTCTCGACGCTGAAGTTGTCAAGCATTACACGATCCACGCCACCGTGGTCCAGCACTTGTTGCAATTCATCGAAGTTACGCACTTCGATTTCGATCTTCAGGTCTTTGCCATTCTCCTTACACCACCGGTGGGCATTCTCAATAGCAGGCACGATGCCGCCAGCAAAGTCCACATGGTTGTCCTTGAGAAGGATCATGTCAAACAGACCGATGCGGTGGTTGCAACCGCCACCAATCTTGACAGCCTCTTTTTCCAGGATACGCATGCCAGGCGTAGTCTTGCGAGTGTCAAGTACACGGGTCTTGAGACCTTCCAGGCACTTGGCATAGCGGGCGGTGGTGGTTGCCACGCCGCTCATGCGCTGCATGATGTTGAGCATCAGACGCTCGGTCTGCAACAGTGAACGCACCTTGCCCGTCACGACGAAAGCGATATCTCCAGGCTTGACGTGGGCGCCGTCCTCGATCATGACCTCCATCTTCAACTCGGGGTCAAATTTATGGAACACGCGACGTGCTATTTCCACTCCAGCCAGGATACCCTCTTCTTTCACGATCAGGCGTTGGCGCCCCATCTCGTCGGCAGGGATGCAGCACAACGTGGTAGCGTCACCGTCACCTATGTCCTCGGCAAAGGCCAAGTCGATCAATTCATCAATCAGTTCTTCTCTTGTTTTCATATCGTATGTGAATTTAATGATTTCAGACCACAAAGTTAGGAAAGTTTCGGCTGTTTTGCTAATTTTGTGCCAGATTTTAGTCAGAATGGTTGAATTATGAGAATTACACTTGCAGTGATCGGCAAGACCGAGGTGGGCTTTATCCGTCAAGGTATTGAAGAATACGTCAAGCGGTTGCAGCACTATGTCACTTTCAACATCCAGTATATTGGTGATGTGAAAGGCACCCGTAACATGAGCGAGGCTCAGCAGAAGGTTGCTGAAGGCAAACAACTGCTGTCTGCACTTGAGAGCAGCGACCACGTCGTGCTGCTTGACGAACACGGCACCGAACGCACATCCATAGATTACAGCCAGTGGCTACAGCGCCGCATGGCGAGCGGCAGCAAACGGCTGGTGTTTGTTGTGGGCGGTCCCTATGGTTTCTCTCAAGAAGTGTATGACCGAGCCAACGAAAAGATATCGCTCAGCAAGATGACCTTCCCTCATGAACTCGTGAGGCTCGTCTTTGTTGAGCAGCTTTATCGCGCGTTTACCATCCTGCGCCACGAACCATATCATCATGAATAGTCAGTTAGTTTAAAGATAATGATGATTAATAGATACTTATTCATTGTATTCACTGTGCTTGTCTGTGCTTTAATGGCCGATGGCAAGTCCTATTATAACACTGTGGAAAACCAGTTCGGCGGGCTATTTCCCGACAAGGGAATGAGGATGGCTGGACGTTACAAGGCCATTGTGGACGATCGCCTTATTGAGGAAAACGCAACGATGGCCGATGCCGTCACGACCGATATGATAGATGTTATCAGCACGTCCTATCGCTACCAGCTACGCTTCGCCAATCTCAACAACAAGCTGGGCAAGACCAAGTCAATAAAGAATCCTATGACTGGCGGCAAGACGACGATTACCAGTCCACAGTGGGGTTTGGTCTTCAATTATGACGAGCAGGGCAACTATTGTGCCGTGGTGCTTAGTTGTGATAACAGCGCCCCCTATGACGACATCACCGATGAGCGCTCAATGCGCGTTTCCCTCATGCAATATCAGGACGACGATGTAACCAAAGTGGCTTCCACGACCGTGAGCAAAGGCGTTTCACTGGAAGATGACCTGAATACCCTGTGTGTCGATGTTGATGAACGTGGCGTGAGAATCTCCATTGGCAAGGAAGAATTACAGACGGTGCTTGAGGCTTCAATCGTCAGGCCTGTGGGAGCGGTTCAGGTCGGCTATCTGGTCGGCCCTGGCTCTCGTGTTGCTATTGAGCGCGCTGTGTTGACTATTGAAAGGGAAGACCAAGTGGCCCCCTCCACTTTATGGACCCTCGAGGCCCTTGACGAATACTTGGCAAACAGCATTGATCCCGTGGAGGGCTACTGGTGCTATCTTGACCGGGACATGGAAGAGAAATGGCTGCGAATAGGCGGACGTTACACGCTTGCTGTGGTTCGCGCCGATGACGGCTACGACCTTATCTACATCGACGGAGCCCAAGTCAAGAAATCGCTATGGAATCCAGGCATGTTAAAGGGTCACATGGTCAAGACGGTATTTTCCGGTAACTATGACCTCACCTGGATTGACGCCACCATGGAGCCCATCAGCGAGGATGCCTATGCCACGATTGAGAACGGCGTTATTCTTACCTTTAACTTCCCCGTTTTTAAGAGCCAAGTGCGTTTTGCCAAGGTCATCGAGCGCGATTAGAAGAAGAATATTTGCAAAGTTCATATAAACAAAGTAATTTTGCACCCCGATTTTGAAAAATTATTTTTAACAGATAGCAATTTAAAGAAAATGAAGAAGATTGTTTTGATTTTTGTTGCCATGATGGCCATGGTACAGATGAACACGGCAGCCGCTGCTGAGGCTTCTGCCGACGTCGAAGAGAACAACATGACTTATGACCACCCCTTCAAGAGTGAAGACGCTAAAAGTCATTGGGCCGTTACGACTAACGGCTTCTACTTCGGTATGGGCTTAAAACACAATTGGGAAACCATTAACAATAGCTTTGAAATCGGTTTGCTCAATATTGCCGCTGTAAACTATAACACCCTGCACGGCCAGAATATCTCGCTGGGTGTCGGTTTCCACCATCGCTCTTACAGCATGAAGCGTCCCACCATGCTCATGCGTGACGATGTTTCGGACGCTGTCATCGTTGGAACTTATCCCAGTATCGATACTGATAAAATCAAAAACCGTTCCTCTAACCTGAACTTGTGGACCGTACAGTTCCCGCTGGTGTTCTCCCAGCGCATTGCTGGCAAACTCAACATCACCCTGGCTGGTATTCTCAACTGGAACGCTTATGCTCGCGTTGACAATCATTATGAGCTCAATAAGGTAGAGAACGACACCAAGTTCAAGGGTCTTAAGCAGCAGAAGATCGGCTTTGATGCCATGGGAGCTCTCACTTGGAACAAACTCGGCATCTACTGCCGTTACACCCCGGGCAAGTTCTTCAAGGACGGTTACGGTCCCGAAATCAAGAACACTTGGACCATGGGTCTCACCATCGGTCTGTAATCCTTGGACCGAGATAACGGAAAAGACGGAAATACCAAAAATAATGGTATTTCCGTTTTTTTCATTTATTTTGTTACAAATGGCGACTTTATGCGTTTATTGAGTAGAAACAGCATCATTAGATGAATCAAACTGACCGCATAACAACTGCATTCACCGCCTTGAGGGAGCAGATGCTCTCGCTGGCCGAACGCATCACAGGCAACCATGATGATGCCGCCGATGCGGTCCAGGACGCCTTCGTGAAACTATGGCAGCAGCGTGGACGGTTTGAATCCACAAGCCATGCCCAGGGTGCGGGAATGATGACAGTTCGTACCACCAGCATTGACATGGCACGCCGCAACAGTCGCCAGGCTGATGTGCCTGTTGAACAGGCTGCTGACACCATCGATGAGGTTACCGATAATGACCGTAGCCTTGCCTATCGGCAAGTGCGCTACATCATCGACAATGACCTGTCAGATAACCAGCGGAAGATTATTGACCTGCGCGAATTGCAGGGTATGGAGTTTGAAGACATCGCCAACCAAATGAACATGACCGCCGCCAATGTGCGTGTGGAACTGAGCCGAGCGCGACGACGCGTGCGTGAAATTTACCAAGCAAGAAACATTGACAAAAAATCATGAACAAGAATCAACACATATCTAGCCAAGCCGAACTGGAGCAGCTTATTGAGCGCTATTTTGACGGTGAGACCAGCGTCCAAGAAGAGCAGATGCTGCGTGAAATCTTAGCCGACTGCCCCTGGAGCAGCGAGGCGATTGACGAGGCGCGCTTCACAATGGGCTACTTTGCCGCCCACAGCCATGAGGGCCAGCGTGTTGCTAAAAAGACTAGCAGCAACAAGTTCATCGGCATTGCGGCTACGATAGCCATCGTCCTTGCAGCCGGTGGATATGCTTTATGGCACCAGCAACAATCGGCTGACGTGTGCATTGCCTATGTCAATGGCTTGGCTGTGCAAGACGATGATAAGGTCATGGCACTGATAGCAAATGACTTGAACATGATGGACAATGCTGCCGACGCCATGACCGATCAGCTTTCCAGTCTGGGCGCAGCACTAGAACTTGATAACGAATAAACAACGCGACAATATGAAACGGACTACAATCATCATCCTGACCTGCCTGCTGACTGCCATGGCAACCATGGCACAAACCGGCTTGAACATCAACCGCCTGTTTGATGGGCGATACAAGAAGGCTGCAGGTGCAACCGAGATCATCGTCACCGGCAGTCAAGCCCACGAAATCGGGCTCACAGTCTATCACAGCGTTAGCGTGACTGACAAGACTCAAGCCGAAATCATTGAGAATCTTGTGGTCAAAGACGGAGCCCAAGCCATCGACAAGGAAGTGGAGTACCGCAATGGTCAACTGTACTACGGCTTCTACACGATGAAAAAGATGAAACGCGATAACCGTTACATCTTTTACCTGAACCAAAACCTGGCCCGCAAGTCACCCAAGAATGTCGTCACACTCATCTATATGGAAGGCAGGGCCAGCGCCAACGAGATCAAGAAGTTAATCAGGAAATAATCACAATCAAATAAACAAATTCATCATGAAGAAATTCTCAATCATCATCGCAGCCATGATGGCAGCAGTGACCATGTCGGCACAAACGCCTGACACGGTTACCGTTATTGAAACACCTCATCAAGTCATCATCACCGAGACCACAACTGGCACTCGAGTAAAAGTTGTGGGTCAAAAGGACAATGAGGACTTCAGTTACACGTACACCGTGCAACATGCCTCAAACGACACCGTTCACACGACCAGCGACTGGGAATTGAATTTCCCGTTCAAGAAGAGCAGCAACAAGGAATATCACTGGAGCATTGTTGCTTCGGGATTATACTTCGGACTAGGACTCGGCACTTCCTATGATCTTGTCAACAACAGCTTCAACTGGGGTATCCTCAACTTTGCCAGCCTCAATTACAACACCCTGCATGGGCAGCAATTCTCGATTGGCGTCGGCTATGACAATAAACGATTCTCGCTCAAGCGCCCCAACTGTTTTGTCATGGATGAAGCAACTAACATTGTGGGAATTGAGTCTTATCCCGAGGGCACTGTTGACCGTTCATCAATCATTTCGGTCAACGCCATCCAATTTCCGCTCCAATTCCAGCAGTTCATCGGAAAAAATTTCCACTTTACACTTGGCGGAACTATGAATTGGAACTTTTATGCCAAGTGCAACACCCATTATAAGGTCAACAAGACCCACCACGATGTGTCTTACCGCGGAATCAAGCAGAACAAACTGACCTTTGATGTCTATGGCGCTTTGTCCTATAATCGCATTGGCATTTATTGCCGCTATAGCCCCTGTAATGTGTTTAAGAAAGGATTCGGTCCCGAAATCAAGAATACTTGGACATTGGGCGTTGCCATTGCTTTGTAATATGAGATAACGGAAAAACGGAGAATCCTTCATTCTGGGATTCTCCGTTTTTTATTGCTCTGTTTCAGTTCCTTCAGTTACAGGAAAGGGTTGCAGCGTTTCTCGTCAGCAACGGTGGTTGTGGGACCGTGGCCTGAGGCGATGATGGTCTCGTCGGGGAGCGGGAGAATCTTCTCGCGGATGCTGTTGATGAGTTGGGCAAAATCACCGCCCCACAAGTCGGTGCGGCCGATGCTACCGTTGAAGATGGTGTCACCACTGAACAGCAAATTGCTCTGCGGCACGTAGAAGGCCAAGCCGCCTGGGCTGTGACCGGGAACGTGCAACACCTGGATGATCTCGTCGCCCAAAGGTAATGTATCACCTTCAGACAAGTTGCGATCAACCGTCAAAGGCTCCACCTCTATATTGATGCGGAAATGTGCCACCTGATCGGGCAACTCCTGCCCCAATGGGTTATCCAGGGCGCTGCCGCATACGTCAGCTCCTGTCTTGTCGGCTAGCCAACGGGCTCCAGTGATGTGGTCAACATGCAGGTGAGTTAACAGGACGTGCTTCACGTTCAGCTGATGCTCATCAATGAACTTTGTCACCATCTCGCGCTCACCTTCGCGCATCATGCCAGGGTCGATAACGACGGCCTCATGAGAAGCCTCGTCCCACAGGATATACATATTTTCGCCAAACGGGTTGACGGACATCATTGTCGCGTTCATATCGTTTAAAGGTTAATGGTTAAAGTTTAATGGTTATAGGGGGAGGTAGAGGATTTTCTTGGTTTTGAAGAAATCTTCCTTGAAGTAGCTGGAGAGGTCATCAATGAGGACTTGGTTCTTGAACTGCTGTACTTCGCCGCTCAGGTCACCGCCCTTGAGGCAGAGTAGACCGTTGGGGATGGCATTTTGATCCTCGCTGGCGATAAATCGCTTGACCAACGGCACCATGTCGCCCAACGGCATCACAGCACGGCTGACCACAAAGTCAAATTTGCCCTTTACCTCCTTGACGTCTCCATGCTGGATGGTTACATTTTTCAGCCCGATGCGCTCTGCTATATCCTGTGCCACCTTCAGCTTTTTGCAGATGCGATCCACGAGATGGAAAGCCACATCAGGATAATATACGGCCAATGGGATGGCGGGGAATCCCCCACCCGTCCCTAGGTCCATCACCCTTGTACCGGGTGTGAACCTGACGAACTTGACCAACCCCAGGGAGTGCAGGATGTGGTTCACTTCCAGATTATCGATGTCCTTGCGTGAAATGACATTGATGCGGGCATTCCACTCGGGATAGAGCGTTTCGAGCTGCGAGAACTGCTCGCGTTGTACCTCGGTCAATTCCGGGAAATATTTCAGGATATGTTCCATGTGGTTGTCAGTTTTCAGTTGTCAGTTTTTAGTTTTTAGTTGTCAGTTGTCAGAATGCAGATGCCTCTCTAAACTCTAAACTTTAAACTTTAAACTGCGAGCGCCAGCTCGCATCAAAGCCTATCAAGGATGCTGTCGTCACACTTGCTGTCGCTCAAAGCGGCATAGGGGATGGTGATACGTGGTTCCCCAACAGCCTCGACAGCCAGTTCATTAGGCAGGAAACTCCAAGTTATACCCTTGTCGTCAAAGAAGAAATTACGGGTCACCGAGATATTTTCTACATTAAAGTAACCCAAGTCGTTGAGCTGCTCATTGCCCGTGGCATTATTCTGCTTCAACAACTGCTGCTTCAACAGCTGGCAGACGTCGGCAATGGCATCGTCGCGGAAGAGGCGGTTCAGGTCGATGAATGACTGGGTCTTCACGTCAAAGCTGTAGTAGCGATGGGTGATAGAGGTCACTTTGTCATTCTTCTTTACCACATCAACGCGCTCAAATGTCACAATGCCATTCTTGTTATAGACAGGAGTGATGCGGGTACTGGTGGCATACTTGAGGGTCACCATGTCGTCACGCTCATCAATCTCGTCACTGCTCACTGGCTCCTGCATGAAGTCATACTGGTGCATGCTGTTGGCGACAACCTGGCGCATTGCCTCCTGCAGGGACAAGGAGTCGCCTGATTCGAGTACATAGGCTGCAAACAAGCGTTGCAGGCTGTCCACCGGCTGCCCCTCGACAGTAGCTGCTGGGTAGTCAATCGTAGCATCGGCATCAATGGTGCAACGTTCGCCTTCCGCCATGTTAAAGCTAGAATGATCGCTCAGCTGCTGGGTCTTGACCGTGACAGCGGGTTTTCCATCACCCGTCTTTCCCGTCCCAGACTTGCCGCAAGAGCCAAGCAAACCGATGATTGACAGTATTATAAATATTGAAAGAGCCTTTGTTTTCATCATGATTTAGTTGAATGTTTCTTTATTAAAAATGCTAAGGTAGTACATTTTTGTTGAAAACAAGCCGAGAAATGGATTTTTTTGCCGAAATTTGCAGAAAAATAGGCATTAGGCTTTAGGTGTCAGCCTTTAGGCTTTAGCGGGCATCCGCTTTCCTGTTGATGACCTGAGGATATTAATAAAATGAAAAAATGAGAATAGGAGAATATAACGAGTTGCGCATCAACCGCATGGTCGACTTCGGCGCTTACCTGATTGATGACGATACCCACGAGGTGTTGCTGCCCAAACGGTACCTCACCCCCGAGATGAAGGTGGGTGACACCGTACGGGTGTTTGTTTACAACGACAGTGAGAACCGTCCAGTAGCGACGACCGAGGAACCGAAGGCTGTTGTCGGAGATTTCGCCTTGATGCGTGTCAAGGCTGTGAACCAGGTTGGCGCTTTCCTTGACTGGGGACTTGTCGCCAAGGATCTGCTGGTGCCTTTCAGCGAGCAGCGTGTCGATATGAAGGTTGGCCGCAGTTACATTGTGCGTGTCTATCTTGACGAGGCCAGCCAGCGCATTGTTGCCAGCGCCAAGCTCACCAAGTTCCTCAACAAGACAGAGCCCGACTACTATCATCGCGAGCGGGTCGAGGTGCTGGCTGTCCAGCGCAGCGACTTGGGCTATCGAGTCATTGTCAATAATGCCCACTGGGGACAAATCTACCAAAGCGAAACCTATCAGGACGTGAACGTGGGTGATCGTTTGACCGCCTTCGTCAAGCAGGTGCGCCCCGACGGTAAAGTCGATGTGACCCTTGCCAAAATTGAGAAAATGCGTGTTGATGACCTTGCCGACCGCATTCTTGACTATCTCCAGAACCATGGCGGCGAAATGCATCTCACTGACAAGAGTGATCCCGACGACATCAACAAGACCTTCTCGTGCAGCAAGAAGGACTTCAAGAAAGCCCTCGGCCTCCTCTACAAGCAACAGCAGGTTACCCTAGGCGACACAGTTAAGTTAGTATAACTAATTAATATAACTATTAAATATGGATAAGTATATGATGACAAAGAAATACCTCCTGTCCACACTCTTCTGCTCGTTGGTCATCTGGACTGGAGCATGGGCTGACAACAAAATGGCTCCAGAGGCTATCGGACCGGTACCATCGCCACAACAGGTGGAATGGCAGAAGCTGGAAACCTATGCGTTTATTCATTTTGGGCCCAATACATTTCAGGATAAGGAATGGGGCTATGGCGATGCGCCTGCCGAATCCTTCAATCCTACCCGACTCGACTGCGAGCAGTGGGTGCAGATCCTCATCAATGCAGGGATGAAGGGAGTAATCCTCACCTGCAAGCACCACGACGGATTCTGCTTGTGGCCCAGCAAATACACCGACTACAGCGTGAAGAGTTCACCCTGGCGTGACGGTAAAGGCGATGTGGTGCGTGAACTGTCTGAGGCCTGCAAGAAGTATGGCATCCGTTTTGGTGTCTATCTCTCACCGTGGGACAGGCATCAGGCGAGCTATGGCACACAAGAGTATGTCAACTATTATTATAATCAGCTTGAGGAGCTGATGACCCAGTATGGCGACATCTTTGAGGTGTGGTTTGACGGGGCAAACGGTGGCGACGGTTGGTATGGCGGCGCCTGTGAGAAACGTGAAATTGACCGTAGCACCTATTACAACTATCCCAAGGCTTGGGGCATCGTCAACCGCCTGCAACCCGGTGCCGTCATTTTCTCGGACGGCGGTCCCGGCTGCCGATGGGTGGGCAACGAGAAAGGCTATGCCAACCCTACCAATTGGGCTTTCCTCCGCATCAAAGAGGTTTATCCCGGCTATCCCCAATATGAGGAGCTGCAGTCAGGTCATGCCGATGGTGATGCTTGGTGTGCCAGCGAGTGCGACACGAGTATCCGCCCGGGGTGGTTCTATCACAAGGATGAGGATGACAAGGTCAAGAGCGTCGAGCAGTTGACCGACCTCTACTACCGCAGTGTGGGCCACAACGGCACCCTCCTGCTCAACTTCCCCGTTGACCGCAACGGCCTGATTCACCCCAACGACTCTACCATCGCTGCACAGTGGCATGAGCGCATTGCCCGCGAGCTGGGCACCAACCTGCTGAAGGGAGCCAAGTTCAAAGCAACAAATACCCGCAGCAAGCGTTTCAGCCCCACTATGATGGGTGACGACAACTGGGACACCTATTGGGCTGCCAGCGATGGCGTGACGACAGCCGACATTGAAATCAAGACCAAAAAGGACATCACACTTGACTGTATCATGTTGCAAGAGTACATTCCACTGGGACAGCGTGTCAAGGAATTTGTCATTGAGTATAAGACCTGCTGTGGCAAGTGGGTCCCCGTGATCGTCGATGAGGAAACGACGACCATTGGCTACAAGCGCATCGTGCGTTTCCACGAGAAGACCGCCAAGGAGTGGCGCATCCGCATCCTCGACAGCCGAGCATGTCCCTGCATCAACAACATTGAGGGATATTATGTTGGATATAATAAATAAGACTATATTATTATGATAGAGAGAGGCAGTGACAGGGTGATGCGCATTGTTGAGGCAATCACGAAACGCACAGCCGCTGAACATTACAGGCTTGTGCTCAACGAGGAGCGCGAGCCTGTAATCACGGGCAGCAGAATTGGAGGTATTCCCTATTGGCCTGCGGGCAAAGATTTTCCCGTTGATGAACAAGGCCTGAAAATGCTGATGCTCTTGCAAATCAACTGCGCCGAGGCTGGGCTAAAGGCCCCGCTACCAGAGAAAGGCATATTGCAGTGGTTCATCAGTACCAATCCAGAGCGCATGTACGGCTGCCAAGGTAACTATGCCGAGGATGGCAGCGGTTTTGCCGTCATCTATCACGATGAAGTGACTGTGAGCACTACCCCACCCGATAATACACCTACCCACCAGACCGTCGGTGATGAACTCACGCCCGTCAAACGCGAGGTAGCAATCGATGCGGTGCTTGAGGAGACCGTGATGGGTGTCAGCGACGGTCGCTTTAACGACCTGTTTTTTGACATCGTCAAGGAAATCACCGGTTCGGAGCATACGGATAAGATGTGGTATGATTATCTGGACAACGATGATTGCATGTACCTTGAGCGACACTTGGGCATGAAGCCTCCTCGACACCAAATGCTAGGCTACCCTGCCTTTGACCAGGACGATGCCCGCCGCGACATTGACACCTACGATATCCTGCTGCTGCAGCTCGCGTCACAGTATTCTGACAAAGATCGCAAAGAGCTCGTCATGTGGGGCGATATGGGCAACGGATTCGTCTTTATCAACCGTGAAGACCTCCGTAACCTTGACTTCTCCCACACCTACTACTGCTGGGATTGCGGGTAACCAAACAACTTGATCATTCGCATCAAATGTCAAATAACAACATTCAACAACCGAAACAACATTAATAAAGTTGTCACGGTTGTTTAACGTTGTATTATCATCTAATGATGATTACAGGGCGAGACGGAAGCCGACGTTAGAGTACTTTTGCGTTGGCGTTTGAGGATATCTGAACGAGACGCGGCACGTGTTGGGGCTAGTTTTGTAAGAACCACCACGTATCACACGTTGCGTTCCAGAGGTTGGGCCTGTGGGGTTGGTTTGAGCATCACTGCTATAAGAATCACTATACCAGTCCTGGCATAATTCCAGCACATTGCCACTCATGTCAAACAGTCCCAGTTCATTTGGCGATTTGGTGGCCACGGGATGGGTTGTGTCATTGCTGTTGTCTGTATACCAGCCAACCTCGTTCAGGTCGCTACTGCCTGAATATCTAGTTCCATGGCTGTTCATGCCGCCACGTGCCGCATACTCCCACTCTGCCTCGGTGGGCAGTCGGAAATTCTTCCCTGTCAACGCATTCAGCTGTGTGATAAACTGCTGGCATTCATCCCAACTCACCATTTCAACAGGGCATTGAAGGTTTCCTGTAAAATTACTCGGATTAGACCCCATCACTGCATACCACAAGGCCTGTGTAACCTCGGTCTGACCGATGCTGTATGACGACAAGGTGACTTGATGTGCCGGTTTCTCGCGATCGTAAGCATCATTTCCCTGTTCGGCGGTTGCTCCCATTGTGAACGTTCCTCCCTCAACATTCACCATCGTGAAAGACAAACCGTTCACTGTGAAAGTAGTGGGATTTATTTCAGCACCATTTAACAAAATATTAATCAATTTGATTACATCGGAAATGTTGACATCTCCATCGGCATTGACATCACCCGTCAATATGGGCTTAGAAACAACGTGAATCCGACAACTAGATTGCATATTGCTCCCATCAGTTGAACGGACTATGACATTACAGTATCCAGCAGCTATTCCTCTTACATACCCCTCCGCTTCAACAAAAGCAACGTTCTCATTAGAACTTACCCATTCTAGGTTTTTATTCGTGGCATTCTCTGGTAATACTGTTGCCGTTAATTTAAACCTATCACCAACATGTAACTCAAGCTCTGAACTATTTAACTGTACACTATTGACAGGAATAGAATTAACCGTGACAAGGCATTGAGCAGAAACACCATTTGTTGCCGTACACGTTATTGTTGATTGGCCTATTGACAAAGCATTTATTTTGCCACTTGAAGTAACAGAAACAACACCTGGTTTACTGCTAGCCCATGTAAGCGTTGTATTTGCGCCAGATTCAACAATAATTGGAGAAAAGGTGTATGATTCTCCTAAAGATAATGTAAGTGTGCTTGGAATAGTTATAGAGGTAACAATTGGTTCATTTTTCACGGTAACATGAATCAGAATTGAAGCTGATATGTGTTCAACATTAAGCCCCGTCGTTTTAACTCCATTTGCAACTGCGTATATTTCATAGGAACCTGTCATGTGTGCTTTTACACTATACTGTCCAGAAAAACCATCCTGATAAGTATAACCATCCCAATATCGAGTTGCAGTTTCATATGTTTTAGTTACAGATAAAGCAGAAGTATTATTAGAATAACAACTTGTGGAAACACATGTACCACTGAGTCCTGACATGTTCCATGGAACGACAGTGAATGAATGTCCTACATAGACAGTATAATCATACTCTTTATCAGCCGATTTCATTGAATTTGATGTCAGCAATAAGGTCAATAATAAAACAAACCTTAGATTAAAAAGAATCATACTTTTCATAAATACATTTGTTTTGGTGCCCCGTTACCCCGTTGGGCCATACTGTATTAAAAAGAAATAGCGTGGGAGTCTGTACTTGTTGCCCGTCCCACAGCTTGAAGCTCTCGCATTGACCATCAAAATTGAACGAGTAAAGCAGAACCCCACGCCAAATATGATTAAATGCCTCGTCATTTACATAACTATGGCAAAATACATATCCTAAAGTTGCCTCATTCTTGACTTTGATATGAAATTTGCGTGTTTTCAAGCTGTATAGAACAAAACGCTAAGTAAACGCCTTTTCTTAATATCATTTGTTCCCCTGCAATGCTCCCGCCACTATTCAGAAGCGTACTGCTGTCAATGAAAACACTGCAAAGTTACATAAACCATCTTAAAAATACAACTTTTTCAGAGGGAAATCAAATGTAGGACCTCACCTTGGCGTGGCCGAAGGAGCGTGGCGCGTGCCTTCCAACACTTTCCACACCCCTACATTATCAACCCGCAAATAAAAGGAACAACATTCAGCACATGGTCGCGCTTAGGCGAGGACCTACAGTCAACAGTTTGAGGATCAGATGATATAAGTTTTTTTGCATCCTTTAAAACTATGAAAAAGGCGTGCCATTTTGGTGACACGCCTAAAAAACTGACTCTTGCTTTACAATTAATTTTGTTCTTGTCGCTTAATTGTTATTCAAGTTGTTTGACAAACAACAGTGTTTGTGCGGCTTAGCCGCAGCGGGATGTGCCGCAGTTAGTGCAGATGAGGCAACCCTCTTGATAGACAAGGGTGTCCTGACCGCAGTTGGGGCAACGTTCGGCGGCTGCCTCGCCATTGTGGATGTAGCGCTTTAGGGCACGCTCCACGCCCATCTTCCACGTGTTGATTGACTGACTATCCAGCTCAAGGCTGCTGACCAGTTTCAGCACCTGGGGAATCGGCATGCCGTAGCGCAGCACGCCCGAGATTAACTTGGCATAGTTCCAGAACTCGGGGTTGAACTTCTCGCTCAGACCTTCGATGGTCGTCTTGAAGCCACGCTTGTTGATGAACTGGAAGTCATAACGCTTCACGCCATCCTCGCCGACGGCCTTGATAATCTTGCCCTTGGTCACCGACTTGGGGCAGAAGATGCCCTCATCATCATCGGCAATACCGGTAAAGATTTCGTAGGGGCGTCCATCAATCAAGCCGATGAAGGCGATCCACTTCTCCTTTTTGTTCTGGAATCTCACCACGTCGGCCTCAAGCTCGACAGGACGCTTCAGGATGTGCTCCTCTTCAGCGATATAGCGGGCGGCTTGCTGCTGTTCGGCGGCGTTTTCCTTCTCTTTCTCCTTCTTCTTGTCGTTGTCGCTCAGAGCCACCAGCACGCCAGTGCGGGAGCCGTCACGATAGACGGTGCAACCCTTACAGCCGCTGCGCCATGCCTCGACATAGAGTTTGCCTACCATTTCCTCACTGATGTCGTTGGGTAGGTTGATGGTCACGCTGATGCTGTGGTCCACCCACTTCTGCACCTCGCCTTGCATCTTCACCTTATTGACCCAGTCCACATCATTGGCCGTTGCCTTGTAGTAGGGTGAACGGGCTACGATGTCGTTGAGTTCTTCCTGGGTGTAGTCGCGACGCACGGGGATACCGTTGATGTTCATCCAGGTCACCAGCTTGTGGTGATAGACAATGAATTCCTCAAACGAATCGCCATTCTCGTCAACCAGGTCAACATGGACGTCTTTGTCGCTGGGGTTGACCTTGCGACGGCGCTTATAGACCGGCATGAAGACAGGTTCGATGCCCGAGGTGGTCTGCGTCAACAGACTGGTTGTGCCCGTAGGAGCGATGGTCAAGCAAGCGATATTGCGACGGCCATACTTCTTCATTTCCTCATAGAGTGCAGGATCAGCTTCACGGATGCGGCTGATGTAAGGATTGTTTTCCTCACGTTTGGCGTCATAGATTTCAAATGCGCCACGTTCCTTGGCCATCTGTACTGATGAGCCATAGGCTGCCAGTGCGAGTGCACGGTGAACACTTACCGAGAACTCGGTGGCCTCGGGCGTGCCGTAGCGCAGTCCCATTGCTGCAATCATATCGCCCTCGCCCGTGGTGCCCACACCCGTACGGCGTCCCTTGAGGGTCTTGGTGCGGATCTTGTTCCACAGGTTCATCTCGGTGGCCTTGACTTCGTCGGTCTCAGGGTCGGACTTGATCTTATCGAGAATCTTCTCGATTTTCTCCATCTCGAGGTCGATAATGTCATCCATCATGCGCTGAGCACAGGCTACGTGCTCGGCAAAGAGATTAAAGTCAAAGCAAGCCTCGGGTGTAAAGGGATTCTTCACATAGCTGTACAGGTTGATGGCAATCAGGCGGCAACTGTCATAGGGGCAAAGAGGAATCTCACCACAGGGATTGGTCGAGATGGTCTTGAATCCCAAGTCGGCATAGCAATCGGGCACCGACTCACGGGTGATAGTGTCCCAGAAGAGGATGCCAGGCTCGGCACTGCGCCAAGCGTTGTGGACGATCTTGGCCCACAGCTTTGCGGCATCGGTCTCTTGTTCATAGATCGGCTTGTCACTATCAATAGGATATTGCTGGTGATAGGGCTTGCCCTCCACTGCAGCCTGCATGAAGGCATCGTCGATGCGAACCGACACGTTGGCGCCCGTCACCTTTCCCTCTTCCATCTTGGCGTCGATAAACGATTCGGCATCGGGGTGCTTGATGCTTACGGTCAGCATCAAGGCACCACGGCGACCGTCCTGCGCCACCTCACGGGTACTGTTGCTATAGCGCACCATGAAGGGGACCAGACCGGTTGAGGTCAATGCGCTGTTCTTGACAGGAGAGCCCTTGGGGCGAATGTGTGACAAGTCGTGTCCCACGCCACCACGGCGCTTCATGAGCTGCACCTGCTCTTCGTCAATCTTGAGGATGCCGCCATAACTGTCGGGCTCACCATCCAGACCCACGACAAAGCAGTTGCTCAAGGAGCCGACTTGGAAGCTGTTGCCGATACCTGCCATGGGACTGCCCTGAGGCACGATATAGCGGAAGTGGCTCATCAAGTCAAACAAGCGGTCTTCACTCAAGGGGTTGGGATACTTATTCTCGATGCGGGCGATTTCACGAGCGATGCGACGATGCATGTCATCGGGGGTCAACTCAAAGAGATGTCCGAAAGAATCCTTCAAGGCATATTTCGTCGCCCATACCCTGGCAGCCAGTTCATCGCCGTCAAAGTACTTCAACGAGGCTTCATAGGCCTGTTGATAAGTGTAGGTTTTTTGTTCCATTGCTATCTTGTTTCTTTTAGCTCATAGCCTTTAACTATCAGCAGTTAGGCTTTAGCTGTAAATCAGTTGTTTTTAAGGATTTTATCAATAAGTGATTTGTCATGAAGGCAAAATCCTCGCAAAGGTAATATGATATTTTTTAATAACAAAATTTATTACCGATTTTCTAAAGTTTTTCTAAGATTTTTTCAATAGATTGATTTTCAGAGAGTTAATTTTTATCCTCTGTCAAAAAGTTTTCCAAAACATTTACATGATACAACTGCAAGTTGCTATATACAAACAACTTGCAGAACAAAAATGGCTCCTCCATCGGAGAAGCCATTGTAATTAAAAATCACCTAAAGTAACTGTAATGAGATTAGTTGAGGGTGCCATCCTGGGCAGCCTTGATCATGTCCTCATTGGCAGTGATGTAGATTTCAACGCGGCGGTTCTGTGCACGACCAGCTTCAGTCTCATTGCTGGCAACGGGATAATCATAGGCCAGACCCTTGCTGGTCATACGAGCCTTGGGAACACCAGCATTGGTCAGGAAGTTCTTCACCTCGGTAGCACGAGCGTTGGATACCTTCTCATTGGCTGCACGAGTGCCCACATTGTCGGTGTGACCATAAATCTGCACATCGGTCTGGGGGTTGTTGATCAGTGACTTGGCAAAGTCATTCAGAGAAGCCTCAGCCTTCTGACCCAGCTTAGAGCTGTTGAAAGCAAAGAGGATACCCTCGTCGAAGGTCACCTTGATGCCCTCAAAGCCGTTAACGTCGGTAACGGTGTCAACCTGTGCACCAGCGATCTGGGCGAGTTCACGAGCCTGCTTGTCCATCTTCTTACCGATGAGCGTTCCGGCAACGCCACCAGCAACGGCACCAATAGCACCACCGATGGCAGCACCCTTACCCTTGCCGATGAGGGCACCGATACCAGCACCGATAGCACCACCGCCACCAGCACCGATCATACCACCCTTGGCAGCATTGTTCAGTGAATCACAACCCGAAATACCGAGCATCAGGAAAACACTCAAAATAAAGCACAACGTTTTCTTCATATCTCTAAAATATTAAATGAATAATGTGAATTAATTGCCTTTGAAAATGCAAATATAGTAATAAATTTTATATGACCATTCTTTTAGACCAAAAAATCACGCTTTGGTTTATTTACTACAGATTATGGCAATTGTTCCCCCATGGAGGCCAAAATATACAACAAAACCGCCTTGTCGAATGAAACGAGGCGGTTTTGGTAATGAAATTCATTTTTTATCGCTTGTTGGTGATGGGGCGCAGATTGCGTTCTTTCAAGTCACCAGAGCGATAGGCTTCGAGCAGTTCCTTGAGATCATCGATCTGGGATCTGAGCTCGGTGCCTATATCGGTATCGTTCACAAGAATACGTTGATGTGTATGCTCAACGATGTTACGTGTGGACTTAATATCCTGACCGAGTCTAACGGCCTCGTCAATTGATGAGAAGGGTTCATGCTGTACCAGCTCAAATCCCTGAGAGTGATATACCAACGTATATCCGGCAATACCAGTCTCGGGTTGATAAGCCTTGGAGAAGCCACCGTCAATCACCATGAGCTTGCCGCCAGCCTTGATGGGATTCTCACCCTTGATAGTCTTGACGGGTACATGGCCGTTGATGATATGGCGATGCTCGCCAGTGACGCCGAATTCATCAAGGATTGCATCCACCACCTCGGGATTATCCCTCATGGTATAGTAGGCTCCCTTGATTTCCTTGTGAGTCTCCTTGTCGGCAATGAAATAGCGCTCAAATGTTGCCATCTTGCTCTTGTCAAATGCGGGTGAATCGGGACCGCACCACAGATACCACAGGTAATCAAGCGCAAAGGCACGTTCGTCGGGATCATCGCATCCGAAGTAGGCTGTACGGATTAAGTTGCCGGCACGCTTGAGCAAAGCCTTGCCGTGGAACTTCTCGCCACGGATGTCTACATCCTTGAGAGTCCCGTCCTCGTTCAAGGGTATGGAGGCATGATAGAGCAAGTTACCATTGGCAATGGTGTAGAGACAGCCGTTGCGGAAGAGGCACTTCATGTGTTTACGCAGTTTCTCGCTCTCGGTAAACGACTTGTGGAGCTTCGTTACGATAGACTCTTCTTCAGGAGTGAGCTTGAAGGGATGTTTGGGATCCACTGTCGGGAAATTGGTGTCGAGCAGCTCATATTCCTTGCCCTTGATCTTGATGATACCCTTCTTGAGATCCATCTTGTCCAACAAGAGACGGTCTTTCATGCCAAAGTCGGGACGACGTTTGATGGCATCAGCCTCAAGTTTGAATTGGATGATGCTGATGGCCTTGTGCATCTGGGCAACGAGCTGAGCAGTGCGTGCTCGCTCTGGATCCTTGGCACTACCGTCCTTTGGAAGGAAGCGCTCACAGGGATCGTCGGCATAGGTGTCCATGGCGAATGTGGCCAGCGGCAACAGGTTGATGCCATAGCCATCCTCAAGAACGCCATGGTTGCCATAGCGCAAAGCAATACGCAGCACGTTGGCAATGCTGCAATCATTACCTGCTGCGGCACCCATCCACAAAATGTCATGGTTACCCCACTGAATATCAAAGTTGTGGTAGTTGCACAGGATATCCATGATTTTATCCGGGCTAGGACCACGGTCATAGACGTCACCCAAGAGGTGCAGCATGTCGATGGTCAACTGCTGAATCAGGTTGCACATGGCGATGATGAATTCATCGACACGATGCGTTGAGATGATCGTCTTGATGATCACGTCAACATAGGCCTGCTTGTTCGGGTCGCTGCTGTGCTCATGCAGAAGTTCCTGGATAATGTATGAGAAGTCCTCGGGCAAAGCCTTGTGAACCTTGGAACGGCTGTATTTAGAAGACACATGACGACATACTCTGACCAGACGATTGATTGTAATGAAGTACCAGTCATTTAAGTCATCTTTGTCTGTGATTTCGTCCTTGACAAGTTCCAACTTCTCAGCAGGATAGTAAATGAGTGTACACAGGTCCTTCTGCTCACGAGCGCTGAGGGAGTCATTGAATATCGTACTCACTTTCCTTTTAATCCTACCGCTGGCGTTGCGCAAGACATGTTGGAATGCTAAGTACTCTCCGTGAAGGTCAGCAAGGAAATGCTCAGTACCCTTGGGAAGGTTGAGGATTGCCTCGAGGTTAATGATCTCGGTGCTGGCGGTTGCCACATTAGGGAAGCTGCGGGATAGCAGTTTCAAGAAGTAAAGGTCACGTTTTCTTTCTTTTGGTTTCATAGTGATGCTATAGCTTCTGTTAAGTTTAAGGTATATGATTTATAGAAATAACGTCAAGAGTTAAAAAATATTATTTGAGCAGGGTAATTCTTACCTTTTTGCCCTTGATTTTTGCTGACTGGAGCAGTTTTAGCACATCCTTTACCTGATGGCTCGGTACAGCAGCAAGCGAATAATGGTCACGTACGTCAATTCGTCCGATGGCCGTGGCTTCAATGCCGCCATTATTGGCAATAAAGCCCACGATGTCCCCTCGGGATAGTTTCTCCTTTTTACCCGCTTGGAAATAGAGTGTTGCCATTGGAGCCGCAGGCAGTCTTTTCTCGGGCTGAAGGGCAAAATCTTCTTCTATGGTCACCCATTCGGGCAATTGTTCATCAGGTGCTGTAATGACATAGGCATTACCTGTAGCATCAACGCGTGCGGTGCGTCCATTGCGATGGATGTAGGCTTGCTCACTTACTGGTATATGATAATGAATGATGTGTTCGACCTTATCAATATCAAGACCGCGGGCGGCAAGATCGGTTGAAACTAGTGTTGTTGCACTCCCGTTATTGAGTTTTGCAACAGCGCATTCACGTTCTTGCTGTTCCAGGGCACCGTGATAGAGACTGGCATCAATGCCATTTTTGACAAGGTACTGGTGGATACGTTCCACGCTCTCGCGGTAGTTGGCGAAGACTATGGTTTTTTCTGCACCCAGTGTGAGCAGCAGGTCTCGAAGCGTGTTGAGTTTATCCTTGCTGTCGGACTTCACTTTCCAGACCTTTATACGTTCTGCCGGTTGTTCTTTTGCTTCCAGTACATTGAGAGTGAAAGGATTGTGCAGCCGAACGTATTCAGGAACTACGTCCAGAATGGTTGCTGAAGCAAGGATGCGGCGATTGATGTGAGGCATCTGTCTCAACAGTTGGCGCATCTCGTCTTCAAAGCCCAATTCCAAAGACTTGTCCATCTCATCAAGAACAAGCAAGCGTGTGCCGTGCAGGTCGATGTGCCCGCGCTTGTGGTGATCCAGCAGGCGGCCAGGTGTGGCTACGATAATGTCGGGAGTGACGGCTAGTGATGCCTTCTCGTCGGCTACGGTATGCCCGCCGTAGCATGGGGTGACCTTGTAGCCTTCGGCAAGCGTTCGCAGGATTTCGGCGGTCTGCATCACAAGTTCGCGCGAAGGTGCCATGACTACCGCCTGTAGCTGTTGCATAGGGGGCTTGAGTGCTTGGAGCAGGCACAAGGTGAACGCCAATGTCTTTCCTGTTCCTGTGGGAGAGTAGAGTACCAAGTCTCCCCTACCTGTCTTCCACTGGTCCAGTGCTTGTCGCTGCATATCATTGAGTGCGTCAATGCCTAGGCGCTGGCTCACTGTCAATAATAATTCTCTTTCTTTCATCTGGATTTAGTCATTTGTGCTACAAAGTTACTCAATAATATCCATCACCTAGATGAATAATCAGTTTTTTTACTACTTTTGTCGCCAAAAATTAGACAAAATGGCAAAATTCTTTATTGTAGCGCTGGCCGTCATGTTGGTCATGCAGGGGTTTGTTTCATGGCATGTGTGGCGCGTGTTGCCCTTTTCCACGCCTGTGAAAATCATTGTTGTGTTGCTGATGCTGGCGGCACTGGCTTGTATGGTATTGCAGTTCAAGAGCGACAATGTGCCCCTGGGCATGGCCACGGCAATGTATGAGATAGGCAACTCGTGGCTGGTCATCATGTTTTACCTGTTGATGACATTCTTGTTGCTTGATATTGGGCGGCTTATCCATGTGGTGCCAGCTGCCTGGCTCAAGGGCAATGCTATTACCACACTGGTCATCACTGGACTGATGCTGGTGACCTTCATCGGTGGTAACATCCATTATCATAACAAGCAACGTCAGGAAATCAAACTCACGACAAACAAACATCTTGAGCATCCATTGAAAATTGTGATGCTGAGTGACTTGCATGCCGGTTTCCACAATCGACGCGCCGAGGTTGGCCGTTGGGTGGATATGATTAATGACGAGAAGGCAGACCTTATCCTTATTGCTGGGGACCTGATTGACGGCAATGTGCGCCCGTTACTTGCCCAAGGTACAGCCGATGAGCTGAAACGCCTTAATGCTCCCACTATCGCATGCCTGGGCAATCATGAGTATATCACTGGAATTGACAAGTCGATTGACCTTATCAAGAATACGGGCATCTGCCTGTTGAGAGACAGCACAATAACCATTGGCGACGTGACAATTGTTGGCCGTGATGACCGCAGTAACCGTAGCCGCAAGAGCGTCGAGCAACTGACGCAAAACGTAACCCGCGGTAATTACATCATCCTGCTTGACCACCAGCCTTTCCAACTCAATGAAGCCGAGCAGAACGGTGTGGACCTGCAGTTGAGCGGTCACACCCATCGCGGTCAAGTGTGGCCCCTGAATTGGGTGACCAAGAAGATGTATGAATGTGACTACGGCCAGTACCGCCGTGGCAATACCGACTATTACGTCAGCTCCGGCCTAGGCATCTGGGGCGGGAAATTCCGCATCGGCACCGATTCGGAATACGCCGTCATCACCGTCATGGCCGAGTAAACTTGCCCTTGTGCGAGCTGGAAGCTCGCAATACGCCAACAACAGGAGCTTCCCATTCATGTACAAAACAATCAAGAGGGTCACAGCAATTTTGCCGTGACCCTCTTGATAATTAAGTTGAGATGTCCGTTTTAAAACCGGAGATTACTCGGCATCGTCGAGGAGGATGTGCATCACTTCGATGGCACTCTTCATGACGTTGGTGCCAGGGCCGAAGATGGCTGCTACACCTGCCTTGTAGAGGTAATCGTAGTCCTGCATGGGGATTACACCACCAGCGGTTACGATAATATCCTCACGGCCGAGCTTCTTGAGCTCCTCGATCACAGCGGGAACGAGGGTCTTGTGACCAGCGGCGAGCGAAGATACGCCGAGCACGTTCACGTCGTTCTCGACAGCCTCGCGGGCACTCTCCTCGGGAGTCTGGAACAAGGGACCCATGTCCACGTCAAAGCCACAGTCGGCATAGCCGGTGGCAACGACCTTAGCGCCACGGTCGTGACCGTCCTGACCCATCTTGGCAATCATGATACGGGGCTGGCGGCCTTCCTTCTTGGCAAAGAGAGCGGTCAAGCGACGAGCCTCTTCCAGGTCGGGATCGGATTTGGTTTCTGCTGAATACACGCCTGAAATGGTTTTAACGACAGCTTTGTAACGTCCCACGATTTTCTCGCAGGCATCTGAAATCTCACCCAGCGAAGCACGGTCCTTGGCGGCTTCAACGGCGAGTTCGAGCAGGTTGCCCTTTCCCGTCTTCACACACTCGGTGATGGCGGCGAGGTCGGCCTTAACCTTAGCCTCGTCACGGTTGGCACGCAGTTTCTCGAGACCCTCTACCTGTTCCTTGCGAACCTCGGTGTTGTCAATCTCAAGAATGTCGATGGGAGCCTCCTTCTCGAGGGCATACTTGTTGATGCCGACGATGGTCTGGCGGCCACTGTCGATACGGGCCTGAGTACGGGCTGCGGCTTCCTCGATACGCATCTTGGGCACACCGGTCTCGATAGCCTTGGCCATACCGCCAAGCTTCTCGATCTCCTCGATGTGAGCCCATGCCTTCTGCACGAGTTCGTTAGTCAGAGCCTCTACATAGTAGGAACCTGCCCAAGGATCGATGACCTTGGTGATATAGGTCTCCTGCTGGATGTAGATCTGAGTGTTACGGGCGATACGTGCCGAGAAGTCGGTAGGCAGTGCGATAGCCTCGTCGAGAGCGTTGGTGTGCAGCGACTGGGTGTGACCCAGTGCGGCAGCCATAGCCTCGATACAGGTACGACCCACATTGTTGAAGGGATCCTGGGCGGTCAGTGACCAACCAGAGGTCTGGCTGTGGGTACGCAGCGACATTGACTTGGGATTCTCGGCGCCGAAGCTCTTCACGATCTTGGCCCACAACAGACGACCAGCACGCATCTTGGCGATCTCGGTGAAGAAGTTCATCGAGATACCCCAGAAGAACGACAGACGGGGAGCGAAAGCGTCAACCGACAGACCGGCGTTTACACCAGTGCGGATGTAGTCCATACCGTCGGCCAGCGTGTAAGCCAGCTCGATGTCGGCGGTAGCACCAGCCTCCTGCATGTGGTAACCTGAAATCGAGATTGAGTTGAACTTGGGCATATACTTTGAGGTGTACTCAAAGATGCTGGCGATAATCTGCATCGAGAACTTGGGAGGATAGATGTAGGTGTTGCGCACCATGAACTCCTTCAAGATATCGTTCTGGATGGTACCTGCCATTTCCTCGAGCTTGGCACCCTGCTCCAGACCTGACACGATGTAGAACGCCATAATGGGCAGCACGGCACCGTTCATGGTCATAGACACTGACATCTTGTTCAAGGGGATACCGTCGAAGAGCACCTTCATGTCCTCTACTGAGCAGATGGATACACCTGCCTTGCCGACGTCACCGACCACGCGCTGGTTGTCGGCGTTGTAGCCACGGTGGGTGGGAAGGTCAAATGCTACAGACAGACCTTTCTGACCAGAGGCCAGGTTGCGGCGATAGAAGGCGTTGGACTCGGCAGCAGTCGAGAAACCAGCGTACTGACGGACGGTCCACGGACGGAACGGGTACATCAGTGAATAGGGACCACCCAGGAAGGGAGGAATACCGGCAACAAATTCCAGGTGCTCCAGACCCTCGATGTCCTCATGAGTGTAAATGGGCTTAATGTCGATCAACTCGGCATTCTTCCACACCTCGCCCTTGGGAAGAGGATTGTGCTTTACATTAAAAGCATCATTAGCAATATCTATATT
Source organism: uncultured Prevotellaceae bacterium (assembly GCA_900318645.1). Taxonomy (GTDB): domain Bacteria; phylum Bacteroidota; class Bacteroidia; order Bacteroidales; family Muribaculaceae; genus Sodaliphilus. The sequence continues at coordinate 76,391 of ONLH01000008.1, forward strand.
CTTAAAATTCGGTCTCATAGTCGTCTCGTCATTTTAAAAGTTTAGCGTTGAAGGCTTTTAACGTAGCAAGCACGTTGGTGCGAACATTGATGAAGTTGGTGATACCCATAGCCTTGAATTCGTCGGTCTCGGGACCTGCAAGCACGAGCTCGGCACGGCCGTCAAGTTCCTTTACAGCCTCGGGGATCAGAGCGGCATACTCGTCGTCACTGGAGCAGAGCACGACAACATCGGCCTTCTTCTCCATAGCTGCGTCCATACCTTCCTTGACGGTCTTGAAACCGTTGTTGTCGATGAGCTCATAGCCAGCGCAAGCGAAGAAGTTGTCGCTGAACTGTGCACGAGCCAGGCGCATAGCCAGGTTACCAATGGTGAGCATGAACACCTTGGGCGTGTTGGCAGCATGCTCGGTAGCGAGGCGAACCTCCTCGAACTGCGTGGCCAGGCGCTTGGTGTTGAGCGTTACAACACCCTCTGTCTCCTCGTGGTTGCAGCTGCAGTGGCAGTTGCACTCCTTGCAGGCGTCGGCCTTGTCGGCAGCCTTCTCGGTGAAGTTGGGGAACTGGTTGGTACCCAGCAGCTGCTCACGGCGCTTAGCGACCTTGTCAAAGCGCTCGTTGGCAGTAGCGTTAACGGCATTGATGATATCGCCGCTCTCGAGGGCAGCCTTGAAACCACCCTTGTCCTCAACGTCGAGGAAGAGCTTCCAGCCCTGCTCGGCGAGGTTCTTGGTCAGCATCTCCACATAGTAGGAACCGCCGGCGGGGTCAACGACCTTGTCGAGGTGGCTCTCTTCCTTGAGCAGGATCTGCTGGTTGCGGGCAATGCGCTCGCTGAAGTCGTCGCTCTCCTTGTAGGGAGCGTCAAACGGGGTGACAACGATTGAATCCACACAGGCCAGGGCGGCACTCATGGCCTCGGTCTGGCTGCGGAGCAGGTTCACGTAGCTGTCATAGATCGTCTGGTTGTAACGGCTGGTCTCGGCATTGACGTTCATCATGCACGAGTAGTCGTTAGCGGGATTGAACTGCTTCACGATGAGGGCCCACAGTTCGCGTGCAGCGCGGAACTTGGCAATCTCCATGAAGTAAACCGTCGAAACGCCCATGTTGAACTTGATGCGGTTAGCCACCTCATCGGCAGTGAAACCGGCCTCGGTCAGCATGGCCATCCACTCAGCACCCCACGCCAGAGCATAACCCAGCTCCTGGTAGATGTAGGCACCAGCGTTGTTCAGTGCCAGCGAATCAACGCTGAGCACGCGCAGGTGAGCGACGGGCTTCACGGCATTCATCAACTCGGTAGCCATGGCAACGATGTCGCCGGGGAAAGGCTCACCGTGCTTGAAGGTACGCTTGAACGGGTTGAAGGTAATCGAGCCGACGAAGGTATCCTCGCAGCCTTGCTCCTTACAGAGTTCAACAAGTTCCTTAGCATACTTGATGGCGCACTTGGGGCAGCACATGAAGTTGATTTCACAGGCGGGAAGAGAGATGCCCTGGAGGAGCTCCTTCAGGTCCACATCAGCACCATGCATGTGGAAACCAATCGAATTGATGCCCTTACCGAGCACCTCGATGGCCTTGGCATTGGCAGCCTTAACATCATTAACATCGATGTTCTGGCGCACCTTCCAGTCGTTGTTGTAGCGTGTTCCGCGGACATAGGGGAACTCGCCGGGGAGTGATTTGGTCTGCTTCAGGTCAGCAATGTCCACGCTGCGATACAGCGGCTGGGCATTGAAACCCTCGTTTGTCCGCCAAACCATTTTCTTCTCAAAGTCGGCCCCTTTCAGGTCAACTTCGGCCTTGGCACGCTTTCTGCCATAAAATAGTAAATTATATAGTAACCTTAAAATAGTTTTGGTTCTAACTTGTCAGCTGAATTACCATCGCCTGAAGCTTCAGGCAAGGTGGCTGAAAGCTTGTCGTAGCAATTCAACCCGCAAAGGTACTACTATTTCCCGAATTACGTACAATTATTTTAATTATTCATTATTAAAAAAAGATTAATGGCCGTGTTGATGTTCGCTTTGCAGGCAAATTAAATTGACTTCTACATTTTACACTTCACACTGAGCCTCAAAGCCGCGAAGTTTCTTTCTAGCGTGTTTTCCGTACCGTACGCGTGTGGACGTCAATGTTGACTTTTCGCACGTACACATATATGCGGAGGATACGGAAAGCGAAAAAATCTTGATTTTGTTGGTGATAAAAGCAAGATATTGAAGATTATGACGTTAATACATTAAGGTAGATTAGAATCATGAAAAGAATCAACATATCAATCTGGGTGGCAATAGTCGGATTAATCTTGCTATTGGCATCATGTGACACGATGTCATCTTCGGAGTATAACATCCGTAATATGACAAGCGACACTGTAACCGTCTCCTTCTTTCAGGAAATCATGAGTTCACCCTATTCGGGCTATGATGTTCATCAAAGCGACAGTGTGACCACCCATTATGACGGCAGCGATAGCATCTATGTTGCGATACTTGCTCCAAATCAGTATCTGACCATTTATCGCGAGTGGGAAGGATTGTATCGGGAAGAGCATATCGTTCATGCTTGGAAGTATATCTCATCCATCACAGTTGGAGATGTCGAGCTTGAGCCATCAAAGTGGAACAATGAGGCAGTTTGGCATCATCGCACCAAAGGTGGGGGCAAATTTGCAAAAGAAGAATCCCACTATTATGACCTCTTTCTAAGAGATCAGTAATTACAATTAATGATGAAAAAGATATTGATATTGACTTGTTTGTTGGCGTTGATGATGCCAGCATTGGCGGGCCGGCACAAGGATGACGGGCCTGTCGTGGCAGCCTATGTAACAGGATGGAACAAAGATATGCCCCTACCGGACTGCTCGGTGCTGACGCATATCAACTATGCCTTCGGCAACGTGAACAAGACCTATGACGGGGTGATCATCCAGCGTCCTGAGCGACTGCGAGAATTGGTTGAGTTGAAGAAGGACCACCAGATTTATATCGTGCTGAGCATCGGTGGATGGACGGCAGGCGGTTTCAGCGAAATGGCTTCCACCGACAGGCGTCGCAAGGCGTTTGCCCGTGACTGCAAACGCATCGTCAAGGAATTTCATCTCGATGGTATCGACATGGATTGGGAATATCCCAGCAGCAGTGAGGCGGGCATCACATCATCACCTGCCGACATCGACAATTTCACCCTGCTGATGAAGGAACTGCGTAAGGCGCTCGGCAAAGATTACCTGTTGTCGTGTGCCACCATCGCCGACGCCCGATTTGTCGATTTCAAGGCAATAGAGCCCTATGTTGACCTGGTGAATATCATGATGTATGACGTGGGTAACCCACCCTATCACCATGCAGCTCTTTATCGCAGCGAAATGTCTGGCCGCGTGACGGCACAGGAGGCCCTGCAGGCGCATCTTGACGCCGGAATGCCAGTCAACAAGTTGGTGCTAGGCGTACCTTTCTATGGCCGCTCGGTCAAGGGCTTCGGCGACGCTTCCTACGGAGCCTTAGTCAAGCGTACTGACGTCACCCGCATGTGGGATGACGTTGCCAAGGTTCCCTATCTCATGAAGGACGGCCAGTTTGTCTGTACCTATGAAGACGCCGAGTCACTGGCTTGGAAATGTAAGTTTATCAAGGAGACCGGGATGCGCGGAGCGATGTATTGGGAATATCGTTGCGATGACGAAGTCGGCACGCTGCGTCATGCCGTATGGGACGGCGTTATGGGGAAGTAGCTTTCCTTTCAGCAGTCAGGATAAGAAATCTCACTCGAGGGCAATCTTTACATCTATCCAACGGGGATTATTCAGTATTTCAGGAGCAGTTCCTAAAAAGGCAGGGGCTGCCAGAGTATCATTTGCCAGCCAGTAGCGCAGCCAGGCAGTCATGTAGGCATCGCCCTGATGAAGGACATAGCGGTGTTCTATGCCGTTGATACGCCCCATCAGCATCGGGGTTGAAGCTGGCAGCTCACCTGCTATGCTTTCCAACGAAGCAAGAGGTGATATTTGTCGTTCAATCCACCACGTACCGGCGCTCAACATGGTGGGAACATGAATACCCTCCAAGGAATATGTCCAACGCAATCTTCTGGCCAGTTTAGCTTGTGGGCAACTGGCGGCATAGAGCACCTTGATTCGCTCATCGGCTGATGCCGCATTGATGGCTCCGATAGCGCCTTGGGAATGGCCGGCAACGCCTATCCGCTGAAGGTCAATGCGATGAAACAACGGACTACTCTTGTCGTCGTTGTGTTGAAGAGCAATATCGAGAGAAGTCAATGCCGAGCGACCACTCCATGCACTGATGTCATCATTACCAATAACGATGAATCCCCAAGAAGCCAAGTGTTCAAACACTGGGGTATAATCCAACGCCTTCAACCCGGTTCCATTGATCATCACCACCAGAGGGAATGCTTCATCTTGAGCAGCACTAGGGATAAATGCGTTTGTGCCTTCAATGACATGATAGGTAACCGCATAAGGTCCAGAAGCATGATACTTCTGTTCAATGGGACAGACATACTGCTTGCGGTTGTAGGAACGATATACCGATGGCATTACCATGCAGTGGGCCCGTGTTCCCCATCGCAACAGTCTCTCCCCTATCCTCCATAGAACGTCAATATCCATAGCTGTCAATTGAATTGTGAGGCAAAAGTAGAGTTTTTTTGACTGAATACATGAGTTTGATTAATTTTTTCAAGCAAAGTAGTTGTGAAAATGAGCTTTTTAGCCTACTTTTGCAGAAAAATCAACCAAAATCAAATCAAAAAATGGAAAATAATACTGCTATTCGGCTTTATTCACTGGGTTGGCGCGAGGTGCGCACCTATATGTTCGCCCTGCTGTTCATCATCGGCAATATCGTGCTGCCGCAGCTGTGCCACTTGATTCCTCAGGGAGGCCTGATTCTATTGCCCATTTATTTCTTCACACTGGTTGCTGCCTATAAGTTCGGATTCCGTGTGGGTCTGTTGACGGCTGTGCTATCGCCGCTGATCAACTCTGCATTGTTCGGGATGCCTCCTGCTGCAGCATTGCCAATTATCATGATCAAGGGCGTGCTGCTGGCCGGTGCTGCTGCCTGGATGGCGAATCGTAGCAAGGGCGCGTCACTGTTGGCACTCATTGCCGTGGTACTGGGCTATCAGCTCGTGGGCGGCCTGATTGAGTGGGCCATGACGGGCAGCCTTGCCAGTGCATTGCAGGATTGGAAACTGGGTTGGCCAGGCATGCTCCTGCAAGCCTTCGGTGGCTGGCTGGTCATCAACCTCATGCTACGCAAGTAACAACCGATTTGAAGGATCGTCCTAAAAACAATACCGCACTGTCACTAAATCGGCAGTGCGGTATTGTTTTGTTCAATGAAACTAGCTTACTTGGAGACGTCCATCTTGATGGTATAGTCTCCAGCCTGATATACTCGTGACAGGGTTTCGCCAGGGAGAGTAACCGATGCAGTAGCCCCCTTGGGAATTGAGAATTTCCATATCCACTTGTCACCCTCATATCTCCAACAACTCTTGATGAGTCCGGCTGCTGAGTTGTATTCGGCCTCAACGTGCCCGAGGCGTCTGTCAGGAATAGGTTTCATGATGATGTGATGGAATCCAGGTTGAGCGGTGTCGGCAGCAATGCCTGCCACGGTTTCCCAAATCCACTGGCAGACGACACCATAGGCATAATGGTTAAAACTGTTCATGCCCTGTGGACCCATTCCTTCCTCAATCATGTAGCTGTTCCAGCGTTCCCAAATGGTGGTTGCACCATTATCTACCGAATAAAGCCAACTGGGGTTCTTGCGTTGGAAAAGTAGCTCATAGGCGATGTCACTCATACCGTTCTCGGTGAGTGTGGGCATCAGAATGGAGGTACCCAAGAAGCCTGTCTGCAGGCAATTGCCATGTGACTCAAAGTTCTCACGCAAGCGCTTCAACATGTTGTCTCGAATCTGTCCCGTGAACAATTCATTCTTGAGAGCAAACAAAATCGGTGTCTGCATCGTGTTGAGGATATCGGCCTTGAACTCGCCATTCTCCTTAAAAAAGCGCTTCAACAGGTAGGCTTTTGCTTCAGCAACCATGGCTTCATACTTGGATGCGTCGCGACCTGTGGCAAGTGCCATGTCGCGCATCATCGCGGCATCAATAGCCCAATAGGACGCACCCAGATAAGCCCAATAGACTCTGGTGTCGGACTTAACGCCATATTTGCCAAATGCTCTGCCAGTGCAGCTCTCAAGCGGCTCATAGCTCAACCAGTCTGCCCACTGATAGTTGCCGTTCTCGGTATTCAGGGCGGTGTGGTCATATTTAGTCTGATTCACGTGGTCCATGTATTTCTCCATCGAGGCCCAGTGCTGGTCCACGATGTCATTGTCACCGAACTGTTTCCATACAGTCCAGGGAACAATGATGCCGGCATCGGCCCAGCCCAGGCGCATCATGTCATTAGACATGGCGCCATATTGTGCCCACGGTGCGACACCCGGGTAGGCACCTGTCTCGCTCTGGGAGTCACGCACGTCACGAAGCCACTTGCGGAAGAATCTGTCAGTGTTGGCAAAGAAGGTTCCGGTCTCGGTAAACACCTGTGTGTCGGCCATCCATCCCAGGCGTTCGTTGCGCTGTGGACAGTCGGTGGGAACCGACAGATAATTGGAACGCTGTCCCCAAAGGGTATTTGAAATCAGCTTGTTTACCAGTTCATTTCCAGTTGTGATCTTGCCGATTTCCATGTCCTGTGCAATAGAAGTCACTGGAATAGACTTGACGCTGTTGATGACTACATCGTCGGTCGCTGTAATTGAGATCAGGCGATAGCCGAAGAACGTGAAATGGGGGTACCACTCAACAGGCACATCGGTATCGGCAAACGTATAGTCAATTCTCATGCCCGTATCCGGGATACGCAAGTTCTGGCGATGCACGCTACCTTCGGGACCATCCATGCCACGGCTCTTCAAGCCATTGCCGTCGTTCAGCAATTCAGAGGTAATACAAGTGAACTGTGTACCGCCCCTGGCATTAAACACAAATGCCGGCACGGCAGAACAATTCTGGCCGAAGTCAATCACGAGATGCTCGCCCGGATGAACGGTCATCGACTCTCCACTCACATATTCCCTGCTGATAACCACTTTACCATGGGCCGTCGAATCAGCGCCTTCAACATCTTTCCAGATGTATGCACGGACAGGCGAAAGAGCCAGGTCGTAGCGCAGGTAAATCTCAGCGCCATCTGTCGGAAGAATTTCACCCTTGAATTCGTCGCTCACAACAGGCGTAGTCAATTCTGGACTCATGGCATTGACTGCGCGCTCACGGGCGTCATATTCCTCGCCGTCGAAGATGGCCGCATGTTTCACAGGACCAGCAATACCTGCTTTCCAATGCTGGGTGTCGGTGCCGTAGCGTTTCTTGGAACCATCGGCATAGGTCAGTTCCAGGACACCACGGAAGGCGCACTTCTTGCCAACCATCCCGTCATTGCCACCAGGAGTGACTATTTTGTCGGCCCACCACCCTGGCGTCACCTGAGCCGACAGTACATTCTCGGCACCGGCAGCAGTATTGAACTTGCCAGTAATGTCATAGGTGAAAGAACGCTTAGTCTTCATCGGATGGGTAAAACCAGGCTTGAGCACTTCTTCACCGATGTTCTCGCCGTTGACATAGATTTCATACACGCCAAGACCCGTTGTCATCCACACGGCCTTGGTCACTTGCTGCTCATTCTTGAGCGTGGAGACGAACCAGTTGGCGCCATCGGCTGCCCTGGTACCATCCTGGACTTTACCTGTCACAACGGGGGCGCCGGCAACTGCAATCCATGACGAGGCACTCCATGCGTCATCATCGAGCGATGAAGCGCGTTGCGACATCACACTCCGCGTCATTACATTCTGTTTCACTGAATTGCAAGCAGTGAGAGTAATCATACCCACCATGCAGGCAAGTTGGAGCCATTTCAATTTCATCATTTCTAATAATATTTTTGAATTTTGATCTTTTACTATGTCATCAACTGTATCTATTGCTTTACGAATACTTCAAAAGACAGAAAGTCAAAACAATAAAGCCGATGAGCAGAATCAGTGATAAGAAGGAGAGCCAGGTGCGTTGATATTTCTTATAGAGAATTGCTGGCAAGAGGCTGAATGTCACAACAATCACGCCATACAAGACGACAATCGCTGCTGAACTTACCACGCCAAAACCACGAAGATTTAACATGGCGCTCACGAACGGCATTGACAAAACAGAGAGCATCGACATCTTGCATGTTGTGATGACAGATGAGGGTACAATCTGTTTATTCTTGTCAATAAACCAGTTGGCCAGAACAAATGCCGCAGGTATCATCACGCAGTTCAATAAGGCGTGGACCTGGAACATGGTACCTCGATCGAAAAAAGCAATAAAGATGACACCAATAATTAGAGCAATACCAACGAGAGTGGAGACTGCAAGAATCATGCGCCAGAGTGCCGTCTTCCATTTCAAGCCATAGAACTGGCGGAAATCCATAACAAGCAACAACGCTACTGCCCAAAAATAGACTTTGCTGAGCAAATCGCCGACAATTGACACTAAGGAAACACAGGCAGCGGCAAAACCTGAACCCGATGCGTGGGCATCTACAAAATTGCAGAAACCAGAGCCCAACATTTTAGGAATTGAGCAGAGCAGCCACTGTACCATGACAAACACAAGAAAGATATAGGTCTCCACAAAATTATATTTCCTGTAACGATAAAAGGCTATCCATACACCTATTACCGCAAGCACTCCAAAAAACAGCCACTCATAAAGCAAGTTGCTAGCCAATAAGTTGACAAACATGATACCCACATTGGCTAGAAATCCTAATGCTCCCGTGAGATTGTCAGCATTATCTGGCAAATCTTCGGCAATACTGGCAAATGTAGAGTCATACTTGACTCCCGTCAGCCAACTGACGAAAATCACTAGCACAATGGAGACAGCCAGCAATTTAAATGGAGGGAAATAGAACTGACGATGGCCACCCAGATAGTCGCGCACCATGTAGCCAGGACGGGTGAAAAGTTCGCGCAACGTGCGGAACATCGGCCTGTTGCCCAAGCCCCAGATGTCGAGAACATTGAGTATCATCTGTCGCCACGAATAGCGCATCCAGGTGGCGGCCTGACCACACTGCGGACAGATGCGACCCGTGAAATAGTAGCCACAGTTGGAACACTCCCGAGGGGTCTCGTCAATGTTTTGGGGTATATCATTATGCCGCTGCAAGCGACGGTCAAGGCGTATTTCCCAAGCCCGGAACCGACGGTACCAGGTATTCTTTTTGATGGGCTCCACCTTTGCAGCAGGCTTCTTTATCTTAACCTTTGCTTTTTTCGGTTTTTTCATGCCCCAAAGATATAAAAAAAACCGCAATAGTAACCATTACGGTGCTGAAATAAGATTGATTAGGCTCAATTCAAATCAATAACGGTGCACTTGAAAAGGACCTATTTGCGTTTGAGCCTATGGTAAATGACGATAGGCAGAAGGCTGCAAGCGGCACAAAGCAGAAACAATAGGGTTGACAACAACAGGTTTTCGAATATGAATATATACAGAAAAAGAGACACACCTAGAGCGGCTTTTGATACGATATATAGCACTGGGTTTGTATCAGCTTTAATGCTATGAAGGTACTTTAACGCAAAGTAAACTGTGATAACCGCAATCACAAATGATATTGTAAATGCCAATGCACCAACGATGCCTTCTGATACTAGGGAATAAATAAAGGATATAGATAGAAAGACTATAACAAAGCCAATTAAAGAAGCCATGAACATGTGCCAAATCGTCTTACGGAAACCAAGTTGATAAAACTGGTGGAAATCATAGACCCAAAGTAACAGAAGAAAAATCCAACTCTTACTGAATATATTTAATAACACTTCGTGAAGGATCTGCAAGAACTGGGATTCTATTAATTTAATGGGTGTTATGGCTTGTGATGACACCACATCGTTCAATAAAGCGTACATGCCGGTACAAAACCTCAGCGGAATAATGCATAACAGGAACTGAACCAGGATAAAGACCAGAAATATGTAGGTCTCCACCACATTGAATCGGCTGACACGCTTAAAAGCGGCCCATACACATAACACATAGAGCACTCCAAGACAAAGATACTCATATAACGGGCTTGAAGACAGGAATTTCAGCAACTGAATCAGGGAATCAATAATGCCACTTACTCCAAAAGACAAAGACTTCTCACTAAGTTGATCAGCAAAGGATTCATTATATAACAGTACTAGCTCACCCAAAAAACTATAATGTTTCTGGTTTGTCAGCCAAGTGACAAAAACCAGCAACAGAGCCATCACAGCGAGCATCTTGAACGGCGGGAAATAACGCTGACGTTGACCATTCAGGTAGTCACGTACCATATACCCTGGACGTACAAACAATTCTCGGATGGTCTGGAACATGGGGCGGTTGCCAAGACCCCAGATGTCAAGGAAATTCAAGATAGCCCGCTTAAAGGTATATCGGGACCATATGCCCGACTGTCCACAGCGAGGGCAGAAATTGCCCACAAAACGCCTGCGACAATTAGGACAGGTACGCATTGTGCTATCGTCTATCAGGGAGAACTGGCGGTCCTGTTCACGCCGATTGTTGCGTAATTCCCAAGCATGGAAATTGCGTGACCAAGTATGCTTCTTGACCCGTTGTGTCGGCTTGCTGGGTGTCGTCTTGAATAATCTCACTGCACAAAAGTACAAAATATCCCGCAATGGTAAACATTACCATGCGGGATATTTAGCTATTTAGGTAATTATGTTCGTTTAGAACATCTTGTCGGGATAGACACCTGCGGCATGGAGTTCGGCAAACTTGTCCACTACGCCTTGGCGATCGGCGGCGTAGGTCACGCCAAACCACTTGCTCTCGGTCTTCAGCACTTTGACCTGTGCAGTACCGGCAGTTACCATTTCATTGACAACCGTAGGAATAAAGAACTCAGCCTTGGGCTTGTCGATGTTTTCCTTGAGGAAGTCAATGAAGCAACGCTCGCTGTGTACAAAATAGTCGGGAGTAAAGCCCCAGAAGTTCATTGACACGGGAGTGTCAAAATCCAGGTGCTGCACATCGCCGTTCTCGTCGGTAAAGACGATATTGTGGTCGGCATCAAAGCCGATGCTTGTGCGTTCTACCACGCCAGTGAGCAAGCCATCGCTGGTTTCACACACGCCACGTGCCACGGTACCGCTCTCACTCATGGTATTACCCACCTTGAAGCCCACCATGCTGTAGTGGCCCTTGCTGTCCTCGGGCAGAGATGAGAGTTCTTGGGCCATCACCTCAAAGCTGTTACGGCCATAATAGTCATCGGCGTTGATGATGGCGAACGGCTCGTTGATGACGTCCTTGCCCATCAGCAGAGCATGATTGGTGCCCCACGGTTTCACACGCTCTTCAGGACAAGTGAAGCCCTCAGGCAGGTCGTTCAAGCCCTGGAATACGAGTTCCACAGGGATATGTCCCTCATATTTTGACAAAATCTTCTCGCGGAAATCGGCCTCGAAGTCCTTGCGGATGACAAAGACCACTTTTCCGAAGCCGCTGTGAATAGCGTCATAAATCGAATGGTCCATAATGGTCTCGCCATGAGGGCCCAGACCATCGAGCTGCTTGAGACCGCCGTAACGGCTGCCCATGCCAGCAGCGAGCACAAATAATGTCGGTTTCATTATTCTTTGTTTATAGTTTAAAGTTTAATGTTTAGAGGGTTTTGAAGTCAAAGATGATTGTGCGGCGGTACTCCTCGTCAGGACGCAATACCGGTGACGGGAAATTCTCGTGGTTGGGAGCATCGGGGAATCCCTGGCACTCAATGGCCACACCATCGTAGTCATGATACTGCTTGCCACTCTTGCTCAAGGGACATCCTTCCAGCCAGTTGCCAGTATAGACCTGTGCTGCAGGTTGGTCAGAGCAAACCTCGACCATGCGGCCAGACTGCTCATCGGCCAACACTGCTACCAAATGCAAGTCACCGTCCTCATAACCATCAACGACCCAGCAGTTGTCATATCCCTTACCGTATTTCAGGGCGGGGAAATCCTGTTTGATGTCACGGGCAATCACCTTGGACTCGGTAAAGTCCATAGGAGTGCCAGCCACGGGAGCAATTTCACCAGTCGGGATAAGGTCGGCATCCGTCACCAGGTAATGTGAGCAATTGAGCTTGAGTACCTGATTGAGAGCAGTACCTTCCCTACTCTCTCCTGCCATATTGAAATAGGTGTGGTTGGTGAGGTTCAGCACCGTGGGGGCATCGGTCACTGCGCCCAATTCAATCTTGAGCACATTGTCATTGCTCCAAGTGTAAGCCACGCGGGCATTGAGGGTACCGGGGTATTTCTCGTCACCGTCTAGGCTTTCCAACGAGAATACAACGGTATCGCTGCCGTCCATCTCACAATCCCAAATCTTGTTCTGGAAACCAACATTACCACCATGCAGATGGTGCTTGTCCTGGTGATTGCAGTTGAGCTGATAGTCCTTGCCGTCCAGTACAAAATGCCCTTTGCAGATGCGATTGGAAAAACGGCCAGGCACCTTACCGGCACAGGGACCGTCAAAGAAGTAGTCGTTCAGGTCCTTATAGCCCAGCACCACGTCGGCAAGGTTACCGTCGCGGTCAGGGACCTTGATTTCAAGGATACCAGCGCCCAGTGACGAGAGCTTAACGCTTGCACCACTGGCATTGATGAGTTCATAGGTGGTGATTTCGCCACGCTCGGTCTCGTGGGTATCGATACGGATGCTCTTCATGTCGGTCAATCCTCCACCTTGTGAGCACCGTCGCTGATGATGACATTGATCACCTCGGGCTCATGTCCATATTTAGCATTGAATTTCTCCTTGGCAGTAGCAATGAAGTTGTCGTAGCGATCCTCCTTCACCAGGTTGATGGTGCAACCGCCGAAGCCGCCGCCCATGATGCGCGAACCGGTAACACCGCACTCGCGAGCCACGTCGTTGAGGTAATCCAACTCCTCGCAGCTCACCTCATAGTCACGTGACAGGCCATCGTGGGTCTCAAACATGCAACGGCCCACGGTCTCGTAATCACCACGCTCCAGTGCATCGCACACGTCGAGCACGCGCTGCTTCTCGCCGATGACGAAGCGGGCACGGCGATAGTCCTCGTCACTGATCTTGTCACGCACATCGGCCAACATGGTATAGGTGGCATCGCGCAGGGTTTCTACACCCAAAGTAGCAGCCACGCGCTCACAGGACTCACGGCGCTTATTGTAAGGCGAATCCACCAGCTCGTGTTTTACCTTACTGTTGAGCAGGACGAGCTTGTAGCCCTCGGGATGGAAGGGGAAATACTCGTGCTCGAGCGAACGGCAGTCGAGGCGCATCAGGCAGTCCTTCTTGCCAAATACGCTGGCAAACTGGTCCATGATACCGCAGTTCACACCGCAGTAGTTGTGCTCGGTGCTTTGACCGATTTTGGCCAGCTCAAATTTGTCGATCTTGTTATCATTGAACAAGTCGTTGAGGGCAAAGGCGAAGCATGACTCCAGCGCTGCCGATGACGACAGGCCTGCACCCAGAGGCACATTGCCTGCAAACACGGTGTCAAAGCCCTTGACCACTCCTCCACGCTTGATGGTCTCGCGGCATACGCCGAAGATGTAGCGTGCCCACTGTTCCTGAGGTGCGTCCTCCTCGTTGAGGCCAAACTCGCAATAGGCATCCATATCCATGCTATAGACACGCACTTTGTCGGTACCGTTAATGTTGATTTCAGCCATGATGTACTTATCGATGGCACCAGGGAACACAAAACCGCCGTTATAGTCGGTGTGTTCGCCAATAAGGTTAATGCGTCCTGCCGAGGCATAGATGACACCGTCGGTGCCGAAACGCTGCTTGAATTGTTCTTTGATTTTTTCTCTCATTGTTGTTTTATAAATTTAAGATTCTTAGATGTCAAAAATGCTAATGTCACTAAAAGATTGCAAGCAAATTAACATTACTTGATAAAGTAGTTACTTTTGTCATTTACGATCCGCTCCAAATTCTCAACGTTGATATGGCCCGTTATCAAGACTATCACATCATTCATGTCGCTTGAATTGGCAAGGACGATTTCGCTGACATACTGGCCGTCACGACGGACGAGAGCCGTCCGCGTCTCATGACCGCTCTGATTGGTCACTATTTCCTCATAGGAGCGGTTCCTATAAAGATTCTGGATGCGATTGCGGAACTTATCGCGAACATTTACACTGCATCTGCTCAGGTCAAGCACCTGCACCGAATTAATGCCTATGCTGGCTTCAGATAGAGTTGGTGATAACAGGCGCCCCAGGCCTAACAGACCACTACCCACGTTGACATACTGGGCGTGCCTAGCATCCCGCATGTCGTTGATAATGTCGTCGGCATTGTGTGACAACATGCCACATGACATGACCGTCACCGACAGCACCAAAAGAAATACTAATTTTTTCATATTTTCCATATTTTGGTTTACAGCAGGCAAATATAGCGCAAAAAGTCGATTGATGGTTGATGTGAAATCTTAAAAATGACAAAAACACAGAAAACTCTATTAAAATAATGATTTTTTACATATAACAGTCATCAATAATAGAGAATTTTATTTAATTTTGCAGTTTTGAAATTGAAACACAATTATCAATAATATCAATAGATATAAGTAAAATGGCTAAATTCAATGATTTTAATTTTGCCGGTAAGAAGGCAATCGTGCGCGTTGACTTTAACGTGCCCCTGAACGAGAAAGGTGAAATTACCGATGACACCCGCATCCGCGGAGCAGTTCCCACCCTGAAGAAAATCTTGGCTGATGGCGGCGCCCTGATCATCATGTCACACATGGGTAAGCCCAAGGGCAAGATCAACCATAAGCTCTCGCTGAGCCAGATTACCAGTGCCGTAGCAGCAGCACTCGAAAGACCTGTGAAGTTTGCTCAAGACAGTGCTGAGGCCAAGGGCCAGGCCGATGAGCTCCAGCCCGGTGAAGTGCTGATTCTCGAGAACCTGCGCTTCCACCCCGAGGAGGAAGGCAAGCCCGTAGGTATCGAAAAGGATGATCCCAACTATGACGCTGCTAAGAAGGAGATGAAGGCCCGCCAGACTGAGTTTGCCAAGACGCTGGCAAGCTATGCTGACGTTTATGTAAACGACGCTTTCGGTACCGCTCATCGCCGTCACGCTTCAACAGCCGTTATTGCCGACTTCTTTGACAACGACCACAAGATGTTGGGTCTGCTCATGGAGAAAGAGGTGACCGCTATCGACAATGTGATGAAGAATGCTCAGCATCCCTTCACCGCTATCATCGGCGGCAGCAAGGTGTCTTCCAAGCTGTCAGTTATCAAGAACCTGCTCGATAAGGTGGACAACCTGATCATCGGCGGTGGTATGGGTTATACCTTTATCAAGGCACAGGGTGGCCACATCGGCGACTCGCTGCATGAGGACGACCTGATGCCCGAGGCATTGAACGTGATTGCCGCAGCCAAGGAGAAGGGCGTGAACCTGAGCCTTTCGGTAGCTACTGTTGCCGGCGACAGCTTCTCCAACGATGCTAATCGCCAGACGGTTGACATCTACAATATCCCCGATGGTTGGGAGGGTATGGATGCCAGCGAGGCTTCGCTTGCCAACTGGAAGAAGATCATCCTCGACTCCAAGACCATCCTGTGGAACGGTCCCGTGGGCGTGTTTGAGTTTGAGAACTTTGCTCATGGCACTGGCGAAATCGCCAAGTATGTGGCCGAGGCTACTCAGAACGGTGCCTATTCACTCGTGGGCGGTGGCGACTCGGTTGCTGCTGTCAACAAGTTCGGCCTGGCCGACCAGGTATCCTATGTTTCAACCGGTGGCGGTGCCATGCTCGAGGCTATCGAGGGCAAGACCCTGCCCGGCGTAGCAGCCATCCTGGGCGAGTAATTTTAATTCTTTAATTTATCATCAGGCAACTTGGAAAATTCTTCAAGTTGCCTTTTTTTATTCTTTCTATAGTCTATTAATTACAAAAAAAGCAGTACCTTTGGGGCAATAATAGAACCATAATCAATTTTCCTAAAATACTATTCAACAAATTAGAGAAATGGAACCTTTATTTGAGAAACTCAAAAGCAACGCGATTGCCAAGAGGCAGCGCATCGTTCTTCCCGAGAGTACTGAACCCCGCACCATGGCAGCTGCCGACCGCATCATCGCCGACGGCATTGCCGACGTGGTATTTATTGGCGACAAGGCCGAAATCATGGCCAAGGCCGCTGAACTTGGTCTCAAGAGCATCGACAAGGCCACCGTCATCAATCCCAATGATGCCGAGGGTGTCGAGAAATATGCACAACTGTTCTACGAGCTGCGCAAGGCTAAGGGCGTGACTATCGAGGATGCCCGCAAGAAAGTGCTTGACCCGCTCTATCTGGGTTGCTTGCTCATCAAGGCTGGCGATGCCGACGGTCAGGTGGCTGGAGCCATGAATACTACTGGCAATGTGCTGCGTGCCGCTTTCCAGGTATTGAAGACTGCGCCCGGTATCAGCACGGTAAGCGGTGCCTTCCTGATGTTGTTGCCCGAGGGTTCGCCCTATGGCCACAATGGTGTGATGGTGTTTGCCGACTGCGCTGTTGTGCCTGATCCCGACGCACAGCAGCTGGCACAGATTGCCGTGAGTGCAGACCGCACCGCACGTGCTCTCGCTGAAATCGACGATCCCAAGATTGCCATGCTGAGCTTCTCGACCAAGGGCAGCGCCAAGCATGAGCGCGTAGATAAGGTTGTCGAGGCTACCCGTCTCGCCAAGGAGATGAATCCCAACCTGAAGATCGACGGTGAACTGCAGGCAGACGCCGCTATCGTTCCCAGCGTGGGTGCCAGCAAGGCTCCCGGCAGCGACATCGCTGGCCATGCCAACGTGCTCGTATTCCCCGACCTGGGTGTGGGCAACATCGCTTATAAGCTGGTTCAGCGCATCGCTGGTGCCAAGGCCGTGGGCCCCGTCCTGCAAGGTCTTGCCGCTCCCGTCAACGACTTGTCGCGCGGCTGCAACGAGGATGACATCTACCGCACCGTCATCCTGACCTGCAACCAGGCGATCAATCGATAAACAGAGAACAGATAATAGATTATAGATAATAGTTTAAACTTAAAACATGAATATCTTAGTGCTTAATTGCGGCAGCAGCTCTGCCAAGTACAAACTCATCGAGATCAAGGAGAACAAGACCCTCGCCGAGGGCGGTGTAGAAAAAATCGGTTTGCCCGACGGTTTCATCAAGCTGAAATTTGATGACGGCAGCAAGAAGAACATCGACCTGGGTCTCATCGACCACAAGGGCGCCATCAAGGCTATCCTCGACGCCCTCATCAATCCCGAATATGGTTGCATCAAGGACCTGAAGGAAATTGATGCCGTCGGTCATCGCGTAGTACACGGTGGCGAGAAGTTCAGCCGCAGCGTCCTCATCACCGACGAGGTGAAGGACATGATCCGCGAGTGCTATGGCATCGCTCCGCTGCACAATCCCGTGAACATGGCAGGTATCGAGGCCATCGAGGCTGTATTGCCTGGTGTACCCCAGGTAGCTGTGTTTGACACCGCCTTCCACCAGACGATGCCCAAGGCTGCCTACATGTATCCCCTGCCCATGGAGTATTACACCAACGACCATGTGCGTCGTTATGGCTTCCACGGCACCAGCCACCGCTTTATTACCCAGCGCGTGTGTGAAATGCTGGGCACTACCCCCGAAGGCAAGCGCATCATCTGCTGCCACATCGGTAACGGTGCTAGCATCAGTGCCATCAAGGACGGTAAGAGCATCGACACCACGATGGGTCTCACCCCCACCGAGGGCCTGATGATGGGTACTCGCTCGGGCGATGTCGATCCCGGTGCCATCCTCTTCCTCATGGAGAAGTACAACCTCACCCCGGCCGAGATGCTCAACATCATCAACAAGAAGAGCGGTGTGCTCGGCATCACCGGACTGAGCAGCGACATGCGCGACGTCGTTGACGCTGCCGAGGAGAAGAACGACAAGCGCGCACAGCTCGCTCTCGATATGTACGAGCTGCGCATCCTCAAGTACATCGGAGCTTATGCTGCCGAACTCGGTGGTGTGGACATCATCGCCTTTACCGGCGGCGTCGGCGAGAACCAGTTCCAGACCCGTAAGCGCGTGTGCCGCAACCTGGAGTATCTGGGCGTGAAGATTAACGAGGAATTGAACGACACCCTGTGGCGCGGCAAGGAAGGCGAAATCAGCACCCCCGACAGCAAGGTCAAGGTCGTAGTCGTCCTCACCGACGAGGAATACATGATTGCCCGAGACACCGAGGCCATCATCGAAGGCCGCGAGCCGTAATTTGTTCGCTGGAGTTAATACTTAAGAACTGATCAATCAGGGTGTGTCTTTATAGACATGCCCTGATTTTTTTGGGGGGGATAGTGACGTCGTGTGAAAGGATTCTGCGACGGTCTTTACTACTAAATTTTGTTAATCAATTGGTACCAGATGCAATAATGTACATTCCACTCGTTTAAAGAATAACTTACAACATTAACCATTTTAATTTTACATCAAAATGAGGAAAACGTTTTTAATGGCTATCATAGCTATAGTGGCGTTGAGCATGAGTGCTCAAAAAGTACAATTCGGTGTAAAGGGCGGTTTGAATCTGTCAACCGAGTCGAAGTATAAGAACATCAATGGCTATAATGCCAAAAGTCCCGACTTTAGGACTGGCTTGCATATTGGCGGTGTAGTTAATTGGGCCATAAACGACCGTTTTGAGCTGGAGACCGATTTGCTTTACTCAATGCAGGGCTTCAAAGATCGTGTTGAGGTCGATACAGAGCAACGATTACACGATAAGAATTACAGTGTCACCAGCCACTACCTGACATTGCCTGTTGCCGCAAAGGTGAATCTTGTTAAAGGGGTTTACGTTGAATGTGGTCCACAATTCTGTTATCTGCTCTCTAAAAAGGACAAACTGGAATATCATGAAATTGATGATTCTTTTGATTCAAATAACACTAAGAAATTTGACTTTGGCATCTTTGGCGGCCTAGGATATCGGTTTGAGAACGGAGCCTTTGTAAATGCCCGTTATATCCACGGCTTAACTGGCACATCTAAGGTCTTTGAGGGAGGCAAAAACCGCAACATTCAGATTTCATTAGGGTATCTTTTCTGACGCACAAATACATCGTCATATCTGATTGACGGTTGATAAAGGTGAATTGTTGAGAAAAAACTGTTATCTGTTAAGGGCTAACTAAAAACTATTTCGTACCTTTGCACGTTAATTCAACGACAAACGACTATGTTAAAAGATAAAATAGAGGCGCTGAAGGCGCAGATTGCAGAGCTCAAGGCCGAGAATGAGGAGGCGCTTGAGGCATTACGTATCAAGTATCTGAGCAAGAAGGGTGAAATTACGGCATTGTTCAACGAGTTCCGTGAGGTGGCTCCCGAGGAGAAACGTGAGCTGGGTCAGAAACTCAATGAACTGAAGAACCTTGCTACCGAGAAGATTAATGCCCTGCGTGAGGCTACCAAGCAGCAGGCTAAGGAGCAGAACAAGATCGATATTACCCGTCCTGCTTTCCCGGCAGAATTGGGAACGCGTCATCCCATCTCGGTGGTGCGCAAGCAGATCATTGACATCTTCTCACGTCTGGGCTTTACCATCGCCGATGGTCCCGAGGTCGAGGACGACTGGCATGTATTCAGTGCGCTGAACTTCGCTGCCGACCACCCTGCCCGCGACATGCAGGACACCTTCTTCATTGAGAAGAACGAGCAGGACGTCACCCGCAATATCGTGCTGCGCAGCCACACCAGCTCGGTACAGGTTCGTACGATGGAACGCAACCAGCCGCCCATCCGCATCATCTGCCCGGGTCGCGTTTACCGCAACGAGGCAATCACTGCCCGTGCACATTGCTTCTTCCACCAGATTGAGGGCCTTTATATCGACAAGAACGTGTCATTTGCCGACCTGAAACAAGTGCTGCTGCACTTTGCCCAGGAATTGTTCGGTACCGACACCAAGATCCGTCTGCGTCCCAGCTACTTCCCGTTCACCGAGCCCAGTGCCGAGATGGACGTCTCCTGTATGCTGTGCGGTGGCGAAGGTTGCGGTTTCTGCAAGCACACGGGTTGGGTCGAGATTCTGGGCTGCGGCATGGTGGATCCCGCCGTGCTTGAGGCCAGCGGTATCGACAGCAAGGTCTATAGCGGCTATGCCTTCGGCCTTGGCGTTGAGCGCATCACCAACTTGAAGTACATGGTGAAAGACCTGCGCATGTTCAGCGAGAACGACGTACGCTTCCTTGACGAGTTCAAGAGCGCACATTGATATTTTGCCCTGTGGGCAAAATAGTTTAAAGTTTAGAGTTTAAAGGGACTTCTACACCTTGACATTTAGATATCTAGAGACGCAAGATTTTGCGTCTCTACATGTAAATAGAGCTATGACAATTAAGGAGAGATTTGAGGGTATATTAGATTATTTCCAGCGGAAACAGCCTAATCCTGAGACCGAGTTGCAGCATCGCGACCCGTTTGAGTTGCTGGTGGCAGTGATGTTGAGTGCCCAGTGTACCGACAAGCGCATCAATATGGTGACTCCGGCCTTGTTTGAAGCCTACCCTACTCCACAAGCTATGGCTGCAGCCAGCGTTGAAGACATCTTACAATATATAAAGAGTGTGTCTTATCCTAACAGCAAGGCTGCCCATCTGCAAGCCATGGCCCAAAAACTGGCTGAAGAGTTTGACGGCAAGGTGCCCGACAATATGAAAGACCTCACCTCGCTGCCGGGTGTTGGACGCAAGACAGCCAATGTGATATTGGGCATTGTATTCCATCAAGCAACTATACCAGTTGATACCCATGTGTATCGCGTGTCTCATCGACTGGGACTGTCACAGGGTAAGACTCCTAATGATGTGGAGCGAGACTTGACACGCCACATTCCTGCCGAACTGCGTTTCAAGGCACATCACTGGATCCTGTTACATGGTCGTTACGTATGCAAGGCTCAACGTCCAGACTGCTTGAATTGCGGCATCCAACAGTTTTGCAAACAATATGGCAAGTAAGTGTTCTGTATCGGTAAATAAATGTCCAAAATTTCCCAAATACTATGTTTTTTCCATTGTGAATTAAACTTGGCATGTTTATTGTTGTCAAAGAATGGCGTTATGCAATAAAAACAGTTTTGAACTGAAATTATAACTAAACGTTTTATTAAAAGAGAAAGATTTATGAAGAAATTTTTTGTTTTGATTGCTGCTGCAATCGTGTCCATGAGCGCTATGGCTCAAGTTCAGTTTGGTGCAAAGGTCGGTGTTGACGCTACTCACTTCTGGGGCAAGGACACTCCTCACGGTATGCAACTCAACTATCAGGCAGGTCTGATGATGGAGTACAAGTTCAATTCCCAATTCGCCATTGCTCCTGAGGTCGTGTTTGCTGCGCAAGGTGGCAAAGATACTCGCAAAGTAGATCTCGTTGATGCCGATTGTACTTTCCACACCAATTACATCAATGTGCCCGTGATGCTCAAGTACTACGTTTCACCCGCATTCAGCATCGATTTCGGTCCTCAAGTAGGTTTCAACGTGTACAGCAAAATGACTGCTAAGGGCAAAGCATCAAGCATTGAGGCAAAATGGACTGATGATCTTAAGGACGGTACCAAAGCCGTTGACTTCGGTCTGGGTTTGGGTGGTACCTATAACCTCACTGACAATGCCTTCGTACAGGCTCGCTACACTATGGGATTGACCAATGTGTTTAAGGGTGAAGGTGACTGCAAGAACGGCAACATCCAGATTGCCTTCGGTATGAAGTTCTGATAACAGAAAACTAGAGAGAAAACAATTTTAGAATCGGCTACTCCAGTGATGGGGTAGCCGATTTTTAACTGTATCAAGTCAGAATGAACAAGATTCTACTTCATCTTCCTTTATCGCAATTATGAACTTTTAATAAACCAGCTCCTGCTAGTCACATCCAGTCTCCTTAATCTTACATGCCAAATCACAGGCCAGTATCATAAAAAGGACTTTCTTCGTCAGTGATCTTCAAGGGCTTATTAAAATCCATTAATTTAATCTGAAATTTTATATAAAAATATAAAAAATCCTTAAAATATTTGTACAATTCAAAAAATCTGTTGTACATTTGTACGTGTGTTTTTCATGGTATTAGATTTAAGGTTTGTGGAGGCTGTCGTGAGACATCTTCCACTTTCTTATTTCTTGCGCTTGAGAGGTGCTACCTTGCAGCGATAACTGCACGATACCTTACCCTTCATCATATTGTTTAGCTTGTTTTTTATCAACTGTTTGCGGATAGGAGCAATACGGTCAATAAACAACGTTTTTTCCAGGTGGTCACACTCATGTTGTACGACTCTTGCGAGGTATCCTTCAATGTCTTGGTCATGATCCTGGAAGTTTTCATCTTGCCAATGCAGATGTATCTTCTCGTGTCGATGCACATTCTCGTGAATTCCAGGCACACTGAGGCAACCTTCCTCGCGAGAAATCAACGGAGATGACTCATCCACTGTGATCTCAGGATTGATGAGTACCATGTTAACACCCTTGAGCTCGGGGAAATCTTCGGCCAACACATCAACATCGATATAGACGATGCGAACATTGACGCCCACTTGGGGAGCAGCGATTCCGATGCCCTGGGTGTGGTACATGGTTTCCTTCATGTTCTCAATAAGCTCCTTCAAATTCGGGTAATCAGGAGTGACGGTTGCATTCTCTGCCCTCAGCACAGGATGACCATAAATATAAATCGGTAATATCATGATTCAGTATTAAAAGGTTGATTGAATTTACTTTGTAGATAATCGTTAAGAATAATTGTTGCAGCTATGGCGTCAACACGGGATTTGTCTCGGCGGTCACTTTTCTTCATGCCACCGTCAATCATTGCACGATGGGCAATCGTGCTTGTGAAGCGTTCGTCATACATCACAACAGGCATGTCAGGCAATTCCTTATGCAACTGTTTAACAAAAGGTGTGATATACTTCATGCTCTCGCTGGGATCACCATTGAGTTGTGTGGGTTGACCGATGATGATGCGATCGACCTGTTCACGTGCGATATAATCCTTAATGAACGACATGAGCGTATGGGTAGGCACTGTGGCAAGATTGCCAGCAACAATCTGTAATGGATCGGTTACTGCAATACCGGTGCGTTTCCGCCCATAATCAATGCCTAAAATACGTCCCATATCAGCCTTGCTGCATCGTGAGCAGGAATTCCTCGTTATCGCGAGTACGGTCCATGCGTTCCTTGACAAATTCCATAGCCTCCACTGATGTGCGGTCGCTCAAGAAGCGACGGATAATCCACATCTTATTCAGGGTATCCTGCGGCAACAACAGGTCATCACGACGAGTGCTTGATGCCATGACATCCACAGCCGGGAAGATACGCTTGTTGGACAACTTGCGGTCAAGTTGCAACTCCATGTTACCTGTTCCCTTGAATTCCTCAAAGATGACCTCATCCATCTTGGAACCGGTCTCGGTCAATGCTGTTGCAATAATGGTCAAGCTGCCACCACCCTCAATGTTGCGCGCTGCACCAAAGAATCGCTTGGGACGCTGCAGTGCATTAGCATCAACACCACCGGTGAGGATTTTACCAGATGCCGGAGCAATCGTATTGTAAGCACGTGCCAGACGCGTAATCGAGTCAAGCAGGATCACTACATCATGACCACATTCCACGAGACGTTTAGCCTTGCTCAGTACCAGGTCAGCAATCTTGACATGACGGTCGGCAGGCTCATCAAAGGTTGAAGCAATCACTTCGGCATTGACGCTGCGTGCCATGTCGGTCACCTCCTCAGGACGCTCGTCAATGAGCAGGATGATCATGTAGGTTTCAGGATGATTTTCTGAGATGGCATTGGCTATTTCCTTCAAGAGCATGGTTTTACCAGTCTTGGGTTGAGCAACGATAAGACCGCGCTGTCCCTTTCCAATAGGTGAGAACATATCTACGACACGCTGTGACACAGTGGGATGAGTCTTGCTCACGAGGTCGAATTTCTCATCCGGGAAAAGGGGAACAAGATGTTCAAAAGGTACGCGGTCACGCACATAGGCGGGCGTGCGTCCATTGATGAGATGTATCTCGCTCATCGGGAAATACTTCTCACCCTCCATGGGCGGGCGGATAGTACCCTCGATCACATCACCAGTCTTGAGGCCGTAGGCCTTGATCTGAGACTGTTGTACGTAAATATCATCAGGAGAAGTGAGATAATTGTAATCGCTGGAGCGCAGGAAACCATAGCCCTCGGGAGCAATGTCAAGAACACCCTGTGCTTCAAGAATGCCGTCAAAGTTATAAGGCTGATCAAGATAGGGATTTACCTCAGCAATCTGTTGCTGTTGCTGCTGTTTCATCTTGCGCTTTTTGCTCTTACTCTCTTTTATCACTTTAGGTTCCTGGATGACAATAGGAGCTACAGCAGCCTGCTCTGCCTGACGACGTTTCTCTTCCTCGGCCTTGCGCATTGCCTCTTCACGTTCCTGTTGTGTGCGCGGCTTGAAAGTGAAGCCACTGCCAGTATTGAAGAACGAATTGAGGGACACATCTTCGCGTTCGCGAGGTTCTTCGGGCTGAGGCATCATTACAGGCTCGTTTTCCGGTTCCATAACCGTCTCCTCATTTATCATTTCTTGCTCAGGCTCAACCATCGGCTCATCAGCAGGCTGTTCCTGTTCTTGGAGTTCTGGTTGTGCCTCAGTATTTTCAAACGGCAAAACGGGTTGTTCGTCAACGACTTGTTTTGATTTGCGGCCACGACGTCGTGGAGTCGGCTCGGTGGCAGCCACTTCTTTGTCTGTCTGTTCCTGTTGTGGCGATGCCTCCTCAGTTGTTGCCGTCTGTTCTACTGGCTCATTTTTCAGCAATAAATCACGAGCGGCTTTTTCGGCAGCCGAAGGACGTCCACGCTTGCGTTTAGGCGGTTCCTGTACCTCGTTTTTCTCTTTCTCTTTATCTTTTGCTTTTTCTTTTTTCTGAGTTTTAGGTTGTTCTTTGGGCTCTGCCTTAGCCTCTTGGACAACCACGTCGGTCGGTTTAGAATCCGCTTCGGTATTATCTATGATATTGATTTGTTCTTTATTCTGATTTTTTGGTGCCACGGCATCATCTTTTATTACCTCATTGCCATTAGCCTTGGCAGCCGGTTGGCGAATGCGTTCACGACGGCGGCGTGTGGGTTCAGGAGCATTAGCAGCTTCGGTCTCGGCTTGATGATCCAAAACCTGAAACACGAGACCATCATAGTCAAAAGAATCAACGTGCTTAATACCCATAGACTTAGCGAGCTCACGCAACTGTGCATCGCCCATCGCTTTTAATTGATCAATGTTATACATATAAAATAAATAATAAATTCTTTGCCTGGTACATCTCGAGAAAGAGGAAGCTCTATTGTACTACGCCATGCGCCTCAACGCATGTTTCTCAATTTATACTAATGATTTGTCTGATCTAACGGTTTCATCTCATCAATTTGAATCGCCCGACAATATATACAATTATAGAAAAGGTATGGATTGCCAATTCCTCACATAAAAGGGATTTGATAAGAGTGGGAGATGTGGAATTGATTGATGATTGTTGTGGCAAAACCTCCATTAAGCGGTCGTTTTGCGATGCAAAATTAGTGATTTTTGCAGAGTTGAGCAAAAAAAGCGCAAAAAAAGCAGTAATTTTGCACTACAAAGCGTAAAAAGATGAGAATTGACCGCCAAAAAATAGATGAACACGTGAATTTGCCCATCATGAAACTGGTGGGTGACGTTGCCGACAAGTTGCATCGCGAGTGTTATGTAGTGGGAGGATATGTCCGTGATATCTTTCTGGAACGTCCGAGCAACGATATGGACTTTGTTACCGTTGGCAGCGGCATTGAAGTGGCCAAATCGGTAGCACAACGCCTTGGTCATCGTGCTCATCTATCGGTATTCCGCACCTACGGTACTGCTCAGGTCAAGACTCGCCGATGGGAGCTGGAGTTTGTTGGTGCCCGTCGTGAGTCTTATCGTCGCGAGAGCCGCAATCCCATTGTTGAGGACGGTACACTGGATGACGACCAGCGGCGGCGTGATTTCACCATCAACGCGATGGCCATCTGCCTGAATGCTGACCGCTTTGGCGAACTGTTAGACCCCTTTGACGGAATTGGTGATCTGGAACGACGCATCATACGCACACCTCTGGATCCTGACATCACCTTCAGTGACGACCCACTGAGAATGATGCGTGCTGTCAGATTTGCCACGCAATTGAATTTTGACATCTATCCGGAAACCTTTGAAGCAATCCGCCGTAACGCTGAACGCATCCGTATCATCACGCGAGAGCGAATCGCCGAAGAACTGATGAAAATCATGCGTACGCCCCACCCTTCACATGGATGGTTGTTGCTTGACCAGTGCGGGCTACTGCCGCTGATTTTTCCAGAACTCGCTGCTTTAAAAGGCGTTGAAACAGTTAACGGACGTGGTCACAAAGATAACTTCATGCATACGCTGCAGGTGCTTGACAACGTGGCTGCTGCCAGTGACAATGTGTGGCTGCGATGGGCTGCCTTGTTGCACGATGTGGGCAAAGCACGCACCAAGCGGTGGGATCCTCAGTTGGGGTGGACATTTCACAACCACAACTTCATCGGAGAAAAGATGGTTCCCAAGATTTTTGCCAAAATGCGTCTTCCTCTTAACGAGCAGATGAAATATGTGAAAAAGCTTGTGGGACTGCACATGCGACCTATCGCTCTGGTAGAGGATGAGGTGACCGACAGTGCGGTACGTCGCCTGCTGTTTGATGCAGGAGACGATATCGATGACTTGATGACCCTGTGCAAAGCAGATATCACCAGCAAAAACCAAATCAAGGTGCAACGTTTCCGCGAGAATTTTGACTTGGTGAAGCAGAAACTGGTGGACATTGAAGAGAAAGACCGTGTACGCAATTTCCAGCCGCCCATTGACGGTGAGGAAATCATGCAGACCTTCGGCCTTGAACCCTCAAAGCCCGTCGGTTACATCAAGGATACCATTAAGGATGCCATTCTCGATGGCATTATCACCAACGACTATGTGCCAGCCTATCGGCTCATGTTAGAAAAGGCCACCGAGTTAGGTATCTCACCTGTTCATGACGGACAGCTGTGCTACACTACGATAGAAACTCCCCTTGGTACATTGATACTTGGCGCAAGCACACAAGGGTTAGCCTACCTCGGTTGGAACGGTGAAGGACTTGGCGTCGTGGCAAAGAAATTGAAATTAAAGCTTGTTGAAACCACATCTCCCTTACTAGCTAAGTGTATAGGTCAGCTCAACGAATACTTCAGTGGCCAGCGAAGAGAGTTCTCACTCCCCTTGCACTTGGTAGGAACCGAATTCCAGATGCATGCTTGGGAAGTGTTGAGGCAGATTCCTTATGGAGAAACTATTTCCTATGGAGAACAAGCAAGACGCGTGGGAAAGCCTACTGCCTCACGTGCTGTTGCTCAGGCCAATCATAACAACCCCGTGTGTATCGTTATTCCTTGTCATCGTGTCATCAACAGCGATGGCAGCCTGGGAGGCTATGCATCAGGCACAGACATCAAGCAGCAGCTGCTGTCACTTGAAAAAACGGCAGAGCAAGGCGACCAAGAGGAAACAGATGCGAGGCCATAACCTCATTTTTGCATTTCTAACAACCAATAGGCATTTTCCAGAAGCTTGTTCTTTAATGCAGGAGCCAGCTGAGGATGAGTATCGATCCACTTGACAACCGTTTCACGTGCTTCAGGACTTTGATGTCCTTCCATTAGGCTTGACAACCAATAGCCAGGGAAGAAGATGTCACCTGTGCGTTGTATCTCTTCCAACTCGTCAAGCCCAGGCTCCAGGTAACGGTTGCTCCACGGTTCACGCACTGGGTCGTTAAGCAAAGCTAACATTGTGCGAGCCCAAGGCTCTACCCGACGGTTTTCCACCTCAAGTAATTCATTGAACAACTGTTGTTGTACCTGACTGTCAGGATTGCAGGCTCGTGACACAAAGTCAAACTCACGTCGCTCGTCATCGGTCGTGAGCCGATCATGTTGAACGGCAAGAATGTCCTGCCACCTTTCAGGGAGCATGATGGCAAGATGATAGGCCATGCGCATGTAGTCACGGTTGTTGAGAAATGATGCACTATGTTTTTCCCAGATGTCATATAGCTTGTCAACCACATTAGGGGAAATGGCTTTGAGGGAAAGCTGGCGCAATAACGTCTGGCGCACCGATGGCAGGCTGTGTGTCTGCATCATTTCAAACAGCTGCTGTTCAGTCTCGGCACGAGGTTCACTGTCTAGGCGAGAAATCAGATTGTTGATAAACGTGCATGTCGTCGAGGCAATCAGTTCGTTTTTCTCATGTGAGAGGAATTCGAGCAGCATATTCATCAGTTCCGTTGCCTTGATGGTGCCCAGATGAAGGTTCTCGTAGAGGGTGAGCACGGCGGCATAGCGGGCCAGGTCATTGTCGGCCATCGTTTTCCAGGCTTCGGCCATCCTTGAGATGCCCTCACAACGAAGTTTAAACTGGCCATAGCCTTCGGCATTGCTGTTGACAAACAGGCCATCGTTATAACCCAAGTAGAACAAATAGTCGCGATCGTTCATATAAATGGGGTGCTGGCAAAACTTGCCGTTTTCATCCACATAGCCGATGTCAAAGCCCTGTTTCCACACCAAGTTGCGGCCATAGGGGTCGGACTGACGCACACGGACAACGTCACTCATTCGGATGGGATAGATGACAGGCATTCCCTTCTGCTTGACCCACACGTCGCTGAAAGACTGGGCGCTGTGCTCGGGGTTGAAACGGTCAAGTTCGGCAATCAGGTCATCCCATGTGGCATTGCTGTAGGCATAACGGCTGAGGTAACTGCGCAGGCCCTCACGCAAGGCATCGACCCCTTTATCTTTCTCGAGTTTGTTCATCATAATAGGCGCCTTGTGGTAGATGATGTTACCATAAAGAAGACCTGCCTTATTCATGTTGTCCAACGGCTGTTGTATGGGGTGCGTGCCCTGGGTGCGGTCGGTGCTTATCGCCAGCGGATAGTGGGTCTTGATGAAAGCCAAGTCGTGGTTGATTTCAGGGAACTGCTCACGAGCGATTTTGTCGGCCATGAAATTGGCATACACCTCCTTGGTCCACACGTCGTCGAACCAACGCATGGTCACCAAGTCGCCAAACCACATGTGGGCCGTCTCGTGGGCAATGAGGTTGAGGCGTGACAATTCCTCGTCGGGCGTAGGCTCTGGGCCGAGGAAGATGCGCTGGTCGTTGAACTGAATGCAACCAGGATGCTCCATGCCGCCGAACTGGTAGCCAGGCAGGACAATAAAGCCATAGTGCTCAAAGGGGTACGGAATGGCGGTGTATTCCTCCATCCATCGCAATGACAGCGCCACTTGGTCAAACACGATGGGCAGTTGTGCCACCTTGGCAGAATCGGTCTCTCGGTACAAGGCGGTGAGCAGGCGTCCGTCACGGGTTGCCGTCTTCACCTGGAATTTTCCTGCTGTGAACGAGAACAGGTAGGTGGGAATGGGCTTTCGTGTCTGATTGCTGATACTTACCCAACCCTCAGGGATGTTCAGTTTTAGGTCAAAAACCGCCTTTAAGTCCGGCTGGTCAAAGCATGGGAACACGCTGCGGGCATGGTCGGGCACAAACAAGGTGTACATGTAGTCATCGCTACGGTTCAAAGCCTTGTCTCCGCTATAGCCGCTGATAGACACCGAATTCTCGCCCTGTACTAAATACTGGAGAGGAATCACTATGTGCTCATCGCTCAACACAGTATTCAGTCTCTTGCCATTGACTAAAATCTCCTTGGAAAGTTGGTTGGCATTGCCTTGGAAATCAATCTGCAGGTCTTCGTCTCCCGTCCAAATGAACATTAGCATTTCCTCGAAATAGACAGGTTGGGACTTCTCGGCAGGCACAGTAAACGACAGGTCGTAATTCACGTCACTGATGTGGGATGAGCGGTATTGGGCCTATTCCCAAGATACGCCATCCTGCAGTGTCACGGCCTGCAGTGCAGAACAACAAAGTGCCATCAAGCATGTTGCCAATAAGAGTTTCAGATAATGTTTCATGCCGCTAAGTTACTCAAAAAATGTCTTTTCGGAAAGAATAGCCCAATAAATGGGATTTTTTTATATATTTGCACATTGTAAACCGCAATAAAAACAATATACATCAAACCAAATGACCGAACGCAAATATCCTCACCCTCTCGTTGCGATAATACCTGTGGTTGTCTTGATAGGTATGCTGAGCATCGTCATCATGCTGTTTGGCAGTGACGCATTGAGTGGTGGTAGTCAGATAGCCCTGTTGTTAGGAGTCGCCGTGTGTGTGCTGATTTCCATGACATGTTACCATACGCCATGGAAAACCTTTGAGCATCAGATGACCAAGACCATCGGTGACGTGTCTATTACTCTGCTTATTTTGTTGTCGGTGGGTATGCTTGCTGGGTCGTGGATGATCAGTGGTGTAGTACCGACACTGATTTATTATGGTGTACAGATTTTGTCACCCAGTTTTTTCCTTGTTAGTGCGTGCGTCATTTGTGCATTGGTATCATTGTTATCAGGCAGTTCGTGGACCACTGTTGCCACTATCGGTGTCGCATTGCTTGGAATTGGCCAGGCCTTGGGTATCTCAGAGGCTTGGACAGCGGGCGCTATCATCTCGGGATCATATTTTGGAGACAAGATGTCTCCCTTAAGCGATACAACAATTCTAGCCTCATCGTCGGTGAGAGTGGACATTTTTGAGCACATCCGTTACATGGTATTGACGACGACACCTTCCATTCTTATCACATTGGTCATCTTCCTTGTCGCTGGATTGGGACATGGCAGTGAAGGTGCACTTCACGTTGAGCAATACACCGAAGGCCTCTCTGCCACTTTCAACATCTCGTTGTGGACGTTGCTGGTGCCATTGATTACTGGAATCCTTATTGCTCGTAAGGTGCCTTCGCTGGTCGTTTTGTTTGTCTCTTCAATCATTGCTGGCATCACTGCGATTATCTTGCAACCCCACATCCTGTGTCAGATTGCCGATGATCCCTCGCTTAGCACGCCAGCCGCTATTTTCAAGGGTTTGGCGATGACTTACTATGGGTCCACTGCAGTGCAGACGGGTTTTGATGCCCTTAACGACTTGGTGTCAACTGGAGGTATGGCAGGAATGTTGAACACCATTTGGCTTATCCTGTGTGCATTGTGCTTTGGCTCTGTCATGGTTGCTAGTGGAATGATCCAGAGTATTACGGGTGTCATTGTCAAGTGGGTACGTACAAGATTGAGTCTGGTCACCTCGACCGTGGGAACAGGTCTTTTCCTCAATCTTACCACCGGAGACCAGTTCATCAGCATCGTGTTGACTGCCGACATGTTCCGTGATGTTTATAAGAAGGAGGGCTATGAAGGACGACTGTTGAGCCGAACTACCGAGGATGCTGCTACGGTGACATCAGTGCTAGTTCCTTGGAATACCTGCGGCATGACTCAGGCGACAGTATTAGGAGTCCCCACCCTCACCTACCTACCCTATTGTTTCTTCAATATCCTCAGCCCGCTTACAACGATTGTTGTTGCCGCAATAGGCTGGAAGATCAAGCGGCACCAGGAGGCAAAAGAAAGCACACCCTGATTGTGACAGAATGTGCTTTTTGATGTTAATTTGAACCTGTGTTAAACGGTGATGGTTACATTGCTAGGCGCAAGCCGTATCTTGCCTTATGAGGGTTAGCGTAATAGATCTGGAAAACACAGCACATGCTGGCGTCCTGACCATAGCTTCCACCTCTGATGGTTCGTCCCATGGGATTTCCACTCCTGCTGTTTTTCTGCTCTTCCAGGGGCCCTTTGGGATTAACGAGAGGCGGAGTGTTCTCGTTGGCATCCGGCCAGTTATACCAGTCTTCACACCACTCGCAGGCACTACCCGTCATATCATAGATACCTAATTCGTTGGGCGCTTTTGTACCGACTTCATGCCATTCACCTTCATAGTTCTCATAGTACCATGCTACCTCATCGATATTGTTGCCACCGGAAAAGACATAGCCATTGGACTTGTTTCCTCCTCGAGCGGCATATTCCCATTCAGCATCGGTGGGGAGGCGGAATTTCTTACCAGTGAGTTTATTCAATTTATCAATGAACTGCTGGCAATCATACCAAGTCGCTTCATCATAGGGGCGATTGTGGTAATAATCGACGATGCTGTCTTCCATCACAGCATACCACAAGTCCCAAGTCACCTCATGCATTCCGATGTGATAATTAGACAATGACACCCTGTGAGCAGGCGGCACACCAGTCACATTGACATCAATGACTGAATCAAGATTCTCGGGAATCTCATACCTTGTATAAGTTCCGCCTGGAACAAAGACCATAATAAATGTGACTCCATTGACGGTAATCGTATCATTCAGGAACTTCTGTGCATTGGTGGGGTCTTCAACAAGTACCGACACCTCGGGCTGAGTGTCTTCGGGCGGCAGTTCGGGAGCGACAGGCGGAGCAAGAACCTCATCGATAGAATAAGTTCCAGTGGCAGGAGCGTCATCCTCACCTTCATCCTCCCCATCATCAGTCACTTCTTCACCATATTCAGATGCTTCATCGAGCTCGAAATAGAAGAAATCACCCTCTTCAACAACTTTGATTGAAGTGTTATAAGTGGCATAGCCGTCGGCAGTAATACGCACCTTGTGGCTGCCAACAGTCAATGTGAAAATTTCATCAATATCAGTGGGCTGTTTTCCATCAATTGCGATAAAAACAGGAACATCTTCCACATTACAACTGAAGGTTACCTCAACAGCCGACTGAGGCCTGGAATACGGTCTCGGGTTGGGCCTTGGCTTTGGATTAGGCTTCGGCTTGGGATTAGGCCTTGGCCTAGGATTCGATCTAGGCCTAGGAGTCGGTTTTGTCGGACTGTCAATAGGAGGTTTAGGTACGTTACTCACCTGTGCAATGACTGTTTGCACAGGCAATAATAACATAAAAGACAGCAATATCACTAAATATCTCTTCATTTCGAATTATGTTTTGTTTTCAAAGTTTTTGCCACCAATCTCAACCCGATGTATTCACTGACATCTTCAGGAGGAACGGGAAAGCGATAAGTGACAGTGCAATGGCTGGGCTCACTCTCCCAGTATCCACCCCTCGCAACACGGTATTCACCTTTCAGTGCACCAGAAGAATTTTTCTGTCGGCCAGCAGTATAAGGTCCATGCCAATCAGAGCACCACTCCATTACATTGCCGGACATATCATATAGCCCCAGTTCATTGGGCTGTTTATCACCAACCTCATGAGGAGCAGAGATATCAATTCCACACCAAGCGACATCGTCAATGCTGTCGCTGCCAGCATACATGAAACCTTTAGCCATGTTGCCACCTCGTGCGGCATACTCCCACTCGGCCTCGGTAGGTAGACGGAACTTTATTCCCGAAATATCATTCAGGCGAGAGATAAATAATTGGCAATCATCCCATGAAACTGAATGGACTGGTATCATGTCGCCGATGTGGATGCTGGGGTTGCCCCCCATGACGTCCACCCA
Organism: uncultured Prevotellaceae bacterium; assembly: GCA_900318645.1. Classification (GTDB taxonomy): domain Bacteria; phylum Bacteroidota; class Bacteroidia; order Bacteroidales; family Muribaculaceae; genus Sodaliphilus. The sequence continues at coordinate 110,197 of ONLH01000008.1, forward strand.
TAATTGTTGTGTCACCTCATATTTGGAAATGTAATATGATGGCAATATTACTTCATGAGCCGGTTTCTCGTCATACTCAGCATCAAGCCCTTTAGAGCCCATCGTGAAGTCCCCACCATGAACAAAGACCATTTCATCCACCAAATCCAGCACTGACTGCAGCATTTTCTTTGTCATTGTGAAATTAAATGACCTATTGGATGCTGTCACATTAAAATTACCCACAAACTCCTCATATCCACCGGCAACCAATTGTATAATGTGAGGACCTGTCTTGAGATTATAGGAGGTGCCCGAAACGCCTAAATAGGAGTTGTCGATATACACGTCGGCTGCTTCGGCATTGCAATTGATTGTTACTGAAACTACCGAAGAAGAATTACTCGACGTGCTAGCAGTACCACTATTGACTGTGTGCCTGAGCTTGGAGTCGGTTCTGGTTGACGAAGCGTGATGAGTTGACTTGGTTGTCTTACTGCTGTTCTTTCCAGCGGTCTTTTTGACCTTGGTCGTGGTCGGTTTGGTTGGTTGTTTCGGCTTGTTCACTTGGCCAACCTGACCAAATGCAGACAAAGCCGAGATAACCAGCATCACAGACGTCACTAATATGCAGTAAAACTTCCTCATTTTATCTCCTTAAGGAATAATGCTATGAATCGAGTATCTGTTTTAATCAATACGTTTTCCGCTTTTACTATACATCGCACCCTTCTTCATGTTGGGCTGACCATTGGTGAAGAATCCTACAAAATAGGATCCGTCATCTTTCCATGTGAAGCGACCGTAATGTAATTGATTGTTACGGAAAGTGCCTACAAAGGTATTACCGTCAGCATAGTAGATGTGGATGCTGTCACCATCTACATTGCCATTCTCAAAGTTTCCTTCAAGCTTTTGTCCATCGGCAGTGAATACTGCGACACCCTTGCCGTCGGGGATTCCGTTTTTATTCACTTCACCAGAATAACTGCACTCACCAAGTGGAATCGTCAGGACTGAATCAACCACATTCTTAACAACTAGTGAGTCAACGGTTTCAGCTTGCTTGTCTTCGCTGAAACCATGATTGAACATGAAATAGAAGCCCACAGCAAGCAACAGTCCGACACATGCAGCAATGACTATCGCCTTCTTGGTTTTCTTGGCATTCTCAGTGCTCGTTTCAGAATCCTCTGAATCATCGTCGCTGACGGTAGCTGAATTTTGCTGGGTATCCATAGCTTGTTGTGCTGAAGCCGCCTTCCTCTGGTGGAGGATTGTGGATTCCACATCATGGTCAGTGCTCATAGCCTTAGACAAGAAGTCGGTGATTTCCTTAACCGATGCAGGTCGCTCCTTTCTATTGGTCTTCATCAACCATAACAACAGCTCTCGCATCTTGTCACTTGTGTTGAAAGGCAGTGGCAAGGAAAGATGCTTGTCGGGGGTACGGTCATCATTGATATCACTGGGCATGGGAGGACGTTGGTTGGAAAGCACATTGTAGATTGTGGCTCCAAGAGCATAGAAATCGGTCCAAGGTCCCAATTTCTCATAACTTTTCTCCATCTGCTCAATGGGCGCGAAACCGTTAGTATAGGTCACTGATGAAGTTGACAAAGCTCCACCAGTCTTGCTGTTGAACTGTTTGCTGGCGCCGAAGTCAATGAGCTTCACAGTGCCTTTCTGATCCACCATCACATTGGCGGGCTTCAGATCAAGATGCCAAATTCCCTGGGAATGTACTTCCTGCAATGCGTCAAGGACCTGCTCAAGGATTTTGAGCGACTCGTTCTCGCTGATGGGTTGCCCCGTGCGTTTGAGCCTCTCTTTCAGGTTCTCGCCATTGATATAGTCCATGACGTAGTAGGCCGTACCGTTCTCATCAAACAAGTCATACACCCTGACAATGTGAGGATTGTTGAGGCGGCGCAGACGACGAGCCTCTTTCTTGAATTTTTCAAGTTGCTCGTTAAATTCAATCACCTTCTCATTGTTGCTCACGCTGACGGTAGTATTGTTGCCGTCACGCTCATTCACCCCCTTCATGAAAAACTCCTTAATAGCGTATTTCTCATTGAAGTTGATGTGTGTTGCTACATAGGTATTGCCAAAACCACCGCTTGAAAGGTAGCTGTCGATGCGATAAGTGCCATGCAAGATGGTTCCCACCTTGAGCATCGACTCCATATTGATATTTTCTTGATTAGGCATATATTGTATTGTATTCTTTTTCGTCGTTATTCAATCTTGGACTTCGGTTCATCGGCATCAGCACTTTCTTTGGCAGCATGATGGCGTTTTTTGGATTCATTGATAGAATCCTTTAAACGATCCATAGTGCTCGCCTGTGAAGCGCTACGAGCAGTAGCTTCTTTTTCCACAGCACTGCGGCGAGTGTCCTCTTTATGATTGATTGTGGGTTTCACCGGTTTTACCGGCTCCACATGCTGGATTGAAGTGTTTTCGATTGCAGGAGCCACATCGTTAGGGCTTACCTTCTCATGACGTCCACCCCAACCATATAAAGCGAGCCAAGCAGCAGCTGCAACGATAGCCGCTATCAGTAAAGCCCACCAGAACCAGTTTGACTGTTTCCTTTTATGCCTGACTTCCGGTTCAGGTTGAGGCGTCGATGAAGAGGCGACTACGGTTGAATCGTTGTCTTCTTCTTGAATGGTAGTAGTATTACTGTTTATCGGTTTCATGTTCAGCACATTAAAACGTGCTGTGCTCTCTTCATTCACAGTAACCAGCTCATCCTCGGGTTCTAACGTGACAGACTCGACATGAATGATGTAAGCACTGTGATTGTCTTGATTTGCCGACGTGTCTGAGATGAGTTTTTTCCTTTTTTTCTCATCGTCGCCACGACTGGAGAACAGTTTGAGGATGTCGTCGTCATCCATGCGTTCTACCATACCGTCACTGCACATGAAGAAGTAATCGCCAGGCTTCACATCGGTGATGTGGATAATGTCAGGTTTTACTCGGTTATCCTCACCGGGCTGGACAGCGCGAGTGATTACATTCTTCTGCACTGAAGTCTTCATCTCGCCATAAGTAATCTCTCCGCTCTGGTAGAGATCAAATACCAGCGAATGGTCACGACTGACATAGAGCAGTTTCTTGCCAGGCCTGAGGTGATAAATGCGGCTGTCTCCGATGTGAGCCGCTGTCACACCACCACGATGGAAATACAGGAGCGTAAGGGTCGTGCCCATCTTCTTGTAACTCCCGTTATCTGCTGCATCCAGTTTGTTGTATGCCTCTTCGAGTGCAGCAGCAATTACTGAATCTTGCAGGACACGATTGCCCGAGGCATGGGTGTTGAAGTAATCGGCAAGCGCATCGGCAAACGTCTGGCTTGCGACTTCACCGTTATCATGCCCACCCATTCCATCACAGACAATGAACAAGCAATCATTTGCTGTTGCTTTACCGTATGCAGGGTAGATATAGTCTTCCTGATTATCACGGTTTCCTAGTTCCTGGATGGCCAGTGGTGGATATATCTTTATTCTCATCTTGCTATTGTGTTATTTGGTGTGAAAGGATAGTGATGTGCTACCCATTTCAATGGTGTCGTCATCGTGCAACACGATAGCATCATCATGCTCAAGAAGCAAGCCATTGACCTTGGTGGTATTCTTGTTCTTGAAGTTGGAAATATCTATCTTGAGGCTGCCATTAGGTAAACGGCGGACATTGATGACTGCATGTTCACGGCTCATGAACAGGTCATCGGTGTCGATCTGTACATCGGCAATGGAGGTTGATGCAAGGCGTCCGACGGTATTGCTGCCGATGGCGAGATCATACTGTTTGCCCTCGTGCAAGAGGTAACACGACTGCAGGATGTCGTCTCCACACATCTGGGTGGACTGGCTCCCTTCCTTTCCGTCTAATTGTGTTTCACCGTCTTCGGGTTTAAGCTTATAGAAAGGTACAACGATTCGCTTGCCGCATTTTGGACAAGCGAAGCGCTTCTCGGGTTCGTCTTTGGAGTTAGTCACTCTCAATACTACCTCGCATCCAGGACATTTGATATTAATTGTTTGTGGCATCTTCTATTTCCTGATTGGTCTTGTTACTTTTTTTATCTTTTTTGTTCTGCCAGATAATGATAGGTCTGTCACCATCAAATCGGCCCCACATCACAGGATGTTGCCGTTCCTTGAATAGTCCATCATTACTGACCCCTTTGTGCACAAATTCATACAACTCCTTGGGAGTGATCTTGCTGTCGGTATTGGTGTCGGCACCTCCTCGCAATCCTCGTTCAACATACATGGTAAACAAACTGTTGCTATATCCGGTCTCGAACGATTCCTCTTGATTGCGGGACGACAGGAACAGGATGACATCTTCATTGCCAAAGGCCTTGTGCCAAACGGAGTCGGTGCGCATGATACCGGAATAACAGGCATCGACAATCACCATCTTGGTTTTGGCCTTGCATTTTTTCAAGACCTCAACGATAGCATGATTGTCCAGCACTTTATCATAGCACAGCAATCCGTCTTCGGTTCCATGCCCACTGAAGTAAAAGACAACCATGTCGTCACTCTTGGCCGTATAGAAGCGATATTTCATCGTCCTCAACACGGCATCGAGTGTGGCGGCGCTATCGGTGAGAACCGAAGTGCTGAAACCATTGGCAGCAAAAACTTTCTTCATGACCTTGGCGTCATTGGCACTGACATGCAGAGACTTGACGCGATAACGTCCCACCTTGTTAGGATAAGTGTCCAATCCCACACACAAAACGTAGTTGCGGGCTGTAGCGCCTTGACTCATCATGGCGATGAGCAGGATCAGGAGCAGTTTGTGAATGAGACGTCGCATGGTTTCAAGGTCTATTAACTATTGAAAAAATTAGAGCTGGGCTATCGCATCGTCCATGTAGTCGGGCATGTCGGCGGCTACATCGGGATTGGGCAGATTGTCATGCATGTTATCGTGGTCGTTGTCATCGAGCTGGCTCATGGCAAAGTCATGAAGCTCACCATAGGTGGACATGTTGCCGTTGCCCTCTTCAACAACGATATCGTCCCTCGAGAGGTCGCCAGAGTCATCGACATCAATCACAGCTACGTCGGCAAGATTGTCACCGTCCAGGTCCAAGCCACGTACCACATGACCGTCGAACTCGCCATAACCCACGATGCGAACCACGTCATCTGAAATGAAATTCTCAAAGTTGTCCTTGTGGGGAGCGTCAGGAGAACTCTTTACGCCATTGGCCATTGCCACGTCATTGGCTGCCTTGAGATTGAACATCTCATCGAGAGCGAAGGCGTCATTGCTGTCGGCATCTTCATCCAATTCTGCAAGGGCGATGTCTTCGTCACTCTCCTCGTCAATCATGGCGATGTCCTGAACCAACTCGTTGTCATCTTCGGCTACGACAACATCCTCATCAGCTTCATCGGCAAGAGCAAACCCTTCTTCAGCCTCGCGAATGTCGGCCTGGATGAAACCTTCGTTAGTTTCATATACTGGTACTTCGGCGACATCCTGGTCCATGACTTGATCCGGCTCGACATCAGCTTGAGCGAAGGCATCAGCACCCTCATCGTCAATATCAGAATCCGGCTCAATCGTGTCGTCCATCGCGATGTCCTCGACATCAACTTGGTTAGCATCAACCTCGGGACGTACCATGTCGGCAAAATGGTTCTGCTCTTCTTCGGTCATGGAATCCCATTCATCAGCGGTATAGGTGCTGAAGATGGCACCATGCCAATGGAAGACGCCGCCAGGTCCCACCTGCTCGCGAGCTTCGGCAAAAGCCTGCTCAAAGGTCAGGTCATCGCTGATGTCAGCAACATTCAGTTCATTCTGCACATCACCGATTAGATCTTCCTGAGGTTGGAGCACGTTCTCCTCGGCAGCCCTTGGAGCTGCTTTGTCTTCGGCTTCGCTGGCAGGAGTTGCAGGCTTAGCATCGGCACTCAATGCGATGGTGTGCTGTGCCAACAGAGCGCCGGCTCCCAGCAATATACCCGTGGAGCCACCAATGGTAACAGGCTTCCAAGCCTTCTCCACAATATTCTTCATAACACCCTCTTTAGAATTTCCTTGTTGGGCGCTACCCGTGTAGATTGTTTCTTCGTTTACCATAATCTTTCAATTTTAGTTCCGTTAATAATTTTGTCAATGCAAAATTAGTCATCGGCTATTGAGAAATCCAAACAAAAATGTGTATAATGGACAAAATAGCGGGATTAATGTATGAAATGACGATCACTTGTATTTAGCCTTGCATCCAGGGCAGTTATTGTTCTGATGAAGCAGGTCATAATCCACAAATCCCATGAACCGTCCACACTTGGGACAAACATAGTCACGCTGGAATTGTTTCTTGAGTTGTTCCTGCTTATCGATAGCCCGATCGGTAGCCTGGCGGTAGAAGCCGTAGGCCATAATCAGCAACGCAATTACAGTGAATGTGATAGAGTAAGGACGTATTGCCTCGCTTAGTGCAATCAGCACACCACCCAGCATGGTCATGAAAATAGGGATACGGGCCAAGAGGTTGTTGGTCTGCTGGCGTTTCCTGATGGCCAGCGTGCTGCTGTTATATTTTTCCCAAATGGCTTTGAGCGGCGTAATGTCAACGATATTGGGCTTAATCTGCTCCAGAATCTCGTTGAGAGGCAGCAGGTAACGGCTCTGACCGAGCTGTACCTTGTCGTCCCGGGTAATCCTCTTGGTTTGAATTTCAATACCGTTGACCCAAGTCACGTTGGCTGCCTTGATGTTCTTGATCACAAAGGTGTTATCATCGATTGCAGTGAGCTGGCAATGCTGACGGCTGACGTCCACGGGGACACTCGCCGCTTCACCATAGAGTTTCACCTGAGTGCCATCGACCACCTTGAGCTTTGCAGTCGCGCCGTCTCTTCCGATTATCAGTTCCATTGAGCTTAAATCTTGATGTGGGCCATTATTTCCTTGAGGTTCTTTAATGCTTCTTTGGAAACATCAAGCTGGAAGGAGAAGTTGTTGAAATCAGAAAGCACTAATTGTTTCTTGAGCGGGTTGATTCGATAGACATAGCTCAAGTTGATGATATACTTCTTGCCGATACGAGCAAAAAGGCACTTCTTTTCCTTCAAGCGCTGTGCCAGGACATCTTCCATCTGGCCGAGGTTCATGCACACTGCGCTCTTGAGCTTATTGGTCGTCACGATATAGGTATAGTTGCCATCCGCTTCATAATATACGATGCGTGGCACGTCTATACGCAACAACTCATCACGAGAATTGAATATTAAACGTTGTTGTTCCATCAAAGCACAATTTATCAGATTAAGAGTAAAACTTGACTAAATCTTTAAGCAACTGCAAAAATACTACATTTTTAGGAAATATCAAGAACGAATAACACATATTTTAAAAAAAGAAAGGAATACGGCATTCAAGGTACCCAAAACTACTGAAAAATGAGAGGTTAGGCATAAGAAAACCCCTGTCGACGCACTCGCCGACAGGGGCAACCATATAAAACTATAATGCTATGAAACAGCCTTGGGGAAAATTACATCATGCCACCCATGCCGCCTCCCATGCCGGGACCTCCAGCGGGCATTGCGGGCTCGGGCTCCTTCTTCTCGGCGATGACGCACTCGGTGGTCAAGAACATGCCGGCAATGCTGGCTGCGTTCTCGAGGGCGATGCGGGATACCTTGGCAGGATCGATGACGCCAGTCTCGAAGAGATTCTCGAACTTCTCGGTGCGAGCGTTGTAACCGAAGTCGTCCTTGCCTTCCTTGACGCGATTCACTACGACAGCGCCTTCCAGGCCAGCGTTGGCAACGATCTGACGCAGAGGCTCCTCGATAGCGCGCTGGATGATGTGGATACCCGTGGTCTCGTCATCGTTGTCACCCTTCATGCCCTCAAGGGCCTTGAGGCAACGGATGTAGGCGGTACCACCACCGGGAACGATACCCTCGGCAACGGCTGCGCGGGTAGCACTCAAGGCGTCATCCACGCGGTCTTTCTTCTCCTTCATCTCGACCTCGCTGGGAGCACCGATGTAGAGCACGGCTACACCGCCCGACATCTTAGCAAGACGCTCCTGGAGTTTCTCCTTGTCGTAGGTCGATTTGGTGTTCTCGATCTGCACGCGGATCTGGGCGATGCGGTCGGCAATCATGTCCTTGTTGCCAGCGCCATTGACGATGGTAGTATTTTCCTTGTCAACGGTAACCTTCTCGGCAGTACCCAGCATGTCGAGGGTAGCCTTCTCGAGGGTCAGACCAGTCTCCTCACTGATAACGGTACCACCGGTGAGGATGGCGATGTCCTGCAGCATCTCCTTGCGACGGTCGCCGAAGCCAGGAGCTTTCACGGCACATACCTCGAGCGAGCCACGCAGACGGTTCACTACCAGTGATGCCAAAGCCTCGCCATCAACGTCCTCGGCAATGATGAGCATGGGACGGTGAGCCTGAACGGCACCCTGCAGCAGGGGCAGCAGGTCCTTCAAGCCAGAGATCTTCTTGTCAAAGATGAGGATGTAGGGGCGTTCCATCTCACATGCCATTTTGTCGGCATTGGTGACAAAATAGGGCGAAATGTAGCCACGGTCAAACTGCATACCCTCGACCACGTCAACGCGGGTTTCGGTGCCCTTGGCCTCCTCGACGGTGATGACACCGTCCTGTTTTACCTTCTTCATGGCCTCGGCAATGAGCTGACCGATGGCATCGTCGTTGTTAGCGCTGATGCGAGCCACGTTCTCAATCTTGTTGAAGTCGTCACCCACTTCCTGGGCCTGCTCCTTGATACCCTCGACAACGACCTTAACGGCCTTGTCGATACCACGCTTCACGTCCATGGGGTTGGCGCCGGCAGCCACGTTCTTGAGGCCCTCGGTGATGATGGCCTGGGCCAGAACGGTAGCAGTGGTAGTGCCGTCACCGGCATCGTCATTGGTCTTGCTGGCGACCTCCTTAACGAGCTGTGCACCAATATTCTGGAATTCGTCCTCCAGTTCCACCTCACGGGCTACGGTCACACCGTCCTTGGTGATGTGGGGAGCACCATATTTCTTGTCGAGAATCACATTGCGACCCTTAGGACCAAGGGTAACTTTTACGGCGTCGCTCAACTGGTCAACGCCCTTCTTCAGCTCTTCACGAGCTTTGATATCAAATTTAATTAACTTTGCCATATTCTTTTGTCTGTTTTTTTGTCTGTTTTTCAGTTGTCCGCTCTAAATTATTCCACGACGATGGCCAGGATGTCGTTCTGACGCATCATTAACAGTTTCTCACCGTCAATCTCGATTTCATTGCCAGCATACTTGCCATAGAGCACGGTATCACCGGGCTTGACGATCATTTCCTCGTCCTTGGTGCCATTACCAGCGGCACGCACTTTGCCCTTGAGAGGTTTTTCCTTTGCACTGTCGGGGATGATGATGCCGCCGACAACTTCTTCAGCCTTAGCCGGTTCGATGAGAACGCGGTCATTTAATGGTTTAATAGTCATGATTACTTTTTACGGTTTTAAACAGTTATTATTATGTTGAGTTTTCTCTTCATGTAGAGACGCAAAAATTTGCGTCTCACGTTGTCAGCATATAACTGATAACACAACCGCTAGACTGCAACGAGTGTGCCAACGCCCTATAAAGTGACAAGTGGGCGACAAATTGTCACCCACCTGCCAAATAAGTCAACAACATGAGTAAAATTTCAACCTTACAGCCCCACACCCAAGGCAGAAACCATCTCACGCTAAGTCGCCAAGCCGCTAAGATATTAAGGCTTGTTCGCAAGAGGCTCGCAAAATTATAATAATTGCGAGCCCCTTGCGAGCAATAAAAGACTTAGCGACTTGGCGACTTAGCGTGCACTCAAGAATGCGGATGCCCCACTAAACTCTAAACTGCAAGCTCAGCGAGCATCAACACACGGTTAAATGAGGGAGAGGACGATTTGTTTGACGTCGTGGCCGAGGCGTTCGGCTTCTTCCATTGTGTGGGCCTCGCTGTAGATGCGGATGATGGGCTCGGTGTTGCTCTTACGCAGGTGTACCCAGCTGTCGGCGAAGTCGATTTTCACACCGTCGATGGTGGTCATCTGCTCGCCCTGGTAGTGCTTCTCGACGGCCTTGAGGATGGCGTCAACGTCCATTTCAGGCTTGAGTTCGAGCTTGGTCTTGGCAATGCTGTATTGCGGATAGGTGGCCTTCAACTGGCTGACGGTCTTGCCGCTCTTGGCCAGAAGTGACAGGAAAAGGGCCACGCCAACGAGGGCATCGCGGCCGTAGTGGCTTGCGGGATAGATGACACCGCCGTTGCCCTCACCACCGATGACGGCACCCGTGCGGCGCATCTCGGTCGTCACGTTGACCTCACCGACTGCAGCTGCCGTGTAAGTGCAACCATGGTTGTTGGTCACGTCACGCAAGGCGCGCGATGAGGACAGGTTGCTCACAGTGGAGCCGGGCGTGTGGGCCAAGACATAGTCAGCAACAGCCACCAGGGTATATTCCTCGACAAAGAACTCACCGTTCTCCATGATGATGGCTAGACGGTCCACATCGGGATCCACGACAAAGCCGACATCGGCCTTGCCCTGACGCATGAAGTCGCTGATGGCGGTGAGGTTTTCAGGGATAGGCTCTGGTGTATGGCCGAAGTTACCCGTGGGGTCACAGAAGAGTTTCTCCACCTTCTTCACACCCAAGGCCTGCAGCAACAGGGGTATGGCGACACCACCCACCGAGTTAACAGCATCGACAGCTACTGTGAAGTCGGCTTTGCGGATCGCTTCAACGTCCACGAGATCAAGTGCCAACACCTGATCAATGTGACGACGGAGCCAGGTATAGTTCTTCTGCTCGCGTCCCAGGTGGTCCACGTCGGCATAGTCAAAGTCCTCGGCCTCAGCGAGACGGAGTACTTCCTTACCCTCGGCATCGGTGAGGAATTCGCCGTTGTGGTTGAGAAGCTTGAGGGCATTCCACTGCTTGGGGTTGTGCGAAGCCGTGATGATGATGCCGCCACAGGCGTGCTCACCCACTACCGCCAATTCGGTGGTAGGAGTGGTGGCAAGGCCGATGTTGACCACATCAAAGCCCATGCCCATGAGTGTGCCGACAACGGTGTTCAGTACCATGCGACCTGACAAACGTGCGTCACGACCGACGACGATGACATTGGACTGCACGGGAGAGTTGCGACGCATGAAGGTGGCGTATGCCGAAGTGAATTTGACGATATCGAGCGGCGAAAGGCCTTCACCGGCTTTCCCGCCGATGGTGCCGCGAATGCCTGAAATAGACTTGATTAATGACATTTTTTTAGTTAGAAGTTAGAAGTGAAGAGTTAGAAGTGAAGAGTTAATAATTGGCATCAGCCATTGATGTCATGTCTCCTCACTTATGACTCTTCACTGATTTATATCATGCTGTGGTAGTAGCGAACATGGTAGAAGAACGGAGTGACATAGGAAATCTCACCAGTAAAGCCATACTGTGACTTGATGATAAGATTCACCTCACACTCCACACCGAGGAAAAGCAGAGGGAACTGCAGGCCATAGCCCCATTGTGCAGAGCTGGGAAGCGTGTAGTCGGCATAATTAAACGAGCAGGATGTCGCATCCATCGTATTCTCGTTGCCACTATAAACAGTCCAGGTGCCATCGGCATACCATGTGGCAAGGTTATAGCGAGAATAACGGAAATAGATAGGTTCGTTGTTCTTGGCCTTATCATTTTTCCGGTCACCGGCATTAAGTACCTGCATAAAGACATTACCGTCAGCGTCAACACGATAGAATGGTGCGTCCTCCCCCACCTCAAAGAGGGTATCCTTGGGGACGGACATCACTACGCGGTAGTTGGCAAGATAGGCATTGACGGCATTGCGTTCCTCATTTAGTCGGTCGGCATAACTCTGGTCGTTGTTGCAGGCTGAAAGCAGCATGAGGGCAGCAAAGCCCATCAGGAAGCAATAAATGATTCTGTTTCTCATTGATTATTCTTGTTCTTGTATTGTTTGTTCTTGGGAATTGTCTTTATCAGGGAAGAGGTCAGCAAGTATCTGCTTGAACAAGGCGACCGCTTCGTCGAGTGAACACGTCAATTCACCACCTGCGGCATTAAAGTGACCACCGCCATTAAAGTATCGTGCACAGATGTCGCTCACCGAGAAATCTCCCTGGGAACGGCAAGACACCTTGATCTTGTCGGTATCCTCGCGCAGGAATACACTCCAATAGATTTCAGGAATGGCCAGCGGCTTATTGACAAGGGTTTCGGTATCACCACGATTATAGTTGAAACGCTCCAATTCCTCTTTGCTCAAGGTGATGAGCGCAGCGCCTTGCTCAGGGAAGAGCTGCATCTTCTCGCTCACAGCATAGCCCTGCAAACGGACGCTGTCGGCACTGAAGGTGTTCATCGCCTTGTTATAGAGGTTGATGCGGTCGATGCGGCGCTTCAAGATTGAGGCCAGTATCTCGTAGAACTCAGGATTGTCACAACTGTAGGCAAAACCACCCGTGTCGGTCAGCAATCCCACATAGAGGCAGCTGGCGGCATGACGATCCATGAGGCGTAACAGTCCCATCTGCATGAGTACACGGAACACCAACTCGCATGTCGATGACGCGTCGGGATGCGAAATCATGATGTCAAAAGCATCATCAGGGTCAAGATGATGGTCAATGAGCACACGGCGCACCTTGAGCGGCTCTACGAGTTCACCCAAGCGGTCGATGCGTTTCATTGAGTTGAAATCAAGGCAAAACAGGAGCTGAGCCTCGTTCAAGACGTTACGGGCGCGCAGTTCATGCTTGGTGAGTACCACCAGTTCCCGTACACCGGGAATAAATTCCAGCGACTTGGGGGCCATGTCGGGCGTGACAACCACCGCATCCTTGCCCAGCCTCCTGAGCACATGGCACAATGCCAATGACGAGCCCAACGCGTCACCATCGGGTGACTTGTGGCACGTGATGACGATGTGCTGCACGCCGTTGATGAAGGCACGCAACCGCTCTATCGTTTTATCGTCAATAATCGAACTTATCATCGTCTTTTATTCGCATTAATCGGCAAAGGTAATGCTTTTTTGCCACATGGGGCATGAATACAGCATTAATTTAAGTTAAGGCGAACGAAGACGGGATAATGGTCTGACGGCTGGCGGCGGGTATATTTGCTGAAGTTGATCTGCTGAGGTGCGTCATGGCCCTTGAGTTGGGCCGATGAATCAGCATTGGGAGCCCAGTAGCTGTTAGTGAGCACGCCATAGGACTCGACACGCATTGCCGGTGAGACAAAGATATGGTCGATGCGGCTTTCGGTGTAGAGGTCGGTGTCAAACGAATTGAACGTGCCATTCTCGGCAAAACGTATCCTTGTAGCAAGGTAGGAGTCCTTCAAGAGGCCTGAATTGGTAAAGATGCTATAGATCTCATCGTTCTGGTCAACGTTGAAGTCACCCGTGACGATAACCGGCGCCCCCTGAGCGATTTCGCGGATTTTATTGACGATGAGTTTAGCACCTTCGCGTCGTGCAATCACGCCCACGTGGTCCATGTGAAGGTTGAAGAAAAAGAAGGCCTCGTCGTTGCTGGCTGTCTGAGCCGCAAATTTGCCCCATGTACAGATGCGAATGCAGGCCGCATCCCATCCTAGCCCTGGGCGGTCGGGGGTCTCGCTGATCCAGAAGTTGCCCTGGTCGAGCAGCCTCAGCCGGTCGGTCTTATAGAAAATGGCGGCATACTCGCCACCCGTCTTACCATCATCACGGCCCACACCGATGTAGTCATAGCCGTCAAGGTCAGCAAGCATGTCGTTGAGCTGGACATGAAGGACCTCTTGAGCACCGAAAATGTCAGGTGCCATGAAGTTCACCTGGTCACAGAGGACCTGACATCGTTTCTGCCACACATTGCCGTTAATGCTGTCACTATTAGCCTTATATCTGATGTTATAGGATCCAACGAGCATCTGAGCCGAGAGTGATGCCACTGTAGCCAGCGAAAGAATAACCGTTAAATAAAATCTGTTCATATTGTCGTCATCATTAATAATTGATGGCACAAATTTAGCAAAAAAAGGATTACGTCGTTGCAAAAGTGGTCTAAAAACAGTACTTTTGTCGTTTACAATTCAATTAATTATGTGGGAAAGCATTTATCAGAATATCATCAGCCCTGATGTGAACCCTATCGGGGCAATCGTGAAACTCGTGCTGAGCCTGTTGCTAGGAGCCATCATCGGTATCGAGAGGCGCCGTAAGGGACAGATTGCCGGGTTGCGTACCTTTGCATTGATCTCGATGGGTGCCACACTGGCCATGCTCATTTCTATCTACATTCCACAGGAGTATATGGGACTGAAGAACGGTGATCCGGGTCGCATTGCCGCTCAGGTCGTGAGTGGCGTTGGTTTTCTGGGCGCTGGAGCCATTATCCAGATGAAAGGCTCGGTTCGTGGCCTGACGACTGCCGCCGGCATCTGGATGGCAGCCTGCATCGGACTAGCCGTGGGTGCAGGTATGTACCTCATCAGCATCATCGCCACGATTCTCATCATCTTTATCCTCTTCAATATAGAACGCATTGAGCAGCGCCACAACTTCTTATGGGAGAGCAAGATCATTCGTGTCAAGCTACATGGCATCCTGTCAGATATTCAGCCCGTGCGTGAGATTCTCACCCGCTATGATGTCCACATCAGTGACGAATTCATGAAGTTTGACTATGTAGATGATGTCACTATTGTCAATTTCATGGTACGTAGCACGAGTAAGGTGAATGTGCCTGCCATGTTCCACGAAATCAAGGCACAACGTGATGCACTGTCAATTACTATCACCAATGAGATGAACATGTAAACGTGAGTGTACCAAGAAAAAACAAATCTCCATTAATTACTGAAAACGAAGAATGGAAAACATTGACATCAATAGCTTGATCAGTGACTTGGCGCTCATCCTCGTGCTGGGTGCCATCGCTACAGTTATCTTCAAGATGCTCAAACAGCCCGTCGTGCTGGGATACATCGTGGCTGGTTTTCTCGCCAGTCCTCATTTTGCCCTCTTGCCCTCGGTGGCAGTCGAGGCCAACATTGAATTCTGGGCCCAAATCGGCATCATTGTACTACTGTTCTCGTTGGGACTGGAATTCAGTTTCAAGAAGCTGATTGACGTGGGTGGCTCGGCAATTCTCACTGCATTAATCATAGTTTTAGGCATGATGAGCCTCGGTTTTGTCGTGGGCAAATACTTGGGGTACGGACTGGTGAACAGTATCTTCCTGGGCGGCATGATTTCCATGTCATCAACCACCATCATCCTCAAGGCATTGACCGACTTGAACATGCGGCAACGGCGGTTTGTTCCCATGACCTTTGCCGTGCTCATTGTCGAAGACCTGTTTGCTGTCGTGATGATGGTGATCCTGTCTTCTATCGCCTTGAACAACAGCGTCAAAGGTGGCGAGATGTTAGGCAGCATTCTCAAATTGTCATTCTTCCTGATCATGTGGTTCACAGTGGGCATTTTCATGATACCCACCGTGTTCAAGCGATTCAGGCTTTACATCAGTGATGAACAGATGCTGATCATCGCAATGGGCCTGTGCTTTGCCATGGTGCTGTTTTCCATCAATTCAGGCTTTTCGGCCGCATTGGGCGCCTTTGTCATGGGTTCCATTCTTGCTGGCACAAGTGAGGCGGAACGTATTGAGCGCCTCATCACCCCGGTCAAGGATCTGTTCGGTGCCGTGTTCTTCATCTCGGTGGGCATGATGGTCAACCCCACAGTGATGTCCCAGCACTGGAGTGTCATCGCCCTGTTAGCGGTTGTGGTTATCGTTGGCATGATTGTGTTCGGAACATTTGGTATGCTCGCCACGGGTCAACCGCTCAAACTAGCAATGGAATCAGGATTCTCATTGACACAAATCGGTGAGTTCTCCTTCATCATCGCTACTTTAGGCACCAGCCTCGGCGTGCTTGACCAGAGTGTGTATCCCATCATTGTGGCAGTATCTGTTTTAACAACCTTCACCACCCCCTTCTTCATCAAACAGGCTGAACCCTGTTATAATTCAATATATAAGGTGTTGCCCAAAAGCTGGACTCGCCTGTTGAACGGCTACAGCAAAGACGCTAATGAAAGCGAATCTAGTGAGACCTCACGGTTGTGGAAATCCATCGTGTCACGCAATATTCTGCGTCTTGTCATTTATTCTGTCGTCATCATCGCCCTGACCGTGCTGTGCCGCACTTATCTGATGCCCGTTATCATGCAATTGTTGAACGGCGGCAGCTGGGCACGTCTTGCAAGTGTAGCTTCGACCTTAGTCATTGTCGGACCTTTTATTGCATCTATTATTATTCCGTCAATCAAGCGAGCGGAATATGATCAGTTGGGGCAAGAGCGTGGATCGGTATCATACGTTCCCATTGTGGTCTTGTTCATCATCAATCTGGTATTGTCCACCGTATTTATCGCCATTATATTGGATGGTGTTTACCAAAGTGCGGCTGCGATGATAGCCGCAGTGCTACTTGTCCTTGCCACACTTGTCATTTTCACGTTGATGCCCTCCCCGCTGCGCAAGCGCATCAATAATATCGAGAAACGGTTCATCAGCAACATCAACGAGCGCGAGAACCGCCGCACGGGTCACGAGAACAACTTGGTAAGCGACCTGCATCTGGCCTACATGAGGGTGGGTCAAGACTGTCCTTTCATCGGAGACACGCTGCGTGACCTGGACTTGCGTACCCATTATGGCGTGAACCTAGTCAGCATTCAGCGCGGCAGCAAACGCTATCCCGTACCCTCTGCCGAGATGCGTATTTTTCCTGGCGACGTACTGGGGGTAATAGGCACCGAGGAACAGATTCAACGCATGTTGCCGTTGGTTGAGGCGCAAAAGGAAACAGGCGAGGCGGCAATACCCAATGTAAGACTGTTGCATTTTGCCATCGCCGATAATGCCTCCATCATTGGAAAAAAGCTTGAGAATGCCGGTTTGCGAGAAGACTATGGGGCCTTGCTCATTGCAGTGCAGCGCGGCGAGAACAACTATATCTCCCCCACCCCCGATCTAGTTTTCAAGCTAGGTGATATCCTGTGGATTGTGGGCAATGCCAAGCAGTTGGCACCACTCAAGAAGAAGTAATCAACAGTGTAAATGATATAGCGTTAACCCATTCTCTGCGCGGCTAATGCAAACCATTAGCGAAATTGGGCACGATGAGAGTTAACGCTAGAGCACACTGAGACTTATAGAGAGGCAAAATTTTGCGTCTATACATTCGAAAAATGCGCCCTAGGGTTATCCCCCAGGGCGCAATCTTATATCACATTGACGGTAGTTTTACATTCACTTCATCGGTTGAAATTACTGGTTGAGCAGCATGCTGATGATGCCCGACACATCCGAGATGTTGATTTTGTTGTCATCGTTGGCATCGGCATTAAACTTGTTGAACGGGTCTTGCTGACTACCGAGGAGGTAACTGATGAGTGCCGTCACGTCACTAATACTAAGCTTGTCATCACAGTTCACGTCACCCAACAATGTCACAGGCTTGGGACCGATTTCATAATAAACGATGTTAGACGAAGTGGTGACGCCATTATCGGTGTAATGGGTCTGGATACCGATACGCCACTGGAAAAATGGCTTCATGCCTTCAAAACCTTCTACCTTGTTAGTCCTGTTCGGGAAATGAGGGCCCCAGAGTTCGAAATTGGCAGTTGAGCCATATCCCTCAGGAGTCTCTGGCAGGATGTTGAAGATATAAACATCGGTCGTCGGCTCAGTAAATTCAGAATACTCCTCAGGATTGAAAACAAAGATTTCATCCATGTCGGTGTAGATGCTATAGCTGAATTTTTCCCTGTCAAGAATGGTGTAGTTCAACTCGTGAACAATGCACGAATCAATCGATATGTCATAGTCAGTAGCAACAAGGTTGCTGTAAAAATCCATTCCATAGGTGAGGTAGAACCAACCATCAGCAACTGTCACATCGCCGTTTGGCCATTCATAAGGTGTGTAGTCATACCACTCAAAGAATGTGCCATCGGGATCGGCAGGAACAGGAACTGAAGCTGACAGCTGAGCATTGGCACTGCAGGCTATCGCCATACCAAACAATAATAAGAATAATTTCTTCATAACGCAGGATTTATTGAAGTTTTAAAATATGTAAATAATGTATTTAATGTGACAAAATTAATGCTTTTTTCCTTACAGTAATCAAAGATGTACAAAAAAATTGACAAAGAACTTAATTACTTAAACAATAAAACAGCAATCAGGCACTTGCCCGATACTGGGCAAATGCCTGATGCATTGCTTGTCGCTTCATGAGGTCATGAAGCGTAACAGTTCAAGTGATTACCACTCGCCATGTTAATCAGAGCGGTTACGTCACCGATCTTCACCTCACCACTCTTGTCAACGTCGCCACGAATGTAGGTAGGCGTAGGCTCAACCTTGGTAAGGATGACCTTCATGTTGGTCAAGTCAACAACGATGTCATACTCACCGGCACCAATCTGGAATGACTTGTACTCATCCCAAGTCAAAGACAGAGGCTGGCCATTGTACTCATCATAGAAGATGAAGTTTTCACCATCGGCAACAGCACCGAAGCGGTAGGGCTCAATGTAGTCCCAGCTACCCTGATCATCATACTCGGCAAGCACGGTGGTGAAGCCG
>ONLH01000001.1 GCA_900318645.1 uncultured Prevotellaceae bacterium
AACTTCTACATACGCCCAAAGCCTGTCAATCACAAAGTTCCTCTTCGAGGCACTTGCAATATTCAGCTCATGGACCAAGCTGCGAACCTCTCCGAGGTTGTTGCATGGTCTTTCTCATTGAAATCCTCTCCGAGGTTCTTGCATGGTCTTTCTCATTGAAATCGGTTCTTCGAACCGCTAACATCTTCGATGTTTTCCGCGGACACTGATAAAAAACAATATCTTGACTATCAATAAAATATATTTGTCCTTTTTGTATTTCTTGTTTTCTGATTCCCAGCGGATGCTTCACTAATCACTAAACTGCGAGCGCAGCGAGCATCACGGGGCCGTGAATGACGCTTGCTGTGCTGATGGAATGTAGTACCACACTATCGTAATATAGCAAGAAGTCGCAATTCTACCGAAATCCGTAAGAAATTGTCAGAAAATCATCAATAATTATTATTTCAAGTGAAAAAAATGTCTATATTTGCGCCTTGAATAGTTATTGTGGTTTTGTTAATTATTCTCCTGAGAAGCAGGTTTTAAAACATCATCAAGTCAAAATTCTGGATGAATACCCCTTTGTCAAGAGGTAAAACAAAACTCCAACTATAAGGATTATTCAAGTATAAAACAATTAACATAAAGCATAATGATACGACTGATGATGAATAATGGAGATTTTTCTGACTCATGACTGTAGTTTTGTTTGTGTAGGCCGGTGGCAATCGTTTCATTGCCTCCGCATGGTCTAGTCATGCCCCATGCTCTGCGAACAAGCCACAGTGCCGCCAAGCCGACGAGACTGAGGCAAACTAGCTAGAGTTCTCTAGCGTCCCTCAAAGGACGACAAAGATATAGTACGCAATAAACTTAATTTTTTAATTTATAAAATTGTGGATAATATGAAGATGAAACTAACAACTTTGTTGTTCAGCCTGCTCTTGGCAGTAGGCTGGACCAGTAATGCTTTCGCCCAGTCGGCAACGTTCTCGGCCGAAAGCATTAAGGACTTAAGGTACACGTGGACTGATGCCCAAGGCACCTCCCACTCGGAACCTTACGTCGTGTACAATGCCGAGAAGGATGCCTGGGAAGCTCCTGAGGTCCGTAATGCCTATCAGATCTACGGTCTGTTAAGAGGCGTTTACATGGAAAAGGCCCTTCCTGGCCCTTATCAGAGTGCCTATAAGGCCGACGGTCAAACCCGTGAAGATGACATCTTCTACGGTGGCTGCGACAATGGTTGGAACATCCCCGGTACATATACTACCAGCGGCACCACTTACAGCAGCCTCGGGAATTTGACGATCAATTTTACGAACAACAGTTCAGGTTACAGAATTTACTTCTCTGAAATCAGAATTGTATCTGGCAATACGCTCATCGCCAGTTGGAACCGCACTAGTAGTGCAACCTTGCCAACTGGCTGGAGTCGCAGTGGTAGTTGGAGTTCTGAGGATTTTGGAAGCACTAGTTACGCTTACTTTTCCGGTAATTCTGGTTCTATTACCATTCAGTCAAGTGTGTTTCAAGGCTACGATAATGTAGAGGTTGTGGTTACGGCTTTACATCCGTACTTTAACACTTATTATGGCACAATGAATGTCAATGGTAACGACACGCAGACCATCTCAGACTATGGAGATTATGCTTGGAACTTCAACCGTTATGGTCACAAGAATTTTGCCAGCGACACCTACATGCCTGAAAAAGATGGCTACACCGCTATTGCCGTAGCGCTGAAGAACACGCCCTTTATTGAATCAGAGCCCGGGCTTCAAGGTTCTACTAGTTACAGTACCCCTGACGAAGTCATCAACTACATTGCCCAGAACATCGAGTACGTGAAGCTGTTGACCGACGGTCTGCGCATCACTGACCAGGCTGGTAATCCCGGTACCGTGTTTAACTGCGACGGTACTTACAACAAGTTCTTCTTCCTGGGCAAGGGCAAGGCCCGCACCAAAGGTGCTGAAGTGCAGAATAGAATTAAATCCGGTGCATGGGCTGATCATACTGGCGAGTGCATCATCTTCTGGCCCTTGTTCGAGGAATTCAGCCCCACCACGGGTACGCTTTCTGGTGCTTCGACCATCGTCGACTTCTACGACCGCATGATGGAAGGCAGTGTCTATGATGTAGTTCACGACTGTGCCGGTGTTATCCAGAACAGGCACGAGTTCACCTTGGCTGGTGAGGACAAAACCGACGATTATCCCTTCACCGGCTTGAACTTCTTTATCCCCGACTACCGTCTCAAATATTGGGTAGGCAAGGATAGCGTTCAGAATTCGGACGGTTATACCTACATTGATGTGGACGGTCGTGACATGAATGCTTTGTACAACACCGCTGGCCAATCATTCAGAAGAATTGAACCGTACTACGCCAATTATGCCGTGTACAATCCCGACTATGCTCCCAAGGTGGGTCTTTACAAGATTTCCTTGAGTGCTGTCGCCACCTTTGTTGGCGATCCCGAGAATCCCAATCATGCGCCCGGCAACCAGAACTACGTCGTGACGCTCAAATGGATCTCGTCGTTGAACGAGATGGCAGGTTATGACGTACCTCAGACCTACACCGTTTATTATTGGGATCCCAAAACCGGTGAGAGGAAGTATGTTGAAGCCGTTGGCATCACCGATGGCAAGACCCACGTGACGACCATCTCTTACCTGGTTGATCAGGAAGAGCACAGCTACACGATCGAGTACATCGTTATGGGAACTCCCGATGACAGTGATCATCTCAACTTTGTGGCTTGGAGTAACCGTGACAACGTGGTTATCCCCGGTTGGGACGACTTCGTAGGTCTGCAGCTTGACCACCACGAGAGTGACTTTGTGGTTGCTGAAATGGCCAACTACTACCGTAACTTCCTGGAGGTTGTCAACGAGGACATCTACAACGGCTTGACCGTTTCTAAGATCCAGGACGGAATGAACACGTTCACCCTCTACCGTTACACCTTCGATGAGAATAATCAGCCGAAGGACTACCTCCCGATTGCTACCGTGACCTTCGGCACACCCAATGCAAACGGTACCGTTCCTTACACGGTATCCTATATCGAAGATCAGGTGCTGCTGGAGACGCCCAAGTATAGCCTCGGTGAGAACTATCTGAATATTCCTCTTACCGGTGTAGTACGCGTCAAGGGTAATGGCGACCTCGTGATCTGGCCCAACTCCTATCACGTGAACTTCAAGTCTATCACGGTTTACGACGATAACAACAACGTGGTGACAAGCTGGAATTATACCCAGAACAACCTGCCCAGCACATGGATCGTTTCGCCTGGATCTGAGTGGGAAACTTTCAATAATGATGGTGATCAGGTTGGTTACATGGAGGGTGGTGGCTACATCGCTATCCCCAACATAGTCAACAACAGCAACTATGAAAAATATAAGGTGGAGATCGTAGCTTATGGTGACGGCGCTTCCGTGGCCAGAATTACTGTCAACGATCGCCAGCAAACTATCGCCAATGGTACTGCAGCCACCTACATCTGGGGCGGCAACGGTTTAAATGAGCATCCCCTCTCGCCCTATGCAGCTCCCAAGCGCGACAACAATGGAAAAAATTCCACGCCTAATGCTTTACCCACGACGCCCAAAAGCAAACCCGTGGGCACAAGCAATAGTACTACCAACAGCAACGTTCCTTTTAACAAAACTAACAAGAGATAAGCGATGAAAAAGATATATATTTTGACAGCAGTCTTTGCTCTGCTCGCCCTGTCGCTTAACGCGCAAATGCTGAAAGTTGACCAAAACGGTAAGGTGGTTCCTCCCAAAGCACCAATCGAAAAGGTTACCACAACTCCTGACGGCTATTTCCGCATGGGCCCATCAAGGGCATCTACTGACCCTGTGACCCCGCCCTACACCAACGGGTTTACGAATACTACTGAGCAAAACTGGTGGCAGGTTATCGATGCCAATAGTGATGGCTCGACTTGGACAATCTCTTCTCAGCGAGCACGTTACCATTATAACTATACGTATGCTGCCAACGACTGGCTCATCACTGCACCAGTTTATCTCGAGGTCGGTAAGACTTACAAGTTCTACATCGACGCATCGGTAGGAATAGCAAGATATCCTGAAAAATTGGAAGTCAAGTTGGCTTTGGCAAACAATGAAACTGCGCTTTCAAATGGTGCAACTGTCATTCCAGAAACCACTTTGAATTCAACAACTGCCCAAACCCTCAGTAATGAGAACGTGACAGTTAGCCAAACAGGTAACTACTACTTTGGCATCCATGCTATCTCAGACCGCGACATGTATGAACTGTATGTTGATAATCTGGTTATTGATGTCGAAGATACTAATCCCAGAGTTACGGTTTCTCCTGATCAGTTGACCATCAGTGACAGTGGCACCAACAACACTTTCAATGTGGAGGCCTACAACATCTATAATGGTGAGAATCTGGGCGTAACACCCCATAACGGATTCAGCACCACATGCACATCATCAACAAACAATGTAGCTGATTGGGGCTTCTATCAGAATAACGGTTCGGTGAACGGCACTGTAGCGGTGAACTATACTGGCCGTGCCCTCACTGCAAGTGACGACATCGCTGTGGGTACTTTGGGCGCCAGCACCACCGTCCATGTCGACTACGTGCCCAACCTGTACATCTACTGTGACTATGGTGCTAGCACTTGGGACTTCTCGGCCAATCCTGCCGTAGCAATGACCAATAACGGTGACGGCACCTACACCGCTATGCTTAACAATATTCCCGCTAACAGCCACATCCTCTTCGGTAGGACAACGGGCCTTACTTATTACTGGGAAGGCGATAACAACCGACTCTTCTTCGGTGCATCGACCGACGGTGGTGACTGGGGTTATGGCGACAACACTTCGGGTTATCTCGATACTGAGGCAGGAGACGACTATCCCGTCAAGTACCATCCCATCTATTTCTCGGAGGGTGGCACTTACACCATCACCATCAACGCCAACGATTACACCTTCACGATCACCAAGCTGGTTTATCCTGCTCCCGAAAACGTAGTGGCTACTGCCGACAGTGAAAACCAAACCGCTACCGTGACCTGGGATGCTCCCAGTGAACTGCCATCCAAAACCGTTACCGAGGGCTTTGATGATCAGACCGTCTTTGAGCCGTTCAGCATCGGTGGCATCACCTCCACTAATCATGTGGGTATTAATGGCGGATGGACCCTCTATGACCCGACTGGTGCCACTGTTTGGGGCGTTGACGGAGGAGACTTCCCCAACATGGCTGCGCCGCACGCCTGGATTGTTATGAATCCCTCACAAGCAACAGGTATCGGCATTTTACCTCATAGCGACGACCAGTATATGGAGTCGATTTGCCCGCTGAATAACAGCAGTTATACAGGAGGTGCTTCCGACCACTGGCTGATTTCGCCCAGATTGAGCGGCAATGCCCAGGACATCACTTTCTGGGAGCGTGTAATTACCAATCAGTATGGCAGTGAGACTTATGAGGTACTGGCTTCATCGAATGAAATCGATAGAACTGATCCCTCTTCAGGTTTCTCGGTTGTGCAGACAATCAATTCTTCTCAACTGGAATGGACAGAGCGGACAATATCGCTGCCTGCCGGCACCAAGTACTTCGCTATCCGTCACATCTCCAATGATATCTTCGGTATGATGGTTGACGATGTGACTTACGAAGCTGCAATCGAGCCTGAATCCTATAACATTTATCTGGATGGCCAGCTGGTAGGTAGTGTGGATGCCGACGCTGCCCTTACCTATAACTTCAGCAATTTGGCTGTAGGTGACCACGAGTGCGCTGTCAGCGCAGTATATCCTGGTGGCATTGAATCAGAAGATGTTCCCGCCACGTTCAATATCATGGCCAGAACGGCTACGCCGACCATCAATGTTGTTGCCAATGCCGACGGTTCAAAGACTATCACTGCAACGGGCGACGGAACTGTACATCTCTATGTTGACGGCGTTGAGGTAACCAATCCTTACACCATCATGCCCTCCCCCGACGGTGACATGGCCTATACCGTGACCGCTACCGCTCAGGAAGAAGGCAAGCTGATCAGCGAAACCGCTGAGCAGATTGTTACCGTTGCCGAGGCTGGCCGCACCCCGACTCCCGTCATCGACGTCGATGAGCAGAACGGCTACGTGGTTATCACCGCTACTGGTGATGGCACCGTAACCCTGACTGTTGACGGCCAGACCGTGACTGGCGAAGGCTCTGCTTCTATCACGATCGTGAAATCGCTCGAGGATCAGAACGTAACGGCTACCGCTACTGCACAGGATGGCGACCTGATCGAGAGCCGTCCCGCTACCAAGGACGTTACCATCCCCGCACTGAACACTACTCCTACCAATCCCGAGAGTGGTCTGCTGCGTCTGCACCTGCTGATTGTTGACCAGATGAAGGAAGCTATTCCCGCCGACAACAGCCATCCTGACAAATATGGCTATGTACTGAGGTATGAGCCTAACGGTCCTCAGGGCGAAGGTGTCAAGGAGAGTGGTTCTGTCAGGGTCGACATCCAGAAGGCTGACTGCGAGGTAATGGGTGCTTATACCCTTACTGAGGTAGACAACGATAAGAACATCGGAGCCTACGATCCCGATTCCCAGACGATCAAGCACAACCTAGGCATGACGATGAATGCCATCTCGGCCGACGTGGAATATGACCTGTCAAGCGACAATGACATTCTCTACGCTTACCTGCTGCAAGGTGCCGAGAACCGTGTTCCCGGCTATCAGGCAGACATCCTGACCGAGTTGCAGAAGACCCAGAACTTCACCTACGTGGAGATGGAGGAAAGCAATCCCAACAAGGGTACAGAGTATCCCAACGGTGAGCATCACTTCTTCGTTGGAGAAGAAAACCTCAAGACGGGTGCTTATGGCAGCAGCTACATGAGCTATGCTCCCTCGGTATCGACCTGGGGTATCTCACGCCGCTACTATGAGGACGATGGTTATGACAACACCTACGGTGCTCCCATCTGGAAGACCGGTGCCGGTGAGGTAGAGATGAAGGGCACGCCCACTGCCGAGCTCCAGACCGGCAAGGATGGTTCGACGAACTGGGAATATGAGGGTCAGGCCTGCAGCCTGTATATCCTCGACAACATCGAGGCTGTCGGCAAGCTGCCGCACAGCGAGGTCGCAACTGTTGAGTACGAGCCTTACATGTTCCGTGTATTCGTTGAAAGTAAGAACGGCCTGCTGCGCCACTTCCAGAAGGTTGACGGCGACGGTGTCAACACCGGCGAACACTACGAGGGTATCGCTGGCGACCCCTATGGACCGATCTGCGTTTGGAGCGGATATGTCGCTGACGCCGAAACTCCAGGCTTAGGTCAGACATTCACTCCTGGTGCTACCAGCAGCAGTAGTGACGCTCAGCCCACCTTAACCTTCAAGAAGGTCAAGGTTGACAGGACCAATGCTGACGGCGAATGGGATCAAGATGAGACCAATGCCATCTTTGGTGCTGTGGATGCTCTGGCGATCGCAGGCTATGATGACAATCACAATCCCATCTATAACCAGATCACCTCTGATGACTTGAATATCTTCGTACGCTTCTACTACGTCGTAGCAGGCAGCGCCGATGATCATGAAGTCCACAGCGGACGTCGTGACGGTGACAGCAGCCGTCCCGGTAACGGTTCCGAGTCTCCCGGTAAGTCTCCGGATCCCCAGACCGCTGTTAAGGAAATCAACTACAACGGCGAGGTGGTTAGCGTAACCTACGTTAACTCACTGGGTATGCAGAGCGAACAGCCGTTCGACGGTGTGAACATTGTTGTCACCCGCTACAGCGACGGCAAGATCCGCACCACCAAGGTGGTTCGTTAAACATGAAGACTTAATTTCAAGACGAAAGTCTAAAGAATTTTTTCATAACCACAGTAAATGATGCCAGGGGCTCGCTGTTGATAGCGCGCCCCTGGCTGTTTTTACTCCCGACGAGGACCAAGGGGGGAAGAGGGTGTAAGAATTTGTCAATACAGCTGACAGGAAATGTAATTTTTTTTCAAAAAAAATGATGAAAAATTGGGACTTTTTAAAAAAAGTTTTATCTTTGCGTCGGATAATAGTTCCCCGAAGCACGTATAATTACGTTTCTCTGAATAGCTCATGAGATCACTACCCCATAGAGATTCTCCATAATGCGCTGTTCTTGAGAGAAATAGAGAATAAAAACAACGGTTAGAAACATTTTAACTATATTTTTTTATTAACTATTAAAATTTTATTCATTATGAGGACTAGAAACATTCTCGGGCTGATGATTACAGCCCTGTTCGTGATGTTTGGTGTGACGACCGCCCAGTCACAGGCTGTCGTTCACAACAAGGCCTATTATGATGCCATTACCTATCAGTGGACCGACGCCAACGGCGTATCCCACGAGAATGCCATCACCGAAGAGGCCACCGATCCCTATCAGATTGTAGCCCTGTTGAAGAAGGTATACTGCGACCCCAACATCCCGGGTCCCAAGTACAGTGCCTATGACAAGGACGGCAACCGCGAGCGCCCGGTTTACTACGGCGCCGTTGGCGGCGGCTGGAACATCAGCGCCAATGACGTGACGCCCCCCTACGAGGAGGGTTACACCATCCTGATGGTGGCTCTGAACAACCACATCACTACCTACGGTGGCGATACGCCCCAGGGTAGCGGCTGGTCGAGCAGCACCTACAATTCCAATTTCTTCACCAACGCCAACGACCTGATCAACTACATCAGCAACAACATCGCTGCCGTACAGCTGCTGACCGATGGTCTGCGCGTCGGTAGTGGCATGATGAGCGGTACGACGTTCAACATCAGTGGTGAGTACAACCGTTTCTTCGTTCTCGGTAAGGGCCAGGCCCGCCAGAAGGACAGCTGGGTAACCAACTACGAGAACAACAACAACGTCATCGCCGGTGAGGCTGTTCCCTTCAAGTTCATGTTCGAGGAGTTCAGCCCCACGAGTGGCCGCGAGGGTTCACAGATCACCGACTTCTATTCCAAGATGGTCGGTGGCAAGCTCTATCCCGTGATCCACGACTGTATGTCGGTTATCGACAAGGAGCACGACTTCTCGATGGCTGGCAAAAACGGCACCGAGTACAAGTCGATGACGGGTATGAACATCTTCATCCCCGACTATCGCCTCATGTACTGGGAGAGGGACACCTCCTGGACCACTGGCTGGTTGTTCCCCACAACCCACAACGGCGTGTATGACGGCCGTACCCAGAACCCCTACAAGACCGTTGACGGTCAGGAGTTCGCCGATCCCCGCTATGTGACTGCCAACTTCGCTGCCTACAACCAGGACTATGCACCCCGCGTGGGTATCTATCTGGTGAACCTGGAGGCTGCTGCCGAGCCCACCGCCACCGAGCATGTATATAATGTAGTGCTCGACTGGACTTCTTCGCTCGACGACCTGGCAAGTGAGGACGTGCCCCAAACCTACATCCTCTACCTTGTATTGACCGACGAGGACGGCAATGAGGTTCACCAGGAGATTGTTACCACCAGTGAGAACAGCTACACCTATGAGGTACCCCAGGACGAGCACAGCTACACGCTCACCTACATCGTCTTTGCTAAGCCCTCCGACGGCGACCATGACATGTTCGTGGCTTGGTCCAACCAGGCCAGCGTTGTCATCCCCGGCTGGTATGACTTCCTGTACCTCGCTCTGAACCACTACGAGAGCGACTACAGGGCCACCGAGGAGTTGAACTACTACCGCAACTTCCTGAACGTGATGAACGATGACGCTGTCAACGCTCTGACTCCTGCCCGCGTACAGGACGGCGAGAACGCCTTCACCCTCTATCGCATGGATGCTGCCGACCTTGACGTGATGGTTCCCGTTGCCCAACTGACACTGACCGCCAACAACGGTGTACGCTATGAAATCACCTATGAGAACCAGGAACCCCTGGCTGACTATAACGTGCCCATCACCTTGAACGGCAACCTGAACGTGGGCGCCGGTGAAGCCATTGACCTGAGCCCGATCACCTTTGTTGACCAGTTCACCGCAATTACCGCCAACAATGATCATCCCGTGCGTTATGCCTACGTGCTCGTCCTGAACGACAACAGCAAGAGCACCAACACGGTTGAGGTGCCCGTATTCAAGACCAGCTCGACCATCGACGGTTTCTACACGCTCGACGAGATCATGGGCGACGTTGACCACAGCCTCACCCCTGGCGTGAAGAATGCTAACGTTGAGGTGACCCTGGCTCCCAACCCCGCTGTATATTACTACACGCTGGAGCGTGGCAGCAACGTTGCTCCCAACGAAGCCATCTCCAAGCTGCAGCGCCGCACCGATGGCACCTATCTGGAGATGCTGAATGTGCTGCCGCAGTACTATAACACTGTTGTGAATCCCGGCATCGTTGACCGTCTGGACAACAACATCATCACCGGCGTTCCCACCGACTACATGAGCTATCAGCCCGTGATCTGGACCTTCGGCGAGGATCGCGTGAAGGCCGACGGCGAGAACAGCTATGGTAGCCCCATCTGGAAGACTGGCGTCGGCAGTACCGAGGTCCAGGCTACAGGTGTTCACACCGAAGGCGAAACCGGTGTATGGAAAGATGAGAACAACGAGTCATGCTGGATCTACTACCCGACCTTCAGTGTGTATGGCTATGTGCCCGAGGATGCTAGCGTAACCTATGAACCGTTCATGTTCCGCGTCTGGAGAGATTGCGAAGACATCCGTGGCTACTACTTCGGTGAGAATGGCAAGCCAGTGAACGACCCGGCAGCAGACCGTTCACCCAGCAAGCTCATCTTTGAGCAGCTGACCACCGAGGATGGCATTGAGAGCGAAGGTGGCGAATGGGATGTTAATCCTTATGGCTTCGGTGCCAAGCAGGACGCCAAGATCCAGTTCCGCGTTCGCTTCTACTACAAGAAGAGTGGTGTGAACAATATGCGAGGCGAGGAAGCAGCACCGCTGTACTATGTTGTGGAAAACATCTTAGACTGGACAGAAATCACGACCAGCGTCCACGAGTTGAATGTTGCAGGTGTTGAGAGCGTGACCTACATCAACGCCCAGGGTGTAATGAGCAACAAGCCCTTCGATGGCATGAACATCGTCATCACCCGATACAGCGACGGTTCAACCAAGACCACCAAGATGGTTCGCTAACAAGTAAGGTGTAGAGACACAAAATCTAGCGTCTCAAGAGTTAGAAGTCAGGAGTTTGCATCAGCAGACTGACTACTGACTATCGAGAAAGGTGAGATGACCTACAGATTTGGGTCATCTCACTTTTTCCATTAAATAATTGCAAAATACTATTTATATGCTTACCTTTGCAGCGTGAAATGGACCTCGCTTGTCTAAAGCGCTAAGAATGAACACTTTTTGTTTATTAACATATTTCATTAACTTCTTAATTCATTACAAGCTTTTATGAAGAAATTGTTTTCTCTCCTCACGCTTGCCCTGCTGACCATGTCGGCTTGGGCTGCTAAGACTGTGACCCTTGACCTCACAGCTCAAGGTTACGCCAATCAGCAAGAGGTCACCTCTCTTACCATTGACGGTGTGACTGTAACCTTTGACAAGGGCACAAACAGCAACACGCCCAAGTACTTCACGTCTGGCAATGCTGTTCGCGTGTATGGCGGTAGTTCTGTTACCGTATCGGCCGAAGAAGCCATCACTGGCATCACCTTCACTTTTGGCTCCGGCGATGGCACCAATGCTATCACCTGCAATGAGGGCACATTTGATTCACCCAACTGGACGGGCAGTGCCGAGGCAGTTGTATTCACTATCGGTGGCACCAGTGGTCACCGCAGATTTGCCCAAATTGAGGTTACCCTGGGCGGCGATGTTGTTGAAACCGTTCTTGCCCCCGTGTTTACCCCTGGTGATGGCACATCGTTCACCGATAGCCAGGAGATCACCTTGACCTGTGGTACCGCAGGTGCAACCATCTCCTACAGCACCAATGGCCTGACTTGGGAAACTTACACTGAACCCTTCACCATCAATGAGACCACCACGGTTTATGCCAAGGCTGCTAAGAACAGTATCGAGAGCAACGTAGTAAGTGCTACCTACACCAAGCTCGAGCCCGTTAGCGGCACCTGCATCACCTTCAACTATGCTGATGACGAGTCCTTTGAGGATGCTAAGGAGTACACTGTTTCTCGTCCTGGTGCATCCTTCACCGTTTCAAATGGTGTGATTAAGGGTCACTACCGCATCTACAAAAACCACACCATTGCCTTTACCTCTACCGCTGGTAACATCGTTCGCATCGAGTTTGACTGCACTGCCAACGGCACCTCTCAGTATGGTCCTGGTTGCTTGACCGTTAATGACAACAATGGCAACTATAGCTATGAAGGCAAGTTGGGTACTTGGATTGGTAGCGCTGAAAACGTAACCTTCACCGCTAGCACCAATCAGGTTCGTTGCACCGAGATCCGCGTCTATGTTGACGGTGAACTGCCTGCAGTCACTGTTGCTGCTCCCACGCTGCCCGCTTCTCAGGAATTTGAGGAGAGCTTGAGCGTTGAGATCATTAACAACGAGGAAGACGCTACCCTCATGTATGCCCTCAATGATGGTGAATTCACTGAGTACACTCAGGCCCTAAACATCACCGAGACCACCACGGTTCACGCTAAGGCCGTTAAGGGCGAATATGAGAGCACTACCGTTAGCGCTACCTACACCAAGGTTGAGCCTGCACAGGCCATCATGACCCTTGCCGAAGTTAGCCAAATGGGCAACGTTGACTTCACCTTTGGTGGAAACGCTGTTGTTACCGCTCAGCAGGGTGCTTACCTGTGGCTGCGCGATGCCACCGGCTATGGTCTGATCTACGGCCAGATCAATGGTCAAGAGAATCTCGAATTCAACAATGGCGAGGTACTGAACCCGAACTGGACTGCTACCAAGACCGTTTACAATGGTCTGCCCGAGTTCAAGAATGCTGCTAACGTCAGCAAAAGCGAGAACACCGACACTGAGCTTGCTAAACCTCAGGAAATCACCGAGCTCAACGAAAACTTGATCAACGCTTATGTTGTAGTTAAGAACATCACCAGCTTCACTGTTGACGGCAGGAACGTTACCGCTAACCTCAGCGATGGTAGCACCATGGTGATGTACAACCAGTTCAACACCGTGATCACCAACATTCCCACCGAGGAAGGTGACTACACCGTTACTGGTGCTGTTGGTAGGTATACCAAGGGTCAGACCGACCAGATCCAGCTCTACATCCTCAATATCGAAGGTGCTGAAACTCCTGAGCCCGTTGTTGTTGACGTGAACAACTTCAACGAGGCCTACGCTCTCGACAACAACACCAAGATCAACATGTATAACGACGTTGTTGTTACCTATCAGAAGGGCAACCGCCTCTGGGTTCGCGACACCGAGGGCACCAGCGGCCTTATCTACGGTGCACTTGGTGAAGACGCCACCTTCGAGAATGGTGACGTACTGAGCGATGGTTGGAGCGCAATCTTCCAGTTGTTCAACGAAATCACTCCCGAGTTCATTAATCCCGAGGGCATCCAAGCCAGCGGCGACACCCGTGACGCTTCTCCCTTCGAGCGCACCAACATCACCACCGGTAATGTGAACGAGTACGTGATCCTCAAGGGTCTCACCTTGCTGGCCGATACTACTAACAACAAGCGCTTCTACAACGCTGCCGACAGCCTGGTATTGTTCAACAACTTCAATGTAACCCTGCCCGCCATCGAGGAAGGCAAGACCTATGACGTGACCGGTATTGTTACCATCTACTACGGTGAAGCTCAGATTTACATTACCGAAATGACCGAGGTTGCTTCTGATGTTCTGCGTGGTGACGTTGACAACAGCGGTGATGTGAAGATCGGTGACGTAACCGCTCTGATTAACTACCTGCTCAGCGGTGATGCTACCAGCGTCAACCTTGCTAATGCCGACTGTGACAACAGTGGTGATGTGAAGATCGGTGATGTAACCGCTCTGATCAACTATCTGCTCAGCGGTGTTTGGGCTAACTAATCCATCACAGTTTAACTAACTAAAAACAGGGCCTTGGTTTCAAGGTCCTGTTTTTATTCATTACTATCCGAGGAAAACAAGTAGGTTTAATGTGAGTGTCCAAAAGTTGCCCTTTGGGCAACTGCTCGGGGACGGTTTCTGTGTAACAAAATGCCTTGCATTTTGGACTCAGGAACCGTCCCCTCGGATCCGAACAGAAGTAACTCTCGCCTATTACACGCCCTTAAAGTAAGCCCATTATCTCATCATTCCATCCAATTAGCTTATGCCGAGACCGTTATTATGGAAAACTAGATTATCCCCGAACCCTAATGGTTTTTATCATAGGCACACGATGAAAGCGAACTCTAGATGTCAACACATTCGGCGTCTGCAAGAGGCTATGTCATAATTCACCTCGTGATTTTTAATCGGCCTGACGGCCGAGAAATTAAAAAATTATTAATAAAATTAAAATAAAAATGTATTTTGCTTAATTTCTCGCGCGAAGCGCGACTCAATTTGCAACGAATGAATTATGACACAGCCCCCTAATGAGTTGGGTTTTAGCACTTTTTCTATCTGTCTAGAACTCCATGCCGTCAAAGAGTGTGGGCTGCGGCAGCAGCTGGAAGGTGCGGCGGTGATAGGGCGTGGCGCCGTATTGTTTGATGGCGGCGCGATGATCGACAGTGGGATAGCCTTTGTTCTTGGCCCAGCCATATTGTGGATACTCCGCATCCAGACGACACATGAGTTCATCTCGATGGGTCTTGGCCAGGATGGAGGCAGCAGCGATGCTAAGCATCTTGCCGTCGCCCTTGACGATGGTAGTATGAGGAATATCGTGGTAAGGGAAGAAACGATTACCGTCAACGAGGATGCCCTCAGGGCGCACACTCAGCTGATCCAGTGCACGGTGCATCGCCGTGATACTGGCACGCAGGATGTTGATGCGGTCTATCTCCTCGGGCGAGACCATAGCCACAGCCCACGCTACCGCCTCGCGCTCAATGATGGGGCGCAACTGCTCGCGCTGGCGCTCGGTGAGCTGCTTGCTGTCGTTGATTAAGTCGTTGTGAAAATCAGGAGGCAGGATGACTGCCGCAGCTGTCACAGGTCCCGCCAAGCATCCACGCCCAGCCTCGTCACAGCCGGCCTCGATGCGTCCCGCTATCAAAAAATGTTGTAACACTTCTGATCAGTGATTAAAAAAATGGTTAGACATTGAAATCGAGCAGTTCTAAAACTTAATTGCTGAACATCCAATGTCTAACGTCTAATGTCTAATGACTGAAGCCTAAAGCTTCCGCTCAATGACGTAGTCAAAGATTTCGCGGAACTGGTCCACGGTTTCATCGGGAGAATAGGGCGAGAGGACGTCGTTGGCCTCGTCACGCAGGCGCTCCATCACCTCATAGGCATAGTCAATACCGCCGGCACGCTTGGCAAACTCTATCAGCCGGTCGATATCATCGCTCGTGGGCGTCTCCTTGTTCACCAGAGCCAGCATCTCGTCATGCTCCGGCAGGTCGGTGCGGTTCAGGGCATAAATGAGCGGCAATGTTACCTTGCCCTCGCGCAGGTCATTACCCGTCGGCTTGCCGATGATCGGGTCGTTGTAATAGTCGAAGGTGTCGTCCTTGATCTGGAAACAGATGCCCAGCAGACGGGCAAAACGACGCAACTCGTCAATGGGCGTCTGCGGGGCGTCGTTGGCATAGCCACCGACAGCAGCACAGCACTCAAACAACGAGGCCGTCTTGGCACGGATGATTTCCATATAGGTGGTTTCATCGATGTTGTGATTGCGCGCGATATCCACCTGGTCAATCTCGCCGAGCGAGAGGTCACGTCCCATATCGGCCAGAGCCGAGAGGATGCGCCCATCACCAGTTGCCACGCCACAACGCAGGGCACCGGTGACGAAGAAATCACCCACAAGGACTGCCACGTGGTTGCTCCACACGTTGTTGATGGTTGGCAGGCCACGACGCTCGGTAGCCTCATCGATGACGTCATCATGGATAAGCGATGCGTTGTGCAGCATCTCAAGGGCTGCAGCACCCTGCAACGCCTTCTCATTGATACCGCCAAAGAACTTGGCACTCAACAGCGTCACTATGGGTCTCAACAGCTTGCCTTTGCTCTTGAGATAAGACGTTACAATGCTGTTGGTCAATTCACTGTCGCTGGTCAAGGTCGAAGTGATGATATCGTTCATCGCGTCCAACTCGGGCCGCAATTGCTCCTGGATATGTTCTATCGTCATTGCCATTAGGGTGCAAAATTACTAATAATTCCCGAGTGCGCCACCATTTTTAAGAGTTATTTTTATATTTTCATATTCAGCAAAAAACTTGCTCCAAAGAACTATGAACTGAAAACTTTTCACTACCTTTATGCCCTACAAAACTGTCACGAATATGGAACCCACCAAGAAACTGTTGTTACTTGACGCCTATGCACTCATCTTCAGGGCATTTTATGCCATGATTCGCAGTCCGCGCGTCACATCGACCGGCATTGACACGTCGGCTGTATTCGGCTTTGTCAACACCCTGCAGGACCTGCTCAAGCGCGAGCAGCCCAGCCACATCGCCGTGTGCTTCGATCCACCGGGCGGCAAGACATTCAGGCACGAGAACTACGCGCCCTACAAGGCCAACCGCGACAAGACGCCCGAGGGCATCCTCGTCGCTGTGCCCTATATCAAACGCATCCTGCAGGCCTATCGCATCCCCATCTTTGAGGTCGAGGGGTTTGAGGCCGATGATGTCATCGGTACCCTTTCCCATCAAGCCGAGCAGCAAGGTTTCTTCACCTATATGGTCACCGGAGACAAGGATTTCGGCCAACTGGTCACTCCAAACATCAAGGTCTATGACCCGCTCAAGAAAGAAATCCTGGGCGTGAAAGAAGTCAATGACAAGTACGGCATCCAGTCGCCCAAGCAGCTCATCGACATCCTGGGACTGATGGGTGACACCGCCGATAATATCCCCGGCTGCCCCGGCGTGGGTCCCAAGACCGCCGAGAAACTGATACAGCAGTTCGGCTCCATAGAGAATCTGCTGGAGCACACCGATGAGCTCAAGGGCGCCCAGCAGCAGAAGGTGAGAGACAATGCCGACCAGATTCGCTTATCAAAATGGCTAGCCACCATTATTACCGACGTGCCCGTGACACTTGATGCCGATGCCCTGCGCCGTGAGCCGGTAAATATGGAGGCCCTGCGCGAAGTGTTCAATGAATTGGAATTCCGCACCCTCACCCAGCGCATCATCGATGGCGGCGAAGCCAACACGGGTCTGGATGGAGCCCCAGTTTCCGCTCCCGCTCCCGCCTCCTCCCCCACTCCTGCACCTGCATTCCAAAAGCCCAAAGCCCCTGTCGGAAAACAGATGTCATTATTTGACCTTGACGAACCTGAACAGGAGCATGGAACCGAGCCCGTTACACCCGATTACAAGTCGCTTGACGATGTGGAGCACAATTACCGCCTCGTCACGTCACCTCTTGAGGTCGCAACCCTGGTGAGCGAGCTTCAAGAGGGGTCACGTGTTGCCATCAGCCTATTGGGAACCGGCAGCAACGCCATGCAACTCAAGATATTGGGTATTGCCTTGTGTGGCAAGATCCATGAGGCAGCCTTTGTAAGATGTGATGACAAGCCCGAGATGCTCAAGGCACTGGCTCCGCTTTTCACGGGTAAAACGTGTATCGTGAGCAGTGATGTCAAGCGCACGATGGTAGCCCTGCACCAACATGGCATCCCATTCACAGTTCCCTACTATGACACAGCTGTAGCTCATTATCTGCTGCAACCCGAACGAGGCCACAGTGTCGCCGAGGTAGCCTATGAATTGCTGCATTACACCGCCATCACGCCCGAGAGCTTGTTGGGGCCGAAAGGTCGCAACCAGTCCAAGCAGCAGGTAGCCCCCGAAGCCCTGTGCCGATGGGCCTGTGAGGCTGCCGACCTGACCCTGCAACTTCCTGATGTGCTGGACCGCCAGCTGAAAGAGCAAGGTATTGAGAAACTGTTCACCGACATCGAATTGCCTCTCATTCCGGTGCTAGCTAGCATGGAACTGGCTGGTGCGCGTATCGACGTGAAGGCCTTGAACGAGTACTCTGTCGCCCTGACCGAGCAGATGAACCGTCTAGACGCCGAGTGCCACCAATTAGCCGGTATGTCCTTCAACACGGCATCGCCAGCACAGGTGGGTGAAGTGCTGTTCGACCACCTGAAAATCGACCCCAAGGCCAAGAAAACCAAGACGGGCCAGTACAGCACCACCGAGGACATCCTGCTCAAATTGCGAGACCGCCATCCACTGGTGGATAAGATACTGGAACTGAGAGGAATCCGCAAGCTACTATCGACCTATGTCAACGCCCTGCCCGCCCTTATCAATCCACAGACGGGACGCATCCACACGACCTACAACCAGACCGTCACCGCCACGGGCCGCCTGTCCTCAACCAATCCCAACCTGCAGAACATCCCAGTACGCACCGATGACGGCAAGGAAATCCGCCGAGCGTTCATCCCTGCCGACGGAAACGTATTCTTCAGCGCTGACTACTCACAAATTGAGCTGCGACTTGTCGCTGATCTGAGCCACGACAAGACAATGCTCGACGCCTTTGCTAATGATCATGACATCCATGCCATCACTGCAGCGCGCATCTACCACAAGCCACTGGAGGAAGTCACTAGCGATGAACGACGCAAGGCCAAGACGGCCAACTTCGGTATCCTCTATGGCATCAGCGCCTTCGGTTTGGCACAAAGGCTAAATATCCCTCGCGATGAGGCCAAAATGCTTATTGATGGCTATTACACAACCTTCCCCCAGGTGCGTGAATATATCGATCGCAGCATTGCCCAGGCTAGGGAGAAGGGCTATGTGACCACCGTTTACGGTCGCCGACGCATGCTACCTGACATCAACTCCAGGAATGCTGTGGTGAGAGGCTTCAGCGAGCGCAACGCTATCAATGCACCCATCCAGGGCACCGCTGCCGACGTCATCAAGCTGGCTATGGTGCGCATCTACCGACGATTCCAGCAGGAGGGCATCCAGTCCAAAATGATTCTACAGGTGCATGACGAACTCAACTTTGACGTCATCCCCAGCGAACTGGATCGCGTGCAGCGCATCGTCATCGAGGAAATGGAGGGCGTCTATCACGGCGAAGTCAAGCTCACCGCCAGCCACGGAGCAGCCTCCAACTGGCTCGATGCCCATTGATTTTAGTGCCAAATAGCCGTCCATCAGCACGAAAACTAAATATTTTCTGTGAAAACTTGCTCTATTTGAAAAAATAGCAGTATCTTTGCACCGCAAAAATGAGCTTCGGGGTGTAGCACAGTTGGTTAGCGCGCCACGTTCGGGACGTGGAGGTCGGAAGTTCGAGTCCTCTCACCCCGACTCAAGAACAAAGCTAATGCAGTCATCGATTGCATTAGCTCTTGTTTTTTAGGCACATTGTTCTTGCAGATTCACGTTATTATTGATAATTTCGCAGGCAAATAACTGGCGACTCATGATAACAAACCGAATAACCGAACTGGACCTGCACGACGTGCCACAGATGTATCACAACCTCAAGTATAATGACGGCGAGATCTACTTTGCCGACAATATCACCTCTATTCCTGGACTGATGAAGCAGTTCAAGGTCAATTTCATTGCCTACGTGATCGTGACCGAAGGGCGGCTCTCGCTGGACCTGAATGGGGCCAACTACCATCTGGAGAGGAACTGCTCGCTGTTTGTGGACCGCAAGATGGTGATTGACAACGTGAAGCACACCGAGAACTTCAGTTGCGTCATCTGTGCGATGAGTACCGACATCGGTTTTGGTTTCTTCAACAAGAGCCTGTTACAATCCATCATGCATATCTGGACCAATCCCGTCATCAAGATGGAGCAGAACGAAGTGGACCTGATGATGAGATACTATGAATTGTTGGTCTTCAAGATGGAGCATCAGGAGATGAATTTCGGGCGAGAGACAGTACGCGACATCATCCGTTGCTTCGCCTACGACCTGCTGTCTAACATCAACAAGCATCTTGACAACGATGGTGAGGGCGACATACTGCGACAGGGTGACCGCATCTACAGGAAATTCATGCTCTTGCTCGCCGAGAACAGCAACGTGAACCGCAGCGTGAAGTCTTATGCCGACGAGTTGTGTGTTTCACCTAAGTATCTGACTAGCGTCTGCCGCCGTCACGGCAACTACACCGCCAGTGAACTGATTGCCGCATCAATTATCAGCCGCATCAAGCAACTGCTACTCTATAGCGACCTGAGCATAAAGGAAGTCGCTGCCGAAATGGGATTCGACAATCTCTCATTCTTTGGGAAATACGTGAAAAAGCACCTAGGTCTGTCACCCAACAACTACCGCAAGGCCAACAACTACGGCCAGTAAACAAATCGTCCCTGACATACTGACCAATTAGTCTTTTTTGTGGGGCTTCATGTCAAGTTCCAGAGCCTTTTTCAGGAATCTACATTGGATTTACTGAGGTTGGCCTCAGCAGAATGTTTCCTGCAGACAAAAGTGAATTGCAGGTATTTGCCCTTGAGGTGATGCTCAATTCATTCGCTATGAGACTGTGTCATATTTCATTCGTTGCAAATTGAATCGCGCTTCGCG
Source organism: uncultured Prevotellaceae bacterium (assembly GCA_900318645.1). Taxonomy (GTDB): domain Bacteria; phylum Bacteroidota; class Bacteroidia; order Bacteroidales; family Muribaculaceae; genus Sodaliphilus. Next base: position 20,722 of record ONLH01000001.1, read on the forward strand.
CGAGAAATTAAGCAAAATTATTAATAAAACTAAATAAAAATGCTGTTTTACTTAATTTTTATATAAATTTTTGTTTAATTTCTCGACCGTTAGGCCGATTATACATTTGAGGCGAATTATGACACAGCCTCAAGCATCTGGGCTGCGGTCAATCCAGTGACAGGGTGACGCCACTCGGGGGCCAGCTGCATCATGGGCTTCAGAAAGAAATCGCGCTCGGGCAGATGAGGGTGAGGCACCTGCAGCGTCGGTGTGTCAATGATCAAATCGTCAATCGCCACGATGTCGATGTCCACCAGGCGGTCAACGTAGCCGCCGTGCTCATCGCGATGGGATGCGCTTCCCAGATGGTGTTCTATCTCATGGATGCGGTCAAGCATGGCCTGCGGTTCCAACTCGCTACTCAGGCACATTCCCAGATTCATAAACCTATTCTCACTTTCAAACCCCCACGGATCACTCTCTACAATTGAAGACACGGCACACCCGTCCATGCCTGCAACAAGAGCAACGACGGCGCGATAGAGATTATCGCGCCGGTCGCCCATATTGCTACCTATATTCAGGTAATATTCCATGTGGATTACAAGGTCTTGTGAACCTCGATTTCCTCAAAGGCCTCGATGATGTCCATCTCCTTCATGTCGTTGTAGGACTTGAGGCTCAGACCGCAGTCATAACCGCTGGTCACCTCCTTGACATCATCCTTGAAGCGCTTGAGCGAAGCCAGTTCACCGGTATGGATTACAATACCGTCGCGGATCAGGCGCACCTTGCTGCCACGCTTGATCTTACCCTCGACAACCATAGCACCGGCGATGGTTCCCACCTTGCTGATGTGGTAAACCTGACGTACCTCGGCACTTCCGGTAACCTCTTCCTTGATGTCGGGCTGGAGCATACCCTCCATAGCGCTCTTGACCTCCTCGATGGCGTCATAGATGATGGAATAAAGACGGATGTCCACACCTTCCTGCTCGGCAGCACGCTTGGCTGCTGCTGCAGGACGCACCTGGAAGCCGACGATGTAGGCATCGCTGGCAGCGGCCAGGGTAACATCGCTCTCGGTGATGGCACCCACAGCCTTGTGGATGACGTTAACCTGTACCTCGGGAGTCGAGAGCTTGATGAGCGAGTCGCTCAAGGCCTCGATAGAGCCGTCCACGTCACCCTTGACGATGATGTTCAGCTCATGGAACTCACCCAGAGCACGACGACGACCGATGTCCTCAAGGTTGATACGGTGCTGGGTGCGGCGGTTCAGCTCACGCTGCAACTGCTCGCGCTTGTTGGCAATCTGACGTGCCTCCTGATCGGTATCCATGACATTGAACTTGTCACCTGCCGTCGGTGCGCCGTCAAGACCCAGAATCAAGGCAGGGGTCGAAGGTCCGCTCTCGGTGATGCGCACATTGCGCTCGTTGAACATCGCCTTCACCTTACCATAGTGAGTACCTGCAAGGACGATATCGCCCACACGCAGGGTGCCGTTGTCAACCAGCACGGTTGCGATATAGCCACGGCCCTTGTCCAGCGACGACTCGATAATAGAACCGGTTGCCTTGCGGTTGGGGTTAGCCTTGAGATCGAGCATATCGGCCTCAAGCAGCACCTTCTCCATCAGTTCATTGACGCCGATACCCTTCTTGGCCGAGATATCCTGACTCTGGTACTTGCCACCCCAGTCCTCAACGAGGTAGTTCATGTTGGCGAGCTCCTCCTTAATCTTCTCGGGGTTGGCTCCGGGTTTATCAATCTTGTTGATGGCAAAGATGATGGGCACGCCAGCGGCCGAAGCGTGGTTCAACGCCTCAACCGTCTGCGGCATGACGCTGTCATCGGCAGCGACAATGACGATAACGATATCTGTCACCTTGGCACCACGGGCACGCATAGCGGTAAACGCTTCGTGACCAGGAGTATCCAGGAAGGTAATGCGGCGACCGTTGGGCAACTTCACGTTGTATGCACCGATGTGCTGGGTAATACCACCGGCCTCACCGGCAATCACGTTAGAATTGCGGATGTAGTCCAGCAGTGAAGTCTTACCGTGGTCCACGTGACCCATGACAGTGACAACGGGCGGGCGCTGAACGAGATCTTCGGGATTATCCTCTTCCTCGCTGATGGCTTCTACCACCTCGGCACTGGTGTATTCGGTCTTGAATCCAAATTCATCAGCAACGATGTTGATGGTCTCGGCGTCAAGGCGCTGGTTGATGCTCACCATCACACCCAGGTTCATACAGGTTGCAATCACCTTGTTGATGGGCACGTTCATCATGCTGGCCAAGTCATTGGCAGTCACAAACTCGGTGAGCTTCAAGATCTTGCTCTGAGCTGCTGCCATTGCAGCCTCCTCGCGAGCCTCCTCGCGATGTTCCTCGCGACGTTCACGACGACGGGTAGCCGCAGCCTTCTTAGTGTTCTTGGCAGTGAGGCGTGCCAGCGTCTCCTTCATCTGGCGCTGAACATCTTCCTCGCTTACCTCGGGCCTCAACGGCTTGCGGTTGCCCTTCTTATCTTTACCGCGCTTGCTGCTCTGGTCATCCTTGGCACCACGGCCCTTACCAGGCTGTGAAGCGGCCTGCTTGCCAGCGGTCTCGATATCGATTTTCTCCTTGCCGATGCGTTTGCGTTTGCGACGGCTGCCACTCTCGGCCTGAGCCTTGGCAATGCGCTCGTTGCGCTTCTCCTCTTTGCTCTTCTTCTTAGGACGGGTCTGCTGGTTGAGGGAGGAAAGATCCACCTTTCCTATCACCTTGAGTTGTGGTCCACCAACGGTTTCAGACACGGGCATGAAGACATCGCTCTCATTGCCGTCTTCCTTGTCATTCTCTACGGGCTGGGCAGCCTCAGGAGCCGGCTGAACTTCGGCTTCACTCTCCTGCTGACGGGGTTCTACCTCAGCAATGGGAGCACTACCCTCGGCAGGCTTAGGCTCTGGGGTTACAGGAGGCACGGGAACAGGCTCCGATTCAATCTGTTTAGGCTTTTCTTCCTGAACAGGTTGCTCGGCAGGCGTCTCTTTCTCGGGCTTAGGCTCCTCGGGTTTGGGTTTAGGCTTAGCAGCCTTGGGCTTGCCCACTGCATCAAGGTCAATTTTCCCAAGTACCGTAGGTTTCTGACCCGGAACGACAGTCTTGATTTCATGTGATTCCTTGGCAGCGGCGTTCTGCTTGGCTTTCTCCTTCTGCCTTTCATTGGCCATTTTGTCCGACTTGCTCTTGAGGTCCATGTCGGGCTTGAACTCCTTGACAAGCATTTCATAGACATCGTCCTGGATGCGCGCATTGATGCTGGCGTCGATTTCGATGCCTTTCTTGTGCAGGAATTCCTCAATGGTCTGCCTACCCACGTTTAAATCTGCGATGACTTTACTGATCTTTATCGCCATTCTATTGTCTTTTATCAGTTGGCTTTCAGCAATATGCTTCGGCTGTATATATAATATTTTTGTCTGTGAGAAGTGAAAACTTAATAAACTCTGAGAAAGTGTCTGATAAACACGTCAACAAACACTTAATCTTCAAACTCTGCCCTGAGTACCGAGAGGACATAATCGACGGTATTCTCTTCGAGATCGGCCTTGTCAATAATCTGATCACGTGAAGTCCTCAATACCGACTTAGCGGTATCGAAGCCGACGCTCTTCAGTGCCTCGATTACCCACTCGTCAATCTCATCCTTGAACTCGTCGAGGTAGATGTCTTCCTCGGCATCGCCTTCCATGTCACGATAGACGTCAATGCTGTATCCAGTGAGGATGCTGGCCAACTTGATGTTCAAGCCACCCTTACCGATAGCCAGAGACACCTCATCGGGACGGAGGAACACCTCGGCGTGCTTGTTCTCGTTATCCAGACGGATTGATGAGATCTTAGCGGGGCTGAGGGCACGCTGGATGAGCAGCTGTGGGTTATTGGTGTAATTGATAACATCGATGTTCTCGTTGCGCAACTCACGCACGATGCCATGGATGCGGGCACCCTTGACACCGACGCATGCGCCAACGGGATCAATGCGGTCATCATAGCTCTCGACAGCAATCTTGGCACGCTCGCCAGGAATGCGGGCGACGGCGCGGATGACGATGAGGCCGTCGTGAATCTCGGGAACCTCCTGCTCAAACAAGCGGCGCAGGAAATTCTGGCTGGTTCTGGAGACAATAATCTTGGGATTATTGTTGGTATTGTCCACCTTCTCAATGACAGCTCTCACGACATCACCCTTGCGGTAGATGTCGGTGGGAATCTGTTCGTCCTTGGGAAGAAGCAACTCATTCTTCTCGTCATCAAGCAAGAGCACCTCGCGCTTCCAGACCTGATAAACTTCACCGGCAACGAGTTGCCCCTCAAGGGCCTTAAACTTGTTATAGATAGCATCCTTCTGCAAGTCGAGGATTTTGCTGGCTAACGTCTGGCGCAGGTTCAAGATGGCACGGCGTCCAAACTTGGCAAAGTCAATCTTACGGGTATGCTCCTCGCCGACCTCGCAGTCGGGGTCGTCATCGGCCTGTGCGTCAGACAGGGAAATCTGCTTGTTAGGATTCTCTACCTGGCCATCCTCAACGACTTCCAGGTTCTGATAGATTTCACAGTCACCCTTATCGGGGTTCACGATCACGTCAAAGTTGTCATCGTTGCCAAACACCTTAGACAGCACGCTGCGGAAAGATTCCTCCAGCACGCTGATGAGAGTCGTCTTGTCGATGTCCTTAAGTTCCTTAAACTCGGCAAACTGCTCGGTCATGTTGACCGCTTCTTCTCTTTTAGCCATAATTGTTTCAGTTTTCAGTTTCCAGTTTTCAGTTTTCAGATGAGAGCGGATGCCGCTGACAACTGATAACTGACAACTGATAACTAAATTTTTATGATATTTTTTGTTTGTTTAATGTCGTTATAATTAAATCGTTCCTGCTCCTCGACCAACTCGGGACGCTTCTTGCCCTCAAGTTTCTTCTTCACGGTCGCGGAGAGGGTAAAGCCCTCATCGTCGGCGTCGGCAATGACGCCCTTGAGCTTGCGGCCGTCAGCCGTCAACACCTCGACCTCATAGCCGATGTTCTTGCGGTACTGGCGGGGCAGCAACAGGGGAGAGGTAATGCCATAGGAACCGACTGTCAATTCGTAATCCTCCTGATCGCGGTCAAATGCTTCAAGCACTGCGTCATTGACGGCGACACAATCGTCGATGGTGATGTCATCGTCGCTATCAAGCGCAACTTCGATGACATTGTCCTTGCTCACCTTAAGGGTCACCAGGTACATCTTGGTTCCCTCAAGAGCCCGATTGATTACTTGTTGCAGTTCAGTCTTGTCTATCATCGCTTCTAATTGTTATAATAAAAACGAGGAAGCCCATTTGCCCCCTCTCACGAATGCTGGCGCAAAAGTACTCAAAATCCGTCATTCACGCAATATAAGAAGGTGAAAAAGCCCTCAAAACAACACAATATTTTATATTATTTAATCTTTTTTAACTTAATAGGTTTCTATCTGGGACTGCTAGTGGTCTTTCCAGCCATGGTTATCAACACTCTCAGCGCTAATGCAAGACATGGAGTATTGCAGAAAAAACACTACCTTTGCAGCATATTTCATGAAGTAGATAATGAAACCCGCAATCATACTATTGACAATACTGGTAGTCGGCGGTGCTATTGTGTGGCTCATTGACCGCCTGTTCTACCGTCACGATGAGGCCAAAGAAGGCGATGACATCAAGCCAACCGACCCTGACGACAATCATCAGCAAGGTTGTGCCGATGAGGCATGTGGACTGCGGTCCATCTGTCCGAGTGAACAGATTCTTGCGGGACAATGCCGGGATGAGGTCATCTATTATGACGATGAGGAACTTGACAACTTCAAGGGACGGGACGCCCACAGCTATTCCCCTGAAGAAGAAGAGCAATGGCGAGACGTGCTCTACACATTGAAGCCAACCGACCTGCTGGGATGGGGACAAAGCGTCAAACATCGGGGGCTGGTCATGCCTGCTGCCATTCGTGAAGAGTTTCTGCAGCTTGCGGGAGAACAACAATCCCCTTCAATGCAATAAATTGAAGTAAATTGCGTTTATAATTCAAAACACTGAAGAACTAGCGACTAAAGACTAGCGACTGATTTTGAACAGGACACGACAAATCATACCTGTACTAATGATCGCGATGGTGGTTTTGCTTGCTGCATGCAGCAACAAGACCAACACCGCAAGGTCTCGTTTCTGGCAATCTTTCACGACCAAGTATAACGTCTATTACAACGGCAAGACCAACTATGACGAACAGATGAAAGCCATGTTGGATGCCTACGAGGACGATTATTCCCAGCAACTGTACATGCATCCTGCCGAGGCCCGTTCAAACCCCAAAGCGCCCCAACCCACAGGCAGTTTTGACCGCACTATCGAGAAAATGGAGAAGGCCATCACCCTCCATTCCATCAAGAAGAAGCCTAAACGCAAGAGCGGTAAGGGTCGCGACCCCAAGTATCAGGAGTGGCTCTCACGTGACGAGTACAACCCCTACCTGCACAATGCCTGGTACATGCTGGCCAAGGCCCAATACATGAAGGGCGACTTCCTGGATGCCGCAGCCACCTTCCGTTACATCGCACGCCACTTCACATGGAAGAAAGACCTAGTACAAGAATGCCAGGTGCGTGAGGCTTTGTGCTATTGCGCTATGGGGTGGCCAGCCGAAGCCGATAACGTGCTCGCCCACGTCCATCTGGATGAAATCACCAATAAACGCGTCCGCGCACTGGCCAACGCCGCCTTTGCCGATTATCACATCAAGGCTCAAGAGCCCGAATTGGCCATCCCTTATCTTGCCAAAGCCGTTAGAGGCTTCAAGGGCAATGAAAAGGTGAGGATGAATTTCCTGCTCGGACAACTTTACGAACAGGTGGGCGACAAGCACAACGCATATCTTGCCTACAAGCAGGCCGGTAGTAGCAGCGGTTCGACCTATCGTACAAAATTCAACGCCCGCATCAAGCAGAGCGCCGTCTATGAGGGCACCAACATAGCCAGCGAGGTGAAAGCCCTGAAGCGCATGACCCGCTATGACCGCAACAAGGAATACCTGGATCAGGTCTATTACGCTATCGGTAACCTCTACCTCTCCCATGGCGACACGCTCAACGCCATCGAGAACTACAGGCTCGCTGCCGAGAAGAGTACCCGCAACGGCGTGGACAAGGCCATCAGCCAGTTAACCCTGGGTGGCATCTACTTTGCAAGGCGCCAGTATGATGACGCACAGCCCTGCTATGCCGAAGCCATTCCCCTGGTCAACGAGGACTATCCCAACTACAAACTGCTCAAGAAGCGCAGCGATGTGCTCGATGAGTTGGCGGTCTATTCCCAAAACGTCACCTTGCAGGACTCGTTGCTGATGCTGTCCAAGATGACCCCCGAGCAGCAGTTGGAAGTCGTCAACAAGATCATCGAGGAGCTCAAGAAACAAGAGAAAGAGGAAGCCGAGAGAGTTGCCCGCGAGGAGTATATGGCTCAACAGGACGCCAAGGGTAGCCCGTTGGGCAACAACAAGAACGAGCCGGCCAGCTACAACATCAACACCGACAACTCCTGGTACTTCTATAATACCGCGACCAAAAACGCCGGTAAAACCCAATTCCAGAAAATGTGGGGTAGCCGCAAGCTGGAAGACAACTGGCGCCGCAGAAACAAAACCACCTTCTCGTTCAACGACGAGGAGGCTGACAGCGCTTTGATGGCACTGGCCGACAGTATGATAGTCAATGAGAACGGCGACACAGTGAAAGTGGATGTCGAAGCTCTCAAGCGAGCCGAAGACCCCCACTATCCGGAGTACTACCTCAAACAGATTCCCAAGACCGAAGAGGAAATCCAGTCCTCGCACGAGATTATCCAAGAGGGTCTCTACAACATGGGCACCATCCTCAAGGACAAGATGGAGGACTATAGCGCTGCAGCCTACGAGTTCAACCAGCTGTTGAGACTGTATCCCGACAACACTTACCGTCTGGATGTGTATTATAATATGTACATGATGTACATGCGCAACGGACAAGAAGAGGATGCACAGCCTTATCGCGACAGTATTCTTGTCCACTTCCCTGAATCCAAGTACGGCATGGCCATGCAGGATCCCAACTATTTGGAGAACCTCAAAAACATGAACCGCGATCAGGAGAACATGTATGAAGAGGCCTACGCCAACTATCTGGCCAACAACCACGGTGCAGTACACGAGGCTTACGCCGAGATGATGCGCAAGTACCCGTTGTCCAAGATTATGCCCAAGTTCATGTTCATTGATGCCTTGAGCTATCTCACCGAGAAGGATCACGAGAAGTTCAAGGAAACCATCAAGGACATGTTGCAGCGTTACCCGCAGACCGATATCACACCCGTTGCATCCGAGATTGTCAAGCAGCTCAACCAGGGTCGCCGCCTTGAGGGTGGTGGCAGCAACGTGCGCGGTATGCTGTGGAGTACCCGACTGAGCAACGACACTACGCCCGAAGCTCTGGAGCGTACCTTCACGCCGTTTGCCGAGGACAACGACAAGCCACAGGTATTCATCCTCCTTTATCCTACCGACAGCGTGAATGGCAACCTGCTGCTCTATGAGGTGGCACGCCACAACTTCAACGCCTTCAAGGTCAAGGACTATGATATCGAGCAGATGAACTTCGGCACCCTGGGATTGCTGGTTGTCAGGGGGTTGGAGAACTTCAAGGAAGCGACCAACTATCGCTCGGTGTTTGAAAAAGATCAGACCATCAACGTGCCTCGCCAGGTTCACTACGTCATCATCAGTGTGGACAACTTCAATCTGCTGATCAACGAGGGACGCACCTTTGAGGACTACTTCAACTACCTGCAGGAGAAGAACGACAAGGAGCACAGCGACCTTGAGAAGAAAGAACTCGACGAAGCCGAGAAGAAGGCTCAGGAAGAAGCCGAAGCCCAGGCCGCAATCGAGCGTGAGAAAGCGCGCATCGAGGCCGAACAGATGGAGCGCGAAGCCGCCGAACTGGCCAAGCGTGACGCTGAGGAAAAGGCTCGCGAGGAAGCCGAGGAGAAAGCACGACTTGAAGCCGAGGCCGCCGAACAGGCACGACTTGAGGCTGAAGAGAAAGCCCGTGAAGAAGTCGAACGTAAGCAGATCCAGGCCAGCGACTATCGCAGCCGCTCTACCGTCAACACCACTCAGCAGCCGCTCACAGACAAGGAACTCAAGGCCCAAGAGCGTGCCGAGGAAGAGCACCTCAAACAGCTCGAGCGTGAGGCCAAGGCCCGTGAAAAAGCCGAGGCTAAGCGACAGAAACAGATTGAGGACAGCATCAAGAAGGAACAGAAACACCAGCGCAAGCTGGCCCGTATAGCCGAAATCGCCGAACAAGACTCCATCGAACAAGCCGAGAAGGATAAGGAGAAAGAGCGTGACTTCCGCTACAAGTGGCGTGAAGACTCGGCTAAGGCTGCCTTCAAAGCCGCTGAACAGGCTAAGAAAGACGCTAAGAAAGCAAAAGAACAAGCACGTAAGGACAAGGCTAAAGAGCGCAAACAACTCGCTAAAGAACGCGAGAAAGAGCGCAAAGAAAAGGCCAAGGAACGTGAACGTGAACGCAAGGAAAAGCAGAAGGAGCGCAAGGAACAGGCCAAGGCTCGTGAGCAGGAGCGCAAAGAGCGCCAAAAAGAACGCGAACGAGAACGCAAGGAAAAGGCCGACGAGCGCAAGCAGCAAGCTAAGGAACGCGAACAAGACCGCAAGGACAAGGCCAAAGAACGCGAGCAAGATCGCAAAGACAAAGCCGACCAACGCAAGGCTGAACAGGAAGCTGCCAAGCAGGACAAAGCTAAGCCTGATAACAAGCAGGACAAGCCTAATAACCAGCAAGGCAAGCCTGATAACAAGCAGGATAAACCTGATTGAGAAAAGAAAGATTAACACTATAAAGTTGAAACAAACCGTATGAGCAAAGAAAGAATCTTGTGGGCCGACGATGAAATCGACCTGTTGAAGCCCCACATCCTTTTCCTGGAGAACAAGGGATATGAAGTGGAGACAGTGACCAATGGTCGCGATGCCATCGATGCCCTTAGTAACCAGATTTTCAACCTCATCATCCTTGATGAAAACATGCCTGGCATCAGTGGACTAGAAGCCTTGCAGCGCATCAAAATCCTGCAACCCAATGTCCCCGTCATCATGATTACCAAGAGCGAGGAGGAGGACATCATGAACCAGGCCATCGGCAGCGAGATTGCCGACTACCTCATCAAGCCGGTCAACCCCATGCAGATTCTGCTTTCCATCAAGAAGAACCTGCACAGCGACGCCCTCGTCGCCGAGAAGGTCACTGGCGACTACCAGCAGGAGTTCATGCGCATCGGGCAGATGATCAACTCGGCACAGACCATCGAGGACTGGTATGAGCTCTATGCCACCCTCGTACGTTGGGAATTGACATTGTCCAACACCGATACCAAGATGGACGAGATGCTGAAGATGCAGAAGGTCGACGCCAACAATGCCTTCGCCAAGTATGTAAGGCGCAACTATGAGAGTTGGATGAACCAACCTGAGCACCCCTTGCGTAGCAACGAGGTATTCAAGACCAAGGTGCTCCCCCTGTTGGACAAGGGAGAGAAGGTGTGCTTTGTGGTCATCGACAACTTCAGGCTTGACCAGTGGAGAACGGTCAGCCCGCTGCTCGCCGATATCTATAACGTTGAGAGCGAGGAACTCTACACCACAATCCTGCCCACTGCCACGCAATATGCCCGCAACGCCATCTTCTCGGGCCTGATGCCCGTGGACATTGAGCAGATGTTCCCCGACCTGTGGGTCGATGAGGAGAGTGAGGAGGGCAAGAACCTGAACGAGGCGCCCCTCATCCAGACACTGCTCGACCGCTATCGCCGCAAGTTCCACTTCTCTTACAGCAAGATGAACGACAGCGCCGCCGGCGAGAAGCTGATGCAGAACTTCGGCATGTTCAAGAACTACGAGCTCAACGTGCTGGTGTTCAACTTCGTTGATATGCTCTCCCACGCACGTACCGAGTCCAAGATGATACGCGAGTTGGCCAATACCGACGAGGCTTACCGTTCGCTGACTGAGTCCTGGTTCAAGAACTCTAACGTGCTCGAAATTTTCAAGCTCATGGCTCAGAACGGTTACAAAATCGTGCTCACCACCGACCACGGTACCATCAAGGTGGACCGCCCCATCAACGTCATCGGTGACAAGAATATCAACACCAACCTGCGCTATAAGGTAGGCAAGAGCCTGACCTACAACAGCAAGCAAGTCTATGAGATCAAGCAACCCAAGCGTGTAGGCCTGCCCACTCCCAACATCTCGAGCACCTACATCTTTGCGATGAACCGCGACTTCTTTGCTTATCCCAACAACTACAACTACTACGTTTCCTATTACAACGACACGTTCCAGCACGGCGGCATCTCGATGGAAGAGATGCTCGTGCCCATCGTGACCCTCTCTCCCAAGTAATTAAAGGTTCATTATGCCGCGACCTTGTCGCGGCCAATAAAATATTAAAATATGAAAACAATCGAGATACCGATTCCCAATCTGGAGGCCATCGACGATGCTGCCTACAAGTTCATGACCGAGATGGGCGACCTGACCGTCTATGCCTTCTATGGCGAGATGGGGGCCGGCAAGACCACATTTATCAACGCCCTGTGCCGGCAACTCGGCGTGGAAAGCGACATGACCAACTCTCCGTCGTTTGCCATCATCAACGAGTACCGCAGCGACACCACGGCCGAACTAATCTACCACTTCGACTGCTACCGCCTGGAGAAGGAGGAAGAGGCCGTTGACCTGGGTGCTGAGGACTATTTTGACAGTGGAGCCCTGTGCTTCATTGAGTGGCCCGAGCGCATCGACGGCCTGTTGCCCGACGATACCGTTCGCGTGGACATCACCGTCAACGAGGACGATAGCCGCACGCTCAAGATGACCTTCCCCGACCTCGCCTAGTGAAAGAGTCTAAGGTCTAAAATCTAAAGACTAAAATGCCACACTACATCAAGGTCAGCCAGACGGCTAGCACCAACACTTACCTGTCCCGCTTGGCAGCAACCCTGCCCGGCGGTACAGTGATTTATACCCCCAGCCAGACCGCTGGCCGTGGTCAGAAAGGCAACTTCTGGGAAAGCGAAGACGGCAAGAACCTCACCTTCTCTCACTTGCTCAAGCGACCGCCCGTCAAGGCCCGCGACCAGTTCTACCTGAGTGAAGCGGCAGCCCTGGCGGTTGTCGAGGCATTATCCAGCGAGGCGGGCGACGGCTTTTCCGTCAAGTGGCCCAACGACGTCTATTGGCAAGACAAGAAGGTCTGCGGCATGTTGCTGGAGAACTCCTTGGATGGCAGCGACATCGCCCACTGCATCGTGGGCATCGGCATCAACGTCAACCAGGAGCGTTTCCTCAGCGATGCCCCCAACCCTGTGTCCCTTATCAACATCACGGGCCATGAGCACGACCTGATGGCACTGCTCAAGCGCGTCTGCTCACGCATCGAGCTGTTGGTGGACTCACTGGGCGATGATCAGGCCCGCACCGACTTGCACCAGCGCTACATGGCGGCACTCTACCGCAACGACGGCCAGTTGCACCCTTGGGAGGACGCATCGGGCAACCGTTTCAAGGCCAGCGTGGCTGCCATCGCCCCCGACGGCACCCTCACCCTCCAGCACGAGGACGGCACCCGCCACGACTACCTCTTCAAGCAAGTCAAGCACATTATCTCAGGCGTTAGCCTTTAGGAGTTAGAAGTTAGGAGTGAGGAGTTAGAAGTGGGCGAATGCCGATTAGTATTATTCGCGTTATTCGTAGTTTATAAAAAAAGAAATATGAAAATCGTCGTTTACTGCAGCTCACAGGAAGGGCTGGAAGAGAAATATCAGCAGTTGGCACGCGAGCTGGGCACATGGATTGGACAACACGGCCACACCCTGCTCTACGGTGGCTCCAATGCAGGCCTGATGCACATCACAGCAGCCGAGACCCATGCGGCAGGCGGACACATCATCGGCGTCATCCCCGAGATGTTCAGGCACCGCATCGACCCCGTGTGTGACGAGGTGGTCTATACCGCCAACCTGGGCGACCGCAAGCAGTACATGATCGAGCACGGCGATGCATTTGTCGTCATGCCCGGCGGCATCGGCACTATCGACGAGTGGATGTCCACCCTCGCCGTCATGACCATCGGCAACGACGACCCGCGCCCCGTCATCGCCGCCAACATCGACGGCCTGTACGACGCCACCATCCGGCAACTCGCCGACATGACGCGTACTCCCTTCGCCCGCGGCAAAAACCTCGCCCGCACCCTCGTCGCCACCACCCCCACCGAGTTGCTCTCCATCCTCTCAACCCTAAAAAACAACTGATTAGTCTGAAAGATCTGAGGGCATCCGCACTCTACTCTCACGCTAAGCCGCAAAGGTTTTTTGAAAACAAGAAATACAAGAAAAACAATATATTGATTATCAATAAAATATATTTGTCCTTCTTGTCTTCAAATCCCCGCCGATGCCCATTAAACTCTAAACTGCGAGCATCCGCACAGTAGGGCCTCGCCTTGGCGTGGCCACCACCCGCATTGTAGAGACGCAAAATTTTGCGTCTCCAATCGTTAGACATCACAAAGTCCATCCCTAGAGACGCAAGATTTTGCGTCTCTACAGTTCAAATCCGCATCTCTAACCCGCGAGCAACGCGAGCATCGAATGCGGATGCCTCACTAATCTCTAATCTCTAATCACTAATCTGCGAGCGCAGCGAGCATCTCACAAACTCATCAAGGTCGGCGACGTGCAATTTCTTGGCGATCTGGATTTTCTTGTTATAGACCGTGCCGATGCTCTTGTAGCCCATCGTCACCATGATTACCGTGCGGGAGAAGCCGCAGCAATACAGCGCCAGCAGATTCAGCTCGCTATCGGTCAGCGTGCCGCCAGCCTCTTCTTGCGCCTTGACAAGCACGTTTTCGTGCAGCTCATTGACCAGAGCCTGCAGGTGAGACCAGTAATTACTATCGTCACCCATGCCAGGCACGGTCATCATTTCCCTGAACTTCGCGGCAAACTTCTCGCTGTCATATTGGTAGGACCACGCCATCAGCTGATGCACGGCATCAATCTGCTGGTTGATGATGGCACGCAGTTCATCGCTCTGGCGCGCCTTCCCTTCATCGTCCTGCTCGCGTGAGTCAAGCCGCGCCTGCATCTGTTGCAAGCTCGCCAATGAGCCGTCAAGGTCGGCCTTGAGCATCTCCACCTCATTCTGCCTCATCTTCAGCTGGTTCTTGTACCGCCACACCAGGGAAGTCACCGCCATCAACGCCAGCGCCAACAGAGCCGCCAGCAGCAACGCTTCCTTCAGTCGCGATTCACTCCTTAGCTGATTCAACACAGCCAACTGATGGTCATATTCCTTCTCCACTTCCAGCAGGCGATGGTTCAGTCCATTGATGGTGATGGAATCGGCCATGGCATGTGCCCGCTGGATGTAGTTTTTGGACTTTTCCTCGTTTTTCCAATATTGGTGCTCCAGTTCGGACATGAGCTCATAATAAAGGATGCTGTCGTTGGTGGCAGTGGCTTGAGGCGCATGCTGCAGATAGTACAAGGCAGAGTCAGGCTGCCCCAGGAGCATGTAGCACTTGACAAGCCGATAATGGGCTCGCGGATGATCGATGATGGCAGGATCGGCCGATATCGCCTGCAACCCATATTCCTTGCCCAGCAAGTAATTGTGCTCCCTCACCAAATAATGCTCCGAGAGAAGGTAACGATTGGCAAAAGCATGATACTGGTCACCCTGCTCCAGGGCCAACTTGATGGCGTCTTTCATACAGATGACTGCCGAGTCATGCTTCTCGTCGATGTTGCGATAGATGCCGCCGATGCTCGTGAGGCACACCAGCTCATAGTGTTTGTCCCCGATTGCCTTAAAGATAGGCATCGCCTCCTGGTATTTCTGCAGGGCGACGGTGTTGGTGCCCACAACCTGTGACTGGTAGAGGATGCCCAGCCTCAGTTTAGCGTAGGCGATCATGGAACTGTCGGTTGCCAGCGGCAGTGCTTCGGCCTGATGGTAACTATTGACTGCCTGTTCCAGGTTGCCCATGTCCTCATTGACGCAGCCCTGCGCGACAAGGGCCTTCAGGTATTTCAAGTCATCACCCGACTTCTTGAAATAACCGACGGCCTCATTAATCGCCGAGTCGCTGGTGCAAGGGACGTAGTTCTTGTACATCGCCATCGACAACAGCACGGCATGGTAGGCACGCTCCTCTTTGCTCAACGGTTCGGTATCCATCTGCTGCAGCAAGGGCAACGCCTCTTTCTCCTGCTGATGATAGACCATCGAGTCAATGCGCGAGAGTTCCCGCATGGTAACGCTGTCATGATGGCATCCCGCAATCATGAGGGAGAAGGCGGCAACAAGGGGAATAAAGACGTTCTTGATGTGTATCATTCGATAGAGTTGTTTGTTTCAAATTTTACGGTCATTCACCCCTTGTAACGGTGAATTCTTAATGCAAAATTAACACATTAAGGCTTATTATCTAAACGAATGAGCGCAAAATGAGAATATTATTTTTTAGATGGTTGATTTTCTGCATTTTGTGTTTTCAAAAATGAGGTTGGAATGAATCCACTTTTGGGCCGATTTAACATTTCTGGTCTCTAACTTTGTGGAGAGAAATAATCATTCTAATAATACCATTTTATATGAACAAAACAAATCTCTTGATATCAATTCTTATTATGGCACTGACGTTTGCTGCTTGTGTGGATGAGCCTAGAATACCAGAGCATGAACCTGAGCCCCCAACACCAGAGGATACCGTGATTATGGACATACCCTACTCAGGCACGTTGCCCGTGTTGTTTATCAATACCGAGGATAGTTGTAAGATTGACAGCAAGGATGAGTACGTCAATGCCGAATGGTGGCTGGACAACATGGGAGACAAACGCTTTGAATCCATCGGATCAAGAAAACGACCCTTGAAAACCGAAATCAAGGGCCGAGGAAATGCCACATGGACCAATCTAGAAAAAAAGCCCTATCGACTCAAGTTTGGTGAGAAACACAAGGTGCTGGGCATGCCATCGAGTCGACACTGGGTGCTGATGGCCAACGCCGAGTACTGGATGGGTCAGTTGAACGATGCGCTGCCATTTGAAATAGGGCGCCGCATGGGCATGGCGTGGAATCCACGCATGCAACCCGTCGAAGTCGTGCTCAACGGCGACTATATCGGGCTGTATTTCTTGACCGAGAAAATACGTGTAGCCAAGGACCGTGTCAACATCGTAGAACAGAACGATTTCGAGACTGACCCAGAGCACATTACTGGCGGATGGCTGCTAGAAATAGATAATTACATTGAGCCTGATAATATTACGTTTATTGAGGGTAACGGCATGCCATTCTGGGTATCACTGCACTCACCCGAGTACCTAAGTCCACAACAACGTGAATTCATCACCAACTTCTTGATTGAAGCCGACCAGGCCATCTATTGCAGCGACAAGAGCAGCACCGAGTGGGAAAAGTATATTGACATCGATTCGCTGGTGATTTTCTATATCATCCAAGAAGTAGTTGATAATCCCGAAGCCTTCTCGGGCAGTTGCTACATGTACAATCAGCGAGGCGAAGACACAAAGCTGATATTCGGCCCGCTATGGGATTGCGGCAGCTCGTTCCAGCGTTTTGGCTCAACCTACCAGTTTGACGAATACATCTATGAAAATCTGCCTAGCTATTGCCGTGTACGATGGATTAGCGAGATAGCCAAGTTCACTCACTTCCAGGAAAGAGTGAGGTATCACTGGAAACGCTTCTACCAGAATGTTTATCCCACAATGGATGCCTTCATGGAGGAATTTACAGCTAGAATCGAGGCTGCTGGCAATTGTGACCATGAGCGCTGGCCGCAATACAGCAGCGATAATATCCCTGCCCGTATGAAAGCATTTGAGAAGCCCTGCTTTGACAAGAAAGTAGCCTGGCTCAACAACCAGTGGAGTGAGCAACAACCATATTGATATGCACGAGTTCAAATAGGAAAAAGACAGAAGACTGTAAAAATCTTGATGCAAATTGACACTTTTACACCTCTTTCTTGAGCCCATGAGGCAAAAATGAGATTTTTATTTTTCAACTGCTAGGTTTTCAGCGTTTTACATTTTTAAAAATGAGATGGAAATGAGGCGGTTTTTTGACAAATTAGTTATAACTTTGCAAGTGAATTACTATCGCAATTAATAACTAAAAACGACATATCATTATGAACACAACAACGAAACTTATGACACTCATGCTGGCACTTATACTGCCAGCCTCAGCCTTTGCCCTTTGCCCATACAGCTACACCAACTATGAATTTGCGGTGGATGGCATCTATTATAAGATTGTGGACAATGAAGCTTGTGTCACCTTTCAAGAATACCGCAGTGGCATGCACCTGAGTGATTACCATGGCGACGTAGTTATCCCTGCTACCGTGACTTATCAAGACGTGACCTACCCTGTCACGACAATTGACTATTATGCGTTCAATTACTGCCAGGGTTTGACGAGCATCACCATTCCTGAATCAATCACCACCATCAAGGATGATGCCTTCTACCTGTGTACAAGATTGGCCTGCGTCAACCTTCTTACCCCTACGGTTGTCATTGAGAAACATGCCTTCTCAATGTGCTCTGCATTGACAACCATCACCTGTCCCTTAACGACGCCACCAGCGATGTACTATGAGGAATGTTTTGACAGGCCCCACTACGAGAATGCCACCTTGTATGTTCCCGCCAGTGCTGTGGAGAGCTACCGCAACGCACCCGTCTGGAAAGAATTCGTCCATATCCAAGCCATAGACACCCAACCCGGTGACGAGGATGGTTACGAGTATGTCCCCATCGTTCGTGAGGGAGTGACGTGGGTTAACGAGAAAGTTATCGTCAATCATGGTGATACTACCCGGTACTACTACAATTACGAGATTTGTGGTAACGACACCACATGGCCAAACATGATCAACAAAGTTTTTAAAGCCTGTTACTACTACACAGGAGATAAACTTGATGTGAACACCGATAGCCTTATTGCAGGCTTAGACGGCACAAAGAATTATACGACATGTGGAAGGAATGATGCCTACCGAGAAAACATTTATCAGAATAAATGTTTAATCTATTTCGATCAATATGTAGGTGCGGGCGAAGACATCTTTCTGTACTATTTCTTAGAAGGCGAAGGGCTAGAACCCGAATGGGATAACACGATAGAGTACTACCTTGCTTGTCAGCAACAAAGCCCCCCAACACCTGAAGACCAAACGTTGACCCATGAGAATTTTACTCAAGTGGATCCTGTTGAGATAGAAGGGGTGACCTGCCGCCGTTGGTGCTATAAAGATGAAAACGGTGAACCTTTGGCCTACATTATCGAGGGCATCGGCTTCGATAGCCGTGACATGGGTGACCTGCTAACGCCGTTCACGCGCCGCCCTGATCCCAATGCTGACTATCAAGAGTGGTGCGGCCTGAGCCATGTCATCAAGGACGGCAAAATCATCTACAAGGGAATGTGCTATCATCCTATAGAAATCCCGGGCGACGTCAACGGAGACGGCGAAGTCACCGTCGCCGATGCCAACAGCGTGATTGACGTTGTCATCATGGGAGGCAATGCCAGCCATCCCCGCATACCCATCGACAATGACGGCAATTACATCGGTGACGTCAACGGCGACGGCGAGGTCACCATTGCCGATGTCAATGCCATCATCGACATGATCCTGAACAACAACTAAAAACATCACCACTATGAACGCGACATCGAAACGGTGCCTTTGGGCGTTCCTGATATCGGCTGCGGTCTTTGCAGCGACATGCAGCGTGCGGGCCTTCCATTCTACCGTGGAATGCGCGTGGGCCCAGGTAGTTGCTTATGCCGCTATCACCTGGTTCCTGCTCGACAAGTGTGACCATGACACTAAAAAGCAGTTATGGCTCATCGTCAGCATCATTCTTGGGCGGCTGGTCCTCGATGTGGCGGTGAGGCTGCTGCTCCCCACTCCGATAGACACGGCTTTTGAATCGGTCATCGCCATTACCACGATTCTATTGACATGGCTATGCCAAAGGACAAGAGAGTTCCTCATCACGATACTTGCCATCGTGTTCATCACCGTCTTGAATTCGGTCGTTCACCACGCATGGCTCGACTTCATCGCCACCCGCATGATGTAGCTCCACGCATATTATTTTACATAAATGGCCATGAATAGCCCATGAATATTTTTATTTATGATCCATTCGTGGCCATTCGTGTCTTCAATCGCCAGAGAATAAAAGAACACGAATATCCATGAATAGCCCATGAATAATCATTAGTGTCCGGGGAAGCATCGAAGATGCTAGCGGTTCGAAGAACCGATTTCAATGAGAAAGACCATGCAAGAACCTCGGAGAGGTTCGCAGCTTGGTCCATGAGCTGATCATTGCAAGTGCCTCGAAGAGGAACTTTATTGTTGACAGGCTTTTGTCGGATGTAGAAGTTCGTCTACGACGCACTTTCCTCTTGATATGGCCGCCACCAAGCTGCGCTCATCTACGATGAGCTTGCATGGTGTTTTCCATAAAAGTTGAGTCTTCGACTCGACTTGCCTCTACGAGGCAAAAGGCAAGCCCATAATACAGCAAAAATGCTTATTCGGTTCATATATAGCAAATTATGCCGATGCAGAATGTCTTTACCGGACACCAATAATTAATAAACCATGAATATTTTCATTGATGATTAATTCGTGGTCATTCGTGTCTTTAATCGCCGGCAATTCCCGAAAAATCATGAATTTTAAGGAACCAATTCCCGAAAAATCATGAATTTTAAGGAAAATATATTGTGTAATTCCATATAATATGCTAACTTTGCGCCCAATAGAACAATCCTGAATATGATTAAGCGAAGCATTGAAGATACGATCAAGGGCCAACTGCATGATGGCAGAGCCATCATTGTCATGGGTACAAGACAAGTGGGTAAAACCACGCTGCTAAAGCAGGTTTTTGCAACAGACAGCAGCGACGTGTTGTGGATGAGCGGCGATGAACCCGATGTGAGAGGAATGTTTGAAAACATGACATCAACTCGGTTGAGAAGCATTATTGGCAATCATCGTGTAGTCATCATCGACGAAACACAACGTATCGAGGACATCGGCATTAAATTGAAATTGATCACCGACCAAATTCCAGAAGTTCAACTGCTGGCTACAGGCAGTTCCTCATTTGAACTGGCCAACAGAATCAATGAACCGCTCACAGGCCGCAAGTGGGAATACAAACTGTTCCCCCTCTCATTCACCGAACTTGTCAACGAAACCAATCTGATCGAGGAAAAACGAATGGTGCCTCATCGCATGGTTTATGGCAGTTACCCTGACGTGGTGACACATCCGGGCAAGGAGGTAGCGATACTGCGTGAATTGACCGAAAGTTACCTTTACAAAGACATACTTGAGTTCGACAGGATTCATAAACCCGAAAAACTGACTAAATTGCTTCAGGCTTTAGCCTATCAAGTAGGTGCCGAAGTATCCTACAATGAGTTGTCACAACTTTGTGGATTGGATGCCAAGACGGTGGCCAGTTATATCTCTATTCTCGAGCAGGCTTATATCATCTTTCGTTTGGGCTCGTTCAGTCGCAACCTGCGCAACGAATTGAAAAACAGCCGCAAGATCTATTTCTATGACAATGGAATTAGAAATGCCCTAATAGGCAATTTCTCTCAAGTCGAGAATCGCACTGATGTCGGGGCATTGTTTGAGAATTATGCCATAGCCGAACGGATAAAGCGCAAGGAGTATCTGATAGATTATGCGAGAAGCTGGTTCTGGCGCAATACCAATAAGCAAGAAATCGACTATATCGAAGAGAAAGACGATAGAATCCATGCCTATGAACTGAAATGGAATCCCAGACGCAAAACTTCAGCACCGTTGTCGTTCCGCAATGCCTATCCTGACGCCGACTTCACCATTATCAACCGAGACAACATTGAGGACCTGCTCCTCTACTGATAGCCTCTCAAAGGCCTAGCAGTATATTGAGCATCAATAAGAGCATCAAGTGTTAATGAAGCGAATGAACTCTGATTATTTTATTTATGGTTGATTCGTGGCCATTCGTGTCTTTAATCGACGAGAATAAAAGGACACGAATATCCATGAATGGGCCATTAATAATTCATGAATATTTTATTTATGATTTAATTCGTGGTCATTCGTGTCTTTAATCGACGAGAATAAAAGAACACGAATATCCATGAATGGGCCATTAATGGTCATCAATATTTCATTTATGATTTAATTCGTGGCCATTCGTGTCTTTAAATTTTGATTCTCTGGATATTATGTCGTACCTTTGCAGATATGACGACGATGAGTACATTACTGATATTTGCTGCAGCTATCGTAGTGATGGTAGTGGCGATTGCACGGTGGAAGGTGCATCCTTTTCTGGCGATACTGGGCACCGCGATTCTGCTGGCTGCGTTGCTGGGCATTCCATATACCGAGATTCCCGATATCATCGGCAAAGGCTTCGGGGGCGTGTTCAGTGGCATTGCCCTAGTGATTATCTTCGGCACACTCATCGGTAGCGTGCTGGAACGTACGGGCGGTGCTATGGCCTTGGCACGTGCCGTGGAGCGCATGGTGGGCAAACGTCATCCCCGCCTAGCGATGATGCTCATCGGCTGGATTGTGTCCATTCCTGTTTTCTGCGACAGCGGTTTTGTACTGGTCAGCCCCATCGGCAAGTCATTGGCACAAAGGTCTGGCACTTCACCCATTCCGTTGATGCTGGCGCTGGCCGCAGGCCTATTTGCTTCCCATGTGTTCATCCCTCCCACTCCTGGCCCCGTGGCAGCGGCTGGTATGGTAGGGCTGGAAGACAACCTGTTGTTAATCATCGGCCTGGGTGCCATCATCTCGCTCCTGTCGCTCGTGCCCGCCTACTTCTTTGCCGGCTATATTGGCGGCCACACCAAGGCGATTCCCTACAATGCCGGCAGCGACAACGTTATAATCAAAGGAGAGCACCCCTGCAGCGCATGGCTGGCTTTTCTGCCCATCGTACTTCCCATCTTGCTGATGGCACTGGGCAGCGTGGCATCCCTGGTAACCCTGCCTGAAAACGTAGCGGCAATGTTCACCTTCCTAGGCAAACCTGTCATCGCCCTGATGCTTGCCCTATTGTCCTGCCTGCCGCTGCTGATGCGACAAAAGAAACTGGGCGAATTCCACGACATTACCTCGAACGCGCTCAAGACCGCAGGTCCCATCATCTTTATCACCGCTGCTGGCGGTGTGCTTGGTGCCGTGGTCACGGCAAGCGGGTTTGTCGATGTCATCAAGGAGTCGGGTGATTCGCTCAAGATGCTGGGCGTGGTTTTCCCCTTCCTCATCGCTGCCATCCTCAAGTCGGCCCAAGGCTCATCGACCGTGGCCATCACGACCACCGCGAGCATGATGGGCATGTTCAGCGACTCGGGCTCGATGATGAATGCACTGGGCTTCACGAGCCCCCTTGCGGCAGCCCTTGTAGTGATGGCCATCGGCGCCGGCGCGATGACCGTGTCACATGCCAACGACAGCTACTTCTGGGTCGTGACAGGCTTTGGCGGCATCAATCCCCGCGACGGTTACCGCACCATGACCCTCATGACGCTGATCATGGGCCTCACAGCCATCGCACTCATCGCCCTTGCAGCTGCCATATTACCCATCTAAGGGCCTAGCATCCTTAACGCAAATCTGGCGTCTCTACTGCCCAAGAACATAAACGGCATGGTTCTTGCAATATCAAAATAATGCCCCTTTATCGTAACGGGGCAGACAAACTGTCAGTAACAAAACTATAAATAAGACACTATGAAAGGTAAAGTTTATACCCGTACCGGCGATGCCGGACAGACGTCGCTGGTGAGCGGCAACCGAGTGAGCAAAGATGATGTACGCGTCGAAGCCTATGGCACTGTCGATGAGCTGAATTCCAACATCGGCGTGCTGTTGCACAGCACCAAACTCGATGACCAAGATGTAATTGCCCTGCTGCGCAAGGCACAGAACAAATTGTTCAACATCGGTGCCTATCTGGCCAACGATGCCGCTGGTGCCACCCTTTATGGCCTGACACAAGAAGATGTCACCGCCCTAGAAAAGATGATGGACAACATGAGTGAGGAACTGCCACCGATGCGCGGCTTTATCCTGCCCGGCGGTTCACGTCTGTCGGCTCAAGCCGACCGTTGCCGCACCATCACCCGCCGTGCCGAGCGTCGCGTAGTAACGCTTTCACGTAGCGCCAACGTTGAACCCATCGTGCTTGAATACCTCAACCGATTGAGCGACTTCTTCTTCGTTTTTGCCAGATACAACAACATTCTCAATCAAGTTGAGGAGATATATTGGGATAAAGACGCCTAAAAGCATATTTTCATAAAAAAACATTGAGAAATATAGAGGGTATCTCAAAAATAGTATTACTTTTGCGAAATTTTTCAAACAGGACATTTCATAAATCTGATTAGCACAACAAGAAAAAGACTATGTATTGGACACTTGAATTGGCTACAAAACTCGAGGATGCTCCCTGGCCCGCTACCAAGGCCGAGCTCATCGACTATGCCGTGCGCAGTGGCGCACCTCTCGAAGTGATCGAAAACCTACAGGAGATTGAAGACGAAGGCGACACCTATGAGTCTATCGAAGACATTTGGCCCGATTATCCGACCAATGACGATGACTTCTTCTTTGACCCTGAGGAATACTGACACCTCATCAGAGAGATTATACTCGACGACAACGACAGTCTCGCCAATAGTGCGTGGCTGTCGTCCTTTTTTCTTCAAATGGAAACGGCACGATTTTTGCAGGAACCATAGGATAATGAGTGAACTAAAAACTTAGCAACGACATCAACAATTATGCAATACACCTGTCCAAAATGCGGCAAGAAGATGGACCTGAGCACCGAGGTACTCATCAATAGCGAGTACAAGGTCATCTGCCCACAGTGCCTGAGCCAACTGCAGATTGTGGGCGATTATGCCTACATCCCTCATGACAGTCTGGAACTTGACAGTTCGGTGGAAGCGTCTCACGCCTTCAACTGCCCCAAGTGCGGACATGAGGCCAGCACGGGTGCCCACTTCTGCCCTAACTGCGGGGCCAGCTTTGACACGCCCTCGCCATCTACCGCCGCGATTGATGTCACCGCCGAGGATGTGACGGTCTTACCGCCTCCCTTGCCTGATAGCGACCCGCTGTATAACGAAGCAATCAACTTCCTCAGGAATTGTACAGCCATCACCCCGATGATGCTGCGCGACCGCTTCCACATCAGCGACGAGCGGGCGGCCGAACTCATCCGCCAACTTGAAGCTGGTGGCATCATCGGCCCCTATAACCATGGCGGTCCTCGCCAGATCCTGATTCCCCACCGCAGGCTGTATGACTATACCCCACCGCGCAATACGATGCAGGGCCAACAGCCCAACCAAGGGCAAGGCCAAAACATCCCTCACCGCCGTGTGGGATGCTTTACCTGGCTACTGTTCATCATGCTCTTTGTGTTCCTGTTGAAAGCCTGCGGCCTTTGAGCCACTTCCATTGATAAAACAGCAAGGGCTTGGAGAGATTGCTCCAAGCCCTTGCTGTTTTTACAGATCAGGCTAATGACTTACTTGCCCAGGTTGTCAATTTGCTGCTTGGCCCACTCCTTGGCCATGCGGATGGCTTCATTGGCCATCTGATTGACCATGGAGTCCATACCCTCGGGAATCTCAATGCCCATGACACTGTCGGGCAACACACCGGGATCGGGCATGACTTCTTCGTCGGGAGCTTGAGCGTCATCATTCTCCTCTTCCTGCTGGGGTGCGGGTGCAGGAGTGACATGATGGTTGGCTTCGTAATCATCCATCGCATGGGTCCAAGCCTTCTCGATATCTTCCTTACCGAAGGTAAACACGTGGCCAAACACACCCAGCGACACCATTTTCTCCTCGCTGTTGCCGATGCTCATGCGGCCCACCGAACAAACGACGTAATTCTTCACGTCAAGGTAGCTGGAAATCACCTTGTCGGTACCAAAACCTGTCAATTCCTTGATTGCCTTGTTGATCAAGTCGCCGAATGCGCCACCGATGCCTGTGATAGAACTCAGGTTATCGTCAACCTTGTCACCCACCCATGCCTTGGTAACCTCCTGGATGGCGGCTTCGTGATCTTGACGGTCAGGACAGGTAAACACCATCGTAGCGAACAAGATGGCGAGGATCAAAGCTGCGATGAGCCATGGGGTGCAACCGCTCTTCTTAGGTTCCTCCGGCACATTGCCATAACGAGGCACTTGGGGCGGAGCCTGAGTAGGCGGCACTGTCGGATCATAAGGCTGTCCCGTTATCGCCTGGTTCTCGGCAGCCCTTGCGGCCTGCTGCGAGGCCTCAAACTCGGCACGCTGTAACACCGCTGTCAGTTCAGGCACGTCACCAGCCTGCTTCCAGTCGGCCATGCCGGCTGCCCATACTTCACTTTCGGGGGTAATTCCCTGCTGTCCCAATTCCTCAATGGTAAATGGGCCTTCCTGTTTTCCGTTTCTAATCAGATGAAATTCCATAATCAATCACTTTATGTATAGTTTCTATTATTCGAAAAGCCTATTGTACAAAAAACGTGCCATGACCAATCTCATGTTGAGTGTACAATCGATAGCGCAAGTCTCTCTAAACTCTAAACCCTAAACTCTAAACTCTACACTGCGAGCATAACAAGCATCCTACTTGGCGTTGATGAAATCCAAGAAGGCCTGCTTGTAGCTGTCGCCGATGGGGATATACACGTCACCGAAGACGATGCGGTTGCGCTCAATCTCACGGATTTTGCTCTTCTGCACAATAAACGAACGATGCACCCTGATGAAGCGTGAAGCGGGCAACATCTGCTCTATGGCTTTCATGTTCATGAGCGAAAGGATGGGACGCTGTGACTCCTCGGTGTAGATTTTCACATAGTCCTTCAAGCCCTCGATATAGCGGATATCGTCAAGTGGAATCTGCAACAGCTTGTACTCGCTCTTGACAAAGATGCTAGTCGGCTCCTCGTCGGTGGATGACGCTGCGGCAGGCTGTTCGCTCTGCTGCACAAGCTGGAACCATTGCATCGCCTTGTTGCACGCCTCAAGGAAGTCGGCATAGCTGATGGGCTTCAACAAGTAGTCCAGCGCATTGACACGGAAGCCGTCAACGGCATACTGGTTAAAAGCCGTAGTGAAGACAATACGGGTATTCTCGGGCACCATACGGCTCAACTCCAAGCCATTAAGCTCAGGCATCTGGATATCCAGGAACAGCAGGTCAACCGGATCTTCACCGATGCCATGCAGCGCATCGGTGGCATTGGTATATTTGCCACACAACTCCAGGAACGGTATCTTGTTCACATAGCTGGCCAACAGCTCCACTGCTAATGGCTCGTCGTCAACGATTGCACACTTGATGATCATGATTCCTCTGTTTTGATGATGATTTTAGAATAATACTGGCTGCCATCCTCGGTTTTGCCTTTCTCCCAAACGTAGCGGTCAGGATACAAGAGTTCCAAACGACGGCTCACCTGTTCCAACCCGATGCCCGAACCACTCTTGTCATTATCGCGCTTGGGATAGCAGGTGTTGCATATCTCACAGGTAATGTCGCCATTCACCTGATGCAAGTTGATCTTGATTTCACCTTTACCCTGCGGTGAGATGCCATGTTTGAAGGCATTCTCAATCAGTGAAATAAAAATGAGGGGTGCCACGGGCGTCGAGTCGTTAGGCTGGATATCGATATTGGTGTCGATTTTCACACTGTCGGTCACGCGGATTTTCATCAGCTCGATGTAATTTTGCATGAAATCAACCTCCTTATAGAGCGGTACAAAGTCCTGCTGGTTCTCGTAGAGCACATGGCGCAGCAACTTACTCAATTCACCCACAGCCATCTGAGCCTTTTCCTGGTCAAAGGCGATGAGCGCGTAAATATTGTTGAGTGTATTGAGCAGGAAATGGGGATTCATCTGGTTGCGCAGGTTGCTCAATTCGGCCTCAGCACGCGCCGCCTCGGCCTCCTTGCGCGCTTCCTCGATGTGCTGCCACCGTTGAATCATGCGCACGGCCACAGCCAGCGCGATGATCAAGATAAATGTTAAGACAGCCCAAAAGTAACGCGGGAGTCTCACATAGGGCCTCTTAGGACCAGGTCCATTGTTCGGCAGCTCGGGCACCAGATGTACCGAGAGCCCGTGAAAGAAGTCAATGGCAAACAGGCCTGCCACGATAACAAACACGTTGAGAAGTACAAACGTCTTCCAATCCTTCTTCTTGAGCAGGAATCGCGGGACAAGCCACACGTAGTTGATATAGAACACCAGCATATAGGCCAGCGGATTGCCCAGCCAGCGCACATATCGGTTCAATACCATGGTCCAGTCCTCGTTAGAACTATGGAAAAACATCGGCACAACGATAATTACCGACCAGCATAGCAAATGCAGGATCCAGTAACGATACTTGGATTTGGTTTCATTAAGAGCAGTAGTCATTCTTTTCTATAGCCTTATTTTATTTATCGCAAAGGTAATCAACTCCTTTCACCCCAACAAATTTAATAGACAAAAACTGAAATTGGGTAGATGAAAACAGTTATTCCCAGCATTAGTAACCAGAAGGTTTATCATAACATTTTTTAACACGGCAATTCAAGGGAATTGGGCGAAATGGCACTAATTTTGCTTTTTAATGGAGTAATATACCCATACCGAAAGAAAAGAAACAATAATAGAATGAAGAAAATGAGACGATTACCCGTGTGGCTGATGATGTGCACCATGATGGTTGCACTGCTGTCATGCGGTGGACACGGCAAGCTGGACAAGGCCGTGAGATCAGTCCTGGTAAGTGGCGACACGACACGTGCAGCCTATGATTCTCTATGCTCAATCGTGGCTGAAAATCCGGGTAAATACAGCGACCTGTTGACACCCGAAGGCAAGGTGGACCACAAGAAGATGGCCGAATTCATCGAGGACATCGGCTCACACCTGCGTCCTCCGATGCACTGGAACACTCGCCTTTACGGCGGCGTTGACGACTTGTCACTGACCATCTACTTCGAGCGCAGCGGATCGATGGTGCCCTATGACCAGCGTGGCGGCGGTGGCCAACTCAAGAAGGTGGTCAATGACCTGATCAATCACTTCCCCGCTGGCAGTAAGGTGGAGATCAACATTGTGAATGACGGCATCTACCCCTACCAACACACCGTCGATGAATTCCTCAAGGATCGCGATATTTATCAGAGTACGGCAGGCATCGGTGATGCTGCCTATACCGACTTCCAGCTGATTTTCAACAAAATCCTAGAGGCTCAGCGCCCCGGCAACGTGAGTGTGCTGGTGAGCGACCTTATCTATTCACCCAAAGACACCCATGGCGTCAGCCTTGAAAAAATCTTTAACGAGGAGAACAGCCTCGCCACCCGTGTTTTCGCCAAGTATAAAGGCAAAAGCGTGGTGGTGCAACAGTTCATGGGTGACTATAGCGGCAAGTACTATCCCTACAACGGTGTGCCGTTTGAATACAGCGGCAAGCGCCCCTTCTATGTGGTCATTATCGCCGACAGTGACGTGATGGACCAGCTGGCTCAAGACAAGCGCTACAGCGGTGTGCTGGATGCGCCCACCGTGCGCAACAGCTACCGCTTCAACCAAAACACGAGCGAGGTGCCCTGCCGTGTGCTGCCCGAGTGGAAGGACAATGCAGGACGTTTCCGCGTCAAGCACGGTGACGGCATCGTGCTGGCCAAGTGTGATGGCGACCGCCAGACAGGTAAGCTCTGCTTCTCGCTGGCTGCCGACCTGGGAGGACTGATGAAAGACGATGCCCTGTTGACCAACGTAGCCAACTATGAAGTGCAGAGCATCGACGGCTATACCCTGACGGTACAACCCATTGACCCAAGTATGATAACCGCCAATAACAAGGAATACCTTGACGGCATGACTCACATACTCACCCTGGTGGGCGACCTCAAAAGTCCCCGCGACGAAGTGCACATCTCGCTGCGTAATGAGTTGCCCGGGTGGGTGCGCCAGTCCTCAAGTGACAACGACACCAGTACAGGTGGATCATTTGCTAACACTACCCTAGGACTTGAACAGCTGCTGGGCGGCATGTTCGACGCCATGAAGGGAGGCAGCAATTACTTTGATGTGAAGATTCTGCTGCAACGATAGTTGATAAAGAATCATTAGCATCATCAAAAACTGACAACTAAAAACTGACAACTGACAACTTAATATATGAAACATCTGACTTATCTGATTATCGGGATTGCGGTGACCGTGCTGTTTTTCATCCTCAGCTGCACCGATGGGTTCAACATCTTTGAGGTGATGTACTTCAACCAGGGCTATAACGACAAGATGTATAACCTGAACATGTATCCCGTGATTGCTGCCATCACAATCCTCGTTGCTTGGGGCGGAGCAGCCATTTATTACTATGCCATCAACTCGGTAAAGTTTGACCGCTGGTACCACTGGCTGGCCGTGCTAGGTGTGGTTGCCGTGCTGGCGCCCGTAGTATGCTACATCTACAACGACACGGTGTTTGCCAACAACGGCCTGATGTACGTCGGCGAATCCATCCAGTTCGAAATGCAGACGGTGCTGTTTGCTGCACTGCTCTACATTGTGGCATCCTATTCCATCCGCTGGTGGAGCAGCAACTGCCGACACACACCACTGCCGCAATAAGAGGCTATCAACTGATAACTGACAACTGATAACTGACAACTAGAATATATGAGACTATTCCTATTTGCTATCGGAGGTACCGGATCGAGGGTTCTGAAGTCGCTGTTGATGCTATCGGCAGCTGGCGTGCGTCCCCTCGACGAGAACGGCAAGCCTGTGAAGGACCTGGAAATCGTGCCCGTCATCATCGACCCGCACAAGGCCAACGAGGACTTGAAGCGAACCGAGGCATATCTCAACGACTACCGCGACATCAGGCGCAAACTTTACGGCAATGAGCCTAACGCCGACGGATTCTTTGCTAACCGCATCGTCACCCTGCGCGAAATCATGAGCAATAGCAGTGTGACCTTGAACGATACGTTCATCTTCAATTTGGGAGCAGTAGAGAATGCCAAATTCCGCGAGTTCATCGGCTTTGACACGATGAACGAGGCCAATCAGGCCCTGACGTCCCTGCTGTTCGCCAACTACCAGTTGGAAAACAAGATGAATATCGGCTTCGTAGGCAGTCCCAACATCGGCAGTGTAGCACTGAACGAAATCAAGGACAGCAACGAGTTCAAAGCCTTCAGCAACATCTTCCGCCAGGGCGACCGCATCTTCTTCATCAGTTCCATCTTTGGTGGCACGGGAGCTTCGGGCTTCCCCATCATGGTGAAGAACATCCGTCAGGCAGCCAATCTGGAGGGTATCGAGAACCGCGACGCTTTGAGCCGCGCACCCATCGGTGGCCTGACAGTGCTTCCCTACTTTACCCTTGAGGGCAACAAGCAGGACCAACGTATCGCCACGAGTGACTTTATCGTCAAGACCCAGAGCGCACTCTATTACTACAAGAACACGCTCACTGGAGCCAACGACAGCAACGTGAACAGTATCTACTATCTGGGTGACCAGGTGAGGTCAAAGCCCTACCTGTATGACCCGGGCGAACATGGTCAACGCAATAACGCTCACCTGATCGAACTCATTGGTGCTCTTGCTCCGCTGGACTTTGCCGGTAAACCTGAGAGCAAGCTGAGCGATATGGACGGCTATCCGCTGCCCACAACGGCCTATGAGTATGCACTGGATAAGGATGACCTGAGCCTCAACTTCCTGTCACTGGGTCACCAGACGCGCCGTCTCATCTATGAGCCCATGAGCAAATTCCACTTGCTGTTCCTGTTCCTGACCACAGGGTTTAAGAACATGATCGGCCAGGGCTTCACCGAGGATGCTCCCAAAATCAAGAGCGACTTCCTTGCATCGCAGTTCTACCGCACACTGGTTGACCATTTTATGCTGGGCTATGCCCAATGGCTGACCGAGATGAACGACAACATGCGCAGCGTCGCATTTTTCAAGCCGGGCGAGATCGATATGGCTCATGCCATCGAGGGCGTGAACGTGAAAAAACGCATGCTGGGTCATTACAAGGTGGACAACGACGTGTTCAAGTCCGAAATGAACAAGCT
Organism: uncultured Prevotellaceae bacterium; assembly: GCA_900318645.1. Lineage (GTDB taxonomy): Bacteria > Bacteroidota > Bacteroidia > Bacteroidales > Muribaculaceae > Sodaliphilus. Next base: position 52,112 of record ONLH01000001.1, read on the forward strand.
GAGCAAGAACAACCCGAGCTACAGTGACCGTACGGTGGAATTCAAGTTGCTAGACCTTTTCAACAAGGCAGCACACAATATCTTCACCGAGCGGTACGAGAATATTAACTGATTAATATACTAGACTGTCTAGAGTTTCTGGAACATCTAGAACCATAAAACAATGAGCGAGATATTATCCTATAGCAACAACACAACCAAGAACGGTGATGAGGACTGGATCGGGCATGCCCCTTACAGCGACGATGATATCGCACGCATCAAGGATCCCGACGGTGGACTGAGCGAGAACCCGCGCACCGCCATTCCCAGCCCGCTGGCTCAGCTTGACCTGGTAAAGAACGCCTTCAAGCAGTTGGCCAACGAACACCTGCGCGGCGCCCGCATGAACGAGCGCCTGGTGTCCAATGCCCTTGATGTGGCACAGTTGTTCTTTGACTATGAGAACCACAAGGATTACCTGCGCATCATCCGCTGGAATCGCGAGGAATGCATCGAGCAGCTGAAGGCCAATCCACAGCACCGTCTCTTCGGCGAGACGTTGGACCTGTTCCTGCGCAGCGACAAAGTGTATAACTTTGACCTGCTCAAGGACTGGTACATCATCATGTGGGACCGCAAAGTGCTGGGCGGCACCTCTCCTGCTTCAATCGTGATGGCGGCACCTGCATTAGGTACCATCGACGCCATCAAGGTGGAACAGGGCGTCAGCCTGTTCGGCGAGACGCGCCACTTGTGGCAACGCGATGAGGACTTCGTCTATTACTTCTACCTGCTGATGAACGCCTATCCCACCCTGCGTCTGCACTGCGGTGAGGTCTATGCCTATATGCAGAAGAACCTGGAGCCCTTGCGCAAGAACCGTCCCGAACTCTACAACCGCATCACCACGGTCATTCCCAACCTCGATGCCCTGGACGAGAGCCGCGCAGGCACCGTGCTGGAGCAGTTGGAGCACAGCTATGACCCCTTCGGTGGCGGTATTGACGTGAGTGTGCTGGGAGCCCGCTTCTACCACAAGCGCGTCCTTGACATCCGTACGGCAGCCAGCGAGAGTGACTTTGTCATCACGCCGACCATGCCACAGGACAAAAACGAATTGCCTCTTGTGCTGGTTAATGGCTTTAACGGCAGTGTAGAGCATTTCCGCTACATTGACAAGGAATGGGACAGCGCTACTCAAGTTTATGGCGGAGGCATTCCCCTGAGCGACCGCAAGCTGCCCGACACCTCAATACAATACCCGTTTGTCACCACCGACGACTTCCTGACCGACACCATCGTCCGTCTGGGCAGCGGCTGTGTGATAGACACCGACCACTTCTTTGACGGCAACCTCAAGCCGCGTACGCCGCAGCCCACCTGTGGCTATCTGCTGCCCTTGAAGCCGTTGCTGTTCACCTATTTTGATACCGATTACATCAAGGGCACTATCGCCGGACGCCATGTGATGGACATCGAGGAGTTTGCCGACGGTAGTGTAATGGTCACCCTGCGCATCCGCGTCAAGAAGGGCGAGAACCGCTACATTGAGCTGTCACGCAAGTATTTCCCCATCAACGACCACACGTGGACCTTTGATGAGCGTCGCGGCACGGGCCGTGTCCTCGGTGCCACCCTGTCCACCTCGATATTCCCGTTTGTCAAGACCGATGCCAACGATGACTACACCGTCGAACTGTTCACCATGATTGAGAACGGCGGTGCCACACTGCGTTTCTACAAGAACGGCATCAAGACCGACGGACTGAACGTGCGTGACGCCATCCGTTCACACTCGGGCTACAGTACCACCTACTATGACGTGGACGGCTCGTTTGACTACATGGAGGTGAGCGTTCAGAATCACCTAGGACGCTCGGGCGGTGTTATCATCCCGCAGTGGAAACCTTACGCCCCCAGCGCCAAGGAACTCATCTTTGCCGTTGACTTCGGTACGACCAATACCCACGTCGAGTGGGCAGAGCGTGGCCAGCCCTCGCAGCCGTTTACCTTTGACTACGGCTCACAACAGGTGCTTGTCGCCTCACTGCACAAGCCGCACTCGCTGGAGTATGCCGAGCAGGTGCAGCGCGTGGAGTTCGTGCCTCGCGAGATCGACAATGTCTATGGATTCCCGTTGCGTTCCACACTGGCACGCAACGAGAACAGCGGCATGGGGTGCAACCTGTTCAGCGACGTGAACATTCCGTTCCTGTATGAACGACGCTACTTCCACGGCTACGAAGTGACTACCAACCTCAAGTGGAAAGGCGATACCGAACTGGCCAGGTCATTCCTGCGCGAGTTAACGTTGCTTATCAAAGCCAAGGCTCTGCTTGAGAACGCCGACCTGCGTCGCACCGAAGTAGTTTACTTCTATCCCGTGAGCATGGGCGGTGCCGACCGTGATAAGCTAGAACGCACATGGACCGAACTGTTCAACACCTACATCGGTGCCGACAGCGACCGTCTGCGCTCCTATCCCGAGAGCCTCGCTCCCGCCTACTACTATAGCGGAGCCGAAGTTGCCGGCAGCAGTTATGTGTCCATCGACATCGGCGGCGGCACGTGCGATACCGTGATTTATCAGCCCACTGCCGACCGCATGAGCAGCGAACCGGTTGCTATCTCATCGTTCCGCTTTGCCGGCAATGCCATCTTCGGTGACGGCTTTACCGACAAGGACGCCGACAACAACCCGCTGTTACAGCACTATACCCGCTACTTCAGGCAGCTCATTGAGAACGACAAGGGCAACAACATAGCCTATCTGGGCAGTATCCTTGCCGATATTATGGCTCAGAAGCGCAGCGAGGACATCAACGCATTCCTGTTCTCAATCGAAAATGTTGAGGAACTGCGCACGTTGCGCGAAATTGACCGTAACCTGTACAGCTACAATGCGTTGCTGCGCAACGACAGTCAGCGCAGGCTCATCTTTATGTACTTCTACGCAGCCATCATCTACTACATCGCCCAGGCGATGAAGCAGCGCAACTATGAGATGCCCAAGCAGATCTATTTCTCGGGCACGGGCAGCAAGATATTGAACATTCTGGGCTCACTGAGCCGCATCAATATGCTCACCCAGACGATTGTCGAACGCGTTTATGGCAAGCAGTACAACGAGTTGTTTGAAATCAAGATTGAGGACAAATGTCCCAAACAGATCACCTGCCGCGGCGGTATCAAACTTGAGAACAAACGGCTGGAAGGTCAGGCTGATGTCGCCCGTTACAATGCGACGAGCGTGAAGCGCATGCGCTACTGCTGTTCCATGCTGGGCGATGACGAACTCACGATGGAGCAAGTCGAGTCCATCGAGGTGCGCGACCGCCTGGTTGAGAAAGTCAAGGAGTTCAACCAGTTCTTCATTGACCTGTGTGACGCCAACCTGAAGGATGAGTTCGGCATTGAGAACAACGTGCTACGCCTATTTGAGAGCGTGCTGGGCGATAACCTTGCCAACTACCTCACGGCAGGCATCAACACGTTCCTGAAAGGACGTTACAATCCCACCGATGTGGTAGAAGATGTTCCGTTCTTCTATCCTGTCATCGGTGTCATCCGTCACAACCTGCTTAGGAATATGCGCAATGACGTTATCAGCAAGTTTAATCAATAATAATAATTAGTTGTAAGTCATCAGTTGTCAGTTTACAGCGGCAGCCGCAAAATCTGACAACTGAGAACTGAAAACTGAAAACTTTTCAAAAGTTATGAAACGCATCACTTTAATCATGGCAGCCATCGTCTGCCTCGCCATCTCGGCAATGGCGCAACCCAATGCCGACCAACCGCTGTCGCCCGCGCTGTGGAAGCAGGGCATTGCCACCTGTGCCCATTACACGGCCTGTGACCGTCGCTTCGGTAAGAAAATCGAGGAAATCAAGTCACAGTATCCCCAGGGCTATACACTGGACAACCTGAACGATGTCTATGGCGGCCAAGGACGCAAGTGGGAAAAGATCTACAACGAGTTCAAGAAGGAAGAGAGCCGCGGCGGCAGCATCAACGACCTCAAGGAACTTGTTTCTCCCCAAATCTGGAAACTTGTCGAGCCCGACTTCATGGCTTATATCACCGAGCATCCCGAACTTGCCAACGCAGTGCCTGATCCTGCAACTCAAGGCGATGAACAGGCCGAGAACGTTCAGGAAGGCGAGAATGGCGATACGACAACCGCTGTCGCACCCAGGAAGACCAGCGACAATGGGTTCTCATGCAACGCCAACCTGCCCCTGTGGTTAGGCATCCTGGGCTCTCTGCTGGGTCTGTGCGCGCTGCTCATCTCACTGAGCAACCGTGGCAAGATCAAGGAGATGCGCCGTGCCTTTACCCGCGAACTTGACCGGACCAACGCCAACCTGCAGGAATTCTCTACCGATGCAGCCAACCAGATGAAGGCGCTCTCTATCCGCTTGACCGGCAAGGTTCCCCACGACTATAAGGAAGAAGTGGAGGACATCGTTGAGCAGCCCGAAGAGGAGCCCGTTCAGATGGCTGAAGTTCCCGCTGACGAAGAAGAGTTTGTTGAGGAGGAAGAAGGCGATGTACTCAACCTGTTCACTAGCAAGCCCGACGAGAATGACGACTTCACCCGCGTGAGCGACACCTTCGAGCCCGGCAATAGCATCTATGTACTCACTACCTTTGATGGTACACATGGCAAATTTGAGGTAATTGATAAGCCCGAGGTACACACATTTGCCCTGATGATGCCTGCCGAGAACCTGATCCGTGCTTGCTCGGGCAATGCCATCCAGATTCCTAGTGGCACACGCATCGTGACCGACCGTCCTGGTGAAGCCGAGTTCATCGACGGCAAGTGGCATATCGTAGTAAAAGCCATCATCCACTACGAGGGATAATTCACATTTAAGTTCTTAGGCTTTTAGGCTTTAGGTTTTAGGTAGCATCCGTATCCTAAAATCTAAAGCCTAACCGCCTAAAACCTAACGCCTAGAATATGCGCTGGACCTGTCCTAAATGCGGTAAAAAGTTGGATATCAGCAACGAGCAGCTCATCGCTAACGACGGTGTGATTGTCTGCCCGCAGTGCTTGTTGCAGGCACATCAACCCATTCCCAAGGCACGTGTCACCCCACGTACCAGCAAGACCGATCCTCCAGCGCCGACTCAGAGGAGGCAGGACACCATCAGTTTTGAAACCGAAGTTCCGCCCCAGCGACAACAGTCAACGCCTCCGCCCCACAAAACACGCATGAAACAAGCCACCACATCCTATCGCTACACTGGACTCTCCAGTGATAGCGGCAACAGCACACCCCCCAAGAGAAAGACAGGGAAGAAGAAATCCAAGAAGAAAAAGAAATCCGACGGCATGAGCGCCCTGGGGTGCATGGGCCGCACCATCATCTTCACCCTCGTCCTTTTCGCCGCCTACGTTTTCTTCGGCCTCCTCCTCGAAGCCCTTCAATAAGCCCCATCGGTTCTCCAAACATTTTGAACGACATCACAAAAAAGTAAGGGTTTAGCTATGCTATCATCTATTCAGATGTGGCTATTTCACTCATTTAAATACCTGAGACTTAATCATGCAACTACTGAATGTTTCCTTTGGAATTTTTGCTTTCCTGCCACAGGGTTGGGTGTTCATGATACTGATTATCCTGCTGGAAGCGTGGCTGATGTCGAGATGGCTGTGCAAAAAGCGGCTGGACCAGCGCATCACCAGCACTGCATTCCTGAGCAACTTCGTCAGTGGACTGACGGGCATTATCACTACCTTGATACTTAACGGTGGCTGGATTTTGGTGGTGTGGTTTCCATGGGTAAGCACCCACGAGATTGACATCAGTTCCACCGACAGTCTGCTCGAGTTCTGCGTTATTTACCTCATTGCTTTTGTGCTGTCGGTGCTTATCGAGTCACTCATCAACTGGCTCATGTTGCACAAGCGTTACTCGACCCGACAAATCATGAAATCTACCCTGCTTGCCAATGTCGCCAGTTATCTACTTGGCAGCCTCATCCTTTATTCATTCTCTTTCATTCCACTATTTTGACTGTGTTGATCTTGAATCGGGAATAACACTATTTAAGATTTATTCGTATAGCGATGTCGTGCAAAAATAGTAATTTTGCGCTACATTTTTCGGCCCGTTCCAGAATGGGCCCCGACGTGCGGCAATATTTTACTCAAATGATGGATTTTCTATCTACATATCACCTGCAAGGGCTGGTATTAGGCCTGTGCTCGTTTCTCATTATCGGCATATGCCACCCTATCGTCATCAAGGGCGAATACCACTATGGGCAACCGTTCAAGTGGGTTTTCCTGCTGGCAGGAGTCGTGCTGTGCATCGGCTCGCTGCTCGTGAATAACGTGATGCTCTCGGCGCTGATGGGCGTCGGGGCATTCTCATGCTTCTGGGGCATCAAGGAAATGAAGGATCAGCAGGAGCGCGTACGCAAGGGCTGGTTCCCTCGCAACCCCAAGCGCAAATACCCGTGGGACGAGAAAAGTGAGAAGTGAGAAGTGAGGAGTGAGGAGTTACAGCCAACAAACTGAAAACTGAAAACTGAACTGCAATGAAACCCTTGACAACACTGGCGCTGATGCTTCTTGGCACAGCACTGTGTGCCGCACACAATGTGAGCGGCACCGTTACCTGTGAAGGTCAAGGTGTTGCCGGAGTTGCTGTGAGTGACGGCTATGAGGTCGTTGTGACCGATGCCAATGGCTACTATGCGATGTCTAGTTCTAAGCTGAACGGTTATGTATTCTACACGCTGCCTGGTGGCTACGAGCCGCTACTTGCCGATGGTTTTAATCCCCAATTTTGGGCTCCGCTCGATTCACGCGATGTCACCGTTGATGAGACACATGATTTCACCCTGCGCCACGTGGACAACGACAAGCACACGGTCATCTTTGCCGCCGACACCCATCTGGCTCGCCGTAACAGCGACCGCGCCTTCTTCAAGAAAGGACTAATCGCCAGCCTGAACAATGAGGTGGAGCGTGCCGGTAGCACCCCCATCTACTCTGTCATTTTGGGTGATCTCACCTGGGACGTCTTCTGGACGCAGAACGACTACAACCTGGTTGACTTCATGGAGGACATGAAGCACTTCAAATATCCCATGGCACTGTGGCCCGTCATCGGCAATCATGACCATGACCCCAGCATACCTGCCGGTGCGGATACCGACTTTACTGCCGCCGACCCATGGCGCCGCTTCGTTTGCCCCAACTATTACAGTTTCAATCTGGGCCAGGTGCACTATGTGGTGCTCGACGATATCTACTACTTAAACATCGACTATGGTGACGAGACCTACAGCGAGGGCGTTGTCGGCAGCCGCAACTACCGTGGCAACATCACTAACGATCAGATGCAGTGGCTACGCAAAGACTTGGCGATGGTGGACTACAGCACGCCAGTGGTCGTGTGCCTGCACATCCCCGCATGGAGCATCAACTCCAACTTCTCCTATAGTCCGCGCCTTGACAACACTGGCACGCTCTGCTCCTTGCTCAACAAGTACACGGAGGCCCATATCGTGAGCGGCCACAACCACTGCAACTACACCGCACGCCCCACGGGTTATTCCCACGTGACTGAGCACAACATCGCCGCCACCTGCGGTTCCCTGTGGCAGAGCGCCATCTTCACGGGGCGCCACATCTGCCATGACGGCAGCCCCGCGGGATACATGCGATGGACCATCACGGGCGATAACCTGCAATGGTATTTCAAGCCCATTCATGAGGGAGATCGCCAAATGCGCCTGTATGACATGAACACGGTGCGCGACTACTACCTCAACAGCGCCACCATGCACAATATCCTGCATGATGACCCTTCAAGGGTGAACTTTGGCACCATTGGCAACAACGTGGTGATGGTGAATGTCTTCTCTTACGCACCAGGTTGGCAAGTCGCCATCTACGAAGGGGACAATCAGCTTCCCTGCGAGCGCGTCTATACCGAGGATCCATTCCACACCCTGGCCTATGATGTCGCTTGCTACAGCATTTACGGCAACTACAGCACCTACTACACAACCAGCCTCAACACCCACATGTTTAAGGCACAGGCCACCACCGGCACCCTACCTATCGTGGTGAGAGCGGTTGACACCTTCGGCAACATCTATCTCCGGAGCATTACCCGGCCATACAGTTACAACATCGGTATGGAGGATTATGACAAATCCCTCATAGTGGGTGACGTGAATGGTGACAGCGAAATCAACATCGCCGACGTGAATGCCCTCACCGACATCCTCATGGGGTCAGGCAGGCCCTCTTGTCTGATTATTGCCGACTGCAATGCCGATGATGAAATCAATATAGCTGATATTAATACAATCATAGATTTAATACTGGAATCATGAGAATAGATATACTCACTGTCATGCCTGATGCACTCGAGTCACCGCTGCACACCTCGATCCTGCAACGCGCCCAGGATAAAGGATTGGTCGAAATCCATGTCCACAACCTGCGCGAGTGGAGCCTGCGCAAGCACCGCAAGGTAGATGACTACCCCTTCGGTGGCGAGGCTGGTATGGTCATGCAGATCGAACCCGTGTGGCGCTGCATGGAGGAACTGAAGAGTCAGCGAGACTACGACGAAATCATCTTCACATCTCCCGACGGCGAGCAACTTGACCAACCCATGGCCAACGCCCTTTCACTCAAGGAGAATCTGATGATCCTATGCGGGCATTATAAGGGTGTGGACTACCGCATCCGCGAGCACTTGATTACCAAGGAAATCACCATCGGTGACTATGTGCTCACTGGAGGTGAACTCCCTGCTGCAGTCATCGCCGATGCCGTAGTGCGCCTGCTGCCTGGCGCCATCGGTGACGAGCAGAGTGCCCTAAGCGACTCCTTCCAGGACGGTTTGATTGAGGCACCCGTCTATACACGTCCCGAGGTGTTTAATGGCTGGCATGTGCCTGAAATCCTGCTCAGTGGCCATGCCGCAAAAATCGCTGAGTGGAAGATGCAACAGTCGCTGGAACGCACCCGTCGCCTGCGTCCTCATCTTCTTGATCCTGACAATAACGACAAGTAACTTTAAACTATAAACATTCAACTAAATATGGCAATTTTCAATTTTCAACGCCCCAAGTGGATACCCCGATGGATCAACATTCCACTGCTCATTTTTGTTGTTTTTGTAGCTATCCTGCTGTTCGTCGGAGACAACAGTTTCATGCGTAGCACCGAGTACCGTTCCCAAATCAACGAGCTCAAGAGCAAGATACAATCCCTTGAAGACTCGGCCAGTACCTATGAGGCCAAAGTCAACGAGCTCAACACCGACAACGAGCAACTCGAGCACCTTGTGCGCGAGAAATACGGCATGAAGCGCATCAACGAGGAAGTTTACATCACTGATATACCCTGACATCGCTATGACACAAGACAATAGAATTAAACTATCCAATATTTTTGTCATTGTGGGTCTGCTCATGATGGCAGTCATTGCTGTAACACCGTTACTGGTCAACCACAACATCAACATAGAGATGATGAGGTGGATTTTCACTGCCGGAGCAGCCATCGTGCTGGTGGGGAGACTCTTGGGCTTCTACCGGGGATCGTCGTTCCGCATCAAGCACCTGCACGCCATCCTCATCTTCAGCGCACTCCTGTACTGCGCCAGTGCATCAATGATGTTCATCTTTCAGGGCACCAACAACTGGATAGCATTCCTGCTTGCCGGTCTGTTGGTCCAGATGTATGCTTCATGGGCTATCGAGCGTGAAGAAAAGAAAGCTGCAAAATAAAATCATCATTTGCAAAATAATCTGAAATTTGCCAAGTATCAACAGATTAGTCTGCATAACAACTTAAAAAAGAATAAATTCTTTTGTTCTGTGCTCAACTTGCACAAATTTTGACTAATTTTGCGGGTTAATGAAAGGAAATCTCACTATAGACAACGGTAACACCTCGGTCAAGGTGGCGTTCTTTATCGGCACCCAGGTCGTGGCTACCAACCGCTTCATCAGGCGTGACGCACGGCTGCTGGAACGCTTTATCAGCACCTACAAGCCCGACACCGCCATCGTTTGCAGCACAGCATCAAGTGCTGCCAGTCAACGTATCGAACAACTTGCCAATGAGCGCTGCCGGCGTGCGCTGCACCTCACCCACGAGACACAGTTACCCATCAGATTGGGCTATCGCACCCCCCAGACACTGGGACGTGACCGCATAGCCACCGCTGTCGGCGCATGGAGCATTGCACGGCGTTTAGACCAGCACTGTGACGTGCTCGTCATCGATGCCGGCACTGCCATCACCTATGACCTGGTGACCTCCGACAGTTGCTTCGTCGGTGGCAACATCGCTCCAGGGCTGGCATTGCGTTTCAAGGCACTGCATGAGCACACTGGTCGTTTGCCGCTGATACAGCCCGAGGGAGACACGCCCATGGTGGGCTATGACACTGAAACGGCCATCCGCAGTGGCGTGATGCTGGGTCTGCTGGGTGAAGTGAGAAGCTACATTGCCGACCTCAAGTTGTCCCACCCCAGCCTGATGGTGTTCATCACCGGTGGAGACGGCAAGTGGCTGCACTCAAAACTGGCCGACAAGAATATCATTTATAGCGAACACCTTGCGGCTGAAGGCCTCAACCGCATCCTATTATACAACCAAGCCAATGGAAATATATAAGAAGATAATCACTCTTTTCCTGCTCACAGCACTGTGCTGGGGCGCAGCAGTGGCACAAAGTACCACCACGCCTTATTCCAAGATGGGTTACGGAATGCTCAGCGACAATGTTTCGAGCATACAACGCTCAATGGGTGGTGTGGGATATGCCATGAAGGGCGGGCGCATCGTCAACGTGATGAATCCAGCCTCCTATGCCAACGTGGACTCCCTCACTTTCCTATGGGACTTGGGCATCGACCTGACCAACCTCTGGAGTAAGGAGAACGATAACAAGGGTTACAACTTCGGTGGCGGACTGGATTATATCACGGGACACTTCAAAGTTGCCAAGGGACTGGGTGCAGCCTTCGGTTTGCTGCCCTACTCCTCGGTGGGTTACTCCTATGGTGGTGACATCGATGGAGGCAGCGAGTCACGCAGTGGCAGCGGTGGCTTCAACCAGCTGTTTGTCGGCCTGGGCTATGAGCCGATCAAGAACCTCAGCGTGGGATTTAACTTCGCCTACCTCTTCGGTACAACCTCCAACACGACACTCATCACGTCCACTTCGACCAGCTACTTCACCCGCAACATGAGAATCCGCGACTGGAATGCCCAAGTGGGTCTCCAGTACAGTCTGCCTATCTCCAAGGGGCGCGACCTGCTCACCGTGGGTGCAACTTTCCAGCCTAAGAAGTCCTTCCACGGCACATCATGGGGAACGATCTATGACAGCCAGGATTCCAAGGTTGATACCGTCGGCTATAGCAATATGAACGGTAATTACGAGCAACCTATCAGCATCGGAGTAGGCATGAGTTATAACTGGAACCGACGACTCACTGTCGAGGCAGACTATACCTTCCAGAAGTGGAGCAAAGCCAAGTATCTGCCTATCGGCGGCTTTGAGCCTCAAACGATGCAGTTCGACGACCGCTGGAAGGCTGCTATGGGTGTGCAATACACACCCAACCGTCGTGGCAGCTACGTGGGTGCCATGTCATTCCGCGCTGGTGTGTTCTATAACCACGACTACCTCAACTATAACGGTAACAACATCCGTGACTACGGTGCCAGTATCGGACTCGGTCTTCCTGCTCCTAGTGGCAAGACCACGGTCAACCTGGGCTTCGAGTGGCGCCACCGCGAGAGCAGTCCCACTAAGCTCATTACCGAGAACTACTTCAACATCACGCTGGGCGTGAACTTCAACGAGCTGTGGTTCTGGAAGAGCCGCATCCGTTAAACATGGGACGTGAGACGCCTGTTGCACATAGCGTTTGCCTTGATACTCCTGCCAGCAATATTTGCCTGTAAGGACGATTCTACCAGCGTGGTGAGCCATGCCACCAACCCTGAGAAGGTGCCCACGATGACCACTACCGATGTGCAGACGGTCATCAGCGACTCAGGCCACACCCGCTACCGCATCACCTCACCGCTGTGGAACATGTTTGAGGAAGCCAAGGAACCACACTGGACTTTTCCTAAAGGCATCACCTGCGAGGAACTGGACAACAGTTACAATGCGATGTCCACCATCAAGTGTGACTCGGCCTATTTTGACAAGTTCCAGTCGTTGTGGACCCTGACTGGCCATGTGAGCATCACCAATGCAAGCGGTGATGTCGTGCTCACCGATGAACTCATGTGGAACCAACACGAGCATCGGCTATACAGCAACGCCTTCATCCATATCGAGAAACAGGGCCGTGTCATTGAGGGTTACGGCTATGAATCCAACGAGCGACTCACTACCTATCAGTTGAGACAGGTTGAGGCGATTTTCCCCATCGATGAACGGCGAATGCCACATCCTGGCAGCGGCAACGTCGCGCCGCGCACACCACAACTGCCGCGGCCGTCCCAACCCGCAAAACCAGCTTTATAACACCCAACGATACAATATTACAGATTTTGGATCCAAGTTATACATCCCCACTGATTATCGCGCTGATTGCGTTGCTGTGCTCGGCCTTCTTCTCGGGACTGGAAATTGCCTTTATTTCCTCCAACAAGGTGCGAGCCGAGATTGAAATGGCTCGCGGCGGCATCCTCAACCGCATCCTCAACATCTATTACAGCAACCGCGAGATGTTTATCTCGACACTGCTCATCGGCAACAATATCGCCAACATCGTCTATTCCATGGCGATGGCACAGCTGCTGTCCATCCCTCTGAAAGGCTACATCAGCAACGAAGCCGTTCTGCTGCTGGTGCAGACGCTCATCGCCACATTGATTATCCTCATATTTGGCGAATTTGTCCCCAAGACCATATTCCGCATCAACCCTAACGCCTCGTTGCGCACCGCATCAATACCGCTCTACATGGTCTATTGCCTGCTTTATCCCATTTCTCGCTTCACCGAGTGGCTCTCGGCCCTGCTGATGAAGGCTTTTGGCATCAAGATCGACACAACCCGCATGCGCCTGCTCACGGTTGATGAACTGGACGCCTACCTGCAAGAGAACATCGATAAGCACGAAGACGAGAACAAGACTGTGGAACGCGAGGTGAAAATCTTTGAGAACGCCCTCGACTTCAGCGACACGCGACTGCGCGACTGCATGGTGCCGCGCAACGAGATTGTCTCAGTCGATATCGATGACACGACACGCGACGACCTGGTCAAACTTTTTACCAGCTCTGGACTTTCCAAGATTGTCGTCTATAAAGAGAACATCGACGACGTCATCGGTTTCATCCAGGTGAGTGAGCTCTTTGTCACCGATGTGGACTGGAAAACCCGCATCAAACCCGTCCTCTACGCCCCTGAGACCTTGCTGGCACGCAAGATGATGCAGCAGCTCATGGACGAGAAACGCTCTATGGCTATCGTCATCGATGAGTTCGGCGGTACCAGCGGAATGGTAACACTCGAGGACCTTGTTGAGGAAATCTTCGGCGAAATCGAGGACGAACATGACCGCAATCACCTCGTAGCTCGACAGCTGGGCGAGAATAGCTATGAATTTGCCGGACGAATGGAAATCGAGGAAATCAATGAACGCTTCCATCTCGACATTCCCGAGAGCGACGATTACCAGACCCTGGCGGGTTACCTCCTCGCCGAGGAAGAAGCCATCCCCAACGTGGGTGACGTCATCGAACTGCCACCCTACCGCTTCACCGTGGAACGCAAAACTGCTGCACGCATCGAGCTTATCCGCGTCGATGTCATCAATCAGGAGTGAGGGGGACGAGTGAGGAGTGAGGAGTTAGAAGTGAGGAGTTAGAAGTGAGGAGTGAATTCTTCTAGGCAATGGTAATCATGCCCAAAACTCAACAATGATGACAAAAAACTGATGTAAAAGAAAAAAATCGTCAAAAAATTTGCAAGATTAAAAACATTTGTATTATCTTTGCACCGCATTTTTCGCCAAGTGCAACATGGTGTGTTAGTTCAGTTGGTTAGAATACCTGCCTGTCACGCAGGGGGTCGCGTGTTCGAGTCACGTACACACCGCCAAATGAGGAGAGACTGCTTGTTCAGTTTTTCCTCATTTATTTTATGTTCCACATAACCCATCCCGGCACTGCCCACTTAGCCTCATAACGATGAATTGCCCCAGAAAAGAAAAGTTGGATGAGTTATCGCTTTTTTGGCAAAATTCACATTCGTTATCACGCCTATATGAAAAATAATGGCTAATTTTGCAAGTTGTAGTTCGGCAATACTACATGTCAAAAGATCGTATTAGAGACACAATCAAGACGATATCTACGAGATAGCAATGATAAACCTGAGTGTAAATGTCAACAAAATAGCCACCCTGCGCAATGCGCGCGGCGGCAATGTGCCTGATGTACTGCAAGTGGCCATGGACTGTGAACGTTTCGGCGCTAACGGCATTACTGTCCATCCCCGTCCCGACGAGCGTCACATCCGTCGCAGCGACGTACTGGCCTTGCGTCCGCTGGTACGTACCGAGTTCAACATTGAGGGCTACCCCAGCGAACAGTTTATGGAACTCGTTCTGAGCGTTCGCCCCACCCAAGCGACGCTGGTGCCCGATGGCCCCAACGTGCTCACGTCATCGGCAGGCTGGGACGTGGTGCCCAACATGGCGTTGCTCACAGGCATTGTTGACCGCCTGAAGGAAGCCGGCATCAGGACGAGCATCTTTGTGGGCACCGACCTGGACAACATCCGTGCGGCAGCCCAGACTGGCGCCGACCGTGTGGAACTTTACACCGGCCCGTTTGCCGAGGAGTTTGAAAGCGACCCCGAGCGAGCCGTTGCCCCGTTCGCCGCAGCCGCCGCTACCGCCCACAGTGTGGGCCTGGGGCTGAATGCAGGCCATGACCTGAACCTGAAGAACCTGAAGTTCTTCCAGCAGCACGTTCCTCACTTGTGTGAGGTGTCCATCGGCCACGCCCTCA
Source organism: uncultured Prevotellaceae bacterium (assembly GCA_900318645.1). Lineage (GTDB taxonomy): Bacteria > Bacteroidota > Bacteroidia > Bacteroidales > Muribaculaceae > Sodaliphilus. The sequence continues at coordinate 67,132 of ONLH01000001.1, forward strand.
TCAGCGACGCCCTGTACCTGGGTCTTGAAGCCACCATCAAGGCTTATAAGGACTGCCTGAAATAAATGAAGATTATTCACGTTAAATATTTAAGAAATAACCAAATAACAAACTAATATGTCAATCCTCAACATGATTCTCGCTCAAGGTGAGCCCGCCAGTCAAGTGGTACAAGAGGCCGCCGACACCCTGCAACAAGCTATGGATACTACCGTACAGGCTGTCACCGACAGCGCTGCTGCCATTGCTGCCGCCACCGTTCCCGCTGCTGCCGAAGTAGCCGAACCCGTAGTCAAGGAACTCTCGGTGTGGGACCTCACCATGGCCGGTGGCTGGCTGATGATTCCGTTGGCACTGCTTGCCATCGTCAGCATCTACATCTTCTTTGAAAGATTCTTTGCCATCAACCATGCCAACCGTCAGGACAAGTCCTTCATGGACCGCATCAAGGAATACATCCACCGTGGTGAGGTGGATCAGGCCCTCAAGCTGTGCCAGGACACCAATACCCCCTATTCGCGCATGATTGAGAAGGGTGTGACCCGCATCGGTCGTCCCATGAACGATGTGCTTGTTGCCATCGAGAACGTGGGCAACATGGAGGTCGCCAAGCTCGAGAAGGGCTTCAACTGGCTGGCAACCACTGCTGCCGGTGCTCCCATGATCGGTTTCTTGGGTACTGTAATCGGTATGGTAGAGGCCTTCTTCCAGCTTGCCAGTGCCGGCAACAATAGCAATGTGACCATCCTTGCCAGCGGTATCTATCAAGCCCTGGTGACCACCGTTGCCGGTCTGATTGTTGGTATTATTGCCCTGTTTGCCTACAACTACCTCACCTCTCGCGTCAACAAGGTGATGAACAAGCTCGAAGGCAAGACGATGGAATTCATGGACCTGCTCAACGAGCCTGCCAAGTAATATCAGGCTTTAGGTTATAGGCTTTAGGCTTTAGGTTATAAGCGATCGTCATCGTACTTACAACTTAAAACTTACAACTCTAAGACTAAAAAGATTATGGCACTCAAGAGACAACATAAAACCCTGTCGATGTTCAGCATGGCATCGATGACCGACGTCATCTTCCTGCTGCTCATCTTCTTCCTCGTCACTTCGACGTTTGTATTCCCGTCAGCGCTCGAGGTCAACCTGCCGCAGAGCAGTGAGCAGACCGCCATCAAGCCCACCACCCGCATCTATGTGGACAAGGACCTGAACATGTATGCCACACAAGCCACCGAGACAGGAGAGAGTGATCTGCTGCCCATCGCGCCCGAGCAGCTCGAGGGCTTCATGCAGGCCCTCAAGGCCGGCAACCCCGACGAATTTGTCGCCGTCTATGCCGATGAGGAAGTGAACTACGGCAAGATTGTCGAAATCCTGGACAAGGGCTCCAAGCAAGGCGTAAAAATCGTGCTTGCCACCAAGCCCAGCGAGGCATCGTTTGGACCGGTAACCGAACAGGAGGCCCCTGCCGTCGTGCAGGAGGTGCCTGTTCCCGTTAACCCCTAACACGTCATCACAATGGAAGAAGATCGCCGCAAACATAGCCTTTGGGCACTGCTGCTGACCCTGCTCCTCACGGTGGGGACGCTAGCACTGTTGCTGCGCTTCACCTTGCGCTATGAGCAGTTGCCTGACAGGCCAGACCTGACGCAGCTCGCACAGGACTCCATCCTGTTCGGCGGAGACTATGTGATGCTGGGCAATACCCTCGACAACGTGCAGAACGACCTGATGGACGAGGAGTCGGCCGAGCCTAGTGCATCACCCGAACAGGGCGATGAACCCGACATCGATGCCGATGATCTGGAAGATGCTGGCGAAGCCAACCAGAAGACTCCACCCCTGGTGACGCAGAAGACCGAGTCTCCCCACAAGGTGAAAGAACAACCCAAGGAAGCCGAGCCCAAGAAATCAGGCCCCGTTAAGGAGAATGAAAAGAAGGTAGAAAAGCCCAAAGCCAAGGATAAAAAAGCCGAGGCTCAGGAAACCAAGTCCAAGAACACCAGCGAGCAGAAGACTCCGACCAGCAGCGCCGCCGACAACAGGGTGAAAAACGCCTTCGGTAGCGGTAAGGGACAAGGCGGAGGCCAACAAGGTGCAGCCAGCGGAAATTCCAGTCAGGGCGTTCTCGCCGGCAAGCCCGGTGTGACTGGACTGGCAGGTTATACCCTTGAATACTGGGCTAAACCCGTTCCCAACAGCAAATGGTCGGGCCGTGTGATGGTACGCGTCACTGTTGACCCGAGGGGAAAAGTCACCTCGGCCAAGGCAACTGGTGCTACCGGTGACCTCGCATCGCATCCCGAGGTGCGCCGCGCCTGCGAGCAGGCCGCCTTGAAGTCACAATTCTCGGTTCCCAAGAACACCATGACCGAGGGTATCGGTACCGTGACCTACATTTGGCATTAATGACTTGTCATACTATCATCACAGGCAACCCTACTACACAATTGTGCGGTGGGGTTGCTCGTTGATAGGACATCCTATCGGCATCCAGTCCCTGTTCATTGAATCAATATCATGAATTGCTGAAAAAATTTTGTGGTATAGTGAGGTTTTTCTACTTTTGTTACTGAAATAAAAAGGAATAACAGCAACCCATGAGCAATTACTTCAAGCAGACCAAACAGGAGACCATCATCTACACAATCGTGTGGTTTGTTATCTTTTTGGCCCCTCTGTCGGAGTTTATCGTCAATTATGACCATGAGCACCCGATTTGGATCAAGAACGGGTTGCTTGACACATGGACTCACATGCTGTTCTTCTTCGTTGTTTTCCTCATCCACAACCACATCCTTGCCCCCATCCTGGTGAAACAGAAGAAAGTGACGAAATACATCGCTTGTTGTATTGTCATGATCGCCCTGTTTCAAACAGCCCAATGCATTCACAAACCCAATCACATGTCGCAAGGCTCTCAACCAAAAATTGCTGTGGAACTGGAGCCACCGCCTCCCAACGGACGCCCACCTATACACAGGCATGACATCACCATGTTCATTCTTGTCATCATGATGATGGGTGCCAACCTAGGTGTGAAAACCTTTTGCCAAGGTGAAGAGGAGAAAAAGCATCTGGCCAAGCTCAAGGAGCAGAGTCTGAAGCAGGAACTTGACTACCTGCGCTACCAGATCAACCCACACTTCATCATGAACACGCTGAACAATATCCATGCGCTGGTGGACATCGACCCCGAGCAGGCCAAGGACAGCATTGTGGATATGTCCAGGATGATGCGCTACTTGCTCTACGAGAGCGATAATCATTGTGTATCTCTCAACAAGGCGATTGTCTTCTTGAAGAAGTACCTGAACCTGATGAAGTTGCGTTATACTGACATGGTCAACGTCAACCTTGACGTCCCTGAGTCGTGTCCCGAGGACATCGCACTGGTGCCGTTGGTATTCATCCCCTTTGTGGAAAACGCTTTCAAGCATGGCGTGTCCTATGACAAGCCGTCGACCATCAACATTGATATCGAAAAAAAAGGCGACCGCCTGCTGTTCCACTGCAACAACACCAAGAGCAACGCCAAGCACGAGTATGGAGGTGTGGGGTTGAGCAACGTGACCAAGCGCCTGGAACTCATCTACGGCAACGACTACTCACTTGACATTAACGATGGTGAGGAGACCTATGACGTGCTGCTCAACCTGCCCGTCAAGTGCCCCGAGGAATTTGCCACTGCCGATCCTCACCCCACAGCCTAACAAAAACAATCTAGCCTAAACCCGATAGAACTATGATAAGATGTATTGCAATAGACGATGAACCACTGGCTCTGAAGAAGCTGGTGACTTATATCAAGAAAATTCCCTATCTGGAATTGGTAGCACAATGCCATAGTGCTCTCGAAGCGCAAAAAATCATTGACCAGCAAGAGGTTGAAGCCATTTTCCTGGATATCAACATGCCGGATCTCAACGGCATGGACTTTGCCAAGTCAATAGAGCAAGACCACAGCAGGGGGCCAATCCTGGTATTCACCACCGCCTATAGCGAGTATGCCATCGAGGGTTACAAAGCCAATGGTGTGGGCTACCTGTTGAAGCCCTACGGTTTTGACGAGTTTGAAGCCGCCGCCCAAAAGGTGAGAGACGTCTGCGAAATCCGCCAGCAAGCCAAGGACGAGGTGTCCACCCAAATTGGTGACGATGGCATTATCTACGTCAAGAGCGACTACAAAATCGTCCGCATCAACATCGAGCAAATCCGCTACATCGAGGCCATGAGCGAGTACTTGAGGATCTCGTGTGAGGGTAAAGACAAACCTGTTATCGTGCTACTTAGCATGAAGAAGATTGAGGAGCACTTGCCCTCCAACAAGTTCATGCGCATCCACCGTTCTTTCATCATCAACCTTGACAAAGTCAGCGAGGTAAAGAAAAATCATGTGCTGATGGAAGGAGACGTGTCGTTGCCCATCGGCGACAATTACAAGGATGCATTCATTAACTACCTCAACAGCAAGATATTGACAAAATAATATTTTTCTCATAGTATTTTTAGAGGGGTGCCCACGCGAGAAGCGCACGGCGCCCCCTGTTTTTATGCTGTTTTTTGCCTCATAGCGTCAAATAATTAGGTTGCAGTTGGGTGATAGCAGGATTTTTTGTAATTTTGCACGTTTTTAAGCGAAAATAATTCTTATTCAAGACTATGAATATTTCCTACAAGTGGCTCAAACGCTATATTGACACCGACATGACACCCGAGCAGGTGGCAGAGGCATTGACCTCGTTAGGCCTGGAAGTGGGTGCTGTAGAACAAGTAGAAACCATTAAGGGCGGCCTGCGCGGCCTGGTCGTTGGTCAAGTTATGACCTGCATCGATCACCCCAACAGTGACCACCTGCACATTACCACCGTCAATTTGGGAGATGGCAACGAACCCGTGCAAATCGTGTGCGGCGCCCCCAATGTGGCAGCCGGCCAAAAGGTCATCGTCGCCACCCTGGGCACCAAGCTCTATGACGGCGATCAGGAATTTACCATCAAGCGCAGCAAGATGCGTGGTGAGGAGTCACTGGGCATGATCTGTGCCGAGGACGAGATTGGCGTGGGCACCAGCCATGACGGTATTATCGTACTGCCCGAGGAGGCTGTGGTAGGAACCCCTGCTGCCGACTACTACGGCATCGAGGACGACTATCTCATTGAGGTGGACCTGACCCCCAACCGCATCGACGGCGGTTCACACTACGGTGTGGCACGTGACCTGTCTGCATGGATGAAGCGCCATGGCATGGACGGTAACCTGCACAAGCCCAGCGTTGACGGCTTTGCCATCGACCGTCAGGACGGCGGCATCCCCGTTACCGTTGAGAACGCCGAAGCTTGCCCCCGTTATGCAGGCTTGACCATTCGCGGCGTGAAGGTTCAGGAAAGCCCCAAGTGGCTCAAAGACCTGCTGCTCGCTGTAGGCCAGCGTCCCATCAACAACATCGTCGATATTACCAACTACATATTGCTGGGCACCGGACAACCCATGCACTGCTTTGACCTGAGCAAGGTCAAGGGCGACCGCGTGGTGGTCAAGACCGTACCTGCCGGCACCAAGTTCACCACCCTTGACGGTGTGGAACGCACGTTGACCGACCGCGACCTGATGATCTGCAACGGCGAGGAGCCGATGTGCATCGGTGGCGTATTCGGCGGTCTGGACTCTGGCGTGACCGAAGCTACTACCGACGTATTCCTGGAGTCTGCCTATTTCCACCCCACGTGGATCCGCAAGACGGCACGCCGCTTCGGTCTGAACACCGACGCCTCGTTCCGCTTTGAGCGCGGTATCGACCCCAACGAGGTCATCTATAATATGAAGCTTGCCGCCATGCTCGTTAAGGAGTTGGCAGGAGGCGAAATCTGCGGCGACATCATTGACGTCAAGGCACACGACTTCCCCGGCTTCCCCGTTGAATTGCACTACGACTATGTGAAGCGTCTCATCGGCAAGGAGATTCCCCACGACGTGATTCGCGACATCGTCAAGAGCCTGGAGATGGAAATTACTGCCGAGGACGAAGAGAAACTCAACCTCGTCGTGCCTACCTACCGCGTTGACGTGCGTCGCCCCTGCGACGTGGTCGAGGATATCCTGCGCGTGTATGGCTACAACAACGTTGAGTTTACTGATGATGTTCACAGCAGTCTGTCGAACAAGACTGATGTGGATTTCCGCGACGACATGCAGGAGACGATCAGTAACCAACTCACCAGCGTAGGTTACCACGAGATGATGAACAACTCGTTGACCGTGGGTGCCTACTATGAGGGTTTGACGACCTATCCCGCTGACCTGTGCGTCCGCATCATGAACCCCCTGAGCAGCGACTTGAACGTGATGCGCCAGACGTTGCTGTTCGGCGGTCTGGAGAGCATCGCCCGCAACATCAACCACAAGAATGCCAACCTCAGGCTCTATGAGTTCGGCAACGTCTATAGCCACGACGGCAGTATCAGCCAGGAGGAAAAGGCCCTTGCTCCCTACAGCGAGAGCACCCAGATGGGTATGTGGCTGAGCGGCAACAATCATGACGAGTCGTGGGCCGACAAGGTGAGGGCGCTCAACGTTTATGACCTGAAGGCCGACCTTGAGAACGTGCTTACCAACATGGGTATCAACCTGCATGACCTAGTCATTGAGCAGCATGAGGACGAGATCCTCAATCCAGCCCTGCGCTATAGCAACCGCGGCGGCAAGACCATCGCCGTGATGGGTGTCGTTGACGAGGCTCTGGCCAAGAAATTTGACGTGGACCAGCCCGTTTATTACGCTCAGATGAACTGGAACCTCGCCTGCAAGCTGGCGATGAAGAAGGACATCAAGTACAGCGACCTGCCCAAGACACTGCCGTTGCGCCGCGACCTGGCGTTGCTGGTTGACCGTCAGGTGACCTACGACGACATCCGTCGTGTAGTTGAAGCCAGCGAGAAGAAACTGCTGAAGTCGATGACCCTGTTCGATGTCTATGAGAGCAACAAGCTGGAGGCCGGCAAGAAGTCCTACGCCATCAGCATGATTCTCCAGGATAACGAGAAGACGCTCAACGACAAGCAGATCGACGCCATCATGAACAAGATCATCAAGAACCTGGAGACTCAGTTGGGTGCAAAGCTTAGATAATCTTAGGCTTTAGGGGTTAGGCTTTAGGCTTTAGACCTTAGATGTTAGGGTCTGAAAGATAAGAGAATAATTTAATCTTTAAACTACATAATAAAATGGGAAGAGCTTTTGAATACCGCAAAGCAAGAAAGATGAAACGCTGGGGCAGCATGTCCCGCACCTTTACCAGAATCGGCAAGGAAATCACCATCGCTGTAAAGGCTGGTGGTCCTGATGCCGAAGGTAACTCCCGCCTGCGTGCGCTCATCGCCAACGCCAAGGCAGCCAACATGCCCAAGGAGAACATCGAGCGCGCCATCAAGCGTGCCAGTGAGAAGGATGCTGGCGACTACAAGGAGGTGATCTACGAGGGATTTGGCCCCCACGGCATTGCCGTCCTGGTCGAGACCGCTACCGACAACACCACCCGCACCGTTGCCAACCTGCGTAACTACTTCAACAAGAAGGGTGGTTCGCTGGGCAACTCGGGCAGTGTAGCCTTCATGTTCAGCCACAAGTGCTACTTCCACGTGGCCCCCAAGGCCGATGTTGATCCCGATGAGCTTGAGCTCGAATTGATCGACTGCGGTGCTGAGGAGTTTGCCATCGATGAGGAAGAGATGCTCGTGTCAGGCGACTTCGCTTCTAACGGCGACATCATGAAGTACCTCGAGGACAATGGTTTCGAGATCAAGAGCAGTGAGTTTGTTTATGAGCCCGCTGATTACAAGGACGTGACCGAGGCCGAGCGCGCCGAAGTTGAGGCCCTCATCGAAGCCCTTGAAGAGGACGACGACGTGCAGAACGTCTTCACCACCATGGCTGAAGCCGAAGGTGGCGACGAGGAGGAGTAAGTCCCCTACCCGTTTCACACAATACAGTGATGGCGGTTTCACTACAGATGAAACCGCCATCACTGTATCTGTATTCCCCCTTAGTATTTAACTTCCAGCAGACGGGGATCTTCGTCATTGAGGGTCGTGTAGCCGTCTGCGATAGTAAGGGTGCCCTCAACGTCCATGGCTCGGCCTTTGGGCGCACAACTGTAGAAAGAGCCGCCCTGGATGGTACAGTCGGTATCACACTTCACACCCTTAGGTGCTACGGTACGCTGCTTGCCGGTAACCACTATGTTCAGCTCGCCTCCGGTAAAGAGCAGCGGTTGTGCCACATTGATACCCTTGGCATCATCGCCGGTGCACTTGATGTTGAGTTTGCCTCCGGTCATGGTGAAATTCCAGTCGGCCTTCACACCAGCCACGCCCGTTGAGACTTCGTTACCTTCCTCATCAAGTTCTGCCCGTGAGGTGCCGCTAGTGATGATGGTAGTGCGTCCGCCAGTAATGTACACGAGACTGTCGCAGTTGATACCCTTGGCACCGTCGGCAGCAATCTCCATGTTGATGACGCCACCCTTGATATAGACGTAATCCTTGGCCTTGATACCGTGTCCGCTAGTGCTGTTCATATAGAGTTGGCAGCCTGGACGCACAAAGATGTAGTCATCACTTGCCATGCAGTGCTTGCCCACGCTATAGATGTCAAGTTTTCCCTTGCCGCTCACCAAAATCTGTCCCTCGCTGAAGAGAGCACCTTTCTGGTCCTCATCGTCAACCATCGTGTAGTTTTCACCGTCACGCAGGGTGTTGACAGTTCCCTCGTTGAGGACGAGATAAAGCGATTTACCGCACTGGTTGTTGATGGCAGCGCCCGTGGGATTGGTGATATCAGCACCATTCAGTTGCAGTTGGAACTTCTTCTCGCCGTAGAATTTGAGCGAACCGTTGGTGGTGGTACCAGTCACGATATAGCGCACACGCTTTGCCGTACTAGTTATAGTCACATGGGCACCTTCAATGGTCACAAATACCGAACTGGGATTGCCCGTTACCGTGGCAGTTTCTCCATCGAAGTTGATGCGTACCGTGGTGGACCATGTCGTGTTCTCGACGTAGTCACCATAGTCCTCCTCATCTTCATCTTCCTGGATCACTTCGGTCGGCTCGCTCAAAGCCGAGTAGTCCAGTTCAATGTCCTTGGGAGTGATTTCATCGACCACACCGCCGCCCAAGATGATATCAATGACGGCGTTCACGTCGCTGATGTTGATTTCACCGTCACCGTTCACGTCGCCAGCGGCGCCACTGTCCTCGCTCAAAATCATGTCGATAAGGGCATTCACATCGCTGATGTTGACTTCACCGTCGCTGTTAACATCGCCTGTTGACGCAGTGGCACTCAACGCCATTGCTAAGGTTAATATGGCAAACAGTATTATTCTCTTCATAGCTCTTCTAGTATATTTATCTCGGAATGGTTAATAGGCAATAGTGATTACCTTGGGACCTAGATCATAGGTCTTGTAACCTGTGGCAATCATGGTTGAACCCGACACGTCCAGGGGATCGCTGCGACGGCTGTAGGTATAGAAATAGCCGTCGGTGATAGCAAAGTTACCATCAATCTTCACCCCCTTGGGTTTCTTGATTTCTCGGGTACCCGTGGCAACCGCTTCGAACTTGCCGCCATAGATAGCCACATCCTGCTTGGCGTTCATGCCCTTGCCGCCATCGCCGGTAGCCAAGAGCTTGAGGATGCCGCCGTTGACGTTCAACAGTGTGTCGCAGTAGAGTGCGGCACAGGCTGTAGTGTCCATGACGCCATCGGTGTTCTCAATCCTGCAGTCACCCTTGCTGATGGCAACAAGACGGCCGCCATTGACCTGCATGAAGCCTTCGCTACGCATTCCCTTGGCACCGACACCCGAGGTCATGATGTTAATGACACCGCCGTCGATGATGATGCCGTCGTTGGCGCGCAGGCCGTCAAGGGCGCTGCTGTTGACTGAAATCTTCACGCCAGGACGGATGCGGATGTAATCGTCGCTGCGGATGCCTCCTCGGCCCACGGCAATGACTGACAATTCACCCTTGCCGCTGAAGATGATTTGTCCCTCGCTGAAGAGGGCCGCCTTCTGGTCTTCTTCATCGACCATAGTGTAGTTCGTTCCGTCCTGCAGACGGTTGGCAGTACCATCGGCCAGCACGACATAGAGCGACTTGCTGCCCTGGTTATTGATGGCTGCGCCGTGGGGATTGGTGATTTCGGCCCCATTAAGCAGAATCTGGAAACGCTTGTCGCCGTAGAACTTGAGCGAGCCGTCGGTCGTCTTGCCACTGACAATAAACTTTACCGGACCCGACATGTTCATGATGGTGACGTGGGCACCATTGGTCTGTACCGACACGCCGGGAACAGTGCCGGCAATAGCTACGTTTCCACCGTCAAAGTTGATATTGATGACTTTGTTCCAAGCCGAGTTCTCCACATAGTCATTGTAGGTTGAATCACTCTCATCAGTGACGGGCACATCGGGAGTTTCGGTCAACTCGCTGTAATCCAGCTCAATATTGACAGGCTCTACCTGGTACTGGGCGATAATGTCGGCCATGTCAGTATCATCCTTCTGGCATGACGCCATGACAAGCGTTAATGCCGATAAAAACAGGCTATAGCGTAAAAACTTCTTCATAACTATCAGAATTTATAGGTATAACCCATGCCCAGCATGTGATTGTTGGGCTCATCACTGCTCCCACTAAGCTGACAGCGGTAATAGAGCTTGAAATTGTGTTTCTTCTTCAGGCTGTGGCTGACGCCGACGATGAAGCGTGTCTTCTCCAGATCACGCGTCGTGTGGAATTCCACGTTGGCAAAGGGGTCAAACTTGCACTTGGGGATGTCCCATTCGGCCTGCAAGCGGCTACGCAGCACATTCTTACCCTTGCCTTTAACCTCATCGTCTTCCCACTCGCCCTCGTCAAAGTCAAAGTTGTCGATGATTTTTGAAGGGCGATAGGTATATTGCCAGCGCTCACGCAGGCTCAGCTCCACGCGCCGTATCTTGTAACTCGCCGTGAGCGATACATTGAAGCGGTGGCGCAGGCCCCAATAGCTCGGACGCCAGTTGTTATAGCTCACATCATCGTCCTGATAGGTGAGCTTTTCACGGTTGTTGTCAATGAGCAAGGTGTAACCTGCACTGGCTTTGAGCCACGGCAGCACTTTGTAGCTGACGTCACCACCGATGCTCACGCGATCGGCCGTGCGGAAATTGTTGCGCGAACGGAACTCAGTTTCCAGACCTGCACTCAGCTTCTTGGAGAACTTGTGAGAAGCCTCAATAGAAGCGATTAACCCGCCATCGTCGGCATGCGACAATGTCGGGAAGAGTGCTGAGCACAATAATAGCAACAGACCGGTAATCAGTTGTTTTCTTTTACGTCTTGCCATTCGTACTTCGGTATTTTCAATGTATTATTGATATGACTGCCACCGCCACCGTCGTTCTCGTAGTCAATCTTGATGACAGCAGTGTCCTTGAGAAAATCGATGGAACCGATGGTCACCTTAGTGATGTTGAGGCCCGTACGCTTGTGCAGGTCCTCAAGCAGTTCCTCACGACGCTCGGGCGTGATGAGCTCGATGCGGTCATACAGTATCAACTTGCTGGCCAGATTGCGGCGTAGCACGCACGCCTCAAAAAACCAGATCAGCAGGGCTATCGCAATATTGGGAATCAACAGCTCGACAAAACTCAACGAATCGGCCAGCGCGTTGATGACCGAAAGGCTGATGACACCGAACATATAGGACATCTCGCGCACGGGAATCGTCTCGGTGCGATATCGTAGCACACCGAAGATGGCAAACAGTCCCAGCGCGAAGCCGATTTTCACTTTCACGCTACCCAGCAGGTAGATCAGGAAAAAGATGCTCACACTCAACAGCACGAGTGTGAAGAAGTAGTCACGGCGATGTGTCTTGCGATAGTATAAGAAATAAACAATGCCAAACAGCACCAGCAAGAAGAAACCGAAGCGTAACATCATCTCGGTGACTCCTGCGGCGTCAAACCACCTGAAACCATGGGTAGCATGGTGGACGGCAGCCTGAACGGTTTCAGTACCTTCTTCCAAAGCGGATAAATCCTGTAGTAATCTCATATTCTAGTTTTTATTTTTTGTCTCATGTTTAGGTCATCTTCAATTCCTCACACTTGAAAGCATGCGTTCAACCATGCGCAAGCGCTCCTTGAAGTTGTTGCGTTTCAACGACGGATTGGTTAATGCTGAACCCATGCAGTACTTGCTGAAACCGCTCGGCTTAATCCTGAGTTCACGCAGCATCCCCAGGATGGGCGACGGCTGCAGGCCGTCACGCTTCAGCTCAATGATGACCAGACCTGTCAGATCCACGTCGTGCCCCGTCTTGAGGTTGTGGAAGCACAGGTCGGTGTCGATAGTCACCCGTTCAGTTTTGGCCTTGTTGACCAGCGTGATGCGCTTGAAATGGTTCTCCAGATGCTCGGTCAGGATTGTCGGTTCATAGCGCAGGTGCTTGGCAAGGAACGCATCATATTGCCTATATTGCTCGTCCTGGCGCAAGAAACGGATACCGTAGTCGGGATTCATCGGGTCAAACCCTACCATATCGACGCGTTTCTTCTTGGTGCGGCCATGGTTGTTCTTGGTCTTCACCTCCAGGTAGTTGAGTCCTGTGTCCACATAGGAACGGATGCGCAGTTTCTGCCGTCCAGCGTGCCCGTTCTGGTGCACGATGTACATGTTGTTGTCTGGCGTGTCAAAGTAGGCCGTGTAGTAGTGTGCAATGCGTTTTCCATCAATGTCCTGGGCTCGGTAGTCATCACGGGCAAGCATCAACAACAACTGCAACCGATCTACAGTCGTGACAAACTTGGTGTCGGTGCGGTTCATCAGTTTGATGCCACTCATCTCGTCAAGAGTGATGGGTAGGAATGTTGATAATAACTTGTCCATATTAAGCGCAATCGGCTGCAAAGATATATATTATTAACGAAGTAGAAGCCATTGAATTGTATTATTCAATCTTAAAATTCAGCGGATTATTATTATTTATCAATTAATTTCAAATTAATTTCCTACAAAGATTGTTTTAACATGTCATCACTTCAATCAGATTCCACTCAGGTTTGTTTGAAACCTTGATTTTAGTCGTGTTTGGGAAATAATGAGTAATTTTGCAGGCATGGAAATCAAGGCGCTGTGCGACATATTTAACGGGAAGGGCCGAGTGGCGGCGTTGAAGAAGCTGCTGGACGGTGATGGCGGACGAGCGGTAATCGACGGACTGGCTGGGTCCAGCGCGGCGATGCTGTTTGCTGCTTTGCCGCAACGGTCGTGCCCCTATCTGATTGTTGTCAACGACCTTGACGAGGCGGGATATATGTACAACGACCTGTGCCAGATTGTGGGCGACAAACAGGTGCTGATTTTCCCGTCGGGCTACAAGCGCGACATCAAGTACGGCCAAGTGGATGCTCCTAACGAGATCCTGCGCACCGAGGTACTGAACCGCTGGTATGACGATGCGGAGGTGCGTTGGGTGGTGACCTATCCCGAGGCGCTCGCCGAGCGGGTGCGCCGCCGCGAGGACGTAGAAGCCAGCACCGTGCATCTCAAGACCGGCGGCACTGCCGACATGACCGAGGTCGCTGCTCGGCTGCGTGAGCTGGGGTTCACGGCAACTGACTACGTTTATGAGCCCGGGCAATTCAGCGTGCGCGGCTCCATCCTCGACGTGTTCTCCTACAGCAACGAGTTGCCCTACCGCATCGACTTCTGGGGCGACGACATCGACTCGATACGCACCTTTAACGTCGAGACGCAATTGAGCGAGGAGCACCTGGAACAGGTGAGTATCCTGAACAACAGACCATCGGGCGGCGGCCGTGAAGACAATGTGTCGCTACTGGACTACGTGGGTGACGAGACCATCGTGCTGTGCCGCAACGAGCAGTGGCTCACGGCACGCATCGGCGAGATTGCCAAGGAAGGCATGTCGGCCAGTGCGCTCATCGCCGACGAGGGCGACACCCAAGCGACCAGCAAGGTTGTAGATGCAAACCTGTTTTCCCAGCGCCTGAAACAGTTGAGGCGCATCACCTTTACCGAGGGCGAGACGGCTCCCGAGCGGGGTGTAAAACGGCTGACGCTGCATTGCAAGCCCCAGGGCATCTACCATAAGAATTTTGACCTCATCGGGCAGTCGTTCACCGACTTCCTCGCCAAGGGCTACCGCCTCATCATCCTGAGCGACAGCGCCAAGCAGATCGAAAGGTTGCACAACATCTTTGAGGACCGCGGCGACAAGATCACCTTTGAGCCCGTGCTGCGCACGCTGCACGAGGGCTTTGTCGATGATGACCTGAAACTGTGTGTCTTTACCGATCACCAGATTTTTGACCGTTTCCACAAGTATAACCTCAAGAGCGACCGTGCCCGCTCAGGCAAGCTTGCCCTGTCGCTCAAGGAACTGAACCAGATCGAGAAGGGCGACTACATCGTGCACGAGGACCTGGGCGTCGGCAAGTTCGGCGGCTTGATCCGCACCTCGATGAACGGCACGCCACAGGAGATGATCAAACTCACCTACCTGAACGGCGACGAGGCCTACGTCTCCATCCACTCGCTGCACAAACTCTCGAAGTACCGCAGCAAGGAAGGAGAGGCACCTCGCCTGAACCGCCTGGGCAGCAACGCTTGGGCCAAAATCAAGTCGCGCACCAAGAGCCGCCTGAAGGACATCGCCCGCGAACTCATCCGCCTGTATGCTGCCCGTCGCGAGCAGCAGGGCTTTGCCTACACGCCCGACGGCTACTTGCAGCAGGAGCTGGAGGCTTCATTCATCTATGAGGACACGCCCGACCAGTTGACCGCCACCCAGGCCGTCAAGGCCGACATGGAGAGCGCCAAGCCGATGGACCGCCTCATCTGCGGCGATGTGGGCTTCGGCAAGACCGAGATTGCCGTGCGTGCCGCCTTCAAGGCCGCTACCGACGGCAAACAGACCGCCGTGCTCGTGCCGACGACTGTGCTGGCATTCCAGCACTGGCGCACCTTCAGCGAAAGGTTAAAGGATTTCCCCGTGAGGGTGGAATACCTGAGCCGCGCCCGCAAACCCAAGGAGGTGAAACAAATTCTTGCCGACCTCAAGGAAGGCAAAATCGACATCCTTATCGGCACCCACAAACTTATCGGCAAGACGGTGCAGTTCCATGACCTGGGCCTGCTGGTCGTCGATGAGGAGCAGAAATTTGGTGTCGCTGTCAAGGACAAACTCAAGCAGATGAAGGTCAACGTGGACACACTGACGATGAGCGCCACGCCCATCCCGCGCACACTGCAGTTCTCGCTGATGGGCGCCCGTGACCTGAGCACCTTGACCACGCCGCCTGCCAACCGCTACCCCATCCTCACCACCGTGGGGACCCTCAACGACGACATCGTCGCCGAGGCTATCAACTTTGAGTTGTCGCGCAACGGCCAGGTCTTCTTTGTCAACCACCGCATCGAACAACTGGACCAGTTGGAGAACATGATACATCGCGTGGTGCCCGACGCCCGTGTCGCCGTGGGCCACGGCCAGATGCCGCCCGAAAAACTGGAACAGACCATCATCGACTTCGGCAACCACGACTATGATGTGCTGCTGGCAACGACCATCATCGAGAACGGCATCGACATGCCCAACGTCAACACCATCATCATCAACAACGCCGACCGCTACGGTCTGAGCGACCTGCACCAGCTGCGCGGACGCGTGGGACGCAGCAGCCGCAAAGCCTTCTGCTACCTGCTTGTGCCGCCTGGCAAACCTCTTGCCACCGATGCACGCCGCCGTCTGCAGGCCATCGAGAGTTTCAGTGACCTGGGGGCCGGCATCCAAATCGCCATGCAGGACCTTGACATCCGCGGAGCCGGTAACCTGTTGGGTGCCGAGCAGAGCGGCTTCATCGCCGACCTGGGCTACGAGACCTATCAGCGCGTGCTCAAGGAAGCCGTCACCGAGTTGAGGAACGAGGAATTCTCGTCGGTCTTCGCCGATCAGGTGAACGGAGAGGACGGAGATGACGGATTGAACGGAGGTAATGAGTTTGTTACCGACTGCATCGTCGATACCGACTTGGAACTGATGTTCCCTGCCAGTTATGTGCCACAAGAGAACGAGCGCATCACGTTATACCGCGAGCTCGACAATATGGAGACCGATGACCAGGTAGAAGCCTTTGAAGAACGGATGGTGGACCGTTTCGGCAAGATTCCAGAGATGGCGGCCGAACTCATCCGTATCGTCCCCCTGCGCCGCACCGCACGACGCTTGGGCATTGAGAAACTCGTCATCAGGCAGATGCGCATGCACCTGTTCATGGTGGGTGAGGAAAATGTCGCCTATTACCAGTCTCCCGCCTTTGGACGCATCCTCAACTACGTGCAGCAGAACCCCAAGCGCTGCGACCTGAGCCAGAAGAACGGACGCCGCAGCATCATCATTAAGAACATTACCAGCGTGAGCACCGCGCTAAGTGTCCTCAGGACCATCACCCATTTGGACAGCATCTAGGCTGTGATTAGAGATTAGTGATTAGAGATTAGTGAGGCTATAGTGACTATAGATACTATAATTACTATTACTATAGTTACTACTCAAACACCGATAGGACTGGACGACCGACCCAAGAGCGGGGTGTGTCAAGTCCCAGGATGTAGGCGATAGTGGCAGCGGTATCAAACTGCATCATCGGTTCAATGATCTCCACACCTGAACGAATTCCAGGGCCGTAGATAATAAACGGATGCTCCATCTCGAGCAACGTCTTGCCACCATGTCCCTTGTCCACTCCACCATGGTCCGAAGTCATGATGATAACGGTATCATCGTATATGCCCGCTGTCTTCAAGGCCTGCAGTAGGCGCCCCACATACACATCAAGTTGCGCCAGCTTGTCATAGTACTCGGGCGTGTCATGGCCGATGGTGTGCCCCGTGTGATCCAGCTGGTCCCAGCAGACGGCCATCAGCGTGGGTTTGCGGTCAATGATGAAGCGTTCGGCCATTTCACACAGGAGAGTAGTGTCCATTTCCCAACCGATGGCGAGGTCATAGTTGTCGATGGACAAGGTGTCCACGACATACTTGATGCCATCCCACTCGGCGATACAACCCGTCACCACGTCGGGACGCGCATCACGCAGGATGGAGAATATGGTTGGGAATACGCCATGACTGTTGAGCTCGGCCGAAGGTATCTCGGGGGTGTGTGATCCCCAGGTCGTGTAGCCATGCAGTTCAGGGCACGAGCCATTGAACATCGACGCCCAGTTCACACCCGAGGATGAAGGCAGCACCGAACGCTTTTTGACCGTGTAGCAACCGTGTTGCATGAGCCAAGTGATGTTAGGAATATCGTGGGCCTTAGGCAAGCTGTAACCACCCCAGCCATCAATGCCGATGACCAGGACATGACCAGCCCGTTGCTTGGTTTGTTTGGGTTTAGCCTGAATGCCGGTTACCACCAGCAGGCATAACAAGAGCAGAATTACTTTTTTCATATCCAATCGGTATTAAACACATGGCAAATTTACTAACAAAACAGGAACCCAGCAAATAAAGTCGTTCTGATATGCTCTGCAGCTCAGGACCACAACCCATTTGGACAGCATTCAGGCCCGAAAACCACCTTTTAGCGCTCGAAAAGGGCCAAAGGCGATAAAAAATGCTATATTTATGCACAAAACGCTTGCAAATTGAAAATCTTGTCTTATATTTGCAGTCCATTTGGACAAAGGCTTCACCATGAAAGCCTACCATACCATTAACATTTAATAATTACATTTAATCAACATGACGAAAAGATTTACAATTACCATGATGGTAATCATGGCTATGTGCTCACTCACGTTAGTGGCACAAAACGTGACCTTGCGCGGTGTATATCAGACGAGCCGCGACAACGCTTATCCTAATGGAGAATATAGTGAGTATGTGGGTTGGAGCTATACCTACATGAAACCCATCTTCATTGTTCAACAAGGTCTCTACAAAATGGATTGGAACGGTTCGATGCTCACCATGCCCGAGAAGTTCCCAGCCATCAACAAGGAAGAATTCAGCAGCAACGGCACCATCACCGATGAGGCAAAAGCCCTGTGGGTGACCAACTTCAATATGATGTACGCCAACTCAGGTGCCATTATCGATAACGGCATCCTCACGACCGTGATGTCGCGCACCGACATGGACAACAACAGCGGAGCCTACGTGGTTCCCGGTTCTTCGGTCAATGACACGACGCGCTTTGCCGTGCGCAAGTGGAATGCCGAGACAGGCGACCTCATCAGCCAGGAAATCCGCCCCGCATGGGACTGCCTGCAATCAGCTGGTATGGCCAAGAATCCCAAGGACGGTAAGGTCTATGGCCTGTTCTATATTGCCAACAAATACTTGCCCGACACCCTGCTCAATGACCCGGATTTCTTTGCCGACGAGGCAGCTGACTCAACCGATTCGGGCTATGCCATCTGCACCATCGACCTCGAGACGATGACCATCAACCAGATTACACCAGGCCTGTATTACCAGAACTTTGTGACCTTCGCCATCAACAGCGAGGGCCGTGCCTTTGCCATGACCAGTGGCGGCACCGCCGCGCTGCCCAGCGAGGACGGCAAGGTCTATGACATCAACGGCGAGCTCACAGGTGCTCATCTCTTTGAGTTTGACCTGGCCAGCGGACGCATCATCGCCGACAACCGCTCTAACACGGGCTATATGTCCCAAGTGAAGCGCCAAGCAGCATGCTTCAGCAAGAATGATCCCAACAAGATGTACTGGATGGGATACTCGAACAGCGGCATGGGCTATGATGAACGCGGTAACTGGAATCCCCTGCCCGACCAGAACTGGATTGAGAACGGCAAGTTTGACACGTCACTGTATGAGGTAGATGTTACCACGGGTGAAGCTAACCGTCTTGCCACTATCGACGACCGCTACATGTTTGCCTACATGTGGGTTGACGGCGAGGCAGAAGTGTCCGCCATCCTGCGAGGCGATGTGAACAATGACAGAAATGTAAATATCAACGACGTGCCAGTCCTGATCAACTACCTGCTGACCAACGACGACAACGGCGTGAACCTGAAGAATGCCGACTGCAACCAGAAAGGTGGAGTCACCATCGAAGATGTTTCGGCCCTCATCAACTATCTGCTGAACGAACGCTGGTAATCCACCGAGTTGCTGGCAACACTGATGAACCAGCAACAACGCATAAGCCATCCTGATTTCTTGTTCAGGATGGCTTTATTTGTACTGACAAGAGTTAACAAATATAATGGATTGCAGGAACCACCATTCACTTGCGGTTATTTTGTGTTTGACCGATGAAAACATGGGGTTGATTGAAAAGAATTGGCTTAATCAATAATGTTTAATAGTTTTGCGACAAATAACATGTTTTAATCACATCCAAACACTATTAAACTTAACATTTATGAAGAAACGATTCCTATTGGCAACACTGATTGCCATGGCAGGTGTTTTGGGATATGCACAGCAGACGATGTGGGTACACACGGGTCATGTGCACTGGGCCTATAACACCGAGACGGTGGGGACGATGCCGTACAGTTCGGCCAGCCTGCTCACCGTGCTTGAGAAGGGTTTCACCCTTGCCGATGTGGACAGCGTGACCGTCGCCAGCGAGACGTTTGCCGACGACAATGTCCTCGTCAAGTACAACAACAATGTGGCCGACGTATATGTGGCCGGTAACATCGCCAACCACATCACCGCCGAAGTGACCGGTGCCCGCGTTGCCGTCATGCAGGACGCTGACGTTGCCACCGAGTACACCTACACCCTGCAAGGCACCAGCACGAGCGGTTGCTTCTACCATGCAGGTTCCTACAAGATGACGCTCGCGCTGAACGGCGTCAACCTGACCAACCCTGACAGCGCCGCCATCAACATCCAGAACAGCAAGCGCATCGCCGTTCAACTCGTTGACGGCACGACCAACACCCTGGCCGACGGTGCCAACAACACCAAGAAGGCTGCTTTCCTCGTGAAGGGCCATGCCGAGTTCGCCAAGGGCGGCTCGCTGACCATCACAGGTAACAAGAAGCATGCGCTCGCCTGCAACGAGTATATGGAGGTGAAGAAGACCGTGGGTACCATCACCATCGTCAGCGCTGTAGCCGATGCCATCAACGTATCACAGTACTTCCAGATGAACGGCGGTACCATCAATATCCAGAGCTGCGGCGACGACGGTATCCAAGTCGATGCCGAGGATGTCACACTCCCCGAGGAGGACGGTCACGTGCTCATCAAGGGCGGTACGCTCACCATCAACGCCAGTGCTGCAGGTACCAAGTGTATCAAGGCCGAGGGCAACGTCGACATCGAGGGCGGCACCTTGACGCTGAAGCACACAGGTATTCCCGTCTGGGATGCTGAGGATAGCAAGATCAAGGAGCCGACAGGTATCGGCACCGACCGCAACCTCACCGTCAATGGTGAAGAGGCCATCGTAAACATCACTATGACCGGCAACGGCGCTCGCGGTATGAAGTGCGACAGCACGATGACCTGCACTGCGGGTAACATCGACATCAACTGCTCGGGCGGTGACTGGGCTTACAGCACCGTTGACACCAGCAGCGTGAAGTGCGCCAAGGCCGACTATGCCTTTATCCTGAATGGTGCGAGCATGAAGTGCACGACCGTCAAGGACGAGGCTGTGGGCGTCCACAGCGAGGGCACCGTACTCATCAGCGGCGGCACGTTGACGCTCAACACCTATGACCACGGTATCAAGAGTGACTATGACATGGAGATTACTGGCGGCACCATTACCTATAGCATCAACGGTCCTGCCAGCAAGGCACTCAAGAGCGAGGGCAACATCCATATCACAGGCGGCAACATCAGCGGTACTGTGAGCGGTGGTGGCGAGACAGCCAGCGACCAGACGACAAGCGCCAGCGCCGGCATCAAGGCCGATGGTAACGTGACCATCGACGGCGGCACCTTCGACCTCAAGGCCACTGGTAAAGGCGACAAGGGCATGAGCATCGACGGCGAGCTCATCATCAACGACGGTAACATCAAGGTGACCACCACGGGTACTCGCTACGGCCAGAGCAGCGGCGGTGGATATTATCCTGGTGGTGGCGGCTCATCGAACAGCGACAGACGCTCCTCGCCCAAGGGTATCAAGGTGGACGGCAACATTACCATCAACGGCGGCACCATTACCGTGAGCGCCACGGGCGGTGAAGGCTCGGAGGGTATTGAGTCCAAGAAGATCATGACCATCAACGGCGGCTACATCGAGGTAACCAGCTATGATGACGCTCTCAACAGCACATCGACCATGGACCTCAATGGAGGTTACATCTATGCCGTGGCTACTGGTAACGACGCCATCGACGCCAACGGCAACATGAACCTGAGCGGCGGCTACATCTTCTGCTGCGGTAGTGAGGAAGGCCTCGACGCCAACAGCGAGGGGGGCTACAAGGTTTATATCAAGAGCGGTACCAACCTGATGGCCATCGGCGGCAACATGGGTGCCATTGAGAACGGTGCCAGCATCAGCCAGACCTGCTACAGCGGCAGCGTCAGTGCCAACAAGTGGATTGCCCTGTATAGCGGCAGTAACGTCGCCTTTGCAGCCTACACGCCGACCTTCTCGTCGCAAGGCGGTGGTGGTTATCCGTGGGGTGGTGGTTCTTCCAGCAAGACCATCGTTGTCACTGCTCCTTCCACCCCGAAACTCTACACGGGTGTGACAGCGAGTGGTACCACCTTCTGGAACGGTAAGGGTGCTACCAATGCAAGCGGCGGTTCACAAGTCAGCCTCTCGACCTATTCAGGTGGTGGTGGCTTCGGTCCCGGCTATTAATCTATCATGTAGTTATAAACAATGACATCATTATTTACAAGACTTAGAAATTATGAAAAAGACGATTATAACGATGCTGATTGCTCTGGTGGCCATGTTCGCCAGCGCCGAGACCTATAACTACTTGAAGTTCACCAAGACCAACGGCTCGACAGTGACCTATTCGGTAGAAGGCCTCAAGCTCACCTACGACAACACTAACGTGACCATCAAGAACGTTGACGGCACTGCAACCATCGCCCTTGCCGAGGTACAGGACATGTACTTCAGCAACGAGGCCGGCGGCAACGACTTCATGCGTGGTGACGTGAACAATGACGATAAGGTGAACATCAGCGATGTGACAGCGCTCATCAACTACCTGTTAAGTGAAGATGCTACCAACGTCAATGTTGAAGCAGCCAACTGCAACCAGGACGGCAGCGTCAACATCAGTGATGTGACAGCGCTCATCAACTACCTGTTGAATGGCACCTGGTAATTCCAGATAAATATTACCATAGATAACGGCCTTGCGTCGTCCAAGTCTTATTGGGCGGCGCAAGCTGTTTTTCTACTATTATAAAGCACACATCATTATGACATAACGAAAAACTCACCATTATTAGGGGGGAATTGAGCATCAAAATCCCAATTTTATGGGTTTGCCCGCAGGGTTTAATCTGCATAATTTTGCGTGCTAAATATTTACAACGATATGACTCATTTTACGCGCCTTTTTTTAACTGTCTTGTCTCTGGTCATTTCCAGCGCTGCTCTAGCAAGCGGAACTGGCATCTATCGCACTGCCATTGTCCTGAAGAACGGGACACAGGAAATATTCCCTGATACACTGGTAAACAAATTCCAATATACCCACAGCCTTGTGCAAGGCAAGATCATCTACTCATTGGACGTCATTCAAGACGGCAACGTGGCCATGTCGATTCCCATTGACGACATTGTGGAAATCAATTACCGTGAGATGACTCCCTATGAACACTTTGCAGGCGACTGGTACTTTGTCGCTAGTCCTAACGGTGAGCCCCTGCCAGGGACTTCAATCATGGTCACATCAGCCGTATCGATGCCTTATCACGCCGTGCTGGCAGCGCCCGGAACACCTGGTTATGGCCGTGAAATCTACTGCCACATCGATTCAATGGCACACCGCAAGGGGCTGAAGTATGATGCGAACTTCAAACTGCTCTATAACTATGATGAAGGTACGGGCAAAGGCAGCATTTCGATGGTGCTTGACGACCAACACCCCGTGAGTGCGACCCAACACACAGGGGATGCTTCCACCTATGCCTATTGGGATGCTACCAGCACATGGTACTTCGGAGTATCGTCACAGCACGAGGGCGGTGACACCGGTGGCAGACACATGTACTTTGTAACCCATAACATCGACACTTGGGAACTTGAAGGACATGAGTTGCCATGCCAGTGGACGCTCACCGATCTGACAGATGCGGACCACGAGTACAGTTTCCCCTCGATATATGAAATCTGTTGGGTAGTCGGGCTTGATACCCCGTTTGTTTATGCCGAACATGACTTACTCGGCTACATTGACATCTTTGCGAGTCCCCGACTCATGCGCCATCCCTGGACTAAACCTCTGACGGAGTGAAGAAACTTATCTCATTCATATTATTAATGGCGCAGTGTTGCATCGTCCCGCTCCATGCCCAAGTGGCTGTGAGCGGCATTGTCACCGATAACAACAGCGGACAGCCTGTAGAATTTGCAACGGTCACGTTGCAACAGGGAGACCAATGGTGCATGACCGACAGGCAGGGCTTCTTCACCCTGCGCGTCCACGGTAGTGGCAAGGCCTTGCTACGGGTCACCTGTGTGGGTTATGAGCCTATCAATGCCGAGGTTGACCTCAATCATCCCAGTGACACACTGCATCTGCTCATGTTCCCGACCAACCTGCAGCTTGAGCAAGTCATCGTCACCGCTCAACGCAAGACCGAGAATGCAACCACGAGTTACCTCATCGACCGCCAGGCCTTGGATAACCAGCAGATTGTCAACGTGAGTGACATCTTGACTCTCATGCCCGGTGGCAAGACCGTGAACAGTTCGCTCATCAACGACCAGCGCATCGCCCTGCGTGCAACGTCAGGCGAGAAAGGCAATGCCGCCTTCGGCACCGCCATCGAGGTGGACGGCCTGCGACTGCAAAACAACGCCGACTTGAACGAGACGACGAGTGCCAGCACACGCACCATCAGTTCGACCAATGTTGCCAGCGTGGAAGTAGTTCCCGGCATTCCGTCGGTAGAATACGGTGATTTGAGCAACGGCATCGTCAAGGTGACCACCAAACGCGGCAGGACACCATGGGAAGTGGCGCTCGCCACCAATCCTTATACCAAGCAAGCGGGCATCAGTAAGGGTTTTGACTTGAATAACGGTGTAATCAATGCCTCGTTTGAGCACACCCGCAGCTACAGCAACCTGGCATCACCCCACACCGCCTATCAGCGCAATGGGCTCACTGTCAATTACAACACTTCATCGGCACTGGCCTCAAGGCCCTTGGCTATCAACCTCAAGTTAGAGGGCAACCTGGGCGGTTATAACAATGAAGCCGACCCTGATTTGTTTGCTGACACCTTTACCAAGGTGCGTGACCATGTCCTGCGTGGTTCGGTGCGTGCCGACTGGAACACTGACCGCAAAGCACTTGGCAACCTGTCACTTCAAGCTGATTTTTCCCTTGCCGACAAGCGAAGGGTCTCCAATACCAACGCCAACAGCAGCAGTTCCCAAGCCCAGATACATGCCGTTGATGCAGGCTACTATCTAGCGACCGACTACGAACAAGACTCCTCGGCACCTATTATCTTGAGTCCCACGGGATACTGGTATATCAAGAGCATCAATGACAACAAACCCGTGAGCCTGATGGTCAAGGCCAAAGCCAAATGGAATCAACGCGGCAACTGTTTCACCAACCGCATCATGGCTGGTGCTGAATGGACAGCGACTGGCAACAAGGGACGCGGCTTGTATTATGACGATATGCGTTATGCCCCGACGTGGCGAGAGTACCGCTATGACGAACTGCCCTGGATGCACAACGTTGCCCTCTATGCCGAGGACCGCTTCACCCTCACCACCAGCGCGCACGGAGGCGAATTGCAGTTTATGGCGGGGCTGCGAACCGACATCACCCACATCAACCAATCGCAATACGGCACCGTTTCATCTTGGTCGCCACGATTCAACATAAAATACGCTCTGTGGCAACATCGCGAGGAGTGGTGGCTGCAAAGCCTGAGCGCTTACTGTGGCTGGGGAAAAAGTGTCAAACTGCCTTCTTTTGAAGTACTTTATCCCCGCCCCTCCTATGCCGACAGGCTTGCGTTTGTTCCCGGCTCGACGGCCGACAACCGCATCTTTTACGCCTACAGCGTCACCCCGTTCAAGTCTATCGTCAATCCCTCGCTCAAGTGGCAATACAGCCAGCAGTTGGAGTTGGGCCTTGAAGCACGTATCCCTGTGGCAAGCATCTCGTTGGGTGCCTTCTTCGCCAAGACCTACCGCCCCTACCTAAGCACCGCCGTCTATACGCCCTTCAGTTACAGATTTACCTCACAGGCTGCCCTTGAAAATGATTTCCCCATTGCCTCGGCCGACCGCATCTATCACATTGACCGCACGACGGGCGTGGTCACCGTGAGCGACCGCACGGGGCTAGTGGAACCTCAAGTGCTGGCTGGCGTGACACGCAACACCTTCAATGCAAGCAATACCTATACCAACGGGTCACCCATCGCCCGATCGGGTCTGGACTGGGTAATTGATTTCCAGCAGATTGAGTCCCTGCGTACCAGCCTGCGACTGGACGGATCCTATTATCACTATCACGGTGTAGAACATACACTCATCGCTTCACAGCCTACTGGAGCACAGTGGATGAGTGACGGCGTCACCCCATACCAATATGTTGGTTACTACCAGGGTACAGCACTGGGTACAGGCAGTGCCCAGGCTACGGTGCCCAACGGCAGTCTGTCGGATGTCGTGAATGCCAACATGACCCTTGTCACACACATCCCTGCCATCCGCTTGGTCATCAGTCTGAGGCTTGAATCCACCCTCTATGACGCACGCCGCTCGCTGAGCCAGGGCAAGAATGGCCAAGCGAGAGGCTATGTCCTTGCCAATCCGTCTGACTACTTCGGCGAGCCTTACACAGGCAAGGAGCGCGACTGCTATGTTGCCTTGTGGCCTGAATACTATACTACATGGGATCAACCCGATGTCGCTCAGCCGTTTGCCGAAAAGTTCACCTGGGCACGGGACAACGACCCTGCCCTGTTCAACGAATTGGCACAACTAGTCATCAAGACCAATTACAACTACAACCTGAATCCAGACCGCATCTCGGCCTACTTCTCTGGCAACATCAACATCACCAAGGAGATAGGCGACCACGTGAGCATATCATTTCTGGCTAACAATTTCTGGAACTCAATGGCACGGGTCAAGAGCAGTCAGACAGGCCTTCGCACCACCATCTACAACGGGGGCTATATACCACCGTTCTACTACGGCATCTCGATGCGTGTAAAACTATAGTGAATAAAAACAATGAAACTCTTTCTATCATATCAACCATTCATCGGGCTGGCCTTTACACTGATGTGCGTACTGGCCACAGCCTGCAGTGACAGCATCGCTGAGCCCGATGAATACCTCACGAGAGCCGTACAGGTGCAAGTGCAGGGTGAGCTTCCCAATAAAGAGGGAATCACCGTGCGCATGACCGATGACAAGGGTACGGTATTTACCCAAGTCACCGACGACAAGGGTATTGCGACATTTAAGGTGCCGGTGGGTATCTATGACGTCGTGGTGTCCCATGTCTCACAACCCGAGGACGGCTGGCGCACGGTCTATAACGGGTCGGCCAGTAATGTGGCCGTCATGCAGGAAGGGGACTGCAACGTCTCGCTGACACTCACAACTGCCACGGCCAGTGCCATCATCATCCGCGAACTCTATGTGGGCGGCTGCCAGCGCGATGACGGTTCGGGCTGGTTTTATCGCGACAAGTACGTCATCATCGCCAACAACAGCGACCAGCGGGTGGAGCTTCCCGGCTTGTGCCTGGCTATCGCCACGCCCTATAACAGCTATAGCCTCAACAAGAACTATGACGAGTCGGGACACCTTAACTACGAGAACGAGGGTTTTGTGCCCGCCGCCAGCAGTTTCTGGTACTTCCAGGACGAGGTAGTGACATTTGAACCTTGGGAGCAGAAAGTCATTGCCCTCAACGGAGCCATTGACCACACCCTCACCTACTCCAACAGCGTCAATCTGGCACGACCGGAGTATTACTGCACCTTTGACATCGAGCACTACAACAGTACCGCAGCCTATCCTTCGCCGAGTGAACTCATCCCCACCAGCCACTACCTCAAGGCGGTGAAATACGGAGATCAGTTGGAATCGGCTTGGCCGTTGAGCAACACGTCGCCTGCGTTTTTCATCTTCACGCCTCCCGAGGGAATGACCCCACTGGAATTTGGTAACGATGCCTCCAACGTGTGGTATGACGAGGGCCGTGCGCTCGCAACCTTCGCATGCCGCAGAGTTCCAGTCGAAAATATCCTTGACGGTGTAGAAATATTTTCTACAGCATGGGAAGAAGCCAGCAAGCGGCTGACAGCAAGCGTGGACGTGGGTGCAGTTTACATGACGGCACGCCACGGGCACTCGGTCGAACGCCGCATCGACGAAGCAGAGTCCGAACGACAGGGGCACACCGTCTATCTGGACACCAACAACTCAACAACCGACTTCATTGAGCGCGAACAGGCCTCGCTCAGGGATTAATGATTAGAGATGAATGATTAACAACATAAGGACATATCTGCTAACGGTACTGCTGCTGACGATCTTCTGGCCGGCAGTGGCACAGTCATGGCTTGACTATGACCAGGCACTGGCACATTACCCCTTGCTGCAGAGCCGCAATGCTGCCACACTGACCACCTTTTGGCCGACTGACAGCTCACAATTGCTGCTGGGCGATGCCAGAGTGACGATGAGCTCTGGGCACGGCCACCTTGTAGCCCCCCACATCGCACCTGACGCCTGGGAGGCTAACGCACACGTACGCTCCATCTATCGCATGAGTCGTCGTGTGGTCGTCAAGGGGAGTATGGACTATAGATACACCTGGGGAAAGCATGCCGGCGGCTCGGTATGGATTGATCCTGATAAGATGCCGTTTGACATCACCGAGACTGATGATTCAACACGCGGCAACATCAGCCTGGAGACCTATCGTCTGAAAGGCGAACTCGGTGTGGACGTGGGCAGGGGTGTGAGCCTGGGTGCCACGTTTGACTACACTACTGCCAGCGGTGCCAAGAAAAAGGACCCGCGACACGTCAATTCGCTCATGAACCTTCAAGCTAGTGCAGGCATCACTTGGCATAGCCAGGGATTCACCATCGGCGGCAACTATCTCTTCGGCCGCAGGACCGAGGGATTGAAGTTCAGTACTTTCGGCAGGACCGACAGGGTTTATCATTACTTGGTTGACAACGGTGCCTATTTCGGTCGCGAGGAAACGACCGACGGCAATGGATATGTGAGCGACGACAACGAGCGTCCCTTGCTTGACATCAGCCATGGACTTGCCCTTCAGGCAGCTTATCACCTCGGAATCATGACCTGGGCCATTGAGGGCAGCTGGTCACACCGCCACGGCCACTATGGACTGGAAGCACCGTCAATGATTGATTTCAACCGCCATAATGGTGACACTTGGGACATCCAATCCTGGTGGCAGCGCAACAACGGCTCCGACAGGCAACGGGTGACGGTATCCTACTGTCATCAGGGCATCAAGGATCACGAACGCACTTACCTCATCATCACCGAGCAGGGCGTTACCGACACCCACTACTATGATGACCGACTGATAGGTAAACGTGACAACAGCGTATTGGCCGTTAGTGGAGACCTGCGATGGGGAATTGAGCGAGAACTGGCCTCCTGGCAGGTCGAAGGCATCTTGACACATCA
Source organism: uncultured Prevotellaceae bacterium (assembly GCA_900318645.1). Classification (GTDB taxonomy): domain Bacteria; phylum Bacteroidota; class Bacteroidia; order Bacteroidales; family Muribaculaceae; genus Sodaliphilus. Next base: position 96,082 of record ONLH01000001.1, read on the forward strand.
CCGACGCTCACTTACTGCCAGCCTCTATCCCTTCTACCGCCAGCAACTGACGCACCTCACCGAGTTCACGCTGATGGGTGCACGCAACTGGCTTACCGCAAGAGACCAAGTGTGGTCACTCCAACTGCAGGCAGGTTGGGCCACCGGTGGCGGTACAGCAAGGCAGGATGGTACCTATCAGACGCCGAGTGCCGATGCCGAAATGCCACTAGAGCACACGCTCTACCTGATGCGCCAATATGAATACCTCACGGCAAAACGTCTGCTTGCCGGAGTGCAAGTGCGCTGGTCGGTGCCGATAGCCCATCAGCGCATGAGACTCTATGCCGAGGCGGGATACAGCTACCGCCAAGCCTTTGATATCCATTATCTGGAAGACGGTCATCGCCATAGCGCAAGCGTGGCAGTGGGATGCCTGTTTTAACAATGATACATTATATAATCCACAATAAATCAATATTTTAAACGTTTAATTAATAACAAAAAAAGATGAAAAATTCTACAAAACTGAGTGCATTGGCACTACTGGCTGGCGCTATGATGAGCATGAGCGCACACGCCGAGACACAAGAGAATGTTTACGACTTCGCCAACAACAACCTGGGTCTGGAGGTTGCTACTCCCGCCGACTGGGAAGATGCCACCAAGGGTGTCATCAGCGGTCTTGAGATTCGTCAGGGCGATGTAGTCCTCACATCGGTTGATGGTGCCAAAGTCAACCGCATGTGGCGCACCAATGCCGGAGTACAGTACCTGCAGGTGGGAGGCAAGATCACCATCACTGCCGACGAGGGTCGCGCCATCACGATGGTAAACTTTGATGTTCAGAACTACAAGTTCTTCCTGGAGGCCCAGGAGGGCAACGGTTCGCTGGATGCCAACAACTATGTGTGGAACGGTAACTCAACGAGCATCACGTTTGACAACGAGAATGCCGCCAACGAGTACAACACCCAGACGCTGTTGCTGGCCATGACCGTGTACACCGACGAAGCCAATGAGGACACCTACTCGCCCTCAGAGAGCAGCTATGCCGACTGTGCCAATATTGCCGAATTCCTCGCGCTCGAAGTGGGAACTGCTGCCAAGCTGACTCTCAACAACGCCCAGGTCAACGGCACCTACTGGGGCGGTACCTTCCTGGAGGATGCCACGGGAGCCGTTCAGGTTAATGCCACCATCAACGTCAACCGCAACGACGTGCTCAACGGTGTCATCTACCTCGTGCGCGCACAGGACGACTTTGACACTGACCACATCATCCCCACGGCCGACCCCGACGCCAAGACTTCACTTGACGAGGTGACCATCACCAGCGACAACGAACTCAATCCGACCCTGATGAACATCAATGATCTGCCCGACAATGCCAACATGAGCAAGCTGGTCAAGGTGCAGGGTGTTACCGTTACCAAGCCCAGCCGCTTCTTCTTCATCACCACCGACGATGGCGAGAACATCCAGCTTGTTGACCAGATGAACGTGGGCGGTTATGACCTGGATGCCCTCGTTGACAAGACCGTGATTGTTACCGGTGTATTCACCTGGAACATGATGCGCTGGGCCATCTTCCCCACCAGCGTTGTTGAGGACACCAACACGGCTGTCACCACCATCATGGCTACCGAGGCCAACGACGCCGACGTGTACACCATCACGGGCATCAACCTGGGTAAGGCCGACATCAACACGCTGCCCGCCGGCCTCTATATCAAGGACGGCAAGAAGTACCTGGTAAAATAAACAGTATCCCGGTTCTTAAAACCGCTGATTTCACATGTCATCCATATTATTATAACCGTTGATTGAAAAATGAAGACTATTAAGTACATATTATTATCGCTGGCTGCCTGTGTGGCCGTGACAGCATCGGCCATTGAGGATACATTGACGTTTGTCAGGACTGACGGCTCCACCGTCGCTTTCTCGACCAGCGGACTCACTATCACCTATGATGACTTTGCTCACGCCATTGTCACCAACGACGAGACCAGTGCGACAATCGACCTTGTCAATATGGATTACATGTGTTTCGGTGAAGTGGAGGCCAGCCTCAAGGGCGATGTGAACAACGATGGTGAAGTCAATATCGCCGACATCAATGCCGTCATAGATATCATCCTGACAGGCGGTAGCAACGCCCGTGCCGATGTGAACGGTGACAGCGAAGTCAACATTGCCGACGTGAACACCCTCATCGACATCATCCTGGCCAAGTAACTCCCCTACCCGTCAACAAACGCTATTTCTATAGCGGCTATAGACTTGATAGTATCTATAGCCGCTATTTTTATATAAGGAGGAAAAGGGTGGATGAAAATAAAAATCTTAAAAGATGTTAAAATATTTGGTGGATTCAAAACTATTGTTATACCTTTGCAGTGTACTAGTTAAGTAGTACACTAGATAAGTAAATTATTAACCACTAAAATATCTATCTATTATGTTAACTATAAACAACATCAGTTTCAGTTACAACAAGCGATATGGAGACTTGTTCCACGATTTCTCGCTTGAATTGAACGCCGGCAATGTTTACGGCTTGTTAGGAAAGAATGGTGCCGGCAAGTCCACCCTTATCTACCTGATGACTGGTCTGTTGACCCCCAAGAGCGGTGAAGCCTTACTCGACGGCGTGAACGTGCGTAAGCGTCTGCCCAAGACGATGAGCGACATTTTCCTCGTTCCCGAGGAGTTTGAACTGCCGCGCTTGAGCCTCAAGCAGTATGTGGACCTCAATGCCCCGTTCTACCCCAACTTCAGCAAGGAAGACATGCAACGTTACCTGGACATCTTTGAGATGGGCGGTGACATGAATGTGAACCTCAACGCGCTGTCGATGGGGCAGAAGAAGAAAGTGTTCATGGCCTTCGCCTTTGCCGCCAACACCCGCGTGCTCATCATGGACGAGCCAACCAACGGCCTGGATATTCCCAGCAAGAGCCAGTTCCGCAAACTCGTCACCACAGGCATGACCGATGACAAGATGATGCTGATCTCGACCCATCAGGTGCGCGACATCAGCGACATCCTGGATCACGTGACCATCATCGACCAGAGCCGCGTGCTGCTCAACGCCAGCATTGCCGACGTGATGAGTAAAGTGGCATTCCGCCCGCTGCGTGAAGGCGACGAGCCCCTGTTCGTCTTGCAAAGTCCCTACGGTCCCCTGGGTGCCGTTCCCGCCGAGGAAGGCGAGGAGACCAAAGTTGATCTGGAGATGCTGTTCAACGCCACGCTTCAGAATCCTGCTGCCATCAACCAATTATTCACCACCTCAAAATGAACACCACTATGAATACCGTCAATCAAATATTCGACTGGAACCGTTTCACTGCCACCCTGCGCAAGGAAGTAGTAGAAAACTGGCGCCCGATTCTTTTCACTCTGCTGGGCACCTATGGTCTGCTGACCATCATCATGATCATCGGCAATGCCGTTGCTGGCGATAGCATCCAGGAAGAGGTCGTGTCGTTGCAAACGATGCTGCCTCAGAAAGTTGTCTATGGCATTCTCACGATTATTGGCCCAATTATCGCTTCGATGGCCTTCAGTAAACTGACCTCAAAGACCGGTCGCATCAATATGTTCACTTCACCGTCATCAACACTCGAGAAGTACCTTGTCAATGGCGTGGTGTATGTGCTGGGATTTATCGTATCCTTCTTTATCCTTGCCCAATTGGCCGACCTCACCCGCATTGCTGCTATGCATATCTTCGGGTTTGACGGTTATATCCCTAGTGCCATCAATTTCACCGACCTCGGCTCAAAAGTCGTCACGGGTGTAGGCAGTGATATTTTTGAGGGCCCGATGGCCGTCACCTATACATGGATCGGTCTGCTGTCAAGCACTGGCATTTACCTGCTGGGTAGTGTGATGTGGCCGCGCTTGTCGCTGCTCAAGACCTTTGCCGCCATGATGGTCATCCAACTGGCTATCGGCATTTTGGGTATTATCCTGGCTTTTGTGTCTGGCGATGCTCTATCTGCCGCCAAGTGGTTGATGGATCATAGCAGCGGGGTGATGCCCTTCTTATTGACGCTTGCGATTGCCCAGGCTATTATCAGCTGGGGGCTGGCATGGTACCTGTTTAAGCATAAAGATGTCATTTCACTCAAGTGGTGGAAGTGATTCAAGGTTAAAGGTTAGAGGTTAAAGGTTAAAGGGATTTTTACCAAAGACTATATCTAAGCTTTATATAACTGGCAAACCTAAATATTTAGACTACAATGAATTTCAAGGATAATAAAGCGATCTATCTGCAGATTGCCGACCGCATCGGCGACCAGATTCTCTCGGGAGCCTTAGTTCCCGAAGGCAAGGTGCCTAGTGTGCGCGAGCTTGCAGCCGAGATCGAGGTCAACGCCAATACCGTGGCTCGCACCTACGACCACCTGCAGCAGAATGGCGTCATCTACACCAAGCGCGGACTAGGCTACTTTGTGAGCCCTGAAGCCAAGGAAAAAATCGTGGCCTCGCGCCGCGAGCAGCTCATGCAGGGGGAAATGGACTACTTTCTGGGTCAGCTCAAGGCCGTGGGCATCACCCCCGCCGAGCTCCAGGACCTCTACAGCGAATATCTCAACAAGTAACCATTTAACTACGAATTACGCCAATTAAACAAATTATCAGCCTATTGCAACTGAAAAAACAGAAGCCCATTTGTGAAATTCGTGTAATTCGTAGTTTTCTAAATCAATAGAATTATGGAACAGACAAAAACAAGGAAAAAGTATTTCACTCCCACCGGCAAAGCTATGAGGACTGTGAGTTTGGTCGTTCTTGTCATTGCCTTCGTGTATCTGATTGTCAGCCATGCCATCTGGCCCAGCCTTAAGGTTAATGGTTTATTCAGTTTCTTTTTGTTACTGGCATACAACGTCTGGCTATTGTGCGAAGTCCTTTGCCTCTATGGAGGCCGCTGGAGCAAGCGCACGATGAACTGGCTCTATGTTACTACTGCCGTTGTCGGCCTTGCATTGCTTCTCTTGATCGTGTCATTAATCAAGGTGGAATGTGCCAGCCTTATTCTCCCTCTCCTGATCATCGGCAATATTCTGGAATACCGAGTTGCCGGAAAAATGATGAAGGAGGCCCAACATACCAACGAATAAAAGCCTACAACAGCGAATTATATACTGCCAAAATTAAACTGCCTACGAATTAAACGAATTAATCAAATTATTTATTTGCCAAGTGTACGGATACCAATTAGTTCAATTCGGTTAATTCGAAAGCACAAAAAACTAAAATAATATGGAGAATAAGATTGTACACAAGGACGAGTCATTCAATATCATAGGTGCTGCAATGGAGGTTCACAAAGTTGTTGGTTGCGGATTTACAGAGCCCCTCTATCAAGATGCCCTTGAAGAAGAATTGAGATTGCGTGATATCCCCTTTGAAAGAGAGAAGACATACTATTTCACTTACAAAGGAAAACGATTAGATAAGATCTTCAGACCTGACTTCGTGTGCTACAATAAGGTAATCGTTGAACTAAAAACTGTGGCAGATTTCACTGATGAGCATTATGCCCAAGTGTACAATTACCTTAAAGCAACTGGAATGGGGCTTGGACTACTAATCAATTTCGGCAAGAAGTCTCTTGAATACAAACGTATTCTTCCCAATTCCAAATGGAATACTTAACTATAAATTATTAACGGCCTACATATTAAGCGAATTATTTATTTGCCGAACGTGCGGATGCCAATTAGTTTAATTCGGTTAATTCGAAGGCATAGAAACTACAGCATTATGAAACCGCAGAATTTTATAGCAGCAGCTAGCGCAGTGATTATCGGCTTGATCACGCTCCTGACTGGCATCATCCTCACAAGTGCCACCGAGTAATAAAGCCACAGTCAATAACTTAAAAACCTATCACATTATGAAACGAATATTTTTCACGGCAGCGATTATGGTGGCAGCGTTCATAGCGCTCACCTCATGCACCGGCAGCAACAACGGTGAAAAGCTGACGACCGTCATCCATCTCAGTGCGAGCCAGGATCTTCTGGACGTGTGTGACATTGAAGTCACCTATAAGGGAAAAGGAGGCGTTGACGTCATCGACACCGTCAGGACGAAAATATGGGAAAAGACCATCGTCAATGACTCTTTCCCGACCGAAATCGGTATGCCCAAGCACCGTTACCTCATCAAGCCAGGTTTCAAACCCACCAAGGAGAAATATGACCTTGTGCTTGAGTATAATATTTTCACCGTGGAGCAGTATTACAATACCGGCTGGTGGTTCCTCAATTTAAAAGATGTTCCTGGCGACAAAGTACTGTCGTTCATGGACGTGAAAGAGACAGAGATAGAACTGATGCCCGAACCTGGTCCTGGCACAATAAACTGCGCTATACAAGTTGTTAATCGAGAGTGGAATGACTCAATTGACATTATACCTAAGGGCTATTTCTTCACATTTGAAGACAAAACTTACTAACTAACAGACATCATTATGAAAAAGATATTATATACCACAGCATTGATGCTCATGACCACGCTGGTTCTTACCTCATGCGACGGCCTGAATGGCAGTCAAAAGAAACTAAAGGAGCAAATGTCGGTCACCAATAAAGATATACAAAACTACGAGCATCGAGAGGAAGCGACGACGGTTACCTATAAGATTTATTGTTCTCAGGAATTTGTTGACGCCATCGACATGGTGGTTACCTACAAGGGCAAGGGCGGCATCAACCTCACCGACACCGTTCGCGACACGACCTGGGTCAAGACCGTAGTCAATGACAGCATTCCGGTGAAGATTGGTATCGACTGGACATTGGTTTCCAAGAAAGACAGGAAGATTTCCAAGGAACGCTTTGACAACCTGATGGCCGGATACAACATTGAGTGCAAAGAAGCCGCCTTCACGATTGGCAACGGCATCATAGGGCAACACAAGAATTTCCCTGTCAGCAAACTCGAAGCCCTGTGTGAACTTTACAACTTCCAGCACAAAGACGTAGCGAAAGCCTGCAACATCCTCAAGGCTAAACATGATGCATGGGGTGTTGATGCCGAACCGGCCGAGTGGGACGACTAATCACATTTAAAGTATCACTAACCCTCTCCCCCACGAATTAATCGGGCCAACCGATTGATTTCAGCCATAATACCAATGAGCTTAGCTCGGTTAATTCGTGGGCCTTAAAATCAAGAAATTATGAAAAAGATCATCACCCTCAGTCTCCTGCTCGCTTTGGCGACATGGACAGGACGCGCCCAAATAGTTTGCCACGTGGAAGGCGAACTCATGTCAAACAAGTACGGGTACAATATCGTCATCTGTGAAGCAGGAACCGACCTGCGCGCCAATGATGATCCCTCGCTACACGTCAGGGCCGTCAATGGCAAGTTCAGCAAAACCATTGAGTGTGACCACATCAAGAAATACCAAATCTTCCTATTCAATGAGTATAGAAGAGGTTATTGGAGATTTGGAGAATTCTTTGCCGAGAATGGTACCGTTAAAGTAAAACTGTACGCCGACCAACCACACGTCGTGGAGAGTGATGGTGAACAGTGGCTCTTGAAACATCAACTGGATAGCCAGTTGGAGGAACGATACGGGGAACTGCGCGACCTTGAAAACCTCTTGTATGACAAGGAACACCAGACAGAGATCTATACCGCCGATTTCCTCTCATCAAAGGAAAAACTGGATGCAGAACTCATTAAGGCCTATCAAAGTCACAACCAGCCACGCGTCGATTCACTCAATCTTGCCAGCAATCAACTTAGTAGCGACCCCGCCAGGTTTACGCCTAAGGGATTGGAGGTGTACAACAAGAAAGAAGAGCTCAGCAGACAAAGGTCGGATTTTGAGTATCAATACTACGTTGACCACCCTATGCTGGAATCGCTTTACAAGACACTGAATGCCATTGAAACGCTCAACGACAGAGAAATATACACCAATTTCAAACCAGAACCCTATGAACGCCTCGTCTCTCTCTATCATAACAAATTGATCAACATCTTCCCCGGTCATCCCGTCCACGAGAAGATAGCCGTGGCCGAGGCGAAAGATATCCTGATGGCAGGCAAACCCTATATCGACTACAACGTTAGAAATACCGACGGTCAACTCGTTCCCATCTCCTCGCTCATCAAGGGACGGGTGGCACTCATTGACCTGTGGGCTTCGTGGTGCGGTCCCTGCCGCAGTCATTCGGTGGCGATGATTCCCATCTATGAAAAATATAAAGACAAGGGGTTTACGGTCATCGCAATCGCCCGGGAGAGCCGTCGCGAGGCGATGGAACAGGCTATCAATCAAGATGGATACCCCTGGCCATGCCTGCTTGAACTGAAAGATGAGAACCAAGTGTGGAACAAGAATGGTATCGGCAATAGCGGCGGAGGCATGATCCTCGTTGACCGCGACGGCACCATCCTCTCTACCGCGACCTACGCCGAGGAACTTGAGCCGCTCATCAAGAAGGCGTTGAACATCAATTAACTTGTGTCCAACATGAGCCGTACTGTGATTCAATGCGTTAGCAACCCAGTTATCACCCTCTGAGACATGCTCGTTGCTTGGTATGATAACAGCTATCAATGGTCCATATAAGATGTTTTTAAAGCTAACATGTTATTTTTGAGTTGTTTTTTTATAATTTTGTGTAGTTTTTTGCTAAACCCATGCGTCTAATAGACAAAAACAGTTCAATAATAACCACTTTAATTTATTAACAGATTATGAACGCTAAGAAAATTTTTGCTGTATTGATGTTGATGCTGATGGTATTCAGCACCAACATGGTGATGGCACAGCAGATGCCGCCCATCCCCGTGGACGACGCTGTGCGCATCGGTAAGCTGGACTGCGGTCTGACCTACTACATCCGCCACAACGATTATCCCGAGCATCGTGTGAACTTCTACATTGCACAGCGCGTAGGCTCCATCCAGGAGGAGGAGAGCCAGCGTGGTCTTGCCCACTTCCTGGAGCACATGGCCTTCAACGGCAGTGAGCACTTCAACGGCGAGGGCAAGGGTATCATCGACTATACCCGCTCGCTGGGTGTGAACTTCGGTGGCGACCTGAATGCTTACACCAGCATCGCCGAGACCGTGTATAACATCAACGATGTGCCCAGCACGCGCCAGAGCGCTATCGACTCTTGTCTGCTCATCCTCAAGGACTGGAGCAACGGTCTGTTGCTCACCGACGAGGAGATCGACAAGGAGCGCGGTGTCATCCACGAGGAGTGGCGCTTGGGCCAGAGCGCACAGATGCGTATGCTGGAGCGCCAGCTCGAGACGCTATATCCTGGCTCCAAGTTCGGCAAGCGCCTGCCCATCGGTCTGATGAGCGTTGTTGACAACTTCAAGTATAACGAGCTGCGCGACTACTACCACAAGTGGTATCGTCCCGACAACCAGGCCCTGGTAATCGTGGGTGACGTCGATGTTGACCACATCGAGGCCAAGATCAAGGAGATGTACAAAGGTATGCCTGCTCCTGATCCCAATGCTGCCCAGGTGACCCTTGAGCCCGTGCCCGACAACGATCAGCCCATCATCGTGGTTGACAAGGACAAGGAGCAGCAGTATAGCGACGTGAGCGTCATGTTCAAGCATGATGCCACCCCCAAGGAGGAGAAGGCCAGCATGGAATACCTGATTTCGGACTTCTTTACCGATCTGGCAACCAGCATGCTCAACCAGCGCCTGAGCGACCTGGCTCAAGAGCCCGACTGCCCCTTCACCAACGCCTATTGCTATGATGGTCCCTATATTCTCGCCAATTCCAAGGATGCCCTTACTGTAGATGTAATGCCCAAGGAAGGCCAGGCCGAAGCCGCTGCCCAGGCTGTCATTATCGAGGTGATGCGTGCTGCAAAGCACGGCTTCACCGCCAGCGAGTATGACCGCGCCCGTGACGAGGCTATGAGCCAACTGGAGAAGCGCTATAACAACCGCGACAAGATCAGCAACGAGAGTTACGGCCGCGAGTACTGCAGCAACTACCTGGACGGCGAGCCCATCCCCTCGATCGAGATGCTTTTCCAGATCATGAGCCAGATTGCTCCTATGGTTCCCGTTGAGGCCATCAATGAATTGCTGCCTGAACTCATCAGCACCGACGGCAAGAACCTGGTAATTTGCAACTTCAACCAGGAGAAAGACGGTGCCGTATATCCCACTGTTGAAGGTCTGCAGGCAGCTTACAATGCTGCTGCCAGCGCTAACATCGAGCCCTATGTTGACAACGTGAACAACGAGCCCCTGATGGCCAATATGCCCAAGAAAGGCAAGATCACCAAGGAGAGCGAGAACACCACGCTCGGTTACAAGGAACTGCAACTGAGCAACGGTGCCCGTGTCATCCTCAAGAAGACCGACTTCAAGCAGGACGAGATCCGCATGAGTGCTTTCCAGCGCGGCGGCCAGTCGCTCTACGGCGAGAAGGATTGGGCCAACCTGCGACTGCTTGATGATATCAATGACTTTACCGGTGTGGGCAACTTCTCCAACTCCGACCTCAAGAAGGCGCTTGCCGGCAAGCAGGTCAGCGTTGGTCTGAACATTGATAACTTTACCGACCAACTGAGCGGTAACAGTACCGTCAAGGATCTGGAGACCATGTTCCAGTTGATCTACCTCAAGTTCACCGCTCTGGCCAAGGATGAGAAGAAGTTCAACCAGACGATGACAATGATGGAGACGCAACTCAAGAACAAGGACCTCATGCCCGAGAGTGCCCTGAGCGACTCACTGCAGTACCTCCTGACCAACCGCAACTGGCGCACCAAGCCCTTCAATGTCGATGACCTGAAGGGTGTCAACTTGGACCGCGTCATGCAGATTGCTAAGGAGCGCACCGCCAATGCCGCCAACTACACCTTCACCTTCGTCGGCAACTTTGACGAGGCCGTTATCCGTCCCCTCATTGAGCAGTACATTGCCAGTCTGCCTGCCAAGAAGGGTGTCAAGAGCAACTGGGTAAACGACATCGACATGCCCCTGGGCCAGACCCTCTGCCACTTCGCCAAGAAGATGGAGTCACCCAAGGAATATGAGGTCATCATCTGGCACAACAACAACCTGCCCTACAGCCTGGAGAACGAGATCAAGGCCAACATGCTCGGTCAGGTGCTGAGCCGCGTCTATCTGCAGAAGATCCGCGAGGACGCCGGTGCTGCCTATTCGACCCAAGCCTTGGGTCAGGTGGGTATCTCGGGTGGCAAGCCCCAGACCATGGTGCTCGCCGTATGCCCCGTGAACCCCGAGTTTGAGGAGATGGCTCTGAACATCCTCAACGAGGAGATGGCCAACGCCTGCAACACCATTGATGCCACCGCTCTGAACGAGGCTATCGAGAACATGATCAAGGACTACAACACCAACGTCAAGGAGAACTGGTTCTGGATGAACATCCTCAATGAGTATCTCATGTACGGTAGTGACCAGATCAGTGGCTATGAGCAAATCGTTAAGGCCCAGACGCCTGAAAGCATCGCAGCCTTTGCCCGCGACCTCTACAGTGCCGGCAACAAGATCGAGCTCGTCATGAGTCCCGAGAAGTAAACATTAAAACCAAATGTTTATGACAATAATGAGCTAGGAACTCCTGATGAGAAGCATCCTGGCTCATTATTGTCTAAACAGATGGTAACAAATACAACTTATATTAACCACTTAAAAAAGCTATCGTTATGAAACCTACAAAAAAGTGCATCTTGACTGTCCTTGGTCTGCTGATCATGGCTGGTGCAATGGTTTTCACCACCTCTTGTGGCCCGAAAAAGCACAAGATTGATGACAGCACCGTGCTGCCTTTCAAGGACAAGGCTGAACTCGACAAGTTACTTGATCTTCCCATCCTGCCCGAGTACACCATCGAGGAGTATTATACCAAGACCGATTTTGTAGATGGTGACGAACGGTTTGTTGTATGCTGCAAATTTCTGGAGGAAGTTCCTCCAGCCAAGGTCCAAGAAATCTTGGCTCAGGTCGATAGCCATGACTATCCAGGATGGCACACATTCGATCTAGGAAAGGAGAACAACATGAGGCTTTTTTTTAACCTTGACACCACATTGGCAGCCGACCAGAAGCGGCCCGATATCCTGGGCGAAAGGGTCCACATCGATATTGAAATACTGAGCAGGAAGGAAGACACCTGGAAGGGATTTGAAGTCGTGTTCAGGAACGATCGTGCTGACTACAGTGTCGTCTATGACCGCGACAAGCTCTCCACATTGCTAGGCGTGGAAATGCCCCCGCTGACTGAGAGTAATCGAATCGACGAGATGATCTTTTATGAATTTGACTCGATACCGGGAGAGGAGTTCTACCAAGCCCTGGAGAAGGCTCCTAATTGGCGTGTTTCCCATCATGGCGATATGACTTTCTATTATTATGAATACGATGATGGGGATATTCAGACTACCGCCGACGTCATCAAGGGCGAAACTCACTTCACCTTTGATCGCAGAAAATCAATGGGAATCGGCAATAATGGCAGCACCATTGAAGAGATTGGGAAACGCCTGTCGAATTTCCGCGACAAGAAGCTGAAAAGTGAATCAAAGTAATCTACAATCGAGCTCATCATGTCCCCAAGGAGTAAATTTACCAGGAGCTTTTGATAAAAACTCTGGTTCATTATTTCCAAAACGAAGGGTAACAAATACAACTTATATCAACCACTAAAAAAGCTATCGTTATGAAACCTACAAAAAAGTGCATCTTGACTGTCCTTGGTCTGCTGATCATGGCTGGTGCAATGGTTTTCACCACCTCTTGCGGTCCGAAAAAACACAAGATTGATGACAGCACCGTGTTGCCCTTCAAGGACAAGGCCGAGCTCGACAAGTTACTTGATCTTCCCATCCTGCCCGAGTACACCATCGAGGAGTATTATACCAAGACCGATTTCCTCAACGGTGACGAGCAGTTCGTTGTGTGCTGCAAGTTCCTGAAGGAAGTTTCCCCAGCCGAAGTACAAAAGATTGTGGAGCAAGTCGATAGTCAACAATATGACCAATGGTACACAGACGAATGGAGGGATAATGCATATCTCTACTTTTTCCTTGACACTACATTGACAGCCGATAGGAAGATGCCCGATATCCTAGGTAACCGCATCCACGTCGATATTGAAATGCCGTGCGGGGAAAAAGACTCCTGGAAGGGATTTGAGGTCGTGTTCAGGAACAATCGTGCAGACTTCAGTGTCATCGTTGACCGTGACACACTCTCCAAAGTGCTGGGTGTGGAGTTTCCTCCGCTGACCGAAAAGGAAAGAATCGACGAGACAATATACTTTGAATTTGACACGATACCATCTGAGGAATTCTACCAAGCCCTGGAGAAGGCTCCTCATTGGAGTGTTTCCCATCATGGCGATATGACTTTCTATTCTTATGACTACGATGATGGAACTGTCTGGACTACCGTCGACATCATTAAGGGCAAACCAGACGTTACTTTCTGGCGAGAAAAATCTATAAATGCGGAACGTACTGGCGGCGTCTTTGAAGAGGTTGGGCAGCGCCTGTCGAATTTCCGCGACAAGAAGCTGAAAAGTGAGTCAAAGTAATCTACGATCAAGCTCATCATGTCCTCGATGAGTAAATACATGCTTAATATAGAATCAATTTACATGAGGGCCAAGGATTCCATGTGAGCCCTTGGCTCTCTGCTGCTTCTCATGGGGCCAAACATTTGGTCGGCTGCATGATTTGTACTATATTTGCACCAACCAATAACCATCAACCCAAGACATACTTTTAACATCAACAATAATTTAGCATTATGAACATGAAAAGACTTTTTATTGCCTTACTGCTGATGATGGTGGCATTCAGCGCCAACATGGTGATGGCACAGCAGATGCCGCCTATCCCAGTGGATCCAGAGGTGCGCATCGGTAAACTGGACTGTGGCCTGACCTACTACATCCGCCACAACGACTATCCCGAGCATCGCGTGAATTTCTACATCGCCCAGCGCGTGGGCTCCATTCAGGAGGAGGAGAGTCAGCGCGGTCTTGCCCACTTCCTGGAGCACATGGCCTTTAACGGCAGCGAACATTTCAACGGCGAGGGCAAAGGAATCATCGACTACACCCGCTCACTGGGTGTGGAGTTCGGCCGCAACCTGAATGCCTACACCAGCATCGCCGAGACCGTGTATAACATCAACGATGTGCCCAGCACTCGCCAGAGCGCCATTGACTCGTGTCTGCTCATTCTCAAGGACTGGAGCAACGGCCTGTTGCTCACCGACGAGGAAATCGACAAGGAGCGCGGTGTCATCCACGAGGAGTGGCGATTGCGCCGCAGCGCCAATCAGCGCATGATGGAGCGCCAGCTCGAGACACTGTATCCCGATTCGAAGTATGGCCGCCGCATGCCCATCGGCCTGATGAGCGTGGTGGACAGTTTCCCCTATCAGGAACTGCGCGACTATTACCACAAGTGGTATCGTCCCGACAACCAGGCCCTGGTCATCGTGGGTGACGTGGATGTCGATCACATCGAGGCACAGATCCAGGAACTGTTTAAGGACTGCAAACTCGACCCCAACGCTGCCCAGGTGGTTGACGAGCCCGTTCCCGACAACGAGGAACCCATCATTGTCATTGACAAGGACAAGGAGCAGCAGACCAGCACCGTGCAACTGATGTTCAAGCACGATGCCGTGCCTCGTGAAGACAAGGCTTCGATAGAATACCTGCTGACCAACTACATCAAGTCGATGGCTGCAAGTATGTTCAACTCCCGCATGAGCGAAAAGGCAATGGAGCCTGACTGTCCTTTCCTGATGGGATATGCCTATGACGGCAACTACTTGTACTCCCAAAACAAGGGTGCGTTCAACATGGTCTGCATGCCCAAGGAAGGCATGGTCGAGGCTGCTACCGAAGCCCTCGTCACCGAGGCGATGCGTGCCGCCAAGCACGGCTTCACCGAGACCGAGTATGCCCGTTGCCGCGAGGAGATTTTGAGCAGCCTTGAGAGCCGCTACAACGAGCGCAACAAGATTTACAATGGTAGTCTTGCCAGTGAATACTACCGCAACTACCTGGATGGAGAGCCCATTCCATCGATTGAGCAGGAGTATCAGCTGGTCAACCAGATTCTCCCCATGATTCCCGTTGAGGCCGTCAACGAGGTGCTGCCCGAGTTAATTACCACCGATGGCAAGAACATGGTGATTGTGAATTTCAATCAGGAGAAAGACGATGCCGTCTATGCGACACCCGAGGCCATGTTGGCCGCTGTCAACAATGGCTTGAACGCCGAGGTGGAGGCCTTTGTGGACAACGTGCGTCAAGAGCCCCTTATTCCCAAGCTGCCCAAGAAGGGAAAAATCAAAAAAGAGCGTTACAACAGCCAGTTTGACTACAAAGAGCTGGAGTTGAGCAACGGTGCCCGCGTGATCCTCAAACCCACCAAATTCAAAGATGACGAAATCATGATGAACGCCCGTCAGCGCGGTGGTGCATCACTCTATGGAGAGAAAGATAGACTGAATGCTGCCCTGTCAGGTTTCATTTCGATGGTGAGCGGCTTGGGCGAGTTCTCCAGCACCGAGCTGGAAAAGGCGCTTGCCGGCAAGCAAGTCTCGGTCAACGTGGGCATGGGAAGCTACTATGACGATGTGAGTGCCTCATCAACTGTCAAGGATCTGGAGACCATGTTCCAGCTGATTTATCTAGGATTTACCGATATTCGTAAGGATGAGAAGGGTTATAACACCTTTATCAACATGATGGAGACATCTCTCAAGAACAGGGATCTTCTCCCCGAGACCGCCTTCAGCGACTCGCTGAACGTAACCCTGGGTAGCCACAGCTGGCGCAGCAAGCCCATCACCGCCGAGAGCCTCAAGCAACTCGACTATGACCGCGTGATGCAGATTCTCAAGGAACGCACGGCCAATGCTGCCAACTTCACCTTCTACTTCATCGGCTCGTTTGACGAGGCTACCATCCGTCCGCTCATCGAGCAGTACATTGCGAGCCTGCCCGCCAAGAAGGGTGTCAAGACCAACTGGGTCAATCACGACGACTACCCCGAGGGTGAGGTCATCAACCACTTCTCCCGCAAGATGGAAGAACCTAAGGCCAACAGCGCCATCTACTGGTATAACAAAACAATGCCTTTCACCGTGGAAAATGAGGTGAAGGCCGACCTGCTGGGCAAACTCTTGGACAAAATCTACTTGCAGAAGATCCGTGAGGATGCCGGCGCCGCCTACTCAACGAGTGCCTACGGTTGGAACTCCCTCAATGGAGACAATCCCTTCACGGCAATCTCGGCAAGGTGCCCTGTTAAGCCCGAGTTCACCGATCTGGCCCTCAAGATCATGAATGAGGAAATCGTGAATGCCTGCACCACTATCGACGGTGCCGCTCTTGAGGACTTCAAAGAGATGCTGCTCAAGGACTACCAGACCAGCATCAAAGAGAACTGGTACTGGATGAATATTCTCCAGTGGTATGTTGAGCGTGGCATGGATAAGCACACCAGCTACGAGCAGATTGTCAAGGCCCAAACGCCCGAGTCGATAGCCGCCTTTGCCCGCGAACTCTTGAGCGCCGGCAACAAGGTTGAGGTCGTGATGACTCCCGAGGAGTAAACGAGACTCATTCACACTTAAAGAGCCAGGGATTTTACAAGAATTCCTGGCTTTTTCTTTGTGAATTTATTCAGCATAAAACAACGTGAGTTCAACGAAAATTATTAGTGTCCGGGGAAAATCCAGTATCCTATTATAAAGGTCTCGGTATAAGCTGATTGGATGGAATGATTAGATAAGGGGCTTACTTTAAGGGCATATCAAAAGCCACCCTTGGGGTGGCTGCTTTGGGGACGGTTTCTATGTATGAAAAACGCTTGTGTTTTTCGTACTTAGGAACCGTCCACCTGTAATAGGCGAGAGTTACTTCTGGTCGGATTCGACACTCACATTAATCCCACTTGTTTTCCTCGGACACCAATAAACGAAAATAAAGTACTGATACTCAATTCATCCGCCATGTAGAGACGCAAAATTTTGCGTCTCCCGTCGTTAAGCATTACATAACACAGCCCTGGAGACGCAAAATTTTGCGTCTCTACTGGTCATCTGATGGCTAACTCGCTGAAACTTATAAAAGAATTACGTCGAGCTCACGTTATTATAGTTATATCGCTGTTTTTTCTGCTATTTACGATGGTCTTGTCTATTTTTGGCAGACACTGATATAATTATGTCTAAAAATTTTACACTATTATGTAAAAAAATAGACAATCGGCATTTTTGGTTGAATAATATTTGACAGGATTGAACAGGTATCCTAACTTTGTGACAACGAAAGGGGAAAACCCGGTTTTCGCGATACACGACAACATTACATTAATCACTAATATGCAAAGAACGATGAAAAGTCATTTATTGTATCCTCTATTGTCTGCCGCCTTGGTTCTCATGGCGGGCATGACCAGTGTGGCCCATAGCCAAGACTTCAACGGCTCATGGAGCGGCGTGCTTGAATTCGGCCCCAATTCATACACCATTGTATTCAACATCCAGCAGACCGGTGATGACGTTGCCATCACTTGGGATTTTCCTGACCAGAATGCCTTCAACTTGCCTGCGACAGCCACCATCAGCGGCAAT
Source organism: uncultured Prevotellaceae bacterium (assembly GCA_900318645.1). Lineage (GTDB taxonomy): Bacteria > Bacteroidota > Bacteroidia > Bacteroidales > Muribaculaceae > Sodaliphilus. Next base: position 113,728 of record ONLH01000001.1, read on the forward strand.
GAATTGAACGTGGACATGCCCGGTTCGAACGCCTCCTACAAAGGTATCCTGGAAGGCGAGGCACTGAATGGCACTTTCACTCAACATGGCTTTGACATCACATTGAACATGACACGCACAGGAGAGGTGCAAGACACCCGTCCTCAGGAAACTGCCATCGAGACCGATACCAATAAGCCCTACCGCAGCGAGGACGTGACGTTTAACAACGATGACATCATCTTCTCGGGCACATTGACACTCCCCGCCAAGGGCAGTCATTTCCCCGCCGTGGTGCTGGTTGCCGGTTCAGGCCCCCTTGACCGCGATGAGGAAGCCTTTGGCCACAAACCATTCCTGCTGCTTGCCGATGCGTTGAGCCGCAACGGCTTTGCCCTGCTGCGCTATGACGAGCGAGGCGTGGGTGCCACCATCGGCGGTGATCCAGGCGCTCCGTCCGAACCACTTGCCACCGATGCCATGGCAGCGCTGCGTTATCTCAAGACACGTCCCGAAGTGGATGCCACCCGTGTGGGTTTCGTTGGCCACAGTGAAGGCGGCTTGATTGCCGTCATGAATGCGGCCAAGCATCCCGACGAGGTTGCCTATATCGTCTCATTGGCAGGTCCTGGCGTGCCCGGTAAAGAACTGGGCATGACGCAAACACAATTAGGGTTCAAGGCGGCTGGACTTGAATTTGGAGAAGATCTGATGAAGATGAACGAGGACTTTTACACTATCATTGCCACCGAGAGAGATTCGGTCACGATGTGCAACAAGTTGACTGAATATTTTCATCAGCAAGAGGGAAATCCCGCATTGCAGCAGTACCTGAAAGGAGTGCCAACCGCACAATACATTAAACTGTTCGCCCTGCCCATGGTGCGCTGTGTTTTCCAGTATGATCCGACCGAAAACCTCAAGCGTGTCAAGTGCCCGATGCTCGCCATCAATGGCACATTGGACTGCCAGGTAGCATGCGAGAACAACCTGGATGGCATTAAGCGACACGTACCTCACGCCACTGTCAAGGCCTATGAGGGGCTGAACCATTTCTTCCAGACTTGCTCAGAATGGAAGGGCAGTGCAAATTATAGTGCTATCCATGAGACGATGTCACCCGTGGTGCTGCAAGATATCGTCACCTGGCTGCAATCAACAGTCAAACAGTAAATCGTATCGCCAAACTGTAAAAAAATTAGACACTTTAGTGTAAAAAAATCATACATTCGGCATTTTTGGTTGAAAAATATTTGACAGGGTTGGATAGACATCATAATTTTGTCACAGCGAAAGGGGAAAACCCGTTTCACTGAGGAGAAAACGAATACTAACCATAAAAACGGAATAACAATGGAAACGCAAGCCTGTATCGTAACAGTAACAATGATTGCCATGGCAATCATCGCCTTCTTCTCGACACTCATCATGTCGATTGGTTGAGCAACAAGAAAACGCTATAAAAATTTGATGTTAATAGAATGTGTGATTTCTTCATAAGTTTAAGCGAATACTAAATTATTCTAATCTGACACCTGGATGAATAGAACACCAAGGAAAGTGACGGCTCCGATGTGATGGAGCCGTCACTTTTTTGTATAGCATGCCCCCAGGGCATTTTTTTGTTATTTCATGTAGTTTTTTAACCCACCCATGCGTCTAAGGAGTAAAATCAGCTATTTTTGCAAACGGTAAGGTACCTCATGAGATGACTTCAAGAGCACCGAAGCCAACCGAAAAACTGAAAATTCAGAACTAAAAACTAAAATACAATGGCTTACTTAGACATTAGCAACGTGGTGAAACGCTATGAGGGGCATACCGCCCTGGCGGGCGTTTCCATGCAGGTGGAACAGGGCTGCATCTACGGCCTGCTGGGCCCCAACGGCGCTGGCAAGAGCACCCTGATCCGCATCATCAACCGCATCCTCGCAGCCGATGAGGGCACCGTGACCCTCAATGGCAAGAAGATGACCGATAGCGATATCACCCACATCGGCTACCTGCCCGAGGAGCGCGGACTGTACAAGAAAATGAAAGTGGGTGACCAAATCGTGTATCTGGGCCGCCTCAAGGGTATGACCAAGGCCGATGCCGTGGCCTCGATGCACTGGTGGCTCGACCGCTTTGATCTCAAGGAGTGGGAAAACAAAAAGGTGGAGAACCTGTCCAAGGGTATGCAGCAGAAGGTGCAGTTCATCGGCACCGTCATCCACCGCCCACCGCTGTTGATCTTCGACGAACCGTTCTCGGGCTTTGACCCCGTAAATGCCGAACAGTTGAAGGTTGAGATTCTCGCCCTGCGTGACCAGGGCAGCACCATCCTGTTCTCGACCCACAACATGGCATCAGTCGAGGAAGTGTGCCAGCAGATTACCCTGCTCAACCATGCCCATGTGGTGCTCACCGGCAGTGTTGACGAGGTGAAGCAACAACACAAGAAGAACATCATCGCGGTGCAGACACCCGACACCATTCAGCCTCATCCCGAGATGTTTACTATTCTGCCCCCCGATCCAGTGAAGAAAAAAGACATCCGCATCAAGCTTGCCGCCGGTGTTCAGGTGCGTGACGCCATTACCTGGTTCAACGAGCACTATCACGTCACGGGCTTCACCGAGGTGCTGCCCAGCATGAATGAGATTTTCATCGAAACCGTCAAATCCAAAAACTTAGAGAACAATGAATAAGCTCCGCCTCATCATCGCCCGTGAATACATGTCGATTGTCGGGCGCAAGTCATTCATTATTTTGACTTTACTGTTTCCTTTCTTGATGATTGGCTTGGGATCTATCCCTGTATTGATGGCCTACTTGAACGACAAGGGAGAAGAGGCACAACGGATAGCAGTCTGTGATGAGACCGGCCGCTATGCTACCGCATTGCCTAACGACGACAAGTTCAACTTCTTGTTGATTGAGGGCGCCACGGTCACCGATGCCAATGAGTTCTTCTCTGAAAAAGACAATGACAGCTATTACAACGCCTTGGTCGTTATCCCACGCGAAGTGGACAGCACTGGCGTGGTCAACATCTATAGCAAGGGTAACATCATTCCCGCTCTGGAATCTACCGTCAAGAGTGCCCTGACCGACACCATTGAGAGCGCCCACCTGGCTGCCATGGGTATTCCCAACCTGCAGGAGATCATGGATAAGGGCCACGTCAATATCGACGTGCGCGCCATCAAGTTGAGCGAAACGGGTGACGCAAAAGAGTCGTCAACCGATATCGCTATCGCCTTGGGTATGGTCCTGTCATTGGTTATCTTCTGGTTTGTCTTCTTCAGTGGCACGATGATTATGAATAATGTCGTTGAGGAGAAAACCAACCGCATTGTCGAGGTCGTGGTGAGCAGTTGCCGACCCTTCCACCTCATGATGGGCAAGATTATCGGCGTCGGCTTGTCGGTACTGACCCAGATGGGTATCTGGATTGTGCTGTTGGGAATAGCCGGATTGATCGGAGGCAACCTGATGGGCATAGGCAGTTCTGTAGCCTCGCCCGAGATGATAGGAGCAGGTGCAGCTGCTGCCCCTGAGGTTGAGAGCGAAATGGGCGGTTTCTTGAGACAACTCATGTCCATCAACTTCACGTCCATTATCATCAATTTCCTGCTCTACTTTGTTGAGGGCTACCTGCTGTATTGCGCCATCTTTGCTGCCCTTGGCTCGGCAGTGGACCAAGCCAGTGACACTTCACAGTTGCTGACCCCCGTGATGCTGCTGATGTTCTTTGCTTTCTATGCCGCAATAGGATGTGCCCAGAACCCCGATGGACCGATGGCATTCTGGTGCTCGATCATACCGTTCACCTCACCCACAGTGATGATGGTTAGGCTACCGTTTGAAGTTCCCATCTGGCAAATCATCCTAAGCCACGTCCTGCTGATCGCAACGGCACTTGCCATCGTGTGGCTGGCCGGCCGTATTTACCGCCGCGGAATCCTGAGCTACGGCAAGAAGGCCAGCTTCAAGGACCTGTTCAACTGGTTGAAGTAAATCCGCTCTAGAAGCTCTGGATAAACTAAGACAATCTAGAGCTTCTAGAACAATAGAAAACTATCACAATGAGAATTGTAATACAACGTGTGACCGAGGCCTCGGTCACCATCGACGGACAAGTGCACAGTACCATCGGCCCAGGCATGATGGTGCTGGTTGGCGTCCGCGAGGGTGATACCCTCGATGACATGCGCTGGCTAGCGCAGAAGACCGTGAACCTGCGCATCTTTGACGACGAGCAGGGTGTGATGAACCGCAGCATCATCGATGTCGGAGGCGAGGTGCTGGCCGTGAGCCAGTTTACCCTTAATGCCTCGACCAAAAAGGGCAACCGCCCCAGCTACATCCACGCTGCAGGTCACGACTTGGCCGTGCCGCTCTACGAAGCCTACTGCGATGAAGTGGCACAACTGTTGGGCAAACCCACACAGCGCGGCGTGTTCGGCGCCGAGATGCAGGTGGCGCTTATCAACGACGGTCCAGTAACCATCATCATCGACTCGAGGCTCAAGGAGTGAATCCTAAATCAGTAGCTATTCGGCCTGTAGAATAGTAAAATTTTGCGTCTCCTATTGTGAGGCATCGCCAATATGCCTGTCCTGGAGACGCAAAATTTTGCGTCTCTACAAAGCGGACGAATCAAGCACCGGCACTTACTTGCCAAACTCATATAAAATATTAAGTTTCCTTGCAGATTAGTGGCCCTACATGAGGTCTAGGTGACGTGTGCATCTGCTGAATGACTCCAGGAATCAGGCAAAAGGCAAAAAAAACAAAATACAGCAAAACCATTAAAAATATCTAAATCATAACATACTGTTAATCTTGCCTTTAATCCAAGTTATTATAGACTAAAGATAATCCATGCAGCAAACAACAGTGGTAAAAAAAGCAAAATACAGTATTTGGAATCACAGTTTTGATACCACCTGTAATTGGATACAAAATCCAATAAAAAAATGATAAAAATCTATTGCATTGGAAAAAAATTGTATCTTTGCACTCGGATGATTAAAAAACTGCTTCATATCTGGTTCAGTCTGACGATTCTGGCGGGAATGCTCGCTGGATGCCATGACACGCCACAATATGATAGCCGACTGACGATTGCCGATAGCCTGATGACTATCCCGAGCCAGCGCCATGTGGCCATGGAGCAACTTCTTGATATACAGCCAGAAAGTCTCACTAAGGAAAGCGACAAGGCTTACTATGCCCTGCTCATCACCCAGGCGCGCTACCTGAATCATCAAGAAATCCCCAATGACGACGAGATTAACATTGCCATTAGCTTCTTCAAGAGCCATACCGAAGATCACGAGAAGTTCACGCGCGCGCACATCTTTAAAGGTACAGTGCTTGAAGGTATGGGGGATTTCGCTAACGCCATGCATTACTATAAGGAGGCTGAATCCATCGCTGGTGAAGAAGATTCCTTCAACCGTGGTTACGCCTTGCTGCGCATGGGCAAACTATACACCAACCACCATGCCTACGACGGCCGTGACATCGAGAAACTCGAACAGGCACTCAGCTACTTCAGGCAATGCAAAGACACCATCTACCAAATCATCTGCCTCAAGGAATTAGGTGCCCTGTATCGCTCACGAAAAGCAGATATTGCAGAAAACCTTCTAAACGAAGCCATTACGCTCGCCGACAAACGTAAAGACAACCAAAACATCATCAACTGCAACAACATTCTAGCCTATCTCTATTTTATGCAAGGTCAAACCGACCATGCCTATAACAAGAAGGCTTACAAGCAATTGCAGCGCATCAAAGCGATAGGACTCAATAACCTGCCAAAGAACGTATACACCACATTTGCATGCGTGTATGCCAATACCGGGAAATCCGATTCTGCCATGTGGTTTCTTGATCTCGCCACACAGAACGACTCTTCCTACCGGCACTCCACGTCCTATCTGGAAGCCATGGGACAAATCGCCAAGGCACGCGGTGACATGTATAAATACTACAAGCTGAGTCATGAGAGCGACAGCATGTCTTTCTCGTCATTGTCTGACCCTCATGTATTTAACATCATCACGAGTGAGGTGAAATATGATGAGAACCAAAAGTATCAGCAAGAAAAAGCCCACCGCAACAGGTTATTAATACTTGCCCTGATCAGTTCTATCCTACTACTGTTGGCACTGCTGCTCTATCGCAGGTCGCACCGATATGACAAACTGGTCTTGGAGCTCAAGGACCAGTCTCATGACCAGATGCAAGACTTGACCGACATGCAGCAGAGTATCAACGAGTTACAGATTAATGATGAACGTCTCAAGGGGTTCATCTCGTCACACATAGGCATGATGCGTGACATCATCGAGGCCTGCTACCACGAGCCCAACAATCGCATTGCCGAGAATATGAAGCGCATCGTCAAGTTCCAGGACAGCAACAAGGACAACTGGGTCAAGCTGTTTGACTACATTGACTTGGAGCACAATAACATCATGACGCGCACCCGCGAGAACTACCCCGACCTCAACGATCGCGAGTTGCTGCTGCTGGCATTGACCTGCATGGGGTTCACTTATATCCAAATCGCCATCATCATGGGATACTCCAACGCTACCAGCGTGAGCGTCATCAAGCAGCGTTTGGTCAAGAAGATGGGACTCGACTGTTCGCTCAACGAGTACATCCAGAACAACGATAACATGAAAAAATAGCGGCCAAAAGGCAAAAACTACTGTTTTCGGCACAAAAATCACCCCCTCTGAAAGGTGTATTAAAAATATTTTTTCAACACACTGATTATCAATTTATTAAAACACCCTTGTATTACGAAAAAATTTGGTCAATTCAAATATTGGCTGTAATTTTGCATCGGAAATCTAAACATATCGCTTTGTAGAATCTAAACATTTTTGAAATTATGAAACGTTTTAGTATTATCGCCATACTGATCACCATCTGCGGCATGACCGCGATGGCACAAAATAGACCAGACGTGACTCACCAGTCAACTGGTGACGATCGTGAAAAGTATACTCCCGTTATGGACATGCCGGCATTAGTCTATGATGAAGACGCCCAAGAGATTTTTGTCGAGGGATCTCAATCAAACTTTTACTCGGTATCCATTACGATGCAGCCCACTCAGATGGTCGTGCTGGAAACAATAATTGACGGAACATATGACATCATTGATGTTTCTTCGCTGGTAATCGGCAGCTACACCATCACCCTCACAAGTTCCAACTGGAACAACTACTCATGGACATTCACCCTTGATGGGGGATTGTCACACATCAAAACCACTGGCAAAACGGCTAAATCCATAAGCAATGCCAACGGTGACAGATTCAATATTAGAGAATAAGAGAATGTTTAGATTTTAAATAATTAGGTATTCCTTAGATCGGAGAAACACACATCATCCAAACTGCTGCCCGCTACCATCCATAGCGGGCGGTTGTTTGTTTTTTCCTATGCTCACCAGATGACTTTTTCCTTATAGGCTCCCTGTATCTGCGTTTTTTAGTTAGCAATTATAAAAAATAATGTAATTAATGTTACCAAATTCAACAAATATTCCTAATTTTGTAATCCATTATAATCAATGGCAAAGCCATCAGCATTAAAACTACGTAACCATTCATTATTCATTTATAAACATTAACGCAACATGAAGAAATTATTATCACTCTTGATGGCAGCCATGCTGCTGCCACTGGCCCTACAAGCTTTGGACCTGCCCTCCAATCAGATGATTCTCGGTCACTACACGACCGATGACCTTAACACTAACGGTTGGGGTAAAGCTTTCTTGAAAGACCTTGTGCTGCCTATCGCTACCGACCTCACTGCCGATGAACTCGCCATGTTCCAGGGCAGTAAGATTGTCGCCTTCCGCGTAGGACTCGCCGAGGAGGCTCCCGTGACCCGCGTCTTTGTTATGCCCCTCGACGCCAACGGCAAGCCGACAAACGAAGTCATCGAGTGGCCGTGCAATGTCTCGAGCCAAGGCTGGAACATGATTGAACTGGACACACCTTACGAGATCAACCTGCCCGACGGTTACGGTCTGAGAATCGGTTTTGACTATGAGCAGATTGGCAAGGATGCCAAGCCCATCTCGGCGGTCAAGATCGGTACCACTTACCCGACCTATCACTACAGGAGTGGCAACTGGATCAACTATGGTGTCAACACCATGGGTAACCTGAGCCTTCAGTGCATTGCCGAGAATGACAATTTCCCCCAGTATGTCCTCCGTGCTACCGGTCTGACTTGCAAGACCCAGGTCAAGATTGGCGATGAACTCCCCTTATCTTTCCAGGTCTATAACCTCGGTGCTGTACCCGTCGCTCCCGGTGCCCTCACCTTTGACATCGCTGTTGACGGCGCTGTAGTGAAGACCATCAGCAATCCCGAGCCTATTACTACAGCACGTTTGACTGTCAAGGATGCCATCGATACCGACGGACTCACCGCTGGCGAGCACACGTTGACTGTCACCACCGTCTCCCTCAACGGTGAGCCCATTGAGGAGCCCATCGTCCTGACCACTACCTTCAAGACCTTTGAATATGGCTTCTCTCGCCAGATGCATCTGGTTGAGCAGTTCACCTCGACGTGGTGCACCTTTTGTCCTCAGGGAACAGCCAATATCCAGGAGCTGACCCAGATGCGCGACGACGTCGCTTGGGTTGCCGTTCACGAGGACATGGGCAATGTTGACCCATTCAGTTCAGCCCAGAACGACTCCATCACCAGCTTTGAGGGCATTGACGGCTTCCCCGAAGGCACGTTCGATCGCACCATTGGTATTCAGGGTAATTCTGCTGTTTATGCTGTCCTCACCAATCTGCCCGCTTCAACGATGAGCACCTTCCTGGATTATGTTGCTGACGGTCCATCATGGGCTACCGTCAATGTCAACAGTACCTTTGATGCAGCAACACGCGAGGCAGCCATCACCATCGATGGCGAACTCGTGCCCAACTTTGACGAAATGATGGGTGAAGGCTGCAAACTCACCGTCTATCTTACCGAGGATGGCCTCGTAGCACCGCAGACGAGCGGTGGCAATAATTATGTCCACAACAATGTCCTGCGACAGGCATTAGTGTCAATCAAGGGTGTGGACATCAATCACACTAGCGAGACCACCTATAAGAACGAGTTCACCTATACCATTCCCAGCAACTGGAATGCCGACAACATGCACATCGTGGCATTCATCGGCCGTCCCCTGCGCGCTGGTGCAATTAGGGATATCTATGTTACCAACACCAATATGCGTAAACTGGGTGAGTATGACGAGCCCACTATAGTGGTTGGCGACGTTGATGGCAACGGCAAGGTCAACATCGATGACGTGACCGAACTCATCAACTGCCTGATTTCAGATATTGAACCCGCCAATCCCGCGGGGGCTGACTGCTATCCTGATGGCCGCATCAACATCGATGATGTGACCGAACTTATCAATATCCTACTCAATGCCAATTGAGTGCGATTGTGACAACTGACAATGTGGGACAGAGGAAATCATCCTCATGTCCCACTATTATTCACCGTTTTCAGTAAAAATTCACCAATATCACATTATTTTAAACAAATATACCTAAATTTGTAAATTCCATTGACTGAAGTAACAAAAAACCATAGTAATAACCAAAATTAATACTATTCTATTAATCATCAATTTTTACAGATTATGAAGAAATTTTTATCACTACTGATGGCTGCCATGCTCTTGCCCATGGCAATGAATGCCCAACTGCTAAGTAACCAGGACATGAAGATGCATCGCGCTCCTTATGCCCTCAAGAGCCTCAGTCATCGCATGATGGCTCCTGCTCGCGTAAACCTGGGAGAAAACCAGATGGTTCTGGGCCACTACGACACCGACGATTTGGCTTCCTCTAATGAGGGACTGGGTATCACCGGCCTGCCTGGTGTGATTCCTATCGGTACCGTCATCACCCCCGCCGAGTTAGCTGCGTTCCAGGGTGGAAAAATCGTGAAGTTCCGTGTTGGTCTCGCTACGAGTACCGCCATCTCACGCGTGTTTGTCATCCCGGTAACCAACGGCGTTTACGGAACGACGACCGAGTGGTCCTGCAGTGTAAGGGCAGCAGGATGGAACGAGATAACGCTCGAGACGCCCTACGAAATCGACCTTGCCGACAATACCGGCCTGATGATCGGTTTTGATTACCAGCAGACCAGCAGCAACTATCCCATCTCGGCTGTCGAGGTAGGTGACATCTATCCTTCCTACATTTACTACCAGGGCGGCTGGCAAGATGTGGGCTTGAGCGCCTATGGTAACCTGAGTGTACAGTGTATCGTCGAGAGTGAAAACTTCCCCGATTACATCATCAGTGTCAGCAGCCTGGTTGCCAGGAGCTACACCAAGCTGGGCGATGAGCTCCAGTTCACTTTCATGACCAAGAATGCAGGTGTTGCTTCCGACGCAATCGCTGCCGGCGCCTGCTCCTATAATGTCCTCGTTGATGGTGAAGTGGTTGCCACCATCACCAACCCTGAGGCATTCGGAAGAGACTTTGTACAGTTCAATAATGCCATCCCCACCGCTGGCATGACCCTTGGCAAGCACACCTTGACCATCCAATCCGCAACCCTCAATGGTGAGCCCGTAGAGCAGCCCATTTCGACAAGCCGCGACTTCATCCTCTATGAGAATGGTTTCCCGCGCCAGATGCATGTCATCGAGCAATTTACCTCAACCTATTGCACCTATTGCCCGCTGGGCAACAACATGCTGAGAATCCTCACCAGCTCAAGAGACGATATCGCCTGGATCGGTATTCACGGTAACATGAGCGGCACCGACCCGATGAGGACGCTGCAATGTGACTCTATCATGTCCTATGAGGGCAGTGATTCTTATCCCTCAGGCTCCTTTGACCGTTCTACCGGCTGGGATTCAGATGAAACAATCATCACCGGACTGGGTTACTATGAGGAATACCATAATGAGATAGCTCAAGAAATCAGTGCTTTCCTTGATTACATAGCCGAAGCACCCTCGTTTGCAACTGTCAACATCAACAGTACCATTGATGCCGATACCCGCGAGGCCGTCATCACCGTTAATGGCGAACTCACTCCCGACTTTGACATGATGATGGGTGCCGACAGCAAGCTCACGGTTTATATTACCGAGGACGGCGTTATTTCACGACAGTTGAACCTGGGCACATGGGTCAATAATTATGAACACAACGGCGTACTGCGCAAGGCGCTATATTCGATAAAGGGTAATGACCTGAATCGCGACGGTAACACCTATGAGAATGTCTTCACCTATACCATTCCTTCAAACTGGAAACTCGAGAACCTCAATGTCGTAGCGTTCATCAGTCGTCCCCTTGCAAATGGTGCCAGCGGTGTTTACACCGACTTGTACATCAATCAAGCCAACAAGCGTAAACTGGGTGAGTTTGACGAGCCTACCGTTCTGCTCGGTGATGTCGATGGTAATGGCCGTGTCAACATTGATGACGTGACTGCACTCATCAATGTCCTGCTCACGGGTGAGGAACCGGCCAATCCGATGGGCGCTGACGTTTACCCTGACGGTCGCATCAACATTGATGATGTCACTGAACTCATCAGCCTCCTGCTCACTAGTAAGTGATCCGAGTAACAGACACATCCCTATAACAATAGTACGGGAGCATGCCAACCAATGCGGCATGCTCCCGTATTTAACTGTCTGAATTATTGTTGTCGGGGTACCTGGATTCGAACCAGGGACTTCCTGCTCCCAAAGCAGGCGCGCTAACCGGACTGCGCTACACCCCGAAGCCTTCGCTAAAAGCGGTGCAAAGGTAGTGCAAGTTGAGCGGAATGCCAAAAAAAAATCCATTTTTTTATTTGGCATTCCCGAAACGCAGCCTACCTTGGCCCTTAGGCAACGGTAGTGCAAGTTGAGCGGAATGCCAAAAAAAAAATCATTTTTTTATTTGGCACTCCCGAAACGCAGCCTACCTTGGCCCTTAGGCAACGGTAGTGCAAGTTGAGCGGAATGCCAAAAAAAAATCATTTTTTTATTTGCCACTCCCGAAACGCAGCCTACCTTAACGTGAGTTCAATGATAATACACTCTATAGCTCAACAGATTAGCCAGCTGTGACTTGTAGAGACGCAAAATTTTGCGTCTCCATTCGTTAGGCATTAACCAAATGCTGCCTTAGAGACGAAAAAGTTGGCGTCTCTACATAGCGGATGAATTGAGTATCAGCATTTTATTTTCGTTGAGCTCACGCTCTTTATTAGCCAGGCAAGCGTACGTATTATCTTGAAAAGACCTGTCAAATCAAGGGATTTTCGCATTTTTTTGCCCGATGCAGTGAATTAATGGGCAGAATGTTGTAACTTTGTATGTTTAAAACGACTGTAACGACAAAACTATATAACAATTTACAAACTACAATGTATAGAACCAAGACTAACGGCGAACTTCGTCTGGCCAATGTGGGCGAAGTCGTGACTCTGGCAGGTTGGGTGCAGCGCACCCGCAAGATGGGTGGTATGACCTTTGTGGACCTGCGTGACCGCTATGGTATCACCCAGATCGTGTTTAACAATGAAGTGGATGCAGACTTGTGCGAGCAGGCCAATCATCTGGGACGTGAATATGTCATCCAGGTGGTGGGCACCGTGGCCGAGCGTTCAAGCAAGAACGCCAACATCCCCACTGGCGACATCGAGATCATCGCCAGCAAACTGAATATCCTGAGCGAGAGCATCACTCCGCCGTTCACTATCGAGGACAACACCGACGGTGGTGACGACCTGAGAATGAAATACCGTTATCTGGACTTGCGCCGCAACGCCGTTCGCCGCAACCTGGAGTTGCGCCACGACATGGCTATCCTCATCCGCAACTACCTTGACGACAAGGGATTCCTTGAGGTTGAGACGCCCATCCTCATCGGTTCTACACCCGAGGGTGCCCGCGACTTCATCGTGCCCTCGCGCATGAACCCGGGCCAGTTCTACGCCTTGCCTCAGAGCCCCCAGACACTGAAACAGCTGCTTATGGTGGCCGGCTTTGACCGCTACTTCCAGATTGCCAAGTGTTTCCGTGACGAGGACCTGCGCGCTGACCGCCAGCCCGAGTTCACACAGATTGACTGCGAGATGAGCTTCGTGGACCAGGAGGACGTTATTGAAGTCTTTGAGGGACTGGCACGTCATCTGTTCAAGAAGGTGCGCAACGTCGATCTGCCCGAGAAGCTCGACCAGATGACATGGCATGACGCGATGCGCCTGTACGGTAGCGACAAGCCCGACCGCCGCTTCGGAATGACGTTCGTTGAGGTGGATGACGTGCTCAAAGGCACCGGCACCTTCCCCGTGTTCAACGAGGCCAACTATATCGGTGCTATCTGCGCTCCTGGCTGTGCCGACTATACCCGCAAGCAGCTTGACGGCCTGGTAGACTTCGTGAAACGTCCTCAGGTGGGCGCCAAGGGTCTAGTCTATGTCAAGTTCAACACTGACGGTACAGTCAAGAGCAGCATCGACAAGTTCTATGAGCCCGCCGTTTGGCAGCAGCTCAAGGAGAAGATGGGTGCCAACGACGGCGACCTCGTTCTCATCATGAGCGGTGATAACGCCAACAAGACACGCGTGCAGCTGTGCACCCTGCGTCTGGAGATGGGCGAACGCCTAGGTCTGAGGGACAAGAACAAGTTCGAGTGCCTGTGGATCATCGACTTCCCCCTGTTTGAGTGGAGCGACGAGGAACAGCGCCTGATGGCAACTCACCACCCGTTCACCATGCCCAACCCCGACGATATTCCCCTGCTTGACGAGCATCCCGAGCGCGTACGCGCCAAGGCCTATGACTTCGTCTGCAACGGTATCGAGGTGGGTGGTGGTAGCCTGCGTATCCATGACGGCAAGCTGCAGGCCAAGATGTTTGACATCCTGGGCTTCACCCCCGAGCGTGCTATGGCTCAGTTCGGCTTCCTGATCAACGCCTTCAAGTATGGTGCACCTCCCCATGCCGGTCTGGCCTTCGGTTTCGACCGCTTCGTGTCCATCATGGCAGGTCTGGACAGCATCCGCGACTGCATCGCCTTCCCCAAGAACAACAGCGGCCGCGACGTCATGCTCGACGCCCCCAGCCCCGTGGATCAGAGCCAGCTTGACGAGCTCTACATCGACGTGGACCGTGAGCGCTTGAAAGCCGAGGATAAGATTTGATTTTTAATAGGCGTTAGGCTTTAGGTTTTAGGCGTTAGGGAGCATCCGCAACCTGACGCCCAACACCTAAAACCTAAAGCCTATAACCTAAAGCCTAAATAATGAGGATCAGAGAAATCACCGATGCCATTGAGCAATATGCTCCCCTGCGTTTGCAAGAGGAATGGGACAATGCGGGCATTCAGGTGGGTGACCCCGAGGCCGACGTCACCGGCGTGCTGCTGTGCACCGATGCCACTGAGACCGTCGTTGCCGAGGCCATCGACCGCGGCTTTAACCTGGTCATATCCCACCATCCGCTCATCTTCCGTGGTCTGAAGAAGATCATGGGACGCACCCCTGTGGAGCGCACCGTAGCGATGGCCATCAAGAACGACATCACCATCTACAGCGCCCACACCAACATGGATAGTGCCTGGCAGGGTGTGTCCTTCCGCATGGCCGAGAAAATCGGGATGACCGACGTGCAATTCCTTGACAACAATCCAGTCCCGCCTTACGGCGAGCTGGGCAGTGACACGGCAGGATGCGGTGTCATCGGCAACATCCAGCCCATGGCAGCTCGAGAAGTGCTCAAGCGGGTCAAGGAGGCCTTTGAGGTAGGAGCCGTGCGCTACAGCGGTGACGGTGACTGCATGGTCAGCCGTGTAGCCCTGTGTGGCGGTGCCGGTGGATTCCTGCTCGACAAGGCGGTTGAACAAGGGGCTCAGCTCTATGTCACCGCCGACATGCGCTACCACGATTTCCTTGACAACTGCCAGCGCATCGTGGTGGCCGACATCGGGCACTACGAGAGCGAACATTTCACAAAAGAGATTTTTTTGGAGATTATTCAGAAAAAAAATCCTACCTTTGCGGTCGCTTTTGCAAAAAATGAGACAAACCAAGTGAATTATCTATAAATAGTTTTCAGTTTTTAGTCGTCAGTTATCAGCGGTATCCGCTTTCAACTGAAAACTGAAAACTGAAAACTAAAAACTAAAAAATTATGGCAACACCAAAGAAAGAACTCACTGTTGAAGAGAAACTCAAGGCGCTGTATGACTTGCAGCAGAAACTCAGCGAAATTGACGCTATCAAGACGCTGAGGGGTGAGCTGCCCCAGGAAGTACAGGATCTGGAGGACGAAATCGCTGGTCTGCACACCCGCATGGCCAAGTATCAGGACGAAGTCGCCATCCAGCAGGACGAAGCAGCCCGCAACCGCGACATCAAGGCCAAGGCCGAGGAACTCATCGACAAGTACACTGCCGACCAGGACAACGTGCGCAACAACCGTGAGTATGACTACTTGACCAAGGAGATTGAGTACCAGACCCTTAACATCGAGCTCGCCGAGAAGAAGATGAACGAGTGTGCACGCCGCGCCGAGGCTCTCAAGGCCGAGATCGAGAAGGCTAAGGAAATGTGTACCGACCGTGAGCACGCCCTCGAAGAGAAGAAGAGTGAGCTCAACGAGATCGTCTCCGAGAACAAGCAGAAGGAGGAGACGCTGCGCGAAAAGGCCAAGAAGCAGGAGAACAAGATTGAGGAGAGACTGTTGACCGCATTCAAGCGCATCCGCAAGAACACCCGCAACGGACTGGGTATCGTCGCCGTACAGCGCAACGCCTGTGGTGGCTGCTTCAACCGCATCCCCGCACAGCGCCAGATGGAGATCAAGATGCACAAGAAGGTCATCGTCTGTGAGTACTGCGGACGCATCCTCATCGACCCTGAGCTCGTAGGTCTGTCGCCCGACATCGACACCAAGAAGAAATAATCCTGCCCACCCTAGAGGCAGGACGTTGAGCCGATAGGGCCCAGAGGCCGCGCGACAGCGACGACCTTAGCATCGGGAACCTCGCTCAACAAGACACCGCAATGGCAGCGCGCCCACATGTGGCATGCTGTCATTGCGCTTTTTTAGTGGCTTCCGGTCAATGTTAATAACTTTTTCAAGTTAATCTTGTTGTGGTGTGGTGGGAAAACAGTAACTTTGTTGTCGGCTGCCGCCAGAATGGGGCGCTGCCGCACATTAACTTAATACTGAGCATCTTATCATGAACAGAAGTGGAAAATTATATTTCAAGTATGGCACGATGGGGTCGGCCAAGACCGCTATGCTATTGACCCAGGCCTATAACTTTGAGGAGCGTGGAATGCAGTACCTGTGCATGAAGCCCATCATCGACGACCGCGAGAACGACAACGTCATCCGCTCGCGCATCGGCATTGAGCGCAAATGCTCGTGGATTTACCCCGATAGCGACCTCTATGAAATGCTCAAGGAGATGTTTGAACGCACACAGGTCGTCAAGGACTGGATCCTCATCGATGAGGCCCAGTTCCTGTCGCCCATTCAGATTGACCAACTCGCACGCATCGTTGACGACTATGGTGTCAACATCGTGTGCTATGGCCTCAGGACCGACTTCCAGTCTCACCTGTTTGAGGGCTCGCGTCGCCTGATGGAGCTCGCCGACACCATCGAGGAAATCAAGTCCACCTGCTCCTGCGGCCGTAAGACCATCATCAATGCACGCATCGACTCCCAGGGCAACATCGTCACCGACGGTAACCAGGTCGAGATCGGCGGCGACGACAAGTACGTCTCCCTGTGCCGCCGCTGCTGGCGCAACCGCCGCATCGAGAGCACCAACCGCAACGCCATCAAGTTCGAAGACGAATAACACCACCCATCCGCACATTTCAACAACTGAATCATCTGAAAATACCTGAAGGCATCCGCCATCATTGAATAACACGAATGGCCACGAATAGACCATAAATAAAAATATTTATGACTCATTCGTGGCCATTTGTGTCAATATATCTGATGATCATTCACGCTACATTCACGCCCCATTCGTGTTGATTTTATCGGTTGGGGAGGAGGCGGTTCTCGTTCATGCGTGACATGTATTGCTGGATGAGGGCCTTGAGGAAGAGTTCCATCAACTGTTGTTCAGGCAGCTTGCCCACCAAATTCTCCTTGAGCAAGGGGTCGGTCTTGAAACGATAGACGGCAGTGGTTTTCTCTCCATTGAACTGGAGCAGGAGGTCGCCCTTGACGAGTTGATATATGCCCGCGTTGTAGCTAAAGGCCCAAGTGTTGCCGACCTTGTCGTTCCCGGTGGCAAACAGGTCGTTGCCGAAGGCCAGATAGGGTTTACTGTAACCGAGGTAGTGCAATAGCGTGGGTGTGATGTCGGTCTGCTGGGCGATAGTAACTTCGTCATGCTTGGGCGCCAATGACCCATCTGGCGTGAAGAAGATGATGGGGATACTATACAGGCCCAAGTCGGTCTTATAGACGTCGTGACTGGCCTGGTTGGTGTGGTCCGCCACGAGGACAAAGATGGTGTTCTGGTACCACGGCTCATGGCTGGCACGCTCAAAGAAACGACGCAGGGCCATGTCGGTGTAACGCACGCACTTGTGAATGGGCTGGCCGCCCTCATCCTTCAGCGAGTCGCGATATTGCTCGGGCACGTTATAAGGATGATGGGACGAGGCGGTAAACACCGTGGTGAGGAAGGGCTGTTTCATCTCCCCAATATTGTCCAGGGTAAATTGCAGGAACGGCTCGTCCCAGATGGCCCACTTGCCGTCAAAATCATCCATGCCGCCGTATTTGGACGACTGGCAATACTCGTCAAGGCCATAATACTGCTTGTAGCCGATGCTGTGGGCATAGGCGCTGAAGCCCATCGAGATGTTGTGCCCACCGTGGAAAAAGGCGGTGCTGTAGCCTTCGCGGTCGAGGATGGACGAGATGCCGTCCACATCGTTGAGCGAAGCCGGAGTGAGAAAAATTGACTCGACCATCATGGGCAGGCCCGACAGGATCGAGGGCATGGCATCCATGCTGATGCGTCCGTTGGCGTAGCTGTATTCAAAGGTGAGCGACTTGCTCACCAGGCTGTCGATAAAAGGCATGTAGCCCTTGTAGTTTCCTCCGTCCAAGTTGCTATTGAGCGAACCGATGTATTCCTTTCCCATGCTCTCAACGATGAGGATGACCACATTCTTGCCAGGGTGGGCACCAGCTAGCGTGTCGGGATGAGCGTGGACGGGCGTGTAGATGGCTTCCATCTGCTCGCGGGGCATATAGTCGGGGGTGACAAAGGCTTTTTTCCCTAGACTGCGTATCATCGAGAACGGCGTGTTCAGCACCACCGAGGCCTCGACTGGGCGGTTGACATACTGGTTGGCGTTGCTGATGGTGATGGGACGTGTGCCCGCCGTGATACTGCCGCGGATGCCCACGATAGCCAGCAGTATCATCACCAGCATCGCGATGAACTGGGAGATATAGTAATGATGCCCGAATCGGTACACCTCCAGGCGTGGCTTGGTGTAGCACCGCCACAGCAGGAACACCAGCCCGATAAATGCCAGTACCAAGTACCAGTGGTGTATAAATTCGGTCAGGATGATGGACGTGATGTTACCCTCGTTGGCAAACTCGGTGAAGACCGTCACCGTCGAGCGGCGACCCGTGTATTGGAAATAGACCGCATCCATCAGGTTCATCGCCAGGGCCACGGCATTGGTGACGACAAAGAGCCACTTCAAGCCCTTGTGGAAGCCGGTACGCTCCTTGAGATGCAGCGGCAACAGCATGAGCGCCAGATAAAGCGCGTTGACATAGAACAACGCCGATGTGTCGAACACCAGCGCCCCATGCAGCATGCTCTTGAACAGCGACCATGACATGTAGGGGGCAAAGGTGGACCAATTCTCGGCAAAGAACGCCAGCCTCGACAGCATCCACACGAGATAAGCGACCGCCATGTTCAACACAGCGGCCCCGATATTGCTATGAATCCATTTCTTCCACATGAAAGCGTCATGACTGGTTCATCAAGCCGAGAATTTGGTCCATGATGTCTCGGTTATTATTCAGGCGGGGTACCTTGCGCTGGCCGCCCAGCTTGCCAGTTGAGCCCAGCCAACGGTCGAACAGCCCCGATGGAGCCACCACCATCGATGGCATGGCCAGGAAGATGTCGCCCGTGCGCTTGGCGTCATAGTCACTATTCACCTCACGCAGGTGTTGGTCCAGCAGCTGCATAAAACGGTCCTTGTCCTGCGGCTCACGGGCGAACTCAATCAGCCACTGGTGATGGCCACTTTGCCCACTGATGGAATAGACGGGAGCAGCGGTATAGTTAAGCACCTTGGCGCCTGTTTCCTGTGAGGCTAGTGAGATGGCGTGGTCGGCATTATAAACCATCAGTTCCTCGCCGAAGGCATTGATGAAACTGCGCGTGCGCCCGGCGATGGTGATTTTTACCGGGTTCAGCTGTTGGACAGTCACCGTGTCACCCAGGCGGTAACGCCACAGGCCGTTGGCGGCGGTGATAATCAACTCATAGGTGCGTCCTGCCTCGATTTCCCAGATGGGATAGACCTCGGGGGTCTCGCTGTCGCTCTCCTCAACAGGCAGGAACTCATAGAACACGCCCACGTCGAGCAACAGTAACATCGCTTCACTCTCCCAATCGCTCTGCACGGCAAAGAAACCCTCACTGGCATTGTAAGTATCCAGGAAATGCATCTTGTCCATGTCACAGATCTCCTCATATTGCTGGCGATAAGGCTTGAAAGCGATACCGCCGTGAAAAAACACCTCCAGATTGGGCCACACTTCATGGACACAAGACTTGCCAGTCTTTTTCAGCACTTCACGAAGAACGGTGAGGAACCACGAGGGAACGCCACTCAAGTTGGTCACGTTTTCGCCGATAGAAGCATCCACCAGTTTGGGTAATTTCTCGTTCCAGTCCTCCATGAGCGCTACCTGACGGCTGGGGATGCGCACCAGGTTGGCCAGAGGGTTCATGTTCTCAATGAGGTTGGCACTCAGGTCCCCCACCCTGACACCATGACGCAGTTGCAGGCGATTGGAGAAACTGCCGCCCAAAATGAATGCCTTTCCCGAGAAAATACGGCTAGCGGGATTCAGGTTCAAATAATGGGACACCACGTCGCTACCGCCCTGATAGTGGTTCCACTTGAAGCTCTCTCGCGTGATGGGAATGTACTTGCTGCGGCCATCGCTCGTCCCCGATGACTGAGCAAAATTCAGACACGGCCCAGGCCACAATTCGTCTTTGGCTCCATTGATCATACGCATGATTTGAGGCTGCAGGTCCTCATAGCGGTACAGCGGCAGCGTCGAGGCAAACTGACGGTAAGTGCGTATCGACGAGAAGTCATATTTACGCCCGATGCGCGTCAAGGCGGCTTTCTCAACCAAGCGTACGAGCTCACCCTGCTGAACAGCATCGGCATAGTCGATGTAGCGCAGTTGCTGCTGCAAGCGCCCAAGGAAATGGCCACGGAACAATGGTGTGAAGTCTATCATACAAGTGCAAAATTACAAATAAACCCCGAATAACAATAGACAACAAGACTAAAAATCGGGAAAACCAGCCTTTTTGTCTATGAAAATACTGCTTAGCTCACGAGAAGGGCCATCAACGCTATTTCAGCCCTTTCTGTGGCACAAAACATGCAGATTGATGAGCAAATTAGTCTATTATTTATGAATATTAGTCTAAAAAATTTGCAACTACAATTCAGATAGGCTAATTTTGGGGCAACAAACAATTATTCACAATTAAAAGAATACGACTATGAAACGCTTTATCTTAACAATGGTGGCCGTGCTGGCTCTGGGGTCAGCCGCCAACGCGATGAGCTATAAGTCAGCCCGCGATCAGGCGTTCTTCCTAACCGACAAGATGGCCTACGAGCTGGGGCTGAGTGATGACCAGTACAATGCCGTGTATGAAATCAACATGGACTACATCATGTGTCTTGAAATCTATGATGACATCTTCGGCACCTTCTGGAACCGTCGCAACAACGAGCTGCGTTATGTGCTCTCCCCTATTCAATACCAGTACTACATGCAGCTGGAATACTTCTATCGTCCCGTATCGTGGGAGAACAAGAAGTTTGTCTTCACCATCTACAACCGCTATCCCAAGGATCGCTTCTATCGCGCAGCACCTCCCGGATATCAGGTCTATAAGGGTTCCAACCGCTACTTCGACCACAGTGCCTACAACGGTCGCACCTTCGGCGCACCCACTGAGAAGTCGCAGCCCAAACCCGGAATGGGCGGAACGCAGCCCAGCATGGGCAACAAGAGCCAGCCCGGGAGCAGGATTCAGCCCAGCTTGACCAAGAAACAGGCCGTCAATCAGGGCAAGCAGCGCATGAAGAGTCAGCCTGGCCGTTGACGACATCGCAACGAGGATAAATCACTACACAGGAGGGAATTCCTATTGACGGAATTCCCTCCTGCAGTTAATGACCAAAACGTCTCATTAGTGTCCGGAAAATTGTTGCAATGCTGTAACGGCGGCCGAACGTAGGGCCTCGCCTTGGCGTGGCCACTTAGCGACAATGGTAAATCGCTTTCAAATTGCCGTTATCCCTAGTTATGCAAAATAATTCCATGAAATCAAAGCGCTGCGAGCTATCCAGCGGGAACGGCCACGCCAAGGCGAGGCCCTACAACCACGGGTAAGCTTGCAATTCTGATAATATATCTAGATTTGCATTCATCAGTAAATGACGACGTATGTCCAAATATCTATTGGACACCAATCGAAACGTTTACTTTTTCAGTTCAAAGCCCACCATCACGTCATCGTAGTTGTCAAGGAGAAACGAGAGGGCTTTCAGTGTCGAGCTGTCACTCACCTTGCTGGCCAGGGAGAACAATTTCAACAGTTTATCGGCATCAAAGGTGAGATGCAGTTTCTTCTTTCCGTTACGTTTGAGACGAGCCGAAAGCGGTATTCCATGCCACTTAAAGGTAATTTTCTCCTGGCTGGGGTTGTAGTTATAGGAACCTTTCAGAGTCGCCCCCAACAGGTTGATGGAGCAAGTGCCGTCCTCGTCAAACGCGAATTGCGGCTTGATCTTGTCAAGTCGCATTGACTTGAATGCATTCTTGAGTTTCTTCTTCAGCTTACCCTTAGCAATGGGTTTACCGACACCTGCCAGCAGGTTCTTGCCACTGACGTCCACACTGGGCCCGCTATAGGTCCATTGACCTTTCAGGGTCTGATTAATCTTCAAAGTTTCGCGTGCGATATCCTCCTCGGTAACCGTAAAAACCTGGTCGGGCTTTAAGTTTTGGGATGACGTGTTACGGCTTGCCGCACACGATGACAGAAGCACAAGAGCACATAAAAATGTCAGAAAATGTTTCATCATTTTTTCATATTTTTGAGGCAAAGATAGTCTATTTTGATAAAAACGCTGGCAAATTAGGTCCTAAAAAGAAAAAAATGACTAATTTTGCAGTTTGTCAGTCAATGACACCAATTAAAAGTTGATTTAATAATTACTAAAAGCTCAAATTACATAGATTATGGTAGTAGGTTACGGTGGCCGCAGAATCATCATGGAGAATAATGATACGTCTTATTATGGACGCATCCTTATTCATGCTTTGGCTACATATTATCCCGACAACTATTACATCTTGTATTCACCCGAAAACAAGCCCAACAAGCGACTCACGACGCTAATTAACTCTACCAGTGTGCGCGTGAAATTCCCGCGCAATCACATCCATAACAAGAGGCGCTGGTACACACACAATGGCGTCGTCCGCTCGGCCAAGGCTCACGGTGTGAACACCTTCCATGGCATCGATGATGGTATCGCTTCGGGATTTAATGGCAGTAGTTTCCCTACTGTGTTCACCATGACAGACCCGCTGTTCAAGGGCGCCAGCAACTGGTTGGAGCGCATGCAGATGCAACGCCGTGCACGCAAGGCTTGCCGCATCGCCAAGCGCGTTATCGCCTTGAACGAGGTTGACCGCCAAGTCATGATTGACCACTATCACCTCAACCCCGATAACGTCGAGGTGGTTTATCCGTGCTTCTTTGACGGATGTGATGACTCGGTGCCTGACAACATGTTCGACATCATGCGCAACAAGTATCATCTGCCCGAGAAGTATATCTTGTATAAGGGACGCTTCAACAATGAGGACAACCTTGTCGAGGCGATGAAGTTACTGCATGAGTTGCGCGACAGCAAGATCTCTATCGTGATGCTCGGATACCGCACCGACTATTTTGACCACGTCATCAAGGAACAGGCCCACGATCTGCACGTGTTTCACCGCTTCAAACAGGTGGACAAGGTTCATCATGCCGACCTCACCGCTGTCGTTAAGATGGCCCAGGCAGTGATTATTCCTAACACCGATCGTTCACGCGACTGCTACAAGCTCATCAATGCACAACGCACAGGCGGCCTCGTCATCTGCAAGGACTCGGCCAAGGCGCGCGAATTTGGCGGCGATGGTGCCATCTACTACGATGACTTCCGCGATGGAGCCGAGAAGTTGAGCGATGTGCTGGAGAACGAGAACAAGAAGGCTGCAATCCTGAAAGCTGCTCGTGACAACAGTGAGCGTTTCTCTGGCAAGATCCTTGCCGACCACATGATCCACATCTACCGCTCAGTGCTCATGCACCGCAGGCTTTATCAGCAGTAAACCTTACTTACAATCAAAACAACATGGGGTGACGGATAACATCCGCCGCCCCATGTTTTTTAACGTGAGTTCGACGAAATTATTGATTGTCAATCAGCGCATTAGCAACTCCCCCTCTAAGATTAGAGGGGGGCAGGGGGCGTTGATGTCCCAAGAGGAAGTGCTTTGAGTGCAAATCATACTCCTCCGCCCTAACGGGCACCTCCCCTATCTTAGGGGAGGAATTGAGTATCAGCAACTTATTTTCGTCGAACTCACGTTGTTTTATCTGACGGGTGTGATGGCTCAACGCCGGTCTGTGCCCCAGAGGAGTTTCTGGCGCAACGTGCTGGCAAAATTGTTGCCCTGGCGTTGCACCACACGAGCGCAATAGGGGGCCCGCGCTACCGTCAAGGTGGAGCCCGTCGGGCACAGGGTCACTTCTCCGTCGATACTCACCTCGTAGTGGGTAGCACGCGAGTGGGTGCGGATGGTAATCTCGCTGTCGTCACGCACGACAAGCGGTCGCATCGTCAACGAGTGCGGGGAGATGGGCGACAATACCAGGCATGACGTGGTCGGCTCCAGGATGGGACCGCCAACGCTCAAGTTGTAGGCGGTGGACCCTGTCGGCGTGCTCACGATGAGGCCGTCACCGCGATAGGTCGTCAATTCATGGCTGCGCAGGCGTGTCTCCATGTCGAGCATCGAGGATGTGTCATGACGCAGGACAGCGATTTCGTTCAGCGCCCAGGGATGCTCAATGTGAGCGGCATCACACGACACCTCCAGCATCGTCCGTTCTTCAATGCGGTAATTCCCCGCCAGCACATCGTCAATCAGTTCGTTGCCATCGGCCAGGCGGCCTGCCGTCAAGTAGCCCAGGTGCCCCACATTGATGCCCAGGATGGGCATCCCTTGCCGCGCCACCCACATCACCGTGGTCAGGAATGTGCCGTCACCGCCCAGCGACAACGCCATGTCGGCTGGCGGGACATGATCGGTCTGGAACGATGCGACATCGGCATCTTTTCCCTGATAGAGGAAATTGAGGTATTCATGTTCAACGGCTACCTCCAATCCCCGCTCCCGCAGGTGCGCCAGCAACGACAACACCGTCGAGGCGTCATCCTGTTGATAGCGGTTACCGAATATCAATAGCTGCTTCATTGCCCTGAAGGTAATGATTCTATTTTTCTGTTAACCAGCCAACTATTTCCTTTTCTTGCTCTTGCTCTTGGCGGGGAAGAACAGGTGCAACATCCAGCTCACCAACATGAGCACGAGGCTGAAGCAGATAGCCCAACCCAGACCGGCCACCTCAAAGTGCGGACTCAGCAGCCACGAACACAGCATCACCATTGCCCCGTTGATGACCAGCGTGAACAGTCCCAACGTCAACAGGTTGATGGGCAACGCCAGGAACTTGACCAGCGGCCTGATCCACGAATTGATCAACCCGAGCACAATGGCAATAATCACAGCCCACCACCACGGTTGAACGGTCACCCCGTCAAGGGTCAATGCGGTAATCAGCACCGCCAACGATGAAATAATCAGTCTTGTAACCATAATATCTTCTGTTTTATTAATTCACATGCATTCAATGAACCATTAACCCAGCAAAGCCAAAAATAACCTGCTGATACTCAACTCCCCCTCTTGGATAAGAGGGGGCTGGGGGGCGTCGATGCTACAATGACCATAATCGCCTCTAGTAGCATTTATGGGCCATTTCTCCCCCTATTCTTAGAGGGGCATTGCTAACGCGTTGAGTGACAATAAATAATTTCGTCAACCTCACGTTAATGATCTCATTACAACCCCTAAAGATACAACAGTTTTTTCATTTGCGCCCAAATTTATGTCGTTTTTCACACAATTATGTGCTTTTTACCTATAAATTAACTATCTTTGCACATTCACCAATAACCAACACCATAGACCATGGAACTATTCATTACCGCGGGGCCAAATAGTTTTGAGTCATTGATCCATTCCCCACTTTGAGTCGAATGAATTGCTTTCCTTGATAGGAATCCTTTATACACCGCAGTAGTCGTGAAGAGACCTATAAGTACAACAGTCTGGGGTTGCGTCTCGCGCTTTAATTTAGGCGCAAATGGGAGGTATGTCGGTTTTTTGGTGTAATTTTGCGGTCTGAAAACAGAAACGTTCACATTATATAGTATATATAACTTATGACTGAGAATACAAGAAAGGTTTTTAATCTGGCGAAGGACTATGTGATGATTACCTTCGGCCTGTTGTGTTATGCCTTCGGTTTCACGGCATTTATCCTTCCTGAAAAGATTGTGATCGGCAGCGTGACGGGTCTGTCATCGTTGATCCACTTCTGGCTGGGCTGGAACGTGGCAGCGACCTACTATGTCATCAATATCATCCTGCTGGCCATTGCCTTCCGCAGCGTGGGCAAGCAGTTTGTGCTGCGCACTATCATCGGAGCATCAATCTCGACGTTATTCATCGGTATCCTACAACCGATGTTCCCCACCCCGATTGTCGAGCAGCAGACGTTCATGAACGTCATCCTGGGCGCTGTGCTGTGTGGCTTCGGTCTGGGCATCGTCTTCACCCACAATGGTAGCACTGGCGGCACCGACATCATCGCGGCGATGGTCGCCAAGTACAGCACAGTCTCGTTTGGCCGTACGATGATGTACTGCGACGTGATGATCATCTGCTCGTCATGGCTGTTGTTCCACTCGATTGACAAGATCGTGTATGGTCTCATCTTCATGGTCATCTACTCTGTCACTGCCGACCGTGTCATCAACAACACGCGGCAGAGCGTCCAGTTCCAGATCATCAGCAAGAAGTGGAAAGAGATTGCCGATAACGTCATCACCGAGGCACACCGCGGCTGCACCATCATGGATGGTACAGGCTGGTACACCAAGGACAACATCAAAATCGTCATGGTGATGTGCCGCAAGCACGAGAGCGTGAACATCTTCCGCATCATCAAGGAAACCGACCGCGAGGCCATCATCACCCAGAGCAATGTCAACGGCGTCTATGGCTTCGGCTTTGACGAGCTGAAGGTGCGCGTTCACAACAAAAAACCGACCGAGCAGGCACCGCAGGAAAGTACTGACAATCTGAAAGCATAACAAGAAAAAAGACTTTCAGTTTTTCAGACGATTTTCTTTCAAACAAAAAAAAATCGGGCACAAGATGTTAATTTTGTGCCCGATTTTGCATATTTTTCAAAAAAATTATATTTTTGCAAACTCTTCGCACAACTTTGGTTGTAAACCTATAGACATTTTATTAATTAACCAATATCATTAACGACATTAAAACATCATGAGAAAAATCTTATTCTTAGCCTCTCTTCTGCTAAGTGTAACCATGTTTGCCGGTCCCGTGTCACCCGACGCGGCTCACCGAGCGGCCAATTCGTTCATGCTCAAGCACCACACTGGAGCGTCATTGAAATCAACTCCTGTGAGCGCGCCACGCCTCAGTGCCACTGGCCACTCGACATCCAGCCAGGCAAGTTACTATGTGTTCAACACCGTCGGTGACCACGGTTTCGTCATCGTATCGGGTGACGACCGCACGACCGATATCCTGGGCTACAGCGACAGCGGCAAGTTTGACCCGAACAACGTTCCCGCCAACATGAAGGTTTGGCTCGAGAACTATGCATTGCAGATTGCTGCCCTCGATGAAATGGGCATCAAGAATCCGCCAGCCAATGCACCGCGCCCCACCCGCAACAGCATCTCGCCGCTGATTACCAGCCACTGGGACCAGGCCGGTCCCTACTGGAACCACTGCCCCGAGTTCATGGACGTCACCGAGGATGGTGACACCGTCGGCGAGTTGGCCTACACGGGTTGTGTAGCCACTTCGATGGCACAGATCATGAACTACTATAAGTTGCCAATATACTGCTCCAAGACGATTCCGTCCTATATGGTGACCTTCTATTGGCATGAGGAATACGGTGTTTTTGAGACCGACCCGTTGGAGCCCATATTCTTTGACTGGAACAACATGCGTGACAACTACACTGGCGCCGAGACCGAAGCCGAGAAGGACGCCGTGGCATGGCTCATGCTCTATGCCGGCTGTGCCGCAGAGATGCAGTATGGCGTCAATGCTTCAAGCACCAGCGACCCCTACATTCCCACAGCGCTCAACGAGTACTTCAACTACGATGCCAAGCTGGTTTACCGCAGTGACTATGATCAAGTCGAATGGGAAGACATGATCTATAACGAGTTGGTCGAGGGACGTCCCATGATCTACAACGGCCGTGCCGGTACCGGTGGCGGGCACTCGTTCGTGTGCGACGGCTATGCCTACGGTGACCTGTTCCACATCAACTGGGGCTGG
Organism: uncultured Prevotellaceae bacterium; assembly: GCA_900318645.1. Lineage (GTDB taxonomy): Bacteria > Bacteroidota > Bacteroidia > Bacteroidales > Muribaculaceae > Sodaliphilus. The sequence goes on from ONLH01000001.1 coordinate 141,794, forward strand.
GGAGGCCTGGGTGACGGCTACTTCGTTCTGTCGGTGCTCAACCCCTATGCCGGTGGCATCGGTTCCACGACCAGCCTTGAGGGCTACAACATTGACCAAACTGCCGTTATCGGCATCATGCCCGGTTACAGTGGCGTGCCTCAACAGGTAGACCACCGACTCACTGTTTGGAGAATGTACTACACGGGCGCACGCACCTTTGAGCGCAGCGACGACGGCTACTTCAAGCTCAACAAGAACCGCTACATCAAGGTGACCGCCGAGGACCACATTGATGACGGCACCAAGTACCTGCGCGGCATCGCGCTCTATGACAGTGACGACAACTTCGTTGAAATCATTGCTCAGACCTATTATGGCTCCAGCTATCTCTCGATTACCGACAGTTGGCCCGATAACCATAGTACTGTCACCTACCCCTTCTTGAAAGGTGTCACGAGCGGTACCTACAAGATTGTACCCGTCTGCAGCCTTCCTGGTTCAGAGGTATGGCAGCCCATGATTGATGGCGACCGCTACTACATCAAGGCCACCGTCAATGGCAACTGGATCACGCTGGAAGATCATCCCATCGTAGACCTCGAGTCCACCAACTTTGAGTTCTCCGGTGGCGAGAAGGTAGGCCTTGCCGAGCAGTGCCATGTAACCGTCAAGAACAACAGTGACGACCGCTTCAGCGGACGCATCTACCTCTATGCTGAAAACGAAGCGCTTGACGAGTACAGCGAATTCACTACCGTTGTCGAGGCTGAGATTCCCGCCCATGGCTCCAAGGTGGTGACCTTCAATTTCACCCCGAAGAATGCCGGCACCAAGAGTGTGCACCTGTCCACCTTTGACACATCATGGAATCCATCCATTCCTGGCACTGGTTCGGTAACCATCGCTGGTTCGGTGACCTACCCGATGAACCTGAGCGTGGACATCAACGCCTTGAATGCCGATGAGGACATGAACATCTATGACAGCCACATCAAGTTCAAGGTCGATGTCACCAACAACAATACCGAGGGTGAATACAACCGCTACATCCTGGCTCCCCTGTTCATCGTTGACGAGAACGGACATGGCACCATGATTACCTATCTGAGCCGCAACGTGGTGATTCCCGCTGGCGAGACCCAGACGTTCTACTTCGAATTTGACAACTTGGCCTTCGGCTCGATATATGCACTCAACATCTTTGGCCGCAACGAGGACGAAGTTACCACCAACCTGGTTAAGCCTGGCGAGTCTAAATACTATACCATCAACCGCGGTATGGTCGTTTGGGATGGTGAGGGCAACCGCGTGGGCTACAAGCCCTACAACGGCATCCGTGTTCCCGAGAACGCAGCTGCTGTGAGCCTGGAAGGCCTGAACCTGACTTCGTTGATTCCCAACGACAATCCCAATGCATTGTATTATATCGGTTCTGGCGAGAAATACATTCCCGCCGGACTTGAGGCCAGAAATATTATCCAGAACAATGTGGCTCAACGCGACGTTGTACTCTATCACGGCTATGACTTCTATGCTCCCTACCGCTTCACGGCCGAGAACATCAGCTATGAGCGCAAGTTGACTCAGGGCCGTCATGCCGGACAAGAGGGCGGATGGAGCACCATGGTACTGCCCTTCGCTGCCACCGACGTCACTGCCGACGGTGCACCCATCGACTGGATGCATAGTAAAGACGATGCCAAGGGGCTGTGGATCTGCAATTTCAATGAGGAGGAAGATGCTGCCGATGACGCTATCATGCATGCCGAATACATGGGTAGCACTTTAGAGGCCAACGTGCCCTACTTCGTTGCCCCCTATGACGGAGCCAATGGAACCGACATGCGCGGCAAGACCTACGTCTTCAGTGCCAAGAACGTGACCGTGAAGCCCAATCCCAGCGCTATCACCAGCGGCACCCACCACATGCTGGTAGGTACCTTCCATCAGGAAACCGTCGAGAACGCTTACTTCCTGAACGATGCCTGCAGCCACTTCGTGAAGGCTGCCAGTGGCCAGATCAACGCATTTGAGGCCTATGCCGGCAATGTGCGCGCCAGCGATGTCACCAGCTTGCAGATTGTCCTTGACGAGAATGCCGAAGACGCTCCCAGCAGCACACGAGGTGATGTGGACAAGAACGGTATCATCAACATCAATGATGTCACCGCCTTGATCAACTACTTGCTCACCATTGACGCCAGCACCATTGACACCGCTGCTGCCGACTGCAACCAGAGTGGCAACATCTCCATCGATGATGTCACCACATTGATTAACTTCCTACTTTCAGGAACCTGGTAATCCCTGACGGACTTACACTTGACTACATCCAGGGCGTGCCGCTTCACCGCGACACGCCCTGTCATTTTGAACCCTAGAATTGATATTCCTCAACGGGGCATTGTCAACCATCTGTCGTCGTGCGCATAGCTGCGGTCAATGAGCTCGGTGCAACGGTGAGTAAGGAGGTGCGTTCCGTCATAATAGGTGTACAGGTCATGAACGAGCGCTTTATCGCCACTGAAGTCATGGACACGGTCCCTGCCCATAATCTCGCAGAGCAACACATGATCAAGCGGCAAGAGCGCTTCGGAACGGAAACGTGGCGGAACGATTACCAAGTAATCCACGTGGTGAGTCTGTAGCATGTCGGCGATTTCGCGCAAGAGCTTTTCGGCGGTTGCATCAATGCTCAAGGGCAACGGATTGGGATAAGGAGACATATTGACCAGCCAGGGTCTAGCGCCGTAATACTCGCTGGGATTGTTGAGGATGAGCGAGTCAAGGCCACGGCTCGAGTCTTCATTGGTCAGTTCGTCGCGACCGCCGTTCGTAACGGGCTGCAATTTGCCTTCTTCAACGAGTTTGTTGACCACGAACGACGGGAAGAAGCTATAGATAAACATATCAGGATCGCGAAAAGCATTGAAATGTGCCCGCTGGAAATCCAGCCAAGTGACATCAGGAGAGACATCATAGTGAGGCACAAACGGCATCTCGTTGTATCGCGTTGGACGGCGGAACAATTCTTCTTCCATCACCAGCAGGGCATGCTCGACAGGCACCTGGTGGTCAAACAGGTAGCGCAACTCATCACGGACTCCAACCAGCGTTTCGGCACCAGCCGTGAAGTGATAGACACTGGCATCGGCAGGAAGATACTTTTTCCACGCCTCGACGGTGAAATTGGATGATATCGATGAGCCGAAGATGAAGGAATTGTAATGCTGGGTGCCATTGTAATACTTGAGCCCCTCAACAGCGACATAGCGCTTGTTGGGGATGCGCTCCAGCGAATCATCCGGTGCGACCGAAATTCCGTCATAAGGGTGCACGACCTTAAATGGGTCTATCGCCAGATACAAAACCACAAAGGCCATGACCGGCAACAATGCAATCAACGCGCGGCAGACAAAGGTCTTGAGTGCATGCCGTTCCCGTGCACTTTCATCGCCCATGGTTCTAGAACTGGAAATAAATGAATTGCGTGTATTTGTCCAGGCTGGCCAGGGAGATGCCCAGCAACAGGCCCCAATAGATGGTCCACCGCAATACACGAGGGAAACGCATCTGCATCAACGGGAATTCCTGTCGGCGGCCCAGCCACTCGATGACAAAGAAGGAGATGATATAATAGAGCGCTTCCATGAACGGAGGCCATACCAGCCACTGGCCGTGGATGATGACATTGCCTATCTCACACAATTGGCCGATGCCGGCAGCACGGAAGGCAATGAAGATCATAGCAAAGATGAAATAGGTCAACAGGCAACGCGGGATATCACGCAACGCAGCATGCTCGCTCAACTGGCGACGAGGCATGAAGACAAAAGGCAGCAACAGCAGGCCGTTCACCGTACCCCAGATGACAAACGTCCAGTCGGCCCCGTGCCACAGGCCCGAGAGCGAGAACACGATCATCGTGTTCAATGCCGTGCGCCACTTGCCGCGACGCGAGCCGCCCAGCGGGAAATAGACGTAATGGCGGAACCACGTCATCAACGAGATGTGCCACCGCTGCCACAACTCCTTCATGTTGCGTGAGAAGAACGGGTAGCGGAAGTTGGGCTGCAACCTGATGTTCAACAGGCGGGCCGAGCCGATGGCAATATCACTATAACCTGAGAAATCGGCATAAATCTGAACAGCAAACAACAGTCCGGCCCAAATCATACTCGATGCCGAGTAATAAGACGGATTGGAGAACAGCGGGTCCACATAGCCGCTCATCGTGTCGGCAATAATCACCTTCTTGCCCAAGCCCCACAGGATCTGGCGCATACCCGTCACAGCCGTCTCATAATCAAACGACTTTTTCCTCATGAACTGGGGCAGCAGGTTGGTGGCACGCTCGATAGGACCTGCCACAAGCTGCGGGAAGAACGCGATAAACACGCTGAAGGCCAACACGTCGCGCGTGGGCTTGATGTTGCCACGATACACGTCAATCGTGTAGCTGATGGCCTGGAAGGTGTAGAACGAGATACCGACCGGCAGCAGGATGTGAATCGTGGGCCAGTCGGGGTTGATGCCAAAAAGCCCCAACAGATGTACAAAACTGTCACGCAAGAAGTTCAAGTACTTGAACAGACACAGGATTCCCAAGCTGGTCACGATATTGGCTGCAGCCCACAACTTGTCGGTGCCTGAGCGGCGACCACCTTTCATCATCAATGCCGTTCCCCATGTGGTTACCGTGGTGAACAGGATGAGGCTGAGCATTCGCCAGTCCCACCAGCCATAAAATACATAGCTGGCAATCAGCAGGAACAGGTTCTGCACCTTGAGATGGTTGCGTAATCCCCAGTAGAGAAAGAACACCAAGGGCAGAAACAAAGCGTAGGAATAGGTGTCAAATTGCATAACAGTCTTTTGCTTAACAACCTGCAAAGATAGTGAAACTCACTAGAAAATTGTGATAGTTGATGAAAAATGTTGTACCTTTGTACTTCATTAGCACATTAAACATATCATAATAAAGTTATACTAACGATGAATTTTGTAGAAGAACTGAAATGGCGCGGGATGATCAACGACATCATGCCTGGAGCCGAGGAGCAACTCAACAAGGAAATGACCAGCGGCTATGTGGGCATTGACCCCACCGCCGACTCACTGCACATCGGCCACCTCGTGGGCGTGATGATGCTCAAGCACCTGCAGCGTGCCGGACATCGTCCCATAGCCCTGATCGGTGGTGCCACGGGCATGATCGGTGACCCCTCGATGAAGTCGCAGGAGCGCAAGCTCATCGACGAGGAGACCCTGCGTCACAACCAGGAGTGCATCCGCCAGCAGCTGGCCAAGTTCCTGGACTTTGACAGCGATGCTCCCAACCACGCCATCGTGGTGAACAACTATGACTGGATGAAGAATTTCACCTTCCTGAGCTTCATCCGTGACATCGGCAAGCACATCACCGTCAACTACATGATGGCCAAGGACAGCGTGAAGAAGCGCCTCGCTGCTAATGCTGACCACGGTATGTCGTTCACCGAGTTCTCCTACCAGCTGCTCCAGGGCTACGACTTCCTGTACCTCTATGAGCACGAGGGCTGCAAGCTGCAGATGGGCGGCAGTGACCAGTGGGGCAACATCACCACGGGCACCGAGCTCATTCGCCGCATCAACGGTGGCGAAGCCTATGCCATCACCTGCCCGCTCATCACCAAGAGCGACGGCACCAAGTTCGGCAAGACCGAAGGCGGCAACGTGTGGCTCGATCCCAAGCGCACTTCGCCTTACAAGTTCTACCAGTTCTGGATCAACGTGAGTGATGAGGATGCCAAGAAATACATCAAGATCTTCACTGCCCTGCCTCAGGATGAGATTGAAGAGCTGATTGCTGAGCAGGAGAAGGATCCTGGTCTGCGTCCGCTGCAGAAACGCCTCGCCAAGGAGATTACCACCATGGTACATAGCGCCGAGGACTATGAAAACGCCGTCGAGGCTTCACAGATTCTGTTCTCGAATAAGGCCAAGGACATCCTGCACAAGATTGACGAGGAGACACTGCTGAGCGTGTTTGAAGGCGTGCCTCGCTTTGAGGTGCCCCGCAGCGCCATCGATGAGGGAACACCGATGATCTCGCTGCTGACCGATGCGGCTGCCGTATTCCCCAGCAAGGGTGAGATGCGTAAGCTGACCCAGGGCGGTGGCGTGAGCATCAACAAAGAAAAACTCGCTGACCCCAACATGCCCGCTAGTGCCGACCTGCTGCTCAACGACAAGTACATCCTGGCTCAGAAGGGCAAGAAGAACTACTACCTGCTGATTGTCAAGTAATTTGGCACACATATCGCAAAAAAACGCGATAAAAAGATTGTAATTCAAAAAAAAGCAGTAATTTTGCACCGCAATTTTGGCGGCACGCCGCCAGATTGACATAAGGATTGCCTTGTAGTGTAATGGTAACACAACGGTTTTTGGTGCCGCATTTCCTGGTTCGAGTCCGGGCAAGGCAACCACAAGAAAAGGAGATGGACGTCGAGTTCATCTCCTTTCTTTATCCGCTACCTTCAATGTTCAAAACAATAGGGCTCGAAAAACATGAATGACCACGAATGATTCATGAATGTTTTATTTGTGATCCGTTCATGGTCATTCGTGTCATATTTTCATGGATATTAAATAACACAAGGCAAAGCGTTAAACCGTGTATTGGTTAACGCTTTGCTACGGTAGCCCATAGCAGAATCGAACTGCTCTTTCAAGAATGAAAATCTTGCGTCCTAGCCGATAGACGAATGGGCCGTACCTGGCTGAACCACGGCTCCTGGTGGGAGGGGCCGCGCTCCTAATTGCTTAGGCCTGGTTCAGCTTGTTGATGTGCTGAGCGAGCTTCGACTTCAGGTTAGCAGCCTTGTTCTTGCTGATCACGTTCTTGCCAGCAAGCTTGTCGAGCATGGCAACGACCTTGGGCATAGCCTCGGTGGCTTCCTTAGCGTCGGTCATTTTGCGAATGTTGCGGACAGCATTGCGCATGGTCTTGCTGTAATAACGGTTGCGAAGACGGCGGGTCTCGCTCTGACGGATTCTCTTAATAGCTGATTTACATAGCAGAATCGAACTGCTCTTTCAAGAATGAAAATCTTGCGTCCTAGCCGATAGACGAATGGGCCATTTCGCGGATTTTTCCGCAAAAGCGACTGCAAAATTAGAACTATTTTTTGAATTGACAAAATTTAACTCGCCTAAAAGCGGAAAAAGTTGCGTTTTTTGGCATATTTTTAGCTGCTGAATGCCAAATAATGAGTAAATTAGCGGCATGTATGAGAAGTTGAGGGGCATTGTGCTCAACACCATCCGCTACAGTGACAAGCACAACATCGTGCACATCTACACCGATGGGCGCGGGTTGATGTCGTTTGCCGTGCCACAGGGCAAGACCCAGGCGGCACGGATGCGCAACGCGTTGCTCATGCCGCTGTCACTGGTGGACATCGAGGCTGGCGTTCGGCCTGGACGCGACCTGTCGATACTGCGTGAAGTGCGCCGCAACTATCCGCTGGCGACAATCTACAGCGACCCCGTGAAAAATGCCATCGCCCTGTTCATCAGCGAGCTGCTAGCACACGTCATCCAGGAGCCCGAGGGCAATGACCCGTTGTTCCGATACATCGAGCAGGCAGTGCAACTCTTGGAGCAGTTGCCCGACCATGTCGCCAATTTCCACATCTGTTTCCTCTATCACCTAGGGGCCCACCTGGGCATCCAGCCCAACGTAGAAAGCTATCACAACGGCTACTGGTTTGACATGACCGAGGGCGTGTTCGCCCCATTAGCCGCAAAGGGTCACATGAACTTACAGCCCAGTGAAGCACAGGTCATCCACCTGTTGTCGCGCATGACGTTCAGCAATATGGGCGTGTTCCGTTTCAACCGCGAGGAGCGCAACCGCGTCCTTGACGTGATCATCAGCTACTATCGCCTGCACAATGCCGCCATCGGCACCCTGCGCTCCCCCGACATCCTCAAGCAACTGTTCGTCTGATTTGTACTGATACTCATTTCATCCACTATGTAGAGACGTAAAATTTCGCGTCTCCAGGACAGCATTTTGGTCATATCCTATAGTCGTTAAGGACCTTAAAGACCTTACGGCCCTTAAAGTCCTTAACGACTAAATATCTTCTCGAGAGGTGCGGTTACCAGCTGCCGCCACCACCGCCGCCACCGAAGGAACCGCCGCCGAAGCCGCCCCATCCGCCGCCGCCACCGAAGCTGCCACCGCCGCCCCAAGAGGAGCCGCCGCGACCCCAGTCGCTGCCGCTGGTGAAGATGATGGGTCCGCCCCAAGTGCCGGTGTCACCGTTGTTGCGGTGATTGCCTCCATTGCCTTGATTGCTCTGGTGGGCAAGGTACAGGAAGAAAGCTACAATGCAGATAAACAGGATCAATCCTAGCAGGGCATCACCGTCATCACTACTTGCATAATCCTCCTCGTTATACTCGCCCGTGGCAAGGTCGCGTACGACCTTTGCTCCGGCCCACACACCGCCCAGGTAATCATTATCCTTGAAGTAAGGAATCATTTCTTGGTTGACGATGCGCGTGCTGGTAGCATCGGTAATGGCACCCTCCAGACCGTAGCCTACAGCGATGAAGGCCTCACCCTTGCTCTCCTCGGTCTTGGGCTTGACAAGGATGACCACGCCGTTGCGATGCCGCTCGGTGCCGACACCCCATTTTTCACCAATGGAGTAACCCATCATGGCCTTGTCATAGCCACCGAAGTCATTCATCGTGACCACACAAATCTGGTTGCTGGTCTCCACGGCGATTTTCTCAAGCGAGTCCTCCAGCCACTGGCAGTCTCCCAAGATACCGGCAAAGTCATTGACCAGACGTGGTGGGTCAGGACGCGCAGGCACCTGTGCCACCGCTGCTATAGCAGTGAGCCCCAACAGCAAAACCGCCGTCAGACGCATTAGTGCTTTATTCCATGTTGCCATAGTCATTGCTGTGAACCTCGGGTTCGTCTTCTTCGTCAAGGTCGTCAAAGGTGACCTCATTGCTCAATTCATTCTCGTCATCGCGCTCGCCAGGGAAATACTGCGACAAGTGCTCCCCCATGTGGGAGATGACCTCACACAGGCCATCAACGGGGCGCCCCGCCTTGAGATACCTGGTCAGTTCCTCGACCTCTTGATTCCAAAAGCCCTCGGGCACCACATTGTTGATTCCTGTGTCACCCAGAATAGCAAATTTTCGGTCTTGATAGGCGACAAATATCAACACAGCATTGCGCCGCTTGGTGGAATAGAGATGCAGGCGGTCAAAGGTCTTGGCGGCACGTTTCATCACATTGCCGCGGCACCGAGGCGTCACGTGGACGCAGATCTCGCCCGTCGTGTGACGCTCGGCAGCGGTAATGGCGGCGGCTATGCGCCGTTGACCTTCACTGGGGATGAAATCGGCCAGTGCCATCGTTTACTTCTTCTCGCTGGTTCCAAAGTCCACCTTGGGAGCTACGTCAGCACCCGGTTGTGCCTGGAAGTAAGGCTTGTCACCAAAGCCAAAGATGCTGGCAATGATGTTGGTGGGGAAAGTACGACGCTTGGTGTTATACTCCTTGGCTACCTCGTTGAACTTGTTGCGCTCAACGGCAATGCGGTTCTCGGTGCCCTCCAACTGGCTCTGAAGTTCCAGGAAGTTCTGGTTGGCCTTTAGGTCGGGATAAGCCTCGGCAACAGCAATCAGCTTGCTCAGTGCATTGGTCACATCACCCTGGGCAGCCTGATATTTCTGCAGGTCCTCGGGAGTCATATTTGTCGGGTCAATGGTTACCTTGGTAGCGTTGGCGCGGGCCTCAATGACACCCTCCAGGGTCTCCTGCTCGTGCTTGGCATAGCCCTTGACGGTCTCTACCAGGTTAGGAATCAGGTCAGCACGACGCTGGTAAACGTTCTCCACATTGCCCCAAGCGGTCTCAACGCTCTCCTGAGAAGCCACAAGTCCGTTGTAAGCACCTTTTACCCAGCCAAACAAAGCAAGGGCGATCACGCCCAGGACAATAAGTCCGATACATCCTTTTTTCATTGTCTTAATTATTTATAAGGTGAATAATGTTTATCCAAATGGCAAATTTAATAATAACCTAGAAATCTAATGCAAGAGTTATGCCATTTTTTGAAAAAAGCACACCAAAAATAGTCCCAAAAAGCATTTCATACATTAATCCCACCGTTTCATCCAATATGGTTTAAAATGCTTGGTAGAAGGGATTTCCGCACCATAACTTTGCATCGTGAAACAAAAAAACAATCAAATAATAACAACTAAAAAACTTTACAATTATGGCAACTTCAACTTCTTTCAACGGTAACATTAACAATGTTAACAACAAGAGTATGGTAACAGTGTTCAACAGCCTCGGCGGACGCATTGGCAAGTTTACACGAGTAGCAATCTTGATGGCAGTCCTGGTGGTGGCATCGGCCACTCCTGCAGCAGCTCAGGTGAAATTCGGTTTCAAGGGCGGCATCACTACCATCGAGATGAAGGACAAGAACAGTCTGCTCGACAGCAAGAACCACACGGCATGGAACGCAGGACTGATGCTTGACTTTAATATCCCCAAGGTAAACCTCGGACTTGAAGTATCGGCGCTTTATCGCCACAACGCTAACATCAAGACCCAAGATCAAGAGAATTCCTCCAAGCGCATTTGCATCGATATTCCCGTTTATCTGAGGTATCGCCTTGCTATCCCCACTGTGGAGCGCTATGTAGCACCCGTCGTATTCACCGGTCCGAATATCTCGTTGATCGTCAAGGATGACAGCCAAATCAAGACCCCCGATGAATCCAAGACAAGATTCTCATGGGACGTGGGCGCTGGCGTGGACTTGTTCAAGCACCTGAGAATCACCGCCAGCTATGGTATCGGCATGAAGAAAGCCATGAAAACCATCGGCAAGGAGTATAATGGCGGTCATGTCGAGGGCAAAGACAACTGCTGGACCGTGAGCGCAGCCTATATGTTCTGAGTTCATCCATATCTATTCAATTGCAATGCCGGCGAGGGATTTCCTCACCGGCATTATTTTATTTCATCAGCCCTTGAAAATAGGTCATGTTACATTGCCAGCCTCAAACCGATGCCATAGCTGGTATAGGATGGAGAGACGCTGTTGCGGAACGACACGCGGCAGAACCATTCGTCAAAGTACCAACTTCCGCCACGATAAACGCGAGTCGTGCCAATATTCGGCCCAACTGGATCGATCTGGGCTGCTGAATCATAAACTCCATACCAGTCTTGACACCACTCGTGCACATTGCCGCTCATGTCATAGAGCATCAACTCGTTGGGGTTACGGGTAGCCACGGGATGAGTGCCATAGTAGCCTGTACCACGCACATCCCATGAGTCGTTATAGGAATACCAAGCTACCGAAGCGAGGTTGTCGCTGCCCGAGTATTTGTAACCCATACTCATGTTGCCACCACGGGCCGCAAATTCCCACTCGGCTTCGGTGGGCAATCTGAACTGCTGACCAGTCATCGCATTAAGCGCAGCGATAAACGCCTGACAATCCACCCACGACACCTGCTCAACCGGGAGTTGCATCCCCGTGAAATAACTAGGAAAGTCTCCCATCACAGCTTGCCACAAAGCCTGGGTCACTTCGGTCTCTCCGAGATAATAGGACGACACGGTCACCTGATGAACCGGTTTCTCTCTGCTGCTGGCATCACTGCCCTGCTCGGGTGTGGCACCCATTGAGAACGTACCGCCCTCTACGGGTATCATATAGAATGTCACATCGCCCACAGTATATTCCTCGACTTGAGCCTCAATGGGCTCCAACTCCGAACCGCTCAGCAGGTGATTGATGAGCGCGGTCACATCCGAGATATTCAACACGCCATCGGCATTCACATCAACACAACCGTTCCCCACCTCGGCATCCCCCGAGAGCAACAGGTTAATGAGTTCGGTCACATCAGCGATATTTACTTTGCCGTCACCATTAGCGTCACCACGCAGCGGCCCGGCATGCGATTGCAACGGCAGCAATGCCATCACAGCCACCAGCAGGGGGAGCAAGAAGAACCGAGAATTACGTCTCATCGTGATTGTGGTTTAATTAACGCGGATAAACTTCTTGGCACTGGTGCCTTTCTCACTGTCGGTGGTGACCTCGATGTTTACCCCGTCAAAGGGCTTGCTGCTCTCATGACCTCCCAGGTTGTAATAGCGCACCTGGGTTTTACCGGTGGGAGCCACGGCGCTTTCGGGCTCAATTTCCACTTCCTCAATCTCGGTCAGTGGGTTATGGCCCTCATCGTTAATCGGTTCAAGGTAGAATGAACGCAGGGGTTCGTAGCCTTTTTCCTCCATCAGTTCATCCCATGCGGCAGGCAGTTCAACGGCAACGGTAGACATGCCGCCACCAGGCATGGTCTGGATTTTGTTGCGGGATGCGTCGCCGGTAATCAGGAAAGCGGTCTCCCCCTTTTGCATCGTGGGAATCGTCATCATCTGCGCGGCGTCGCTGGCATACCATTCGGGAGTATTGGTCATCTCGGCATTCTCCTCTTCCTGGAGTTGGGCCATGTACTGTTCCAGCGAGGTATGGTCAGGATTGATGGCACTGCCGGGATTGGCATAGTAATGGGCATAGGCACGCTCATACAACGGGCGACGGGCAGTAGTGATGAGTTGGTCTTCAAGGTTATCGATGGTGCCGTACTTATCCTTGAGCAATGCAGCGACTTCCTCGGTCATGAGGATGGCACGGTTGGTATATTGCACTCCACTGCCCAGTGCCAACTGGCAACGCTCGGTGATGTCCCACGCCAGCAGCTGCATGATTTTCTCGCCATCAGTGGTGGCGGGTGGCATATTGTTGCCCCACAGCAGTGTGGAAGCGGCTGTCATCGCACTCTCGTTGAGGTCAAGTCCCTGACGCACATGATAGGGATTCCAACCCACACGCAGGCAGGCCTCGTCATCCTCGGCCAAGCACCAGGAAACGGGATAGCCGAAGGTGCCCATGCGATCCTGCTTCACGTAATAGCCAGCCAGGTTGAGCATCGCCAAGTTCAGGAAGCGGCCGATGGCGATATTGGCTTGCTCGTTGATCTGCCCTTGACCGTGGTCAAGGCCCAACTGACGGGCAACGGGACCATTGGCCCAGCAATAGGGCACCCAAGCATGGGTGCTGCCCAGCGTGCGGCGGAAGTCGCCCGATGTCATCGCCTTGGTCAAAGCAATCAGCAAGGGCATGTGTTCGGGTTTGCAGCCTGCCATCACGCCATTGACGGCGACATGCCACACCAGCGATGAACGGTAGGACGGTGACAACACGGCAATCGTGCGGTTCCAGCGGTAGTCGGTAAATTTCATGAATTCCTCGACACGGTCCTTGGTCGGCGGGATGATAGGCATTCCGTCACTCCACATCATGTCGCGGAAGAACTCGTTCACCTCATCAATGGTGCCACTGAAGACCGGCTCCTGAGGGTCAGCGGGTTCGGGATGGGAGTTTTCCTCAATTTCCTCTTGAGTAATCGGCTCGGTGAGCATGTCAAGAATCTGGGGCCACAGCACGTCACGCGTGTTCTGCTTGAGTTCTTCTACGGTGTGGGAGGCAAAAGCGCCAGGATATACAGCCACGCGCAGCACGGGAACGCCGTTATTATAGGCGGTCGTTTTGGCCTGGGTGTCAAAGCCTGGTGCGGCAATCATCACCGACGGGATGCCGATGTACTCGGCAGCGATACAGTTGCCGGTTTCCTTGGGCGTGCAGATACCGCAACCGCCGTTTCCCGAGATGACGGCATCAACGCCATATTCCTGCAACCGCTGCTGGAAACGCTCCACCTGCGGCTTGCGGGTACGAGGACCTGGGAAGAGACCTGCCGAACCGATTTCGCTCAGCACATAGACCGTAGCCGTCGGGAAATATTCCAGAATGAGTCTCTTGAGCTCGACATGGGTCACACTCGCCATGAACGAGCCGCCCACCAGGGCGATGGTCTTGCCGTCGAGGGTCTCAAGCCGCGGTGCCATCTCAATCATATCAACCGATGACTGCCCCATCGGGGACAACACATCATAGACACCTACAGCGGTCGTATCGCCACCGCAGCCGTCATCAGGATCACACGTCTGCCCACTGGCAGCCAAAGCCAAAAACAGAACGCTTGCTACCAGCAAGAGTCGTTGGGTAGTTTGTTGTAACATAGTATAAACGTGTTTAGAGGTTTTACAGTAAGAAGATGCATCAAATTGCTAAAGGTTAAAAACAAGAAACAAAAATACTAAAAAACGCGACCAGTGATTTAACTTTGTACCCGTTTTATCATCTATAATGATGCATGGCTACAATGACCGACGACAGCACGTTTCAGCAGATGCTCCTTAACCCCGCTCAGCGCAACGAGGGTTTCAGGTGCCTCATGAAGCAGTATGGGAAGACCCTTTACTGGCACATCAGGCGCATCGTCATCGGCCATGATGATGCCGAGGACGTGCTCCAAAATACGTGCATCAAAGTCCTCGAAAAGATTGACTCGTTCAAGGGCGACGGTCCTCTGATGACCTGGCTGTACCGCATTGCCACCAACGAGGCACTGCAACACCTACGACGACAGACCAGCCTCTTCCAGAGCATCGACTCGCTGGGCGAGGCATTGACAACTAAGCTCAAGGCCGAAGCGATGCTTGACGGGCACCAATTGGAAACCCTCTTCCAGCAGGCATTGCTCACGCTGCCCACACAACAGCGCATCGCTTTCAACCTGCGCTACTACGACGAACTCAGCTATGAGGAGATTGCACGCATCACGGGCAAGAACATCCCATCGCTGAAGACCAATTACCACTATGCGGCCCAACGGGTCAAAAACTACATTAAAGAACATTCACAATGAATGAACTACTGAATGACATAGATAAAAGGCTGCCCTACCAGGAAAGTGATGAGTACCTTGACAGTCTGATTGACAGCGCTACCGAGCATGCCATCACCCATCACGCCCACAGCCACAGCAAGTGGCGCGTGACCATGATTAAACTCTCGGCTGCGGCAGTCACATTGCTCGCCGTCGGCATTGGCATCACTCTGTTAAACGGGCACACTGCTCAGCCTGTGCCGATGGATGGCCAAGGTCCTCTTGACGAATTCCTGAACACACTGAGCGACGAGGAAGCAGCACAGTTACAATACTATGAGATTGAAGAGATTCCCGAATATTAACCAGCAAATTCTAGAAGCAATGAAGAAAATCATGATATTAATGGTCCTCGTACTCGTTAGTCTCACCGCACTGGCCGACGAGGGCAACAAAAGCACCCTCAATGAGAGACTGTATCGGGCTAAGGTCCGTGAACTGGTCTATCGACTTCACATCACCGAAGCGCAACAAAAGAAATTCGAACCCATCTACCACAGCTATTGCGAGGAGATGAGTGCCCTTTGGGCCGAGCGCAAGCGGCCCATCAAGCCCAGCACCAGCACCGATGCCGCCGCCATGGCAAAGCGCAAGATGGAGATGCAGCAACGAGCCCAGGGCATCCGCATGAAGTATATCGACAAACTGGCTACCGTACTCAACGCCGACCAGGTGGACCGCTTCTTTGAGGTCGAGAGCATCATCCAGAAAAAACTCAAGGAACGGCGCGACCAAGCCCGCAACCAATAAGTACAATGCTTCATAAACATCAATGGCGGCCAGGGATCCATTCCCTCACCGCCATTGTTCATGCTATATTGACCTTAGAAAGCCTAATATCTAATATCTAATATCTAAAGTCTAAGGTCTAAGGTCTAAAATCAGTAATTCTCAGCCTTGATCTGGAAATAAGCCTGCGGATGGTTGCACACGGGGCACATCTCGGGGGCCTTCTTGCCGATTACCACGTGGCCGCAGTTGCTGCACTGCCAGATGGTGTCACCGTCACGTGAGAACACGATGCCCTCCTTGATGTTGTTCAACAGCTTCAGGTAGCGCTCCTCGTGAAGCTTCTCGATGGCGGCAACGCCCTCCATCTGCTCAGCGATCTCGATGAAGCCCTCCTCGCGAGCCTCCTCGGCCATGCGCTTGTACATGTCGGTCCACTCGAAGTTCTCACCAGCAGCTGCATCCTCCAGGTTCTCGATAGTGCCCTTCACGGCACCGCCCTGCAAGTGCTTGAACCACAGCTTGGCGTGCTCCTTCTCCTGATTGGCGGTCTCCTCAAAGATGGCAGCAATCTGCACATAGCCGTCCTTCTTAGCCTTCGAGGCATAGTAAGTGTACTTGTTACGGGCCTGTGACTCGCCAGCAAAGGCTTCCATCAGGTTCTTCTCAGTCTTGGTTCCTTTCAACTCTTTCATTGTGATTGTGATAGTTTTAGTGATTAATTTGATGTTTACTTCAGTGCTACAAAATTAGCAACAAATTTACACACCCCCAAATCCCCACCCCATTTTTACCGAAAAACTTCCTCCCCATCTCCCCCACAATACCCCCTTGTCCCGTATTGCGAGCCGTCCCGTATTACGCGTTGTTCAGTATTGCGCGTTGTCAACGCGCACCCCCATCGCCTCTCCCAGCCGTAGGGCAGCGGACGCTCATTTACGGCGAAGGACAATGCGCTGGTCGTAGGCCCGCTTGACAGCAGTCTTGAGATTACGCAAGGTGGCGTAGTCTGTGGCGGGATAGCGGCCATCGCGCATCAGGTGGCGGGTAACGACGGTGACGGTATTGTCAGCCGCCTCGAAGGTCTGCGACAATTCGCCCAGCAGAGTCACCTCGCTAGCCGATTGCGGCAAGGTTTCAACCACATAGCCTTCAGGAATGGTTACCACCAGCGTGTCGATATCAACATAGCCATAGTCGATGCTGACGGGCTGCACGCGCTGCTGCAGTGCCCGCGGCACGGTTATTTTGTGGAAAATCCCCACCGGGACGAACATGCGAGAACCAGTGATGTTGGCCAACTTGCGTGTCTCGAGCTGCATCGACACATCGATATGGGGTGTAGTATAGCTCTGCTTGTGCTCAGTGAAGGTGAAGTCGCCAAGCGTGACCGCCGAGAGATTGATGCCGCTGAGCATGGCGTCTCGACGTTGCTGCTCGGTGCGCGACATGAGGGGTAACAAGTCCTCGTACTGGCGGCACTCATATCGCATATCGGCATCTACCTTGGCGCTGCCGTCATCCTGCAGCGTGACGTGTGCTTTGTTGTAAGAGACATTCTGCTCGGGGGTGTAGGCAGGAAGTTTTACCAAGTGCCCGCCGTTGTCGTCAATCAGCAGGGCATCGTTGCCGGCAATGTTTTCATGCACATAACCCAGCGGCACAAAGGCCGAGGCGGTGCATTCGAGCCACAGCGTGTCGCCAGGCAACGGCACTTGGGCAATGGCGTGATTGAACTGATTGGACGGAAACTCCGTGACGAGGGAGCGCTGGTCATTCCTGATGACCACATAGTTAGCAGGAATGCCCACCTCGTGCATCATGGCGCACAGGTAATTGGTCAAGCCTTTGCAATCGCCGAACCCGGTGCGGCACACTTCGCTGGCGGGGAACGGTTGCCAGCCGCCGATACCCAACTGGATGCTCACATAGCGCGTGGTTTGGGCCAAGTAGTTGTAGATGACCTCTACCTTGCTGCGGTCGCTGGTGCAGGTGTCGGTCATGGCGTGCAATTGCGCCTTGAATTCGGGCGACAGTTCTTGCTGCCCCTTGAGCAACGAGTAGATCCATGCTCCGAATCCCTGCCATGTCGTCATATCGCCAGAGACACCATGTAATTCAAACTTACCCGGCGCCCATAGAATATGCGGTAAGGTCTCGCGGGCAGAGGGCGAATAGGGCTCATTGTCGATGGCGGGCAGGTTGTCCATATGCGCCTCGTAGCGGATGCGCCCATCACCCAAGGTGCTCTGTGTCACTTGGTCAGCAGTATTGCGGCACTGGTACCGACATGCCATCTGGGCTGGCGCGGTGAGCACATAACTGGCATGATCCACCTGGGTATTGTAGGCTTCGATCGGGGCAAAGGTCGGTAATCCGAAGTTGCCGTTGTTGGCTTCGGTGACCCAGTTGAACTCGATAGTAATCGGGTAACTGGGCGGCGTATAGTCAAGCGAGAGCGTATAGAAGTCCTCGGCAAAGCTGCTGCTTAACTCACTGCGCATGAGATCCCCCTTCTTGAACTTGCGGATGACCTTGCCTGTGGCATCGGTCACTTGTCCGTTGAAGTCGGCCAACTTCTGCCACTTGCTGCAACCTATCGCAAACTGCGCCATGTCGCTGGCACGCTCATGGAGCAGGCGATAGACACGCTGCTCGCTGATGCGGGTGTTGCGCATGTCTCGGCAGTCAACCTCGGTGGTCGATTGCACAACGACAGCATCGACCGTCTGTGATGCTACAGGCAGCACGCACACCAGCAACAGGAGAATGGAAATCAGTGTTCTCATGACACCTTTCTAATTACGATGACATCTTGCAGTCGCTTGTACACCTCGTCCAGGAAGCTTTTCACAAAGGGGTACTCCTCGGGAGAGAAGAAAAGCCTGCCGACCTGTATCTGACACCTTGATGAAAGCGTCGAACCGTCGGCAGTCGAAGCGATGACACAGCTCAGCTTGCCATCTTCACTCTTGATCATCAGTGATTTAGGCAGTTCCTCAACCACATAACCCTCGGGAAGGGTAATTACTGTGGCCAGGTTTTCGGTGTGGAGACATGGGAACTCGACGGGCAACGTGCGTTGCTCCTCGGTCAGCGGGTTCTCACTCATCACAGTCAGCACCCACGGGTTGAGGTAGATGATGTCGCCCGCGGCATCGTACTGCTTGGTCACGTGCATGTTCCGCTCCACGTCCGGTCCCAATCCGTGATGGTGGGTCAGTGTGAGGGATTCGATTTCGCAGTTCAACTCCTGAGCCAGTTCAGATACAAAAGTGGCGCTATCGGTAGCTGTGCGGAAATCATGGCGAAGCGAGGCAGCCTCCAGACCCGTATATTTCGTCTGGATGTCGGCATGCAAGGTACCATCGGCTTGGAGCTCGCCCTTAACCATGCTTCGTGATTTGGATTCCGACACCCCCCTCAGGTCGACCCATTCGGTCGGTTTGTCCTTGCTCACGATTCGAGCGCGGTCAACCAGCAGATGGTCGGGCAGGACATCGAGCCAACCGTCCTCGATTGAACCGTCCAAATAGGAAAGCTTGTCACCCACCTTGACTGCCACGACAAAGGTGTTGAACTCTTTAACAGTAGCACGGGCAACGGTCAAGAATCCTTTATCGCGTGACCTCATCACAGCGGGATAAGCCTCAAATCCTGCATCCCTGAGCATATTGATCAGGATGAAGTTGATGCTGGCATTGCTACCCGAGCGTTCCTTGAGCACCTTGCCAGCGCTCTCGGCATAGAGAGTGTATTGGTCGTTCCACTTGACACGATCCTTAAGCAGGCGATAAATGGCCATGATGCGTTCTACAGGGTCAGCGATGTCGGCCACGCCCGCCTCTTGCATTTCGGCCTTAAGCGGGTTCTTACCCAGCCGAACACCAAACTCACCATCGTCTAATAGCTGCTTGTCCACATTATCCCAGGTTGAAGTGAAGTTTTTGGTCATCCTACCCGGTATCATGACAGCACGCAACTCCATTGAAACGTGCTGCCCATAGGATTGAGGTGCATAAAGCATTTCCTTTTTGCGCAGAGCCGGCAAATTACGGCCAAAAAACTGATATCGCTTACCTCCACACTGTATTCCTGATGCCATATTCATGTTTGTGTCCTCAATCTTATTTTCCAACCGATAAGAACCGCGTTCTTCAACGCTGAAATCGAAATACTCCGGAACAGTCACATCAAATGAAGTGTACATCACCGGTATTTCACTCTGTGCCCACCAGTCATCAATGTGGCTGATGAAATCGCTTTCTATCTCATATTCCACCTCTATGACGGTTCCCACGGTGACCTGTGGCACAGTGTATTTGGTCAGGCGCAGCGTTTTGGTCACATCCTCATGATTGACCATGTTGCCCTCCATTTTGGTCTTGACCAACTTCCCGTCAACCATATTGTAGGCTGTGGCTTTGAGCTTCGCCAAAATCTCGCATTCTCCTGAACGATGCCCATTGAACATATATGAGATACCACCATTGGCTTTGTCTTTTCCTTCTTCCTTGAGAACCTTGATACGCTTCTTAGTGGATCGTATTAGTTTGAGCCAACCCGAGGACAAGTCATACCGCAGAAGTGTCTGACTGCACAGCACCACCGCCTCGGCTTCCGGGTCGGGGGCATAGGTTGTCATATTCAGTTCAGCGTCAGTGGGCTTTCCCCACTTGAGATTTGGCTCCAGTGTTTGTGCCCATGCCATTGATGCCAGGCACAACATCACTCCTAAGAGTGTCAGTCTAGTGGTCTTCATTTTATTTCAGGTTTAATTAAAGTGCAAATATAGCTAATAAAACGGAAAAGTATAGCAAATCATCAGCATTTATTCAGGTTGATTGTCGTGCGCTACGTTATCTTAGTTTAAGAGGGGTTCGAGGCAATGCCTCGAAATACAGGGCAGCACGATATTGTGGGGTGCTTGTTTACTGGTATTCAGGACGGTGGAGGTAGTGGTTGCGGAGGGCTTCAAAGCCTGCAGGGTCAGCTTTCAGGGCGGCAGTATCAGCCAGAATGTCGTAGCTAGCGGCAATTCCGTCAAGGGTTACCTGCGCCGCGCCTGTGGCGGGAGCGGTAATCTCGGGGACAGGAATGTTCCAGCCGTAGAAATCATTAAGGGCGGCGAGCATCATAGCAGTGCCGCGCTGTTTGCCCTCAGCACTATAGCCGGCGATATGGGGTGTAGCGACGATGGCTTTTTCAAGCAGTTCACGAGAAATGACGGGTTCGTTCTCCCAGCAGTCCAATCCGACGTCACCGCGCCAGCGCAGCAGGGCTGCATTGTCGGCAATGGGACCGCGTGCAGCATCAAGAATCAAGTGGCAACAAGCCAGACCATCGAGAAACGCCTGGTCACACAAGTGCCATGTGGGCCACTGCCCCTCACGGGTTATCGGCGTGTGGAAAGTGATAATGTCGCAACGCCGCTGCAATTCCTCCAGCGGGAAGATATTTACATCAAAAGAACCGTCCCTTTTTTCTCTCGGGGGGTCATTGAGCAAGACAGTGAAGCCTAATTCGCTACCCCAGCGGGCGACGATAGAACCGATGTGGCCAACACCGACAATGCCCAGGGTGAGCCCTTCGGGCGTGGCGATGCCACGGGCTTGCATCCAGGCATGGATGGCGCAGAAGACCCACTGGGCAACGGCAGGTGCGTTGCAACCGGGGGCATTGCGCACGGTGATACCATGGCTGGCACAATAGTCAAGGTCAATGTGGTCGGTGCCGATAGTCGCCGAGCCGATGAAGCGCACACGGCTACCTTCAAGCAGGTCGGCATTGCAGCGGGTGCGGGTACGCACGATGAGGGCATCGGCATCCTTGACGGCAGTTCGGGTAATGTCGCCTGGCTCCAGATACAGCACCTCGGCATACGGCTCAATCAGCCCCTGGATGTTTGGAATATGGCTATCGACAATGACTTTCATGACAACAGACTATAGGCGGCAACGGCCAGACAAATGCTGGTGAACAATAATATCAATATAAAACGGTAATGGAACGAAGTGCCCAAGGTATGGGCTTGAGCCAACTGGACAGCCACCATCAGGTTGAGCAATGGCAGGAACACCGCCAAATCGTGATAGTCAAGGCAGGCGGCAATAACCACCGTGACGAGCAAAATCATCAGGAAGATATTATAGACGCGCGGTTGCATCCTGTAGTTCACGATTGTGAGCAGATTCATCGCCATCAAGACGATTCCCAATACCGCAGTCGCAGCCGCTATACCCAACTGAAGGCTCACCTGCGGACGTTCCATCAGCAGCCACTGCGGCAGATGTGCATCCGACGGACTTACAATCCCCAAGCCTAGGACAATCCAAAAAGGCGTCACCAAGCCGATAAGCATGGCGAGCATGCCTTTGATATTCAGAACCCGCATATTGGCAAAGCCCAATAGGTAGGCCGGAACAAGCACAAGAAAACCATAATGGAACATGGTTCCTGTCGCTATCAATGCAAAAATAAGAAAGATACTGCGCTGGGCATGGCTATCCTGAAACGATGCAAACAACTGCAATAACGACACTGCGCTGACCAAACACAGCAGCGTGCCCGCATTCAATGACACAAGACAAGACGGGTTGGCAAGCATCAACAAGAAGAATGCCGAGACAAACAAGCGGGTCATTGAGCGTACAAAAGTGAACACCTTATTCAATGCCAGCATGATACCTCCCGTAACCAGCAAACACAGCACATTGATGGCCGCTGACATCGGGCCCGCCTCAATGAATGTACCTTGCAGCGAGAAGAAGATACCCTGACCCTGAATGCTTATCGGCTCCACGCCCAGCGCCCATGCTACAGCAGTCACCGCCACCAGTGCCAAAGCACACAGCAGCATGAAGGACCTTGCGTTGAAGTACTCGTTGATGGATTCGTTTCGTGCCATTCACCTATCATGATAGAAGACAAGAAAGACAAGAAGGACAATAAATTTTCTCAAAACATTGAAGAAAAATTGCCTTTGTTGTCTTTCTTGTCTTTAGTATCAGTTATTCGTTGTTGTCGTCTTTAGGAGTCTGGTCGGTAGGCTCATCCAAGTCACGGCGTTTCCAGCTCTTGCGACGACCGTGGATGATGGGCACCTCCTTGTCAGCACCCAGGGTGGGTTTGCGGTCGCGCAGGATGCGCTTGGCAAACGTGGAGGTGTGACGGAATTCCTGATCAAAGTCATCGTCATAGCGTCCCTGCTTGTCACGGTTGTCCACATCGGCCATCATGCGGCGGTCACGCGACAAGTTGGCTCGACGGCGACGCTCTTCGTCACTGACTGGACGGTCATCACGACGGCGGTCATCGTCAAAGCGACGGCCGCGGGGACGATCATCATCCTTGCGGGGGCCACGACGGCGGTCGTCGTCAAAGCGACGGCCACGGGGACGGTCATCATCCTTGCGAGGGCCACGACGGCGCTCATCGTCCTGACGTGGGCCACGGTGATCCTCACCACCCACCTTGTTGAAGTTGCCCTTGCTACGCTCGCTAGCACGGAACCCCTCGTTGCGGATGTGCTCACCACGCTCGCGCATCTCGTCATAACGGCCGTCAAAGATGACATATTGCAACAACTCACAGTCCAGTCCTCCGTTATTGAGTTTATAACGAACCGAAGGCTTGAGACCCACATTGTGATGCAGTTCCTCGTTATTGCAGATGAGCCAAATGTTATAGCCCTTGAAGGTGTGCTTGAACTTGAAGCCCATGTCACGATACAACTCCTCGATGCCCTCAACGTTGAGGCGTTCACCATAGGGAGGATTACTGATGAGCGTTCCACCCTCGGGCACCAGCTCAATGTCGTTGAAGTCACGACGCTCCAGCTCGATATACTTGTTCAGGCCGGCATTCTTCACATTGGCACGAGCAATGGCAATCGCCTTACCCTCAATGTCGCTGCCATAAATCTTATGGGTAAACTCACGCTCGGCGCTATCATCATTGTAAATCTTTTCAAACAGGTCGGCGTCATAGTCGGGCCACTGCTGGAAGGCATAATGGTCGCGGTACACACCGGGAGCGATATTGGCTCCGATGAGGGCAGCCTCGATGAGGAACGTGCCCGAACCGCACATGGGGTCAATCAAGTCGGTCTTTCCGTCCCAGCCACTCAGCAGGATGATGCCGGCAGCCAGCACCTCGTTGATGGGTGCATCGGTCTGGGCCACACGCCAGCCACGCTTGAACAGCGGGTCGCCACTACTGTCGAGCGACAGCGTGACCTCACGTCCGGCAATGTGGACGTCAAGACGGATATCAGGATTGGTGAGGCGGATGCTGGGGCGTTTGCCATATTTCTCGTTGAAGAAGTCGGCGATTGCATCCTTGACACGATAGGTGACAAAGCGGGAATTATTGAATTCCTCGCTATAAACAGTGGCATCGATAGCAAAGGTCGTGTTCACCTGCATCAACTGCTCCCAGTCAAAGGATTTCAACTGCTCATACAGGTCATCGGCACTGCTGGAACGCAACTTGAGGAACGGTTTCAGCACACGCACAGCCGTGCGGCAAGCAAAGTTTGCCCGATAGAGCATTTCCTTGTCACCCTTGAAGGCAACAACGCGGTTTCCCTCATTCACGTCCTCGGCACCCAGGGTGCGCAACTCATCGGCAAGAACGCCTTCCAGGCCGAGGAAGGTTTTCGCCACCATGTCAAATCTGTCTGTCATCATGTTCAGGTTTTATTCTCTATTGAATGTGCAAAGTTACTTCAAAAAACCGATATGTGACAAAAAATACTTATCTTTGCACAAAAATATTTAATAATCAATTCAGTATTAAGAATCAATGGAGAAAATTCAAGCAGGAAAATACGTAGAGCTGGTGTATGAAATCTTTGTTGTCAATGGCGAGGAGCAGACCAGCGTGTTCAAGTTCAACAAGGAACATCCCGATGCCTTTGTGTTCGGTGTGGACCTCTCGCTCATCGAGGGCTTCCAGAATCACATCATGGGATTGGAGCAGGGCGACAAATTTGACTTCACCTTGAAGCCCCACGAGGCCTTCGGTGTGAAAAATCCCGAGTTGATCTATGAACTGGAGAAAGAGATTTTCCATATCGACGGCAAGTTTGACAGCGAGAACATCCGTCCCGGTGCTCGCGTGCCCATGATGACGCAGGAAGGCATGCGCATCGAGGGACAGGTCATCAAAGTAACCGACGACAAGGTGTTCATGGACTTTAACCACCAGCTGGCCGGCGAAACCGTGCGCTACAGTGGATTCGTACAGCTCGTGCGTGATGCTACGCCCGAGGAGCTTCAGCCCCAGCACCACGGCTGTGGATGTGGCTGCGAGGAATGCGGTGGTGGCGACTGTGGACATGGCCACGGTGATGGCTGTGACTGTGGTTGCGGTGGCTGCTAAGTGCTAAAAAAGTATAACGAGGCTCCAATTAAAGAAATTTTTCTTTAATTCTCGCTGCAGTATATAAATTAATGTGTACCTTTGCGGCACGTTTCAAATAGAGAATTTTCTAACTCATTAATATTTAAAGATTTATTATGGCAAGATTTGATAAGGCTATCTTAGCTGAGAAGTACGGTATCACTGGTGTTACCGAGGTGCTTTACAATCCCACTTATGAGGTATTGTTCAATGAAGAGATGAGACCCGAACTCACAGGCTATGACAAGGGCCAGGAGACCGAACTCGGTGCCATCAACGTGATGACCGGCATTTACACTGGCCGTTCACCCAAAGACAAATTCATTGTTGACGATGCCAACAGCCATGACAAGGTATGGTGGACTACTCCCGGCTATCCCAATGACAACAAGCCCGTGACCGAGGCCACTTGGGCAGCTCTTAAGGACCTCGCTGTTAAGCAGCTGAGCGACAAGCGCCTGTTCGTCGTTGACGGTTTCTGCGGCGCCAACAAGGACACCCGCATGAAGGTGCGCTTCATCATGGAGGTAGCATGGCAGGCCCACTTCGTGACCAACATGTTCATCCGTCCCCAGAACGAGGAAGAATTTGACCAGGAACCCGACTTCACCGTTTACTGCGCCAGCAAGGCCAAGGTGGACAACTACAAGGAGCTCGGTCTGAACAGCGACACAGCCGTTGTCTTCAACGTGACCAGCAATGAGCAGGTTATCCTCAACACCTGGTACGGTGGTGAGATGAAGAAGGGTATGTTCTCAATGATGAACTACTTCCTTCCCCTCAAGGGCATTGCTGCCATGCACTGCTCGGCCAACTGCGACATGAACGGTGAGAATACCGCTATCTTCTTCGGTCTCTCAGGCACTGGCAAGACCACCTTGAGCACCGACCCGAACCGCAAACTCATCGGTGACGACGAGCACGGATGGGACGACAACGGTATCTTCAATTTTGAGGGTGGTTGCTATGCCAAGGTCATCAACCTCGACAAGGAAGCTGAGCCTGACATCTACAACGCCATCCACCGCGACGCACTGCTCGAGAACGTCACTGTTGACGAGAACGGCAAGATCGACTTCGCCGACAAGAGCGTGACCGAGAACACCCGCGTCAGCTACCCGATTTACCACATCAAGAACATCGTGCGCCCCATCAGCCACGCTCCCGCCGCTAAGCAGGTCATCTTCCTGAGTGCTGACGCCTTCGGCGTACTGCCTCCCGTATCGATTCTCGACTCGGAGCAGACCAAGTACTACTTCCTGAGTGGCTTCACCGCTAAGTTGGCTGGTACCGAGCGCGGTATCACCGAGCCCACTCCCACCTTCAGCGCTTGCTTCGGCCAGGCATTCCTGGAGCTGCACCCGACGAAGTATGCCGAGGAGCTCGTGAAGCGTATGGAAGCCAGCGGTGCCAAGGCTTATCTGGTTAACACCGGTTGGAACGGCACTGGCAAGCGCATCTCGATCCGCGACACCCGCGGCATCATCGACGCTATCCTCAACCACAGCATCGACAACGCTCCCACCAAGGTGATTCCTTACTTCAACCTGACGGTGCCCACCGTACTCGAAGGTGTTGACACTGGTATCCTCGATCCTCGCGACACCTACACCGATGCCGCACAGTGGGAAGAGAAGGCCAAGGATCTGGCTAGCCGCTTCATCAAGAACTTCGTTAAGTACGAGGACAACGAGGCTGGCAAGGCTCTCGTAGCCGCTGGTCCCCAGCTCTAAACATTAGACCTAACGCCTCGTTTTTAGAAACGTAGGCATCAGCATTGGTAGAGACGCAAGAGCATTTGCGTCTCTACTGTTTTTACACCATATCAAAGGCAGAAAACAGCAGCACAAAAGCCTAAAAATTGCCTCTTCTTGCACTTTTTTCAAAAAAGTTACATCAATGTAACTTACATCAATGTAACTTTTATTATCTTTGCAGCCGATAACCAATCTTTGTCAAGAAAATGAAAGCACCATTTCAATTTGGGTCATTGGCCGAGAAAGAGAATTTCATCGACCGTATTGAAGACAGGGCATTACTCAAGCAGTTGCTTATGTCGGGCATTCACGTGATGCTCATTTCACCACGTCGTTGGGGAAAGTCGTCACTTGTCAAGGCCGTAGGCGAGGAGTTGATGGCGGAGAATAAAAACGTGCGCGTGTGCTACATTGATGCATTCAGCATCAGTACCGAGAACGAGTTTTACCGTGTGTTTGCAAGCCGGGTAATGTCGTGTGCTGCTTCACGCTTCAAGAAGGGTGTGGAAGAGATGAAAAAATTCTTGACAGGAGTTGTACCCCAATTGGTTATTCGTGACAAGGTGACAGAATTCGTCACCTTTGACCTGCGCTTTCAGCCCCAAGAGAAGGACAAACTAGAAATCCTGGAGCTGCCAGAGAAAATCGCCTTAGCCAAGGGGTTGAGAATCATCGTGTGCATCGATGAGTTCCAACAACTGGCCAACATCCCGCAATATCCCGACATGGAAGGAAAAATGCGCTCAGTGTGGCAACAGCAGCACAATGTGTCCTATTGCCTCTATGGCAGCAAGCGTCACATGATGACAAAGATATTTAATGATTCCACAAAACCTTTTTATCGTTTCGGACAAGTCATCTGGCTCAAGAAAATCAAGGAGTGCTATTGGGTAGAATTCATCACCGATGCGTTTGAACGAACAGGGAAAAGCATCTCGACCGAGTTTGCCAAACGAATTTGCGAGGTTACCCAATGCCACTCGTGGTATGTACAACAGTTGAGCTTCTTCATCTGGAATTCCACCGATACCGAGGTGACCGAAGATATCTTCAACCGATCGCTTCAACGATTGATAGACACCAATGGACCAATGTTCCAAAATGATGTTGAACAACTCACTGCCAGCCAAAAAGCCATGCTTCGGGCTGTGAATGATGGCAGATACCAGTTTGCTGCCGACGAGACCAAGCGGTTGTACGCCATGGGCAATGCCAATACCATCGCCCGCAACAAGCGCATCCTTCAAGATAAGGATTATATAGAACAACGGGGCCATAGGTTTGAATTTGTGGACCCCATTTTCCAACTATGGTTCAATCAAGAATATAACAACTAAAAACTATCTACAATAAAGTTACATCCATGTAACTTACATCCATGTAACTTTATTTTGCACTTTTGTCATCAAGATATGCGTGTATTAATTATTAATACGTCCGAGAGAACCGGGGGAGCCGCCATTGCCGCCAACCGCCTTCTGCACGCCTTAAACCACAACGGGGTCGAGGCGCGTATGCTTGTGCGTGACCGTAAGACCGACGACACCAATGTCATCAATATTCCCCAGTCATGGCGCTTGAAGGCTAATTTCCTATGGGAAAGGGGTATCATCTGGTTGAATAATGGCCTGAGTAAGAAAGGCATCTTTCAAGTTGATATCGCCAATGCGGGAACAGACATCACACGTTTGGAAGATTTCCGTTGGGCAGACGTTATTCACTTGCACTGGGTTAATCAAGGTTTCCTATCTCTCAAGAATCTAGAGAGCATCCTTGCTTCAGGCAAACCTGTAGTCATCACGTTGCATGACCAGTGGTATTTCACAGGCATCTGCCACTACTCGGGCGTATGCGAAAGATACAAAACGCAGTGCGAAAACTGCCCGATGCTGAAAGGACATGTTCTGGATCTGGCAAGACGCGTATTTGACAACAAACGTGAAATCTATGAAGGGCGCAATATGACCTTTGTGGGCTGTAGCCGATGGATGGCCGACTTGGCACGACAGAGCCGCCTGACCCTTGGCCATTCGGTTACGAATATCCCCAATGCTATTGATACCGAAGTATTCAAGTCCATAGACAAGACTGCTGCCCGTGCTAAACACGGCCTGCCTGCCGACGGATACCTCATGCTCTTCGGAGCCCAGCGAATTACCGACGAGCGCAAAGGCTTCCGCTATCTTGCCGAGGCCTGTGAGCACATCAGCATGCATCATCCCACACTGCCAGGCAAATTGGGTGTTGTCGTGCTCGGTAGTGATTCTGAACGTGTCAAGGAGGCTTTGCCGTTACCCGTTTATCCAGTCGATTACTTGAGTAATGAAACTGAAATAGCCGAACTATACAATGCTGTCGATCTCTTCGTCACGCCATCGTTACAGGACAATCTGCCCAACACCATCGTCGAGGCCATGGCATGCGGCACACCCTGCGTAGGTTTCAACGTGGGCGGCATCCCCGAGATGATCAGCCATAAACAGGATGGTTATGTGGCCGATTATTGCGACAGTATCGATTTTGCACAGGGAATCTCATGGTGCCTCAATGAGACCCGCCATCCCGACCTGTGCAGGCGAGCCCGTGAACAGGCCCTCGCCACCTACGGTGAGTCAGCCGTCGCCCGCCAGTATCAAGCCATCTATCAATCAGCCCTCACTCATCTTTAATGATCAAAAAAAAGTGCCGCGATTGCGGCACTTTTCTTAGACGTTCCAATCGATGACTGTGTCAAGTTTTTTCTCGTAATACTGCTGGAGGTCGCTCCAGCGGTAGTAGGGTCCTGTAACCGGTTTAACCGGCAGGGTGGCCTCGTGCTCATTGAACAGCACTTTGACCAATACATCGGTCAGGCTATTGCTCGTAGAGCCTTTGGGGCGGTAGAACACCATCTGAATATTGCATGCCTTGGGAATGATATTGAAGTCCTGCCAGTGCTCATGCAAGGTGTTCAGGTCATCACAACTGTAGTTCACATCGTCGATTTCCATCAGACATGCCAGCGGCAACACGCAGGTTTCGTGTCCGAAACGCAGGTTGGCACCACGCTCACCCGTGGCAATGGCAGCCCCTGCCTGCTGGATCATGTCACGCAACAGGGCTCGCTCGATGAAAGGCATACGGTTACCATTCTGAGGTGCGTTAGCCCAATGGATATACCAGTAGATGTTCTTGAGACGCCACAACTCAAAGATTTCATTGTTGTTGAAGTAGTGGTATAAACTCATATCGTTGAACCAGTGGTGGCCCTGCAATGAACCAGCGATATCAAACACATCGCGCATCAGTTGACGACCGTTCAGGTTAGCGGCAGCCCACGCGGTGTCATTCACCAGCTGAGCGATAAAACGCTCAGAGTGCAGGTACTGGTCGTACATCTCATTGGAGATAGGATCCACGCTCTTGCGCAGGTCGTTGGCCAACGTGTCCTCGCCATAGCCCCACCCCATGTAGTACATGTCGTGGTAGCTGGCATCGGTGTGGATATTCAACTCGGGATTGAGTGAGCGCAGGCGCATCGTCTCGTTCTGCATCGACAGGATGCAGCGGATGATAACCGTGGACTTGGCATTGATGCGGGCGTTGCCCTGGAACACCTCAGGAAAATTCCTGAACATGCGCTCGGCAATCTGTTGATGCTGTTCGGCACCCTCATCGCTCAAGTCACCGACACGCTGTTGTGATGTCTCGTTCACAAGTGTCAGTTGACGCAGCAACAATTCACCCTGAAGGTTCAACATTCCTGCCAATTTGGCCTTAGTCAACTGCTTGAGAGGACGCTCATAGGTCTTGGCATTGGTCAGCCAACGACTACCGTGACGGCCATAATGATCGATGTGGAAGGGCTCATATCCCTCAGGCGCAGGTGTCAATTTCGGTATCTCAACATCGGTGCCGAAGGGGTAGGCATAATGATTGCTGGCCGAACGGTCAAAGTTGCCGATAATCTGTTTGCGCGGCGTGGCGGCATTCACCGTCAAGCAGGTGATAACCGCTATGATTACTAGTGTGATGTGTCTCATTTGTTCGGGTCGATGAAGGGTTGGCGTGAAAGTTTATCAATGAAGTAGTCGCGCACGTCGCTCCAATGGTAATAGGGGGCAACGTCGGTCTGTACAGGAAGCGTAGCCTCGCGCTCGTTGAGCAACGGGAGCATCAGAATGTCATCACTGCCAGCCTTGCGGAAATAAACAAATTGGATGTTGGCAGCCATCGGAAAGATCTTATAGGTCTGCCAGTATTGGTCAAGCGACTCCAAGTCGGTGGTGCGGTAATCCATGCCATTCAGGCCCATCAGGCAGCAGAAGGGCAGCACCACGCTCTCGTGACCGAATCGCAACGATGCGCCCGGTGTGGGATTGTCGCTCGTGATGGCTCGGTCAGCATCCTGGATGAAATTACGCAACAGGTTAGCCTCCATATAGTCTACACGGCATTGGGTTAACGGCGTTTCACCCGAGTGGATATACCAGTAAGCGTTATTGTAGCGCCACACGCTATAGATATCGTCGGCACTGAACAGGTCATAGAGATCCACGTCCTTGAACGCGAGATGGCTCTGCATGTTGCCCACCACGTCAAACAGGCTGATCATCATCGTGCGGGCATCGCCAAAATCGATGTTTTCCTTTACCCAGCGCTGGTCGGTGAACAGCTTATTCATCAAGCCCTTGGGGTTGATCCACTTATCGCGATACTGCTTGAGTATCGGGTTCATCTTGGCGCGCAGGGGCTTTACCACGCTATCGCTATAGTTCATGTAGTACATCTCGGCCTGGCTAGCGTCGGTCTTGATGCGCAGGCGTGGATTGAGCGAAGCCAAAACATCCACCTCGTTCTGCATCGACAGGATGCAGCGGATGACTACCGTCGAGCGAGCTACCACCGAGGCGCCGTCCTGGAACACCTGCGGGAAATTCTGGTACATGCGTCGTGCGATGCCCTGATGTTGCAGATGACCGAGGTCACTCAACTCGCCCAAGCGTCCCTGACTGGCCTCATGCACCTCACGAAGGATATTCAGTACTTCCTCGCCACGGCTAGTGAGTTTGCCGGCACGCTGGCCTTTTTCCAGCATGTTCAGCGGTCGGGTATATTTCGAGTCATTGATAAGCCAGCGGCTGCCATGGCGCCCGTAATGGTTAATGAAAAACGGCTCATAGCCAGCGGGAGGCGCCGTGATGGCGGGAAAGCCCGACTCTGGATAGGCCTGGTAGTTGTTGGCGCTCAACTTAGGATTAGCCTTGAAGTCCTCGCGCACACCTGCCGTAAGGGTCATCACTCCCACCAACGTCAGGCACAAGATCATTAAAAATCGTCTCATAAGTGTGGTATTCGTTTCGATTTATTCCTTTGATGTTGCAAATATAGGCAAAAAAAGTGTGATGGCGCCAAATTGATCCAACATTTACTCAATGCAGCCCTATTGCACGGGAATTTGCTACAGCATTATAAAAACCAAAAAGAGACTACTCCCGCAGTCTCTTCCTGGCGCTTCTTCTTGGACTTGAACCAAGGACCCCCTGATTAACAGTCAGATGCTCTAACCAACTGAGCTAAAGAAGCAATCCTCTCTTACTTAAAATATCTATCTATTATGAAAACGTGCGCTTCTTCTTGGACTTGAACCAAGGACCCCCTGATTAACAGTCAGATGCTCTAACCAACTGAGCTAAAGAAGCCTTTTCCAACACTTCACGGCAAACCCTGCCGAAAAATGCGGTGCAAAGATACTGCCAATAATTGAACTGTGCAATAAAAAAACGAAAAAACTTGAATTTTTTAATACAAACAACGTTTTTTCGCCCCTTAATACGGCCCAAATTCAAGGAATAATAGTATTTTCGCAGCCAAATATAATCATAAAGAAAATGAAGAAGACGCTCAAATATTTTGCCTGGGTTTGCCTGACGGCAGCCATTGCCGCTCCCATAGCCCTTGCCGACGACGACAACAAGGCAGTCAACGATGACGCCGCGGTGGCTCGCAGTCTGGACATCTTCAACTCCTTGTACAAAGAGTTGAACACTTTCTACGTCGATACCATCGATGCCCAGAAGACCATCGAAAACGCCATCAACGCGATGCTTGAAGACATTGACCCCTATACCGAATACATCCCCGCCAAAGAGACCGATGAGTTCATGACCATGAGCACAGGCGAGTATGGCGGCATCGGCAGCTACTTGATGGAGCGCACCATCGATGGCCGCAAGGGCGTCTATATCAGCGGCCCATACGAGGGTAGCCCGGCAGCCAGAGCCGGCCTGCGATCGGGCGACCGCATCATCATGATTGACGGTGACAGTACCGCCAGTTGGACCAGTGACAAGGTGAGCAAGCGGCTCAAGGGCCAGGCTAATACCCACCTGACAGTGACCGTGGTGCGCCCCTACGATGAGGACAGTGTCAAGACCTTCTCCTTCAATCGCGAGACCATCAGCGTCAACCCCGTGCCCTACTACGGCGTGACACGAGACAATATCGGTTACATCGATTTGACGACCTTCAACGAGAAATCGGCCCAGCAGGTGCGCGAAGCCCTCATTGAACTGAAAAAAGACCCCAGGGTGAAGAACATCGTCCTCGACCTGCGCAGCAATGGCGGCGGTATCGTCGAGGGGGCTATCCAAATCGTGGGTTGCTTTGTTCCTAAGGGAACCCAGGTACTACAGATGCGTGGACGCGACAAGTCCAGTGAACGCACCTACAAGACCACTGTCGATCCTGTTGACACCGAGATTCCCCTGGCTGTGCTCATCGATGGCGGTTCGGCCAGCGCCAGCGAAATCACAGCAGGTGCCCTTCAGGACCTGGACCGCGCCGTAATCATCGGTATGCGATCCTTCGGCAAGGGATTGGTGCAGTCCACCCGTTCCCTCCCCTATGACGGCATGCTCAAGGTCACCATTGCCAAGTACTATATTCCCAGCGGACGCCTCATCCAAGAGGTGGACTATGGCAACCGCAATGAGGACGGCACCTACAAGAAGACCACTACCGATAGCACGGCCCGCGTATTTTATACTGCCCATGGGCGCAAGGTGCGAGAAGGCGGTGGCATTGAGCCCGACCTCAAGGTCGAGCCTCGCGAACTCAAGCGCATCGTCTATAATATCATGCGCGACCACTGGGACTTTGACTTCGCCACCAAGTATGTCGCCGAGCATGGCCAGGACATCCCTGACCCTGCCGACTTCCAAGTGACTGATGAAATCTTCAACGAGTTCAAGTCATTTATCAATCCCCAGAAGTTTGAATATGACAAGGTGTGTGAGCAGCAGCTTACCACCCTGCGCAAGACAGCGACAGCCGAGGGATATATGAACGACTCGACAGCAGCCCAATTCGACCGTCTGGAAGCCATGCTCAAGCATGACCTGGACCACGACTTGGACCTGCACCGCCGCGACATCGCTTACCTGATCGGACAAGAAATCATGGATCGCCTCTACTACCAGCGAGGCCAGGTCCAGAACAGCATCAAGGATGATGAATACCTCGATGCCGCCAAAAAGATGTTCGATACCCCCAACGAGTTCGCCCGCCTGCTCAACCTCAAGGCAAAGCCCACCAAGAAGACCACCAAAGGCAAGAAACGCTAGGGGCAACAGTGTTCCTTTGTCCTAACCATTTATTACAGGGATCAGCATTTTTTGCTGTTCCTTGTAACTCATTGTTCTTCTCAAGAGGCCAATAAAGCTAGAATTAAAGATAAAGACCCCTGAATTTTTTAAAAAATCTTGCTTGTTTCCCCCGAAAGCATTAACTTTGTTACTTAGTTTCAAAAGGTAAAAAAGATGAATACGGAATTAAAGACTAGCATTAAGTCTTATCAGGTGTCTAACAGGTATTACAGCCCTGAGAATGACATTGAACTGGCATCGCTGACACGATACGAGAAAGTACCCACCACCATTGTGGAAAGTGTTGAACAGGGTACCCTCGAAGCTGCCCTCGAAGTCACCCGAATCATCAATCACTGCGTGGAGAAGAAAGGACGCTGTGTCATCGGCTTCGGGTCGGGACGATATGTTCAGAAGGTGTATGATGAGCTCGTGAAACTCTATTTTGCCGACAAGGTGAGCTTTGCCGATGTGGTAGCCTTTAACCTTTGCGAGCTAGGTGTGGGCTATGTTGATGGCCGACTCAACCTGAATGACTTGATCAACGAACGCCTGTTTGCCAAGGTGGATATCGAGAGAGCCAATATCCACTTCTTTAACCGTCCCGACGATATTGAGGATGTCCACAGCCTATGCAAGGCATACGAGCGCGAAATCACTGATGCTGGAGGATTGGACCTGGTGCTGTGTGACCTCAACCATGACGGCAGCATCGCCTATAACGAACCGGGGTCGGCCCGTAACAGTGCCTGCCGCCTGATGCTGCTAGGCAGCGAGTCGCGCACACGCGTTGCCGAGGCTTTCCAGA
Organism: uncultured Prevotellaceae bacterium; assembly: GCA_900318645.1. Lineage (GTDB taxonomy): Bacteria > Bacteroidota > Bacteroidia > Bacteroidales > Muribaculaceae > Sodaliphilus. The sequence continues at coordinate 177,010 of ONLH01000001.1, forward strand.
GCGAGACCGCTCCCAAGACTGCCGTCACGCTGGGCATCGGTAACATCCTGAGTGCAGCAAAGGTCATCTGCATAGCATGGGAAGAAGACAGTGCAACAGCATTGTTCAACACCATTGAGGGCAAGATGAGCGACCTGGTGCCCGCCTCTTTCCTGCAAGTTCACAGCGACATCAGGATCTTTGCCGACCTGGATGCAGCCTCACGGTTGACACGCATCAGCTACCCCTGGAAAGTCACCTCCTGTGAATGGAGTGACCATCTCATTCGCCGCGCCATCGTGTGGCTCTGCGAGCAGACAGGCAAACCCATCCTGAAACTGACCAACAAAGACTATAATGACAATGGGCTGAGTGAACTGGTCGCCCTCTATGATTCGGCCTACAATGTCAACATCAAGATATTCAATGACTTGCAGCACACCATCACTGGCTGGCCTGGAGGTAAACCTAATGCCGACGACACCCACCGGCCCGAACGTGCCACGCCTTATCCCAAACGTGTGCTGGTGTTCAGTCCTCACCCCGACGACGTGGTAGTTTCGATGGGAGGTACAGTGCGTCGCCTTGTGCAACAGGGCCATCAGGTCCACATTGCTTTCCAGACCGACGGTGACGTCGGCGTGAGTGATGAAGACTTGCTGAGGAGTCTATTGCTTGCTGAGCGCCTAATGCGCCGCTATGAGGCCAACGTGGAACACCCCTTCATTGAGCGCATCAAGGAACAACTTAATGACAAGAACATTAGCCAAGAGAATCACACCGACCTGCGCTATTTCAAGGGTTCCATCATGCTGAGCGAGGCGTTCATGGCCTGTCGTCAGATGGGTGTTCCACCCGAGAATCTTCACGACCTGATCATGCCCTTCTACGTTGATGATCCACACGGTCAAGGCAAGCTCACCGATGCCGACATCAGTATCATCCAGCAGCTGATCGAACAGATAAAACCACACCAGATTTTTATTGACAACGACCTGGTGGATCCCAACGGCACCCACGTGCGTGCAACCACCGCCGTGATGCACGCCTTGGAGAACCTGAAGGATGAAGAATTCATGCAAGATTGCCGGGTGTGGATGTATCGTGGCCAGTGGGGACAATGGGACGTGGACCATGTGGAGATGGCAGTGCCAATGAGCCCCGAGGAATTCAGTGACAAGCGCGACGCCATCCTCAAGTATCAGTCACAGATCCATGACGCGCCTTTCCGCACCAGCGATGACGGCATGCTGTCGTGGCAACGCTCCATCGAGCGCAACCGCAATCTTGCCGAGAAGTACCAGCAGCTGGGTCTTGCGACCTATGAGGCCATCGAGGCGTTTGTACAATACCGCTTCCTGGACGATGCAACTACTTGAGAAGAAAGGATGCCTTGGTGACCATTGCAATCCACTATAGCATCCTTCTGTTTCCATAGGTAATGTGATTCAAGTGCCCGTCACGGCACGGGGCAGTTCCAAGTATTGAGGGTCAAGGGCGATGCTGTAAGGTTCGCCCTTCTTTCCCGTGACGATATATCGCTTGACGAGTTCCGGGTCGGTAATGACGTTCTTGACGCACCGATTGATACGGGAAATCGTCTGGTTGAGGCTTTCACACAAGGGGTCGCACAAGTTTCCCACCGTCTTTTTGGCACGCTCATCGCTGGCACCAGGCTTGACCATAGTATAGATAGCGAGAAGCTCCTCACGATGCTCATCGATGTTTTTCAAGATGATGCCACGACCCTGTTTGCACAGTTTCATGAACAGGATATAGAGCGTGCGGCACGAGGCAGGCATCTCGATTTCCATCTCGTCATACTCGGGCAACACAATCTTCATGTCGCCATTGACCAACAGGCGTCCCGGCTGCCCCACGACGACCTTTCCCCGCAGCAGCTCGGCCATCAACTCCTTGGGATCCTCATGGTAACGGGCGACGTAGGCGACAATGTCGCGCCTGATGCGTTCCAGAGCCTGCTTGCGTTCACGCTCCAGCCTCTTAAACTCAAGGTCTTCTTCCCGCTCTTCAAGCAGGTCCTGTGGGGCAGCCTCGTTGCCGCACTCAACATGGAGCTCACGCTCAAGATTGAAGGACCGGGTAACAGCGGATGGCGTTGCGCTGTCCATCAGTTCTTCCTCCAGTTCTTCCTCGACTAAATCCGTCAATTTCTTCTTTAGTCTCTTCCAGAGTCTAGGCTTTGACTTCTTGACGCGGGTATGGTCCTGCGGGGCAGCCTCGGGCAAATAATCGCTGTATGACTCGCTGGCCATGATACGAGGACCATAGTCACTCGTTCGGAGCTGCACATCACCCACCCGGCGGTCACTCATGTCCAGCAACACCCGGGCAAAAGCCTCAATGGCCTCATACAGCGTTCCCAGCATTCTGTCATCCTCAACCTTGAGGCGGACGATGGCATAACGTCCAATGTTGGACACATTGAAACGGCGAGCCATAATGACGCATCCATCGCTACCAGGATGATCCACCCACTGGATGTCCATCGGGTAAACCAACCTGTGAAGCAGGTCGGCCGCTTGTTGCAATGCGTCAGAGCGCCCTTTGTTACAATAGAAGTAGATAATACCGTATTTGAGGTCTTGAAGATTGGATGTGATCATAATGCTGGAGTTGAGATGTTAATAATAAAAAATACAGCAAAAACCATGCCAAACAAGGGCCGATTGTACTAAGTGCACTGTTGCCAGGATTGATATCCTGGCAACAGTACCAACATTATTGAATAAACCTCAATTTGATTTGTTTAACCACACGGATACGTTTGGCATCGGGGTACTTCATCCTGGCCTTGACATAGGCTATCAGCCTGTTAGCGCCTGTGATACGGACAGTCTCGTCGTCAACTTGCACTTCCCACTCGTTATAGAAAGGCATGGGGATGGGGTCACAGGTTGGAGTTTCTTTCAGCCATTCCATCAGTTTCTTTAATAATTTCTCTCTCATCTTGCTAATTCTTTTGGTGTTGATTATCATTATTCGTCATCGCCAAAAAAGTCTTCCTTATTGGCATTGCAGATGAGCTCTTGGCGCTCTTCCATGCTGCTACATGGTTCGGCCATCAGACTTGACATCTTGCGCATCCACTTGCTGCGGGCCCTGCGCTCCTTGGCAAACATGGCAACAGTGCCAGCCTCGCTCTTATCGAACTGCAAATGATGATCAATGTGAAGTGAGAAGGCTACCTGCTGGACGTCGTGGTCAGCACCGATGTAGGTGAACTGCCATCCCTGCTCCTTGTAGCTGTCGATGAGCGACATGATGGCCATCCTGGTAAACTCGTGGGAAGCGTTTTCATAACCGTCGGTGATGATGGTCACCAGCGCCAACGAGTCGGGCTGCTGGCTCTTGAGGGCATGCACGCGGGTAATGGTCGTACCGATGGCATCATACAGCGGCGTCATGCAGCAAGGACGATAGTCACGGTCGGTAAGGGTCTTGACTTCGGCTACAGGCACGCAGTCATAGATAGTTTTCATCTCGCAGCCACAGAAGGCTACCAATGTCACGATGTGTTCCTGGTCGGGGTTCTTTTCCTGGGCACTCTTGATACTACCGATGGTCTCGTTAACGCCATCGATGGCCTGACGGGCAATGCTACTCATTGAACCACTCTTGTCAAGCACGATCACATTGTAAACTTTAATTTTCATCGTTTTTATCATTTAAAATAGTGAATAAATGTGGACTTACACGGAGTTGCTGTTCCGTTGATGTTGCAAAGGTAATGTCAATCTCCATGCTGTCACATTTCCTGCAAGGTTGCAGTTTCTTGATGACATAGAGTAGAAGTCAGGCACAAATCTATCAGAATAGTAACCACTAAAACAAAATTACGCCATACAAAAGTCAAAATCTGAAAAAAATGTATTACCTTTGTAAGTTAAATACGATTTAATCATAACAGATGAAAGTCAAAATCCATCACGAGGGAGAAAACATCCTGATGATGTTGTTCCTGATTATAGCGGCAAGCGGCGTGCTGGCCTATCGCTTCTTTGACTATAAGCCAGTGGCCTGGGTGCTGATTGGACTGATGGCCATCCTGTTCCTGCTGGTACTGAATTTCTTCAGATTGCCACGCCGCCACTTTAAGGGTGATAACAGCGATGGCACGGCTGTCGTGTCAAGTGTTGACGGCACCGTGGTAGCACTTGAAGAGGTCTATGAGGATGAATTCCTGCACCGCAACTGCATCCAGCTGTCGGTATTCATGACAGTGTTTAACGTGCATGCCAACTGGGTTCCCGTCAAGGGCGAAGTCATTTACTACAAGCATCACTCGGGACGTTTCCTCGCTGCCAACCTGCCCAAGTCGAGCAGTGACAACGAGCGCTCGTCGATTGTTATCCGCACTGACACAGGCGAGGAAATCCTCGTCCGCCAGATTGCTGGCGCTGTGGCACGACGCATTGTGACTTATGTGGAGCAAGGTGAGACAGTGGACATCCACGACTTCATCGGATTCATCAAGTTCGGTTCCAGAGTGGACATCTTCCTGCCGCTGGACACCGAAATCAAGGTCAAACTGGGTGACCGCACGTGGGGTGGAGAAACACTGGTGGCCCGTCTCAATAACAAGAAGAAATCATGAATGCAATCCGCAACAATATCCCCAATGCCATCACGTCGCTGAACCTGCTGTTCGGCAGCATGGCATGCATTGCAGCTTTCAGTTGCTTTGACACTGTGTGCGGCGGTCTCAAGGGTTATGAACTGGCCTTTATCTGCATCGCTCTATCGGCTGTTGCCGACTTCTTTGACGGACTGGTGGCGCGCCTGCTGAATGCCGTGAGCGGCATCGGCAAGGAACTGGACTCGCTTGCCGACCTGGTGAGCTTCGGGCTCGCACCTGCCATGATTCTGTACAACATGATGCTGGACCATGGTGCAGGCCATTGGGCACTGGTGGCACTGTTGCTGCCCGTATTCGGTGCATTGCGCCTGGCACGCTTTAATGTCGATACCAACCAGGCGACAACTTTTACGGGTGTGCCCATTCCTGCCAATGCCATCTTCTGGATCGGCTTCACGGCATGGTATGCCACATATCCTACTCCCCTGTGGATGACCATTCTGGCGATTGTAGCGATGTCACTGTTGATGGTGTGCAACCTGCGCATGTTCTCGTTGAAGATGCACAACCTCTCATCGCTCAAGCAGAATTGGGCACAATATTTGCAGGTTATCGCCACAGTGGCACTTGTCATTGTCATGGGACTGCCTGGTTTGGCACCCGCGATTATGCTCTATGTGCTGTTGTCAGTCATTAAAAAAGAGAAATAAATGGGAACCTTTCTTCTATTCATATTACTCATCCTGTTCTTTATGGTGGGAATACCGCTGTTGAGAGGATGGTTATACATGCAGAACCTGCGTCGGCGTGTCAACGAATCTTTCCGAGGCCGACAGGAGCATGAGCGTCCCCGTCGGGAGCAATATGAAGAGGAAGAATATACCGAGACGGGAGAGCGCAAAATCTTCACCAGCGGCGAAGGCGAATATGCCGACTTCGAGGAAGTCAGCGGCACCATGATCGAAGAGACCGTCTCGACCAATGAAACAATCATTGAAGAGCAAGTCACCGACGCCGAATACGAGGAAATCAAGTAATCAAGACTGAGCTTGCAATACATCGACAAAACAACGAGCAGCCACCTACACAACATCGTGGGTGGCTGCTCGTCTATATCACTGATGATTACAGTTTCAGGTCATCCTCACTCTTGGGTTGAGGGGGATAGTCGATGGTGTAGTGCAGGCCGCGGGATTCCTTGCGGTCCTTGGCCTGGCGTGTGATGAGATAAGCCACATTAATTATATTACGCAGCTCGCAGATGCGGCGCGACACATTACTGGTTTTGAACAGTTTCTCAGTCTCCTCATAGAGGATATCCAAGCGGTTCCAAGCACGGTCAAGGCGCAAGTTGCTACGCACAATGCCCACATAGGTTGCCATGATTTCGCCCACCTCCTTCTCACTCTGGCTGATGAGCACCATCTCCTCGGGGTGTGTCGTACCAGCGTCATCCCAGTCGGGGATGTCCTCGCGCCAACTGTACTCGTTGCGGTGTTCAATGGCATGTTTGGCTGCTGCATCGGCATACACGACAGCTTCAATCAGCGAATTGCTGGCCAAGCGGTTACCGCCGTGCAAACCCGTGCATGAACACTCACCCACAGCATACAGGCGCTTGATGCTGGAGCAAGCATTCAAATCGACCTTGATGCCTCCACATAGGTAGTGTGCCGCAGGCACTACGGGGATGTATTCCTTGGTGATGTCTATGCCCAAGTCCAAGCAATGCTTGTAGATGTTGGGGAAGTGGTGCTTGGTCTCCTCCGGATCCTTATGGGTCACATCGAGGAAGACGTGATCTTCACCACGCTGCTTCATCTCGTTATCAATGGCACGTGCCACCACGTCACGCGGAGCTAACGACAAGCGCGGATCATACTTCTGCATGAACTCCTCGCCGCCCAAATTACGCAACACGCCGCCGTAGCCACGCATGGCCTCGGTGATGAGGAAGGCAGGACGGTCACCGGGATGGTACAAAGCGGTGGGATGGAATTGCACAAATTCCATGTCCTGCACAGTTCCCTTGGCACGATAAACCATGGCGATACCATCACCTGTTGCCACCAGCGGGTTGGTTGTTGTGCGGTAAACCGAGCCTATGCCACCCGTTGCCATGAGGGTCACGCGAGAGAGGAAGGTATCCACTTCGCCTGTCTCCTGATTGAGGACATAGGCGCCATAGCATTCAATGCCAGACGTACGGCGGGTCACAATCTTTCCCAAGTGGTGCTGCGTGAGGATTTCCACGGCGAAATGGTCCTCATAGATATCGATATTCGGGTTGTTCCTGACGGTCTCGATGAGCGACACCTGAATCTCATGACCTGTGTTGTCGGCATGGTGAAGGATGCGGAATTCACTGTGTCCACCCTCACGGTGCAGGTCAAATTCACCCTTCTCATTCTTATCGAAGTCTACGCCCCAACCCAGCAATTCCTGAATCTGGGCAGGAGCCTCGGTCACGACTTTCTTTACAGCCTCTGGGTCGCTGAGCCAGTCACCGGCCACCATTGTGTCATGGATGTGCTTCTCAAAGTTATCCACCTCCAGGTTGGTCACTGTGGCGACACCACCCTGAGCAAGGTCGGTGTTCGCCTCTTCCATCTTGGATTTGCACACGAGGGCTACCGTACCTGTCTTTGCCACCTTGAGGGCAAAACTCATACCGGCTACGCCTGAGCCGATAACGAGATAATCATATTTACGTACCATATCTGTTTCTATTGATTATATGATAATTCTAGATGTTCTAGATAGTCTAGATGATCTAGATGTTCTAGAATATCCAATTTCTTCATTACTCCTTCTCACCGTAGAGCAGGTCACCGCAGTCGCCCAGTCCAGGGACGATGTAACTGTGCTCGTTGAGCTCATCGTCGATGTCACAAGTCCACAAAGTGGTCTTGTCCTCGGGCAGATGCTGGCGAACAATCTCAATGGCCTGAGGTGTTGCCACCACACTGGCCACATGGACGTGAGCAGGATGACCCTTGGTCACCAGAGCCTGATAGGCAAGTTCCATTGACGAACCGGTTGCAAGCATCGGATCCACGATGACCAATGTCTTGTCATCAAGGCGCGGACTGGCGATGTACTCGATGTGAACGACAAAGTCATCGGTCTTGGGGAAATACTTCCTGTAAGCCGACACAAAAGCGTTATCGGCACCGTCAAAGTAGCTCAAGAAGCCCTCATGGAACGGCAGTCCTGCACGCAGTATCGTGGCCAACACCACACGGTCGGCCAGCACGTTGCACTGTTTAACGCCTAAGGGCGTGGCCACGCCTTCGACCTTATACTGCAGTTTCTTAGAAATCTCATAGGCCATAATCTGTCCCAAGCGCTGGATATTGGTGCGGAAGCGCAGGCGTTCTTGCTGCAACTCCTTGTTACGGATTTCGCTCATGAATTGTCCAACGAGCGAGTTGTGTTCACACAAGTTGATAATCTCCATATCTTTATTGTTTAGTCGTTAAATATTCATTAAGCAGACGTTTGGCATTCTCTCGGTCCTTAGTGAGCTGGCATTTGAGTTCGTCAAGCCCGCACATCTTGAATTCCAAACGCAGGAAACTGATAAATTCCAATGTAATGTCTTCCCCGTAGATGTCGTCATCAAAGTCAAACAAGTTCACCTCAATGCTCAACTGGGTGCCATTGTTCAACGTGGGGCGACGCCCGATGTTGGTCATGCCCTGCAAGCGTTGGCCGGCGACATGTGCCAGCACGGCATAGGCGCCATTGTGTGGCAACAGTAAATTAGTGTCTATCTCTCCCACATTGGCTGTGGGGAAACCCAGTCCCCGGCCGTTATGGAAACCATGCACCACCTTGCCCTTGAGCGTGAAAGGACGCCCCATGCAGTGCATCGCATCCACGACCCTGCCGGCAGCAATCAATCCACGGATAATAGTGGAACTCACGGGGGCATATTGACCTAAATACTCGGGGGCCTTGACCACCTTAACGCCTAAGCTCTCGCCGTGGCGGCAGTAGTCCTCAAAGGTCTCTCCCCTGTTGTGCCCGAAACGGTGATTATAGCCTGCCACCAGCACGTCTACCCCATAGCGGTCATGCAACAGTTTGATAAACTGTGCCGAATCCTGCCGGGAAAAGTCGGCATTGAAGTCCAACGGCAACAACAAATCGGGACTCAGAGCCTCAATCTGTGCCAAACGGTCCTCAAGCGGCATAATAAGTTTCAGGGTATCATCAGGATGCAGAACCTGACGAGGGTGGCGCAGGAAAGTGATGACCAATGACTGCTTTCCTAACGCAGTAGCCTGCTGTTTAAGGAAATCAACCAGCGTGACGTGCCCCAAATGGACACCGTCAAACATACCTATCGTGGCGACTGTGCTGCCCGAAGGCAGTCGGTCGATTTCACTCAACATTCTCATGCATGTGACATTAAAAAAGTGGAATTGGCCAAAGGCCATCCACCCATTATATTATTTTTTGTCAAGATGTTCTTTCAAGATGCGCATAGTGTCGTTGCACAAGCGGATGAACATCTCGCGGTTCTTGAGCATTGTCGAAGTCTTCACCTGCTTGTCGGCACCAGAGAACAAGTATCCCGTATCTTTACTCTCCAGGGCGCGGAATGTGGGTACCACACCAGCCTCGGGACTAGGAATGTTGCGGCTCAGGTAATCGGGCACGCGGTCCATCCAGCGCGACATAGCGATGGCTCCACTCTTTAACAAGCCAGGATTAACACAATTTACGGCCACGCGGCGCGTCTTCATCACACTTGACATGTAGATGGAGAATAGCGTGAGTGCCAACTTACTCTGTGCATAGGCTCCCCAAGGGGTGAAGTGGGACACGGCAGGAAACTCATACGGCAGTGTCACAAAGCGGCGTGAAACACTCGTGGAGAGAATGATGTGGCCACCTTCCTCGATGAGCGGATAGACTTGCATTGACAGCAATACTGTGCTCAGGTAGTTCACCTGTACAGCATGCTCAAAGCCGTCATCAGAAATCTCGCTACGGCGAGGCAGCAGGCCTGCATTGTTGACGAGCGCAGCCACGGGCCGATTCAATGCACGCAGGCGCTTTACAAAGTCATTCACCAACTCAAAAGAGTTGAGGTCCAGTTGCAGGCATGTGATATCCTTGTTGCGTGTCACCTTGCGCAGCTGCGTGGCATAATTCTCAGCTTTGGCAATATCACGGCTGGCGAGCAACACAGCCTTTCCCTGCTCGGCGAGTTTGCGGGTGATTACGCTACCCATGCTGTCGGTTGAGCCAGTCACGATGTACAATGGCTTCACATCAGCATCAAGCACTCTATCGTTATCGGTCATCATATCATAGTTTTTTATCGGGTCATATCTTTCCAACCTGCAAAGTTACAAAAACTCTGCAATAACTCGCCTCATATCTTCATAAAAAATGGACTGTTTTTAACTTCATGCATCTTGGGCCATACGGCAATATGCTGATAAATACCGATATCGGAGCAATATCGGTTAAACTATATTACAATATAATAGTCATATTTAAGAATTAAGAATGAGCACCTTGCCATTAATCCTAAACGACACCTAATTTATGAGGCATATCATTATCTCACTTGTTTTTATCCTAACAGCAGCAACATCTCTGTTAGCCCAGAATATCGACGCGATTTCAGCAAGGATTAACTTGCAGCGCGAGGAGTTTCCCCAAGAGAAAATCCACGTGATGACCGACCACGGCGACTATCTGGCAGGTGACACTATCTGGCTACGCGCCTGGGTTGTGGATGCAGCATCCCACCAGCCGGTTAATGCCAGCCAATTTATATATGTAGAGCTTGTGTCACCCAACGACTTTGTGCATGAGCGTGTCAAGATTCACCCCGATGCAAGTGGAGTGTTCAAGGGATACCTGCCCATCGACCTCAGCATACCCGAGGGACGCTACCAACTGACAGCCTATACCATGTTCATGCAGAATGCAGGAGTGGACTATTTCTATAGCCAGCCCATCGAGATCGCGGCGTTGCCATCGGTGCGCCGACGCATCGTCAGCAAGTGTGTGAGATATAAGGATGAAGTGGACGTGACGCTTCGTTATGAAAACAAGGCTGACAGTAGCCTGTGCCCCTTCAATCAGTTCAGCTACGGTATAGCAAGTGACTTATGGTCTGAAAAACAATACAATAACCGTACCAAAGAAGAACACATTACCCTCAATGGAGAAGAGGCAAGACAGTCAGCTATCCTGGTAAAGTTTGACAGCTATGCCAAGTACATCACCTTGCCACCGCAAGAAGCGCTCGACGTCACCTTTTATCCCGAGGGTGGCTATCTGGTTCCAGACGTGGAAAATGTGATGACTTTCAAGGTATTCAACACCAGTGCCACAACCTTATCACAGGTTGGAGAAGTGGTCGATGAAATGGGCAACGTGATTGCACAACTGCAGGTTGAGCACGATGGGATGGGTATCATCAGGTTCACACCACACAGCGACAAGGCCTACACGGCACAATGGAAAAACACCCTTGACGAAGAGGTTTCCTTCCCACTGCCACAAGTGCGGCAAGACGCCACCGTGTTGCAAGTGCGCCGCCACGATGAGGGTCTTATCACCCTTTCAGCCGTCGGCGCCAAGTCAAGCAATGGGCTGATTGTGCTGCAACAACGTGGACAGATGTTGACCTGCGGCTACGACTCGGTGACCGTTCGGGAATCCGATTTACTGGCAGGTGTGGTACAGGCCATGCTGTTTGACAAGGAGATGCACTGCCTGAGCGAGAGGCTCTTCTTTGCGGGCAGTTCATCACCATCGGCGCCCACAGTGACTACCGATCGCGAGACCTACACCGACCGTGCGCCCGTGAAAGTCAGTGTGGACTTGAGCAGTTTGGCACGCAATACAGGCAATTATGCTGTGTCGGTCATCGACGGACAAGCCTGTGAACCATCCGAAGGGAACATCTTTGCCAACCTGCTGCTGCAGAGTGAACTGAGAGGTCGCATCAACCAACCGAACTACTATTTTGAGCAAGGCGACACCATTGACAGGGAACAGCGTTTGCACCATCTGGATCTGCTCATGCTCACTCAAGGCTGGAGACGTTATGACATCCCCCGCGTGCTGCGAGGCCGCCTTGCCGAAGCGCAGTACCCCATCGAGGTGTCACAGGTGGTGTCAGGACGCGTCTTGAGCGATTGGCGCAAGAAGCCGGTTGTCGGCGCAAAGGTGAGCCTGATTGCTCCGCGTGTGGAATACAGTTCAATGACTTTTACCGACTCACTAGGCGAGTTTGTCATCAACATGCCACTACTGCCCGACAGCGTGGATTGCATCGTTATGGCCGAAAACGTCAAAGGGAAGAAACAGATGAATCTGGAACTGGATGACGAACTGTTTCCACAAACCTACTATATGACCCTTGAGAAATCTGCTCACGAGGCAGCGACGTTCAATGACGATCAGGGGTGGAGACTGGAACGCAGTGGAGACTGGAGACACATCATTCTTAACGAACTGACCGTGAGGGCCTACAGGCCGCGACGCCATAACAACGAACGCAACCCCTATAACCTGACCCCTAAAAAAATCAAAGAAAAGGGTATTACGACCCTGGATGCGGTAGCAAGAGAAATACCAAACCTTACTGTGATGGGCGGCTCACTCTATACCCCTGGCTGCAGGCCAAAAGACCACGTGAACATTTATATTGACGGGGAGCCGATAGCAGCGAACTTCGAGACCGACCAAAAAGCCATCAGCCTATTGTCGGAGTACATCTCTCCCATTGAACCTAAACCGCAAAGCTATATCTTTTTGGGAAACCAGGGCACTGCAGAGATCTCAGACTTATCGATTGCACAGAGCTTGATATCGTTCAAGGATGTAGAGTACATTTACTTCGCAAGGGGTGCCCATGGCGGTGGCAGTCTCTTTATCGGCCACCGTGAGGGCTACACGGCCGGAGACCGCAAGGAACCAAGCATCTACCTGAAAATCACCCAACCCATGGGAGCACAGACTCCTGCCGAATTCTATTCACCACGCTATGACCAGGGTGATGACGGCCGTGAACCCGGCTCCGACCTGCGCAAGGTGCTGTACTGGAATCCCTGTGTATCAGTCAACAACGACGGCACATCCAAGTTTGACTTCTATGCCAGCGATGCCCACAACACCACCTATATCGTCACCGTCGAGGGCGTAGCTAACGACGGCACGCCATTCCGCACCACCCATCAGGTAACCAAGCGCTAACCATTTCACAGAATGGTTGAGCAACAATTCTCTAATGATTAGAGATAGAGATTTTCTAAGAAAAATGTTTTATCTTTGCCGAAGATAAACATGATTCATTATGTCAGACAAGAAGAAGAGAAAGATTTGGCCGTGGATCTTATTGGCGGCCCTGGTTTTGATAGTCGCAGTAGCGGCGTGGTTTATGCGCCCGCCGGCTAACACAATACCCACGGCAAGTCGAGGTTCGCTGGAACGGTTCCCGCAGTTTGAGTCGCAGTTTGTCCCAGCAAGGGATGTCGTGGTGTGGACACCCGAAGGATACCAAAAGGGAGATTCATGTGATGTACTCTACATGCACGACGGGCAGATGCTGTTTGACGCCACCACGACGTGGAACCACCAGGAGTGGTGTGTCGATGAGGTCATGGACAGTCTGATTAAGGCCGGCAAAATCAGACCTTGCATCGTGGTAGGCATCTACAATACCGATGACTGTCTCACCGAGTATTTCCCCGCCAAAACGACTCAATACGTTGCTGAAGCCGACCGCGCGAAAGCCAAAATCGAGAAACTCACTGCCGATGCCTACCTGCAATTCATTGTTAAAGAGCTGAAACCCTTTATTGACAATCGCTACCAGCCCTTAACCAGCCGCGAGCACACCTTCATGATGGGTTCCAGCATGGGCGGGTTGATTTCGCTCTATGCCTTGTGTGAATACCCCCAGGTGTTCGGTGGCGCGGGTTGCCTCTCGTCCCACTTGTCGATGGCTCACTTGCCTGACGGTTTTGACGGCGAAACATGGGCAACAGGTTTTCGCAATTACGTGGACCAACATCTGCCCGAGGCCAACGGTAGCATCATCTACATGGACCACGGCACCGAAGATTTTGACGCCGACTATGGCCCATATCAGGAAAAACTCGACAGCGCCATCCTTGCCAAAGGCTTGGATGCGGAGCACTTCGTGAGCAAGGTGTATAACAGCCACGGCCACAACGAGACCTGCTGGGCCAAGCGCCTGGATCAACCGCTTATCTTCTTGCTTGGAGAATAATACCGAAAAGACATGGACAAATATCTGACAGTCATCGGAGGCGTGAATATGGATATATCGGCGGCATTGACAGCACCGTTTGTTCCCGCCGACTCAGTACCCGGACAAGTAACCCTGGGGTGCGGCGGTGTGGCCCGAAATATCGCCCACAACTTGCGGTTGATGGGCCATGAAGTGAAGTTTGTTAGCGCATTCGGTGGTGAGATCTTCGGTGAGATGTGCTGGCGGGAATGCCAAGCCATCGGGCTCGATCTCACGCTGAGTGAGCGCTGTGAGGGAATGCGTAACGGACTGTATCTGTGCGTCAACGACCAGAGTGGAGAAATGCGTGCCGCAGTGGCCGACACCGAAATCATCTCGTGTATCACACCCGAATTCCTAGAGGCACGCATCAGCGACATCAATCGTTCGAAGCTTGTCATTGCCGACACCAATATATCGACCGAAGCCATCTTGTACCTCATTGACCATTGCACGGCGCCGCTCTTGGTCGATACCGTGAGTACGGCCAAGGCGCCCCGCATCATTAAAGCTTTGCAGCAAAGTCAAACGAAACGCCTGTACGCCCTGAAACTCAACCTGCAGGAAACTCAGGCCGTCACCCATTGCGACACGGCCAAGGGAGCCGCCGACTGGTTAACAGCCATGGGTGTCAATCAAGTCTATATCACGTTGGGCAGCGATGGTGTGTACTGTAGTGACGGCGTGTGCCACGAGCGCTACAAGGCGATCCCTACCCGCGTCATCAACACTACAGGGGCAGGCGACGCCTTCATCGCCGGTGTTGCCCATGCCCAGATGTGCCAAACACCTTTTCCCGAGTGTGCCCAAACAGGCTTGAAAGCCGCTCACGCTACCCTACTCTCCCTTCAAACCGTCAATCCCGAAATCAAGAACTACTTGAATTGATACAAACCATCTAGATCGTCTAGGACTTCTAGATACTCTAGAACAACATAAAACAAAGACATGAACAAATACTTATCCATTTCACCCGAAGTGCAGCAGGCACTTGACGAGGGCCGTCCCGTAGTCGCCCTTGAATCCACCATCATCTCTCACGGTATGCCATACCCGCAGAATGTGGAAACCGCATTGAAGGTCGAGCAGACCATTCGCGACAACGGCGCCGTGCCCGCTACTATTGCTATCATCGGCGGCAAGCTCAAAGCAGGCTGCACTCCCGAGGAAATCGAATACCTAGGTCACAAAGGCCAAGCCGTGACTAAGGCTTCACGCCGCGACTTGCCCGTGCTTATCGCCCGTGGTGAGGACGGTGCTACCACCGTAACCACGACAATGATTATCGCTGCAATGGCTGGCATCAAGGTATTCGCCACTGGCGGCATCGGTGGCGTGCACCGCGGGGCCGAAACCACCATGGACATCAGTGCCGATCTCGAGGAACTGGCCATGACTCCCGTGATGGTCATCTGTGCCGGAGCCAAGTCCATTCTCGACCTAGGTCTCACGCTCGAGTACCTCGAAACCAAGGGCGTGCCCGTCATCGGCTACGGTACTGAGGAGTTGCCCGCCTTCTACACCCGCCATAGCGGCTTCAAGGTGGACTACCGCATTGACACCCCCGAGGATCTCGCTGCCGCCTTCCACGCCAAACTCGATATGGGTCTTCAAGGTGGTATGCTCGTCACTAACCCCATCCCCGAGGAATATTCCATGCCCGCTGATGTCATCAACAAAGCCATTGACGAAGCTATTTCCGAGGCCAATCGCCTGGGTATCAGAGGTAAGGAAACAACTCCCTTCCTGCTTGCCAAAGTCAAGGATCTCACGGGCGGAGACAGCCTTGCCAGCAATATCCAGCTGGTACTCAACAATGCCCGCTTAGCCGCAAAGACCGCTGCGGCACTACACAGACTGTAGGTCTTTTCTGCGAGAACGCCAGTCAATATTGTACAGACAAAGCCGCCAAGATTTTTACGTTAGATTAAAGACTTAGCGGCTTAGCGTGAGGAAAATGACTGAATGGTTATGAGCCCGCTGGAGACTGTTAAAATATCTTAAACATTCTCCAATAAGTTCTATACACCTTTTTTTTGAGTAATTTTGCATGTTATAAAACAGTGACTGAACTTGAGTGTTATTATTCACATTATAAACTTTTTAAAAAACAACATTTTATTATGAAGAAATTCTTTACTTTAATCGCTGTGGCCGCTATGGCATTTGCCGCTCAGGCCAACGAGTTGACCGTTTGTGAGAACGGTGTGATCGGTGAGGATGCTTGGGGTGGCATTCCCGTTTATGGCTACTGGTTTGATAGTGAAGGCATGGCCCAGCAGATCTATCCCGCTGGAATGTTGACCGAGATGGCTGGTGGCAAGATCACTGAGCTGAAGTTCTACACCGCTGCTACTTGGGGTGAAGACTATGCAGGTTACAACATCGCTTTCCAGGGTGGTGAGATTCTGCTCGCTCTCAAGGAGGTTGAGCAGACTGCCTTTGCCGATGAGGATCCCATGATTGGCGGCGCTACTGTAGTTGCCTCTGTAGAGCCCGAGTATGGTGGCCTTTACCTGACTTTCACCCTGAATGAGCCCTTTGAGTACCATGGTGGCAACCTGCTCGTCGAGTGCTACTGGGACGGTTCTGGTAACTGGGGTAGCACCTACTTCCTCGGTGAAGAGATGGAAGAGAATACCGCTTATGTTGGCTATGATTACTATGGTGAATGGAGCGAGGGCACATTTAACGCTCTGAGCAAGTGCACCTTCACCTATGAGGCTGGCACAACTCCCGTTGATCCCACCGAGAAGACTGGTGCTCCCACCTTCCACGGCTACACCGAGGACGGTATCCACGGCTACTTCGTAGAGATCATCCCCACCGAG